>NZ_JBFPKN010000003.1:0-545751 GCF_040948805.1 Paraburkholderia sp. BR13439 | reverse complement strand
GTCTGTCTGCGTTGCTTCTCTAAACCACAGCCGATAAGCGTGAGCGCTTGCGCAGCAATGCAAGCTCTGGAAAGGAGGTGATCCAGCCGCACCTTCCGATACGGCTACCTTGTTACGACTTCACCCCAGTCATGAATCCTACCGTGGTGACCGTCCTCCTTGCGGTTAGACTAGCCACTTCTGGTAAAACCCACTCCCATGGTGTGACGGGCGGTGTGTACAAGACCCGGGAACGTATTCACCGCGGCATGCTGATCCGCGATTACTAGCGATTCCAGCTTCACGCACTCGAGTTGCAGAGTGCGATCCGGACTACGATCGGTTTTCTGGGATTGGCTCCACCTCGCGGCTTGGCAACCCTCTGTTCCGACCATTGTATGACGTGTGAAGCCCTACCCATAAGGGCCATGAGGACTTGACGTCATCCCCACCTTCCTCCGGTTTGTCACCGGCAGTCTCCCTGGAGTGCTCTTGCGTAGCAACTAGGGACAAGGGTTGCGCTCGTTGCGGGACTTAACCCAACATCTCACGACACGAGCTGACGACAGCCATGCAGCACCTGTGTGATGGCTCCCTTTCGGGCACTCCCGGCTCTCACCAGGATTCCATCCATGTCAAGGGTAGGTAAGGTTTTTCGCGTTGCATCGAATTAATCCACATCATCCACCGCTTGTGCGGGTCCCCGTCAATTCCTTTGAGTTTTAATCTTGCGACCGTACTCCCCAGGCGGTCAACTTCACGCGTTAGCTACGTTACCAAGCCAATGAAGGCCCGACAACCAGTTGACATCGTTTAGGGCGTGGACTACCAGGGTATCTAATCCTGTTTGCTCCCCACGCTTTCGTGCATGAGCGTCAGTATTGGCCCAGGGGGCTGCCTTCGCCATCGGTGTTCCTCCACATCTCTACGCATTTCACTGCTACACGTGGAATTCCACCCCCCTCTGCCATACTCCAGCGCTGCAGTCACCAATGCAGTTCCCAGGTTAAGCCCGGGGATTTCACATCGGTCTTACAGCACCGCCTGCGCACGCTTTACGCCCAGTAATTCCGATTAACGCTCGCACCCTACGTATTACCGCGGCTGCTGGCACGTAGTTAGCCGGTGCTTATTCTTCCGGTACCGTCATCCCTCACGGATATTAGCCACGAGGTTTTCTTTCCGGACAAAAGTGCTTTACAACCCGAAGGCCTTCTTCACACACGCGGCATTGCTGGATCAGGCTTGCGCCCATTGTCCAAAATTCCCCACTGCTGCCTCCCGTAGGAGTCTGGGCCGTGTCTCAGTCCCAGTGTGGCTGGTCGTCCTCTCAGACCAGCTACAGATCGTCGGCTTGGTAGGCCTTTACCCCACCAACTACCTAATCTGCCATCGGCCGCCCCTTGAGCGCGAGGTCTTGCGATCCCCCGCTTTCCTCCACAGAGCGTATGCGGTATTAATCCGGCTTTCGCCGGGCTATCCCCCACTCCAGGACACGTTCCGATGTATTACTCACCCGTTCGCCACTCGCCACCAGACCGAAGTCCGTGCTGCCGTTCGACTTGCATGTGTAAGGCATGCCGCCAGCGTTCAATCTGAGCCAGGATCAAACTCTTCAGTTCAAACCTGTTACTGTTTTCGGTTCCGCAGTTTCCTGCTGACGAACCGGTCGCTCACTCAACGTACTGACGATGATCAATCCGTCTTTCGACAGACCAACCTTCCTCTAATACTGTGTGAGGCTTCTGATACTTTTGCCTTGCAGCAGATCCATCCGGATCCGCCGCCGCATTCCGCATCAAGCGCCCACACTTATCGGCTGTTAGTTTTTAAAGATCGATCCGCCCAACCCGCAGCGCCTGAACTACTACCACCCGGCACTGCTTCGTTTGCGTCGCTGCGTCTGCAGCAGAGAAGCGAGATTATGGAGAACTTTCACCGGATCGTCAACAGGTTTTTATCACTTGCTTAACCTGCCCACGCCGCTGAAGCCCTCGCCAACAAAGGCTTCCCGCCTCTCCGCGCCCCGGCGTCCGGAGCACGAAAGAGCGGAATTCTAGTCGCCGCCATCGCGACTTGCAAGCGATATTTTGACGCTCCAAGTGCAACCTGCCGCGCCCCAAAAACACCTCGACTCACGCAGTCGCATGCGTGCGCATCGCCCGTTCGACGACGGCCAAAAAGTGGTCGACCCCCGGCGTCGCGCGATCCCTCTCTTTCGCGCGATCGTCCCATCGGCGCAAACGCATCGCGTCTTCCGCGTACGGCTTCTGCGTAAATGCCTGCGCCTCTTCCCTGCTAAAGATCCCGCCCTGCAACTGCAAGCTTCGCACCGAATCGGCGGAAAGCTGGCCGAAATACGTGGCGTCGATCGCGCATAGGCACCGCTTTGCGTCGACGTGCAGACGAATCGGCTCCAGCACCGCATCCGACAACACCGGTCGCAAAAACGGCAAGGCGAAATACTGATGCAGATCGTCGACACCCCGTTCCGTCGGCGTCTCCCCTTGCAAGTTCAGCAGATGTCCGAGGTCGTGCAAAAACGCCGCGGCGACCAGTTCGTCGCTCGCGCCTTCCGCCTCGGCCAGCGCGCCGCTCTGCAACGCGTGCTCGAGCTGCGTCACCGGCTCGCCGCTATACGCGAGGCTGCCGTGCCGCTCGAAAAGCACACGGATATCGTCGAGACTCAATGCCACGGGTCACTCCCAAGGTAATGAAAACGTCTTCAGATTGGTAAAGCTCTTCATCGCTTCCTGAACGCCTTCCTTGTAACCAAGCCCGGAATCCTTGATGCCGCCAAATGGCGTCAGCTCGATCCGGTAGCCAGGCACTTCCCACACGTTGACGGTCCCCACGCGCAGCTCGTTAATGAAACGCGTGATCGCGTCCTGCCGGTTCGTACACAAGCCCGACGACAGCCCGAACGGCGTCCCGTTGCTGATGCGGATCGCGTCGTCGAGAGTATCGAACGCGATGATAGGCGACACCGGCCCGAAGGTTTCCTCGCGCACGAGCGTCATCGACGGATCGACGTTGTCGAGCACGGTCGGCGCATACAGGGCGCCGCTGCGCTCGTTGCCAATGCGCAAGCGCGCGCCCGCGGCCACCGCCTCGTTCACGCGCGCCTCGAACAGCTGCGCGGCGGCGGCGTCGATCACGGTGCCCATCTGCTTCGACGCATCGAACGGATCACCGAAGGTCCACGCGCGCGTCTTCTCGACGACCCGCTCCGTGAACTCCGCCGCGACGCGCTGTTGCACGAGCATCCGCTTGATCGCCGTGCAGCGCTGCCCCGAGTTCTTGTACGAGCCTTGCACCGCGAGCGTCGCCGCACGCTCAAGATCGGCGTCGTCGAGCACGATCAGCGGGTCGTTGCCGCCCAGCTCCAGCACGACGCGCCGATACCCGGCCTTCGCCGCGATGTATTTGCCGATCGCGACACCGCCGGTAAACGTAACGAGGTCGACCGACGCGTGCGTAATCAACTCGTCGGCGATTTCGCGCGGATCGCCAGTCAGCACCTGCAGCATCGGCGCGGGCAGCCCCGCCTCATACAGGAGATCGGCCAGATAAAGCGCCGACAGCGGCACCTTCTCCGACGGCTTCACCACCACGCGATTATTCGTCGCGATGGCCGGCGCGACCTTGTGCGCGACCTGGTTCATCGGATGATTGAACGGCGTGATCGCGACGATCACGCCCGCAAGCGGCTCGCGCTGCGAGAACACCCGACGCTTTTTGCCATGCGGCGTCAGATCGCACGAGAAACTCTGACCGTCGTCGCGCAACGCCTCGAATGACGCAAAGCGGAACACGTCGGCGACGCGACCGATCTCGTAGCGCGAATCCTGCTTCGACAGCCCCGACTCCAGCGAGATCAGATCCGACGCCTGTTCGATGCGCTCGCGCAGCAGCACCGCCGTGCGCTCCAGAATCTGCGAACGCTCGTAGCGCGACAGCGTCGGCCGATACGCGAGCGCATAGTCGAGTGCGGCGCGCACATCGTCGATGCTGGCGAGCGGCACGGTGCCGACACGCATGCCGGTATAGGGATCGAATACGTCGAGCGTGCGGGCGCGCGTCGCGCGCTCGCCGCGCAGCCGCAGCGCTTCTACGCGGAACGCCGGATGGTCCCGCAGCACCGGGTTCATGATGTCGACACGCGATTGAGCGCGACGTCGAAGATATCGAAGTTGCGCAGCCGCTTGCCTTCGTTGCCGCTGGCCGTTGGCTGAACGCGCCGGTTGAACAGCAGCGGCACTTCCTGCTCGGAAATCCCGCCATGCGAGCGCAGCGGCACGGTGAGGCCGGACAGGTCGTGCTCGTCGCGCCGCGTGCCGAGCACGACATGCTTCGTGCCGATCACGACCAGATCGCCGATGCGATCCTCCGGCAACCCGAAGCGCGCGCACGCTGCGTTGCGGTCGAGCACGACTTCGATTCCCGGCAGGCGGCCGATCCGCGCAATCACCGACGCGGCATCGAGCTCGCGCGGCAGATAGACGGTCGCGAACGAACCCAGCGCGCCATGATGCACGACGTACGGATCGGTGATCGGCAGAATCACGCGCGTCGTCGATGCGCCGAGCCAGTCGTCGAGCAAGTCCTGCAGATAGATCACGTTCGGCTCGCCGGTTCGCGGATCGTGCTTCGCGTTCATGCCGTGGTCGGCGGTAAGGCCGATCACCCAGCCGAGCGCGTCGAGCTTCGCGAGATAGCCGTCCATCATCGCGTAGAACGCGTTCGCGCCTTCAGTGCCGGGCGCCCATTTGTGCTGGATATAGTCGGTCGTCGACAGATACATCAGGTCGAGCTTGCGCGTCTGCGCGAGCCGCACGCCGGCCGCGAACACGAATTCCGACAATCCCGCGCTATACACGTCCGGCAACGGCAGACCGACCAGACCGAGCACACCGTCGATGCCGTTTTCCTCGACCGTCACCTTGTCGGCTTTCTCCGCCGAAAAGCAGATGCCCTTCAACTGCCAGCCGAGCAGTCCGCGCAGTTTGTCCTTCGCGGTGACGACGGCGACCGCGGCGCCCGCGTCGGCGGCGGCCGCGAGCAGCGTGGGCGCGCGCAGGTAGGCGGGGTCGTTCATCATCACCGCCGCGCCCGCGCCGTTGTTCGCGTCGGTGTCCCAGAAGTAGTTGCCGCAGATGCCGTGCACGGACGGCAGCACGCCGGTCACGATCGACAGGTTGTTCGGGTTCGTGAACGACGGGATCACGCAGTCGCCGCGAAACGCCGCGCCGCCCTCGAGCATCGAGCCGATGAAAGGCGCGACACCGGCCGCGACCGCCGCGTCCAGATAAGCAAACTCGCAGCCGTCGACACAGACGACGACCGTCGGTTGCGAAGGGAGGCGATAGCTCCGGCCGTTGACTTCGATCGTGCGTTGCTCGGCGTGTGTCATCGCGTGGTCTTCCATTACAGGGGTTGTCATTGCCAAGGCCTCATCGCCCGCGCGAGCCGGCCGCACCCGCGGTTGCCGGGATGCGCCGCTCGTGCGCCGCATCACCCGCCGCGTCGCACGCCGCATGGGCGCGCTGCAAGCCGCCCTGCACATGCGCGCGCATCAATTGCGCGGCCTGCTCCGCATCGCGTGATGCGAGCGCGGTCAGAATTGCGCGGTGCTCGGCGAGCGAGCGCGCCATCGCATCGCCTTGCACGACCAGCGCCGCTCGCCGAAACAGGCTCAACTCGCTGACGAGCCTGCGATACGTGTCGTACAACTTCGTGTTACCCGCCGCCGCGACCAGCCCATCGTGAAACGCGACGTTCGCGCGCGCATACGCATCGGGATCGTGCGACGCGAGCGCGGCGCGCATCGCATCGACGCAATCGCGCAGCACCGCGAGCTTGCCCGCATCGATGCTGGCCGCGAGCATCCGGCACGCCGCCTCTTCGAGCACGGCGCGCACCGCGTAAATCTCGTCCGCTTCCGCGAGCGACACCGTCCGCACGAACACGCCGCGATTCTTCTCGGTCCGCACCAGCCCCGCCTGCTCCAGCGCGCGAAACGCCTCGCGCACCGGCCCGCGCGACACCTGCAAGCGCGCCGCCCAATCGGCTTCGTTGAGCTTATCGCCCGGCGCCAGCGTGCCGTCGACGATATACCGCTCGATCTCGTCGCGCACCAGCGTCGTCAGCGAATGGCGGCGCACGACCTCGATCGGATCGACGGAAGCAGAGTGCATATATTCGGTCACTTTGGCAAATTTCGCCACATCGCATCGGATGCCCACCGTTGGGCGTGCGCGCTTCAGATCAAGGAAACCGCCCGCCGATCAGCCGGGTCAGCCCGGTCAGTCGATCCGGCGACGCGGAGCACGCGCCGCGATCAGCAGCAGCGCGACCAGCGAGACCAGCAGCAGAATCAGCGACAGCGCGGAAGCCGGCAGGTAATAGCCGCGCTCCACCTGCCCGACGACGACGATCGGCACCGTCGCGAAGCCCGGCGGATACACGGTCAGCGTCGCACCGAGTTCGCCGAGCGACAGCGCAAAACCGAGCGCGAGGCTCGCGCGGATCGCCGGCACCAGTTGCGGCAACACGACACGGCGCAGCACCATCGACGGCGGCGCTCCGAGGCTCGCGGCCGCTTCGCGCAGCACGGTCAGTTCCGGGCGCAGCGCGGCGGCCGCGCAGCGATAGCAGAACGGCAGCACCAGCGCGAGCTGCACGAACACGACGATCGCCGCCGAGCTCGACAGATCGAGCGGCCGTTTGTGATACGCGATCAGCACCGCGAGGCCGAGCACCACACTCGGCACGCCGTTGGGCATCATCGCGATCGTGTCGACGATAGCGCCTAGGCCGCGCCGGTCGCGCCCTTCGAGCGCGAGCGCGAGCCACAAACCGAGGATCGTGCCGAGCACCGCGACGCCCATGCCGACTTCGAGGCTGGTGGTCAGCGCGTCGAAGTCGCTCGAACCGAGGCGCTCGAACCAGCGCATGCTGAAGCCGTCGGGCAGGATCGTGCCGGACCAGTGCGACGCGACGCTCGATAGCGCGACGACCAGCACCGGCAGTACGAACAGCCAGAAGCACAACAGAGCGGCGAAACCCAGAAAGAGACCGCCGAGCAGTCGCACGACGAGGCTGTGCCGCACCGGCCGGCCCTTCTTGTGCATGACCGGCAGCACGGTCGGATCGAGTTCAACGGCCATGACCGGCTCCTTTCACCTTGCGACTATTGACGCGCCGGTACAACGCGTACAGCGACAACGACATCAGCAGCATCACGACCGCGCCGGCGGCGGCGGTCGGCAGATCGAGATCGACGGTCGCGGCGCTATAGATCGCGACGGGCAGCGTGATCAGATGGGCGCTGCCGAGCACCAGCAGAATGCCGAACTCGTTCAACGTCAGCAGAAAACACAGGATCGTGCCCGCTGCGATACCCGGCCACGCGAGCGGCAGGATCACCTTGAACGCGACCATCAGGCCGTTCGCGCCGAGGCTGCGCGCGGCTTCGATCAGCCGCCCGTCTAGCAGCGCGAACGATGCCAGCGTCGGACGCACGACGAACGGCGTATAGAACACCACTTCCGCGAGAATCACGCCGCCGATGCCGAACAGAAAGTCGAGCGGCGGCGCCTGCAGATTGAACAGCCGCTGCAGCCCGATGCTGACCGAGCCCTGCGAGCCGTACAGAAAGATCAGCGTGAAGGCGACCAGAAACGACGGGAACGCGACGAACAGCTCGAGGAAGCGCGTGACCATTCGCGCGCCCGGAAACGGCTTGAAGAACAGCAGCGACGCGAGCGCCACGCCGAGCAGCGACGCCAGGCTCGCGCTCGCGAACAGGATGCCGAGCGTGGTGCCGATCACGCCGCGCGTTTCGGGGTTGCCGAAGAACGTCACGTACGCGTGGCCCGACAGGCCGTGCGCGCCGGTCAGACTCAGCATCACGAGCCGCACCAGCGGATAGATGACGAGCGGTCCGAGCACCACGACCGCAATGAACAGCAGATGCCATTGCGCGAGACGCTCGCGCCGCCTCACCGCGGCCGCATGCGCCGCGGCGCTCGCCAGACGGCGGGCGGCGGCGGCTTCGAGCTCGGCTTGCGCGGCAAGGTCGAGCGAATTGGACGTATCAGGGCTTGATAAGGACGACATCGCCAGCCTCGTAACGCAGGGAAACACGCGCGCCCTTCTCCGGCGTCATGCCGAGGCTGCGCTGCATCGTGACGAGCACGGGATCGTTCGGCAGCGCATCGAGCACGACCGATACCAACAAGGCCGCGCCATACCACTCGACCGACGCGATCGCGCCATGCAACTGCCCCTCGCCGAGCGGCACGATGCGCAGCGCCTCCGGACGCAGACACGCGACACGTTCGCGCTCGTTGTAGCGCGCGTCGTCCATGCCGAACGCGACCTGCGGCGGCAGCAGATTGGCCGCGCCGAGGTAGCGCGCGACGAAGCCGTCGGCCGGCGTGTCGTACAGCTGCTGCGGCGTGCCGAGCTGCGCGATGCGGCCATCGCGCATCAGCAGCGTGCGGTCGGACAGCACGAGCGCGTCGTCCTGATCGTGCGTCACGCAGACGATCGTGAGATTCGGCAGGCGCTCATGCAGCGCCTTCAGTTCGGAACGCACCGACGCGCGCAGATTGGCGTCGAGCGCGGACAGCGGTTCGTCGAGCAGCAGCACGTCGGGTTCGATCACGAGCGCGCGGGCGAGCGCCACGCGCTGCTGCATGCCGCCCGACAATTGCGCGGGCATCACGTGACCGGCGTCGCCGAGCTGCACGAGCTTCAGCGCCTCGGCGACGCGGCGCGCGACGTCGCGCGCCGGAATGCGCCGTGCGCGCAAACCGAACGCGACGTTCTCGAATACCGTCAGATGCGGAAACAGCGCGTAGCTCTGGAACAGCAGTCCGAGGTTGCGCTTGTGCGGCGGCACATGCGTCAGATCGTGGCCGGCCACCGTCAGCGTGCCGGCCAGACCGTCGGCCTCGATGAAGCCCGCGATGAAGCGCAGCAAGGTCGTCTTGCCGCAGCCGCTGCGGCCGAGCACGGTGAGCAACTCGCCGCGCTGGATGGTCAACGACAGATCGTCGAGCACCGTGCGCGCGCCGAAGCGCACCGTCAGGTGATCGATCTGCACGCCGCCCGGCGCGGCGGCGCCCGGCGCGTCCAAACGCGCGGCGTCGAGCGCTTCCAGCGGCGCGCCAGGCGCGGTGGGGTGAGCGAGACTGGCCGTATTCACCGGGGTCGTCCTCCAACAGAATTAATGCTGATGCGGCGCCGCGCAGTAGCTGCGAAGCGCCGCCTGAATCGACAACGTCAAACGTTGCTTATCTGAGTCACTTACTTCGGCTTGACCACTTCGGTCTCTTTGCCCGACGAACCGATCACGTCGCTCTTCCAGCGCGCGGTCCAGTCGGCCTTCTTCGCCATCACGTGATTCCAGTCGACCGGAATCAGCTTGACGCCGCTGATCGCCTGCTTGACCGTTTCGCCGTTCTTGCCGGCGAGCGGCACGTCGCTGCGACCCGGAATGCCGAAGATGTCCGGCACCTTCGACTGCACTTCCGTCGACATCAGATAGTCGATCAGCTTCTTGCCCTTGTCCTGGTTCGGACCGTTCTTGATCAGCCCGATCGCGTACGGCAGCTGGAACGTGGTCGGCTGACCGCCGGGCGTAGCGGCGAGGAACACCGGCTTCAGAGACAGGCCGCCGTTGGCCGCGTCGTCGAGATCCATCTGCAGATCGCCGTTGGCGACCGCGATCTCGTTACGCGATAGCAGCACGTCGAGATAGCCCGTGCCCTTCGTGTGGAACTTGGCGCTCTGCTCGAGCTTCTTCAGATAGTCGAACGCCTGGTCTTCGCCCATCAGCGACGAGGTCAGGATGATCACCGCCATGCCGTCGCCGGCGGTCGCCGGGTTGGAATAGGCGACCTTGCCGGTGAAGTCCGGGTGCAGCAGGTCCGCGAACGTCTTCGGCTGATTTTTCGTGACTTCGGGGTTGATCGCGAACGAGAAGTAGTTGTTCACGAAGGTCGCCCATGCGCCGTTCGGCGCCTTCGCGATGGCCGGCACGTTCTTGTAGTTGGCGCTCTGGTACGCCTGCAGCAGACCGTTCTGGTCGGCCTGCTGGATGAACGGCGGCAGCGTGACGAGCACGTCGGCCTTCGGCTGGTCCTTCTCGATGGTCGCGCGGTTCACGACTTCGCCGCTGCCCGCCGTGACGATATTGACCTTCACGCCTTCCTTCTTTTCGAAGGCCGGCAGCACATCCTTGTACAGATTTTCAAGGCCGTCGGCCGTGTACAGCACGACGGCGTCGGCCGCATGAGCCTGCATCGCAGCACCGCCGAACGCTGCGGCGGCGACCAGCACCGGCAGCAGTTTGCGCGCGAGACCGGCCGCGGCGTGAAGGGAATTCGTCTTTTTCATGTCGCTCTCTCCGAAAGGCTAAAAACCAGACGGTCGGGATAACCCATACCTGTAGTGATTGAACGGCGGCACGCGCCGCTTGGCGTTGCCCGCTGCGGTTGCCGCGCCGGTCTGTCGTGGATTGCAGATTGCCGACAACTTTGCCGCTTCTCGCCCAGCCTGACTGACAGCCCGCCTCCGACACCCGCGCTGCCTGCCGCGCCTGAGCGGGCACGGGAAGAATCACAGGTTTCGATGACACGGCCGTGACGATTTTGCCGAATTCCAAAAAAAGACACAAATTGCCAATTCAAGCCAACCGTTGGAATTCGTCGCGCCGCCCAAAAATCGAACTCCGCGTGCCGATCCCGTGTGGATCGTACATGGCGAAAATGACGATGTATGCACGATGCATCGACGAAATTGCGAAGGCGCGGCGCTGCTCGCGGACGCGGCGCTCGCGCGGCGCGCTGGCCGTGCTCGTAGCGTTCCCCGCGGTTACCTCCGCTGCGGTGTACGCGGCCCTGATAACGGCGCGTATTGTGCCCGGCCGTTCCAATATCTGGAGCGAAACCCGCGGCTTTTTTTAGTTAGATTTTGGCGGGTGCGGAATGGCGTTCAGCGAAGGAGCCGTCTCACGCGATCAGAATCTCCGGACCATGCGCGGTGATCGCCTTGCCAAGCGCGCGCTCGGGCGCCAGTTCGGTGACCAGATACCGCGCCGACTCGATACCGTTGATGCGCACCGGCGTCACGCGTCCGAACTTCGAATGATCGGCGACGACCACCACCAGGTCGGCCGCGGCGATCATGCGGCTGCGCACTTCGGCCGCCATGCGGCTGTAGTCGGTCAGATAGCCGTCCGGGGAGATCCCGCCCGCGCCGATGAACGCGAAATCGGCGTGGTACTGCGTGATCTGGTGGACCGTGTCGAGTCCGAAGGTCGCGTCCTCGATATCGGACAGCTCGCCGCCGAGCAGCGTCACGCGATTGTCGTTGCGTCGGCCGAGCAGCAGCGCGATGCGCCAGTCGTTCGTGTAGACCGTCAGCCGATGGCGGTCGAGCAGCGCGCGAGCGACCGCCTGCGTGGTACTGCCCGAATCGATGATCAGCGATGCGCCGTCCGGCACGAACTCGGCCGCGCGCTCGCCGATCGCGCGCTTCGCGCCCGCATTCTCGGCTTCGCGCGTATCGAGATCTGGCTCGCGCCGATCGCTCGACAGCGCGCCGCCGTGGGTCGTCACGAGCAGGCCGCGGCCGGCCAGTGCGTTGAGGTCGCGGCGGATCGTTTCGCGCGATACGTTCAGTTCGCGCACCAGTTCAGCGACCGACAGCGCGCCGTTCTTTGCGACTTGCGCGAGGATGTATTGATGACGTTGTTCTGCGAGCATCTGTGCGCCGTGGTTGAGGAAGGCCGCCGTATTGTATTACGCGTATTGCGCGTTGTTGGCGCGGGCGCGCAGGTTGCGCTCATGGCGCGTTCATCGCGCGCTAAGGTTGCTACGAGCCGCCCCTTGCGCGCGAACCCGCCCGCCACCGCGCCGACCTGCTAACCTTGACGGCTGGACTCTTCGGCCATGCCGCGAACGCCACGCCGCCGCCCGGCCGAGTCCCGCGCACAACGCCTCGCCCGTCAACCGAACCGCCGATGCCGCCACTGTTTCGCCGTCTACTGCTGCTGTTCCATGCGCTGCGTTACGGCGCGCGCCTGATCTGGCTCGCCGCCCCGCCCGACCACAAGCTGCATTGGATGATCGAGCTGATCGGCCGCGTGCATGCGTCCGAGCGCAGCGGCGCGCAGTTGCATGGCCTGCTGCCGGCGCTCGGTCCGCTCGCGAGCCGCTTCGCACAGACGCTGGCCGCTCGCCCCGAGCTCGCGAGCGGCACGCTGCATGACGCGCTGGACGCCATCGATCACATGGAAGCACCGCTGTCGCCGGACGACTCCGCGCTGGCCTTGACGCGCGCGTTCGGCCGGCCGCTCGGCGAGCTGTTCAGCGCGGTCGACCTCGTGCCGGTGCGCAGCGGCTTCGCCGAGCAGACGCATTTCGCGCGGCTCGCGGTACCGCTCAAAGGTCACCATGAGGTCGCCGTCAAGCTCGTGCGCGCGCAACAGTTGCAACAGATTGGCGATGAGCTCGCGCTGTTGCGCTGGGTCGCGCGCTGGCTCGAAAAGCTGTCGCGCGTCGCGCGCCGGCTGAAGTTGCGCTCGCTCGCGCAAACCTTCACCGACGACATCCTGCGCCGCTTCGACCTGCGCGCCGAAGCCGCGAACCTGAGCCAGACCGGCCATCATTTCGACGGCGACAAGCGCATCGTCGTGCCGGACGTGATCTGGGAGCTGTGCACCGACCACACGCTGACGATGCAGCGCATCAATACGCTGCCCGCGAGCGACCTGCCCGGCCTGCACGCGCACGGCATCAAGCTGGCGCCGCTCGCCGCGCATATCGTCGAGGTGGTCACCGAGCAGGCCTTCGAGCATGGCTTTTTCCACGCGACGCTCGATGCGCGCCGCGTGCGCGTCAGCATCGAGCCGGACACGCTCGGACGCCTCGTGCTCGCGGAGTTCTCGATCATGGCGACGCTGTCGAGCGGCGAGCGCGAGTTCTTCGTGCACGGCGCGACCGCGTTGTTCGACCAGGACTACGGGCGGCTCGCCGACATGCATCGCGAGGCCGGCCATGTGCCGGACGACACACGCCCCGAGATGCTCGAAGCCGAACTGCGCACGCGCGCTGAAGCGCACTTCGCGGCGGCGCCCGAGGATCGCTCGGCGGGTTCGCTGTTTCATCATCTGCTGCACGGCGTGCAACCGTTCGACGGTCAGGTGTCGGGCCAGCTCGCGACCGCGCAGCGCTCGTTCCAGCAGGCGGAGATGCTCGCGCGGACGCTGCATCCCGGCGTCGATACATGGAACATCGCACGCGGCGTGCTTGCCGATATCGCGCGACGCGATCTCGATCATCGCGGCTGGCTCAAGCGGCTGTCACACGAACTGCCGCATCTCGCGCATATGCTGCCGCGCGTGCCGCAACTGGCGGTGCGCTATCTGCAGCAGCACGATCGCGCGGGTACGCCGCAGCAGAACGCGCAACTGCTCGCGGATCTCGCGCGCGAATACCGGCGCACGCGTTGGCTATTGTGGGCGTGCGTGGTCTGTGGCGGCGCGCTCGGAGCGGGGATGACGCTGCTCGCGTGGTGACGGTCCCGCGCGCGCATTGCAGCTTTGAACAAGACGCGCGCCGCCCGTGCGGTCAACATGGCGGCTTTTTCACACCCTCCGCCCCGATGCTCGCCACCTTTGCTGCCGCCGTGTTCGTCGTGCTGTGGTCGACCGGTTTCGTGGTCGCCCGCGCGATCACGCCTTACGCCGATCCCAATCTGTTTCTGCTGGCCCGTTTCGGCGGCACCGCGCTGATCTTCGCGCTGGCCGCGCTCGTCGCGCGCTCGGCCTGGCCGACCGGACGCAACTTCGGCAAGCACCTGAGCGCCGGCGCACTGCTGCAAGGGGTCTATCTCGGCGCCGGCTACTGGGCTGTCGCGCAAGGTCTGAGCGCGGGCGTGATGGCTTTGCTCGGCGCGCTGCAGCCGCTCGCGACGGCCGCCGTTGCCGCGCCGCTGTTCGGCGAGCGCTTGTCGCGGCGCGGCTGGAGCGGCATGGCGGTCGGCCTCGCCGGCGTCGTGCTGGTGCTCGCGCCGAAGCTCGCTGCCGCGACGCCGCCCACGCACGGCAACGCGCCGGCGTGGCTGGTCGTGCTGATATCGATCGTCGCGGTGGGGGCGATCACGACGGGCACGCTGTTCCAGAAGACCTCGCTCGCCAAGGCCGATATTCGCAGCGCGAGCGCGGTGCAGAACGTCGGCGCGGCTGTCGTCGCGGGGGTGCTGGCGCTCGCGCTCGGCGAGCATCGCTGGATCGCGTCGCCGACGCTGTGGGCATCGCTCGCGTGGGGCATCGTGATGCTGTCCGGCATCAGCGTCACGTTGCTCGTCTGGATGGTCCGGCGCGGGGATGCTTCGCGCGCGACCGCGCTGTTGTTTCTCGCGCCGCCGCTCGCCGCGCTCGAAGGCTATCTGGGGTTCGGCGAGACGCTGCTGCCCGTGCAGATTGCCGGGTTTGCGGTCGCCCTGGCTGGCGTGTTGTTGGCGAGGTCGTGAGGGGCGCCCCGCGCTGGTAATGCGACAAGACCTGGGCGTCCGTCAGTCGGCCGTATCCGCGTGCGCGGGCATTTTTGCGCGCGCGACCGCACCGGGCACTGGCGACCAGGCTGGCCGGCTCTTGCGCTGCGAATCGACGACGACGATAAAACGCCCCGCCCACGGCATGATCTGCCGATCGCTTTTCAGCACCCACAAAGACTGGCCGGAATCGACGAGCTGCTGGTACTCCGCGTCGAGAATCCCGTAGTGATCGAGAAACGTGTTCAGCGACGCGGGAATCCGCACGCAGCCCTTCGAATGGCGAATACCGAGCAGCTGTTCTAGCCGATCGGGGTCGGTCGCGTGCATCTGGAAACGCATCTGCGACATGCCGCCCTTGCCCCAGCCGCGTTCGCCCTGCGCCCAGCCGAGGTCGAAGATGCGCATATCGCGACGGCCATAACCGCGAATGTGGTTTTCGTTCTCCGTGCCCTCGGAGCGGAAGTCCATATTGTCGGGCGTATGTTCAAACACGCCGAGCGGCGTGATGAAGTGGTCGTACTCGCCAGGCCGTCCGGTGGATACCGGCGATGCGCCGATCATCTGCCAGTTGTCGGCGGGCGCTGGGCGGAAGTAAATCAGGAGCGCCTGCACGTTCGCATTGCGATCGACGAGCACCACATACTCGCCCGACAGATTGCCAAGCTCGTTCCCGTCGAGCGCCGTCTCCAGACGGTCGGCGTACGCACGCTGCTCCGCGACGGGCAGTCTGAGCCGGCGCGTCACGTCCTGCGCGAATACGTCGCGCAGCAGGAACGCGCGGCGCGGATCGACGATGCCGGCCGCGTCGGGCGCGGCGACGGTGGCGGCGTCGATCGTGCCCAATGGTTGGCTCGCGCCATTCCACGCTTTGGCCGAAGTGGTCGGATTCACAGTGTGTGCCGCCGATGTTGCGGATGCAGGCGACCGAGCGGTACCGGGCACCGCTGCATGAACCTGCGCCGCCATCGCGCTCGCACCTGCCGATATGACGATTGCGCACATCCACGCGCAAATCCTCAGGCGGTTCAATCCAGGCTGGCCAGACCGATCTGGGTATCTCATCGCGTCCTGAAACAAACATGATTATTATTGATTGACACGCCGGATCCCGGTGGCGTTCGCTACGATCGATGTTACGCAGCGAATTGACGCGTGTCGATGAATATACCCTCTAACTTACGACCTCTTCAAAAACGATTGACTATTTCCCCGCAATCGACATATCAGTGAAATGCAATTAATTCGCAATTAAGCTGGTCATCGGAAAATCAGGCCACAAAAGCGAAGGACGATTTCATTCGACGAAAGATCGCCCGAATACGGCGGCACATCCCGATACTCGAGCCCTTTCAAGCGCTTTTTCTCTCGCGAGGACAACAACGATCATGGCTCCATCCGATCCCGCCGCCCGCCAGGCCCGCATCGCGGCCGAAATGCACGTCACCGCTAAATTCGACGCAAGCCGCGAAATCGAGCGCCGGGTCGATTTTCTGGCGAACTATTTGCGCAACAGCCACCTGAGAACTTATGTGCTCGGCATTAGCGGCGGCGTCGATTCGACGACGGCCGGGCGTCTCGCCCAACTCGCGGTCGAGCGTTTGCGGGCGAATCATTACGACGCGCGTTTCGTCGCCGTGCGTCTGCCTTACGGCAAACAGCACGATGAAGCGGATGCACTGGAGGCATTACGTTTCATTCGCGCCGACGAAAATCTGACTATCGATATCAAACCCGCCGCCGATGCAATGCTCGAATCGCTCGATAAAAGCGGTGTGTCGTTCAAGGACGAATCACAGCGGGATTTCGTGCACGGCAATATCAAGGCGCGCCAGCGGATGATCGCGCAATACGCGGTGGCGGGTGCGCGCTCCGGTGTCGTGATCGGCACGGACCACGCGGCTGAATCGGTGATGGGCTTCTTTACGAAGTTCGGCGACGGCGGCGCCGACGTGCTGCCGCTCGCCGGGCTCAGCAAGCGCCGCGTGCGCGCGCTCGCGCATACGCTCGGCGCGCCCGACGCGTTGGCGCACAAGGTGCCGACCGCCGACCTCGAGATGCTGCGGCCGCTTCGCCCCGACGAAGACGCGTACGGCATCCCGTACGACGCGATCGACGATTTTCTCGAAGGCAAGCCGGTCAGCGATACCGTGCGTGACGTGGTGCTGCAGTTTTACAACGCGACGCGTCACAAGCGGGCGCTGCCGTACACCCCGTTCGACTGGCAGGCGTCACCTGATGGGCAATGACGAGGCAGCGAAGCGGGCTCTCAAACGAATAAAAGCGGTGGACCTGCGCGCGACGCCGCGCATGTCCACCGCCTTCGAAAGGAATCGACGTTACTGAGCCGCCTACACCTACGGCGCTCGCTGCTCCGGCGGCGGTTCGTCGGTGAACAGATCGGCGCTCGCTTCGAGCGGCTGGCCACCCAGATGCTTGCCGTGAATCTGCCGCGCGATCACGTCGCCGACATACGGCACGCTCGCGTCGAGTTCCACCGTCGCGTAGGCGTTGGGCTTGCCGGCGTCCACCACCTCGACGTGTTTAGCGTAGTGGCCGAGTTCGCGCTTCAAGAAATCCCGCACATCCTGCTCGCTGCACGATTCGGCGATATTGCGCACAGTCAGGTTCATGCGGACTACCCTCGCCGTGCCCGGCGCTCAGTCAGTCGGTCAGAGCTGGAGACACGCACCGGTCGCAGCGCGACACGCTGCTTCGTCTGAGCCACGGCCAGCGCGCGAAGTGCGACGACGCCGGTCGCGCCGGCCAATCCCAAAGCGAGCAATGACAAAAAGAAAGCCATCGTTCCAATCTCCTGTGCAAATTTCATCCTGTTCTCAGGATAGCCCGCTTCGACAGCGAACACACTGTGACGCAGTGTCGTAGGCAACGGCGAAACACCCCCGTCGATGCACTGTACCTGAATCAGTCGCGCCAATCCTGAAAACATCGGCTGCTTCAGCACCTTGCATGCCTGGCACGCAGACACATCGTCAAAGGCATCCTGCGGAGGATGTCAGCAAGGCGGGCTGATCGCGCCGATCAGTCGGCCGCTTGCACGTTCGCCGCGCTCACCCACCAAGTATTTTTACCGTGCGGCAGGCGGACCAGCACCGCGGAAGGATCGTCGACGCCGTCGTCGGCGATCTGGCAAACCGGCAGGCCGTCGGGCAGACGCTTCACTTCGCCGGCGGCCTCGAACAGCGCGATTCGCCGCGCATCCAGCGGGCGCAGCTGCCGATACACGTCGAAGCTGAGCGCCGCGGGCACGTCGCCGCGAATCTCGAGCTCATTGGCACGCGCGCAATGCGCGGGCGCGGCGGCAACCGCGGCTGCGCTGCCGCTCAGGCAGCCGATGGTCAGCGCAACGGTGGCGAGGCGGGAATGGGTCATCGTGTTTCTCCGAAAAAAATGAGGGGCAGCGAACCGTGGTTCCGCGACGACTGCGGCAGCGCGCGAATGCGCTCAACGCTCGCGCTCATGCGCGTCGCCGCGCCGGTTGTCTTCGCTGTCGGGGCCGTCGTCGTCGCCAGTCGCGACGTCTAGCCGGCTCACGTCGCACGACGCCTGGCCAAAGCCCGCATACACCGCCGACCAGTTGCCGACGATCGCCGCTTGCGCCTGCGTGAGACTCAGCTTGCCTTCGCAGACGCAGCGCTTGAGCATCGCCGCCGCGCGTGCCTTGCGGCGCTCGCCCCGCGGGCCGGCCCACGGCAACAGATCGAGATTGGCCGGCGCATCGGGCGATCCGCCGAGCATGATGGGCACGTGCCGGTCGAGCGCAAACGCGGCGCTGTCATCCACATCGATGCCGCGCGCGGCAAGCATGCGGTCCTTGTGCGCCATCAGTTCGTCGAACGGCGGCGCGACGGTTTCCGCATAACCGGGGCGGCAAATCGTCCGGCCGATCGATTGCTGGGTGACGCGGTCGTCGAGGACGTCGCTCGGCTGCGCGGCGGCGTCCCCGATGCGCAGCGCGATCAGTGCGCCGACGGTTACGAACAGCGCACGATGTGTGATATGCGCGCGCGGTCGAACGACGCTCTCGCGCCCGAGCCGCGGCGCGTTGGCCGCGTCATTGCTGCTGGTGATGTCGCGGGAAAGACCCCGCCGATGCGTGTCTGCGATGCCTGCGTTCATTCGTCTGCGCGCCGGCGGCACGCGGTAGTTCAATTCGCAAGGCAATTAAAACACATTCAATCTGGATGAGCACAAAAGCCCGACATGGCAGCGCACCGTTTGCCGGCTCGCGGCGACCGCCGCGAGCCATAGCAGACCGGCACGACGCGACGTCGCGATGTGTCCCGACGCCCCGCCACCGCCGCTACTTCGCCACCCGCGCCTGCAATGCGCGGATCCGCCCGAGCGCCTGCGCGTCCGACACCGTCTCTTCGTACATCTTTGCGAGGTCGGCTTTCAGCGCGGTGCGCGAACCGCCGTCGAGATACACCATATGCCCCGATGGATAGAACCGCGCCGACAGGTTCTGCCGCACCTGCTGACTGACCAGCGGCATCTGCTGCAGGTCGAGCACGGTTTGATAGAACGGCGTGACGAAATCGAAGAACCCGTTCGCCGACAGCACCTTCAGGTCGGGATTGAGCGCCATCACGGCCGCAAGGTCGCCGGCCGTGTACAGAATGATGTTGCCTGTCGAGTCGACGCCCTTCTGCGCGCCGGTCGGATCGATATGGCTGAAATCCCAGTACTTGAAGGCCTGATCGTTGAGGTCGGTGAACGACGAGTTCGACGTGTACTTCAACTGCTCGTTCAGATACACGTTCCACATCGTCGTGTAGACGCCGGTGACCGCGGTCATCGTCGGATCGTTGCCGCCGGAGTTCGGGTCGATCTTGCCGGCGATGCCGGTGTCGATCGCGGTCACGCGGCCGTCGTAGGCGCCGAGCGCGAGGCCTTGCGACTTCAGCAACGTGGTCAGGAACAGCGAATTGCCGCGGCTGTCGTAGCCGGCGATGTCGAGGCTCCACGCGAGCAGTGTCGTTTTGTCGATACCGGTGTATTCGCTGAGTTTTTCGACGGTCGCGGTGTCGGTGGTCGGGAACTTGCGCAGCGCGGCCAGGTAGTCGGTGCGCGCGAACTGCGCGACCTCTTCGGCGAACGTGCCGAGATCGGTGGGCCGCGGCGCGACGCCGAGTTTCTTGTGATACCACGCGTCCGCGGCCGCCGTGGGCAGCGCGCCGACCGGGTTGCCCGACTGCGTGTAATCGAGAATCGAAGACTGCAGAGTCACCCCGTTCAGATCGACGCCATCCTCGTGCAGCCGGTACGCGAGCACGCAGCTGCGCGCCGTGCCGTAGGACTCGCCGAACAGATACTTCGGCGAATTCCAGCGGTTGTTTTTGGTCAGAAACCGCTTGATGAACTGCTTGATCGAGTCCGCGTCCTGATCGACGCCCCAGAAATCGCGATTCTTCTTCGGTGCGATCGCCGCCGAATAGCCGGTGCCGACCGGGTTGATGAATACGAGGTCGCTTTTGTCGAGCAGGCTGTCCGGATTGTCTTCGAGCGAATATGGCGCCGGCGGCGTGAAGCCCGGCATCGACGTCTTGATGCGGCGCGGCGCGAACGAGCCGAGCAGCACGAACACCGACGACGATCCCGGCCCACCGTTATAGAAGAACGTGACCGGCCGCGTCTCTTCCTTCTGATTGTCCTGCGTGAAAGCGACGTAGAACATCCTCGCCGACGGCTGCGAGCTGCTCGGATCGACGATCACCAGGTGGCCCGCAGTCGCGGTGTAGTTGATGTTGTGCCCGCCGATGGTCACCGAATGATGCGTGAGCGCGGCCGTCTCGACCGTATCGGTAACCGAATCGTCTGGGCCGTTGCCGTAGGCGACCGGGTCGAAGAACGGCTGGTCGCCGGCTTTGTGCGGGGTGCTCGTGGCGGTGGACGCGCCGGCCGAGGCCGTGGCGTGCGTGTTGTGCGGCGAATGCTGGCTACCGGAAGCTGATTCTGTATTCGTCATGATCGCTCCAAGGGTTGTTTTATTGCCGTGCGTCCTCGTTCTTACGTCTTGTTGTTGTGTGATGCGCTGTGTTGCAGACTATAGTGCGCCCGCCACCTTCCCGCCATTGGGACTGCCCAGGCCCGTGCAGGCGTCCCACCCCTTCGACGCCGCAAAGCTGCCGTTGTTGCCCTCGGTGATGTCGTTGCACACGCCCGTCGCCTTGTACAGTTTCGCGTTGACGAAGCCGACCGGTTGCCCCTTCGCCGCGTTGATGCGCGCGATCAGCCCCGCCCACAGTGGCGCTACCGCGCTGGTGCCTCCCACCACCGTTTGCGTTCCGTCGACCAGCACGTCGTAGCCGGTCAACGGCGAGGCATCGCCCGCGACGTCCGGCACGCCGCGCCCGCTGAGCGGCTGGCTGCCGCCGGCCGTCATCGTGGCCGACAAACCCTGCTGCCATGCCGGCACCGGAAACGCGGTGCTGATGCCGCCGCCGCTCGCGCCGCCCTGCGCGCCGTCGTTCCACACTACCTCGCGCGTGATCGCCGAACCGGACGCGCTCAGTTGCGTGCCGCCGCAGGCGAGCACGTACGGGCTCGACGCCGGGAAGTCGACCTGGTCGCCGCCGCCCGAGCCGTCGCTCGACCCGCTGTCGCCCGACGCCGCGCAGATCGTCACGCCGAGCGCCGCCGCCGATTGCAGCACGCTGTTGAGCGCATTCATCGACTGGCCGGTCCAGACCGACTCCGGCGCGCCCCAGCTGATCGAAATGACCGACGGCTTGTGGGTCGTGTCGTGCACCGCGCTGCTCACCGCGTCGATGAAGCCGGCGTCGCTGTTCTGCGTGAAGTACACGGCGATGGTCGCGTGCGGCACGAGCGCACCGACGATCTCGATGTCGAGCGTAACCTCGCCGTCTGGCCCGTTCGGGTCGCCGCTCGGCTTGTTGCCGGCCTGATCGACACCGACCGCGGTCACGGTCGGCTCGCTGACGCCGAGGCTCGAGAAATAGGTCTTCAGGTCCGACGTGTTGTAACCGCCGCCGAGCTCGATGATGCCGACGCACTGGCCGCCGCCGTCGCCCTGCGGAAACTGGTAGAGCGACGCGAGCTGCGGCGGCGTGAACGACTCCTGCTGCGCGCGCGCCGCCACGAACGGCGGCCGGATACGGAAGTGCGGTCGCGCCTGCGGCCGGTTGTCGAGCCCTAGCACCGCCTCGACGACGCCATGCAGATCGTCCGGCACGCTGATCGTGCCGGTGCGGCCACGGAACTGGCCAGCCGTGTGGTGCTGGTAGCGTTCGAGCTTCACCTCGAACGCGCTCTGGAATTGCGCGATCGTGCCGCTCAGCAGCACCGAGCGCGCCGCCGGGTCCTCGCGCACGACGGCGAGCCCATGCGCGGCCGCAAACGCGCGGACCTTCGCGATGTCATCGGGCGCGGCGCCGTAGTCCTGGGCGAGCGCCTCGCGCGACAGCGGCTTCACGCTCGGGTCGCCGGCTTCGATGCGTTTCATCAACGCGTCGAACTGCGCCTGCTGCTGGCGGCGCAGCATCACGAAAACTTCGATCCGCTCGGCGGGATCGCATTGCCCGATGACCGTGGTGCCCTGCGCGACCTTACGCTCGCTGCCTGGCAATGGGTGCTTGGTGACCATGGTGTCGACTCTCCTGTTGGCGTGGCTTCGCACACGGTCAGCCACGCGCCTGCACGAAGCGCATCGTTTGCGCGATACGCGGCAGGGGTTGTTCAAGAACTTCGTCCAAGCGTCCGACCAAGGCATTCGAACACAGTTCCGACGCGTGCGGCAGTCGTCCGAATGGCTAATGCGCGGCGCGGATGCGACACGCTATGATGCTGGAGCGGCATTCCCGCCGTTTCAGTGCCGCGCGCGCCGCCCGCGCGCACGATCGAGAAATCAGAGGAACCCATGTCAATTTCGATGTATCAAGCATCACTGCCTGTGCTGATTCGCGGCCTCACCAACCTGCAGGCCATCCTCGGCAAGGCCGAGGCGCATGCCGCCGCGAAGCAGATCGAACCGTCGGTGTTCACCAATGCCCGGCTCGCGCCGGACATGCTGCCGCTCGTGCGCCAGGTGTATATCGCGAGCGATACCGCCAAGGGTTGCGCGGCGCGCCTCGCCGGCGTCGAGCCGCCGAAGTTCGAGGACGTCGAGCAGACTTTCGATGAACTGCGGGCCCGTATCCAGAAGACGATCGATTACCTGAAGGAATTCAACCCGGCGCAGATCGACGGCTCGGAGAGCCGCACGATCACGCTGAAAATGCGGCCCGGGCCGATCGAGTTCACGGGAGCGTCGTATCTGTTCGGTTTCGTGCTGCCGAACTTCTTTTTCCACGTGACGACCGCGTACGACATCCTGCGTCATAACGGTGTCGAGCTCGGTAAGCTCGACTATCTGGGCGGGATGCAGCAGTAATGGGAGCGGGCGGGTCGTCGATCGCGGTGCCCCGCTCACACGTGCAGGCGCGGCTGGAATGCGATCACCGCCATGCCGGCCAGCGTCAGCGCGGCGCCTGCGGCGTCCCACAGCGTGGGCCGCACCTCGTCCACGAGCCACAGCCATGCAATCGCCACCGCCACGTACACGCCGCCATAGGCCGCATACACGCGGCCCGCGGCGGTGCCATGCAGCGTCAGCAGCCAGGCGAACAGCGCGAGGCTTGCCGCGCCTGGCAGCAACAGCCACGCCGAGCCGCCCTCCTTTAGCCAACGCCAAGGCAGGTAACAGCCGAGGATCTCGGCAATAGCGGTCACGACATACAGCAGGAAAGTTTTCATCGACGCACGTGAGAACGTGGTTGTGTCGCCGCGCGTGCGCGCGGCCGCTGCGCTCTCAGCTTTATTAACACAATCACTTGGCATCGTGCGCGCTGCACGTGCGACTGTGTCGATATCTGAGCATCGCAAGAAAATTATCGAGGACCGGCCGCGGCGCGAGCGCAAGCTGAAGAAGTGAGCGGCGGGCGTCGCCGGTCGGCCGCTCACGCAGTCTCACGCCGGCTTCGAGTCTCAATCCAGCGAAAGTCGCAGCGCGAAGCCGATCAACGCAGCCGAAAACGTCCAACGTTGCAGCGTTTGCGCCAAAGGATGGGCGCGCATCCAGTTGGCGATGCGGGCGGCGCCGATCGCATACAACGCGTCGAAGCATGCGCCGATCGCGAGCAGCACGACACCGAGTTCGATCATCTGCCACGCCACCGGCCCCGCTTCCGGCCGCACGAATTGCGGCAACAGCACCGAGCAGAACAGTAGCGCCTTCGGGTTGAGCAGATTCGTCAGCAGACCTTTGACGAACGCGGTCCGCAACGGCCGCGCGCCTCTATCCGCATCGCTCGGAGGAGTGGATTCCACTCGCGACGCGCCGGCCGCTTGCCTGTCGCGTGCACCGGCGGGCAATGCGAACCCGGGCGAGCGGAAAATCTGAATCCCGATCCACGCGAGATAGACCGCGCCGGCATAACGCACCGCGTCGTAAAGCCACGGCGCGTTGCGCAGCAGCGCCGCCATGCCGCACGCCGATAGCGTCACGTGCGTCGCGCGCGACACGCCGAGCCCCGCGGCGGCAGCGAAGCCGCTGCGCACGCCGCGCGCGATGCTGGTTTGCAGGATCAGCGCCATGTCCGGCCCGGGCACCGCATAAACGACGATCAATGCCGCCACGTAGACGGCCAGCAGGTGAGCGGAAATCATCGGAGCCTCCTTGTAGTTCGAGGCTCCATCTTGCTATCGGAAGCGGGGCGTTTGCTGGCGATTTTCGGCCCAGACCAATCCAAAAATAGCGGAATACGCTAAGATTTCAAAATCTAATGGCGCCTTCCACCAACCCGCAGCAAGCACCTTCCGACCATGTCCGCCGACGATCTCGACAAAACCGACCGCGCGATTCTCGCCGCGCTGCAAAACGACGGCCGCATGTCGATCGCGCGTCTCGCCGACATGGTCGGCCTCAGCGAAACGCCGTGCGCGCGGCGTCTGAAACGTCTGGAGAACGATGGTTACATCGACCGTTATCGCGCGGTGCTGTCGCGCGCCGGGCTCGGTCTGGGCGTGGTCGCATTCGTGCTGGTGCGCTTCGCGGTGCACGACCGCGTGGTGTCGACGCGCTTCGAGCGCGAGGTGCAGGCCATCCCGCGTATCCTGTCGTGCCACAACGTGTCGGGCAGCGCCGACTATATCCTGCAGATCGTCGCGCGCGACCTCGACGACTACGGCACCTTCATGCGCGATGAACTGCGCAGCCTGCCGGGCGTGACGTCGGTGGAATCGGCCTTATCGTTGCGCGAAGTGAAAGCGTTTGGCGGTCTGCCGCTGTCCTGAACGCGAACGTGGCATAGTCACCCCTTTAGTCCCCTTTAGGAGCGGCGCGAGCCGTCCCGACGCAACCCGACGACCCCGGAGTTCTCATGGATCACGACAAGGCGCGAGCCGAAGAAACCGCCGCAATGGAACGCGTGTTGACCGCCACCAAGCGTGTGCAGACGGCGTTCGCGTCGCTGCAATCGCAATTCCCGCCAGCAGGCAGCGGCAAACCCTCGCAATTTGCGTTGCAGACTTTCGACGCCGCGCTGCAGGAACTCGAAGACGCGCAAGCCGCGTTCGACGAACTGCTCGGCGATCTGCTCGACGGCAATCGTTGAGCGTTAGCGAGCGGCTGGCCGGCGCCCCGCCCGCCGGCTCGCATGCCTGGCGCCGCCGCCCGCGCCTCAACGCGCATCCGTCTCCACCATCGCCTCGCAGAGAATCGGAAAGTTGACCGAGTTCGCGATGTAGCACTTCTGATGCGCGACGTGATGCAGATGCATGGCCTGCTCGACGTCGCCGCCCGCGCGGATCGTCACGCGCGGGCGCAGCACGATCTGCGAAAAGCGGCCTTCGTGAGCGGAATCGAGCATCGTGCCTTCGGCGTCGTCGCGATAGTGGAGCACCACGATGCCCGCGTCCGAGCACAGATGCAGGTACCAAAGCTTGTGACACGCGCTCGCCGACGCGACCAGCAGGTCCTCGGGATTCCAGCGCGTCGCGTCGCCGAGAAACGCCGGGTCCGACGAGCCCGGAATGTCCGGCTTGCCGCTGGAAGAAATCACGTGGTCGCGGCCGTAGTCGCGGTAGCCGGAGGTGCCGCTGCCGCGGTTGCCGGTCCATTGCACCGATACGCGATACTTGTGCTCGCCGTGTGCCATTCCCTTCCCCTGTGGTCGGATCGGATCTGCATTCTATCCGCCGCCCTAGCGCGGCGGCGCCGCGCGGCCGGTCACGTTCGGCGCGCGCGGGTCGGGACTCATGTAGAGCGCCGTGCCGTTCGCGCGCATGTTGTTGAGCGCGCCGCCCGAGCCGGTCGCGCCACCGGCGCCGAGCCCATACGAGCCACCCGCCGACATGCCCGGCCCCGGCATCGCACTCGGACTGACGCCGGTACCGATGCCCATTGCGCCGCCGGCAGCCGCATTGCCGCTGTCCGCGCTGGTGCCCGCGCCGGTGCCCGCACGAGTTCCGGCTTGGCTGCCGCCAGGATTGCCCAGTTGCTGAGCCTCGACCGTCCCCGTGCCCCCCACCGTCAACAGCGTCACGAGCAACGCCGACCCTACGATCCCACCGGTTGCTGTCTTCATAGCTCCCCCCAAGCGCATCGATCCGCCGAGCCACGATATCTATTCTGAGCCGATCGCCCGACCGCTGCAGAAGCGCCGCCCCCGCCCGCGCCCACCGTTTGCCCGTGCGCGTTATGATCGATCGTCACGCCCGAGAACCGCCGATCGCGCACGATGGAGCACGCCTACAGCCACCTTTTGCATCTGCTCGCCGGCCACTCGACGTGGATGCTCGCGGTCGTGTTTCTCGCCGCATTTTTCGAATCCATCGCGGTCATCGGCACCTTCGTTCCCGGCAGCACCGCGATGTTCCTCGCCGGCGCGCTGACCGGCACCGGCTCGCTGAGTCTTGCCTGGGTCTTCGTGTGGGCGATCGTCGGCGCGGTCGCCGGCGACGGCGCCAGCTTCTGGCTCGGCGATCGCTACAAGGAGCGCATCGTCACGCTGTGGCCGTTCCGCGCACACCCCGGCGTACTCGACACGGGCCAGCGCTTCTTTCTGAAGCATGGCGCGAAGAGCGTCGTGCTCGCCCGCTTCATCGGCCCATTGCGCGCGATCGTGCCGGTCGTCGCGGGCATGATGGGCATGCGGCCGCTGCGCTTCCTCGCGATCAACGTGCTGTCCGCGCTGTTGTGGGCGCCCGCGCACATCCTGCCCGGTGTCGCGTTCGGCGCATCGGTGCTGCTCGCGGGCGCGGTGTCGTTCCGGCTCGTCGTGATCATCGCGATGCTGGTGTGCATCGTGTGGCTCAGCTTTCGCGGCGCGGGGTTCCTCGTATCGCACGCGAATGCGTTGTCGAGCGCGGCGGGCCGTCATCTCGGCAGCTGGGCATGCCGACATCCGGGTCCGCTCGGCCGCATCGCGCGCCGCATGCTCGACCCCGACACGCCCGATGCGACCCATCTGCTCGCGACATCGCTGATCGTGCTGGTGGCCGGCGCGCTTTTCTTCGGGGTCCTTGAAGACGTCGTCAGCGGCGATCCGTTGACCACCATCGATCTGTCCGTCTATCACTTCCTGCAATCGGTGCGCACGCCGTGGGGCGACACGGTACTCGCGGCGCTCGGGACGCTCGGCAGCGGCATCACGCTGCTTGCGCTGGTCGTCACGGTTGCGCTGTGGATGGTATGGGAGCGGCGCTGGCGCACGATCACCTACTGGCTCGCCGCGGTCGTGTTTTCGCAGCTGCTGATTCTCGGCCTGCAACTCGCGATGCGCCGCGCGCCGCCCAATGAGTTGATGACAGGCCACTTCGTGTTTCCGAGCAATCACGTCGCCGCGACGGTGATCGTCTACGGCTTTCTCGCGTTTCTGCTCGCGCGTCGGGTCGATAAGCTCGAAGGCGTGCTGGTTGCCGGAGCGAGCATCATCGTCGTGATCGTGGTGGCGCTCGCGGGCGTGTACTTCGGCCGCTACTGGGTGTCCGACGCGATCGGCGGCGCGGCGCTCGCCTATGTGTGGGTCGCGCTGATTGCGCTGACGGCGATCTGGCGGCATCCGCGGCCGCCGCCGCCGCGCCGTTTCATGCCGCTCGTGGTGCTCGCGGTGGTCGTGCTCAGCGTCGGCCTGCAGCTCGGCGTCGCCATGCCGGCGCCGCCGAACACCGCACCGCAACCACCACCCGTGCAGTTCACGCAGGCGCAGTGGAAACACTCCGAGTGGCAGCGGCTGCCGTGCTATCGGTCCGACATGGGCGGCGATCGCAAGGAGCCGCTGACGCTGCAATGGGTCTCCGAACCCGCTTCGATCCGCGAGCTACTGCGCGCGCGGGGCTGGATCGAGGGCACCGACGTGTCCGCGCACAGCCTGCTGTCGCTCGCTTCGCCCGACGTCGCGGCGGTGTCGCTGCCGGTGCTGCCGAAGCTGAACAATGGCGTGCCGTCGTCGCTCGTCTTCATGCGGCCGGGCGAATCGCGCGAGGAACGTTACGTGCTTCGTTTCTGGCCGAGCGCCTACGCGGTCGGCAACGGCACCGCCGCGGCGCCGCTGTGGGTCGGCGCGTTTGCGCACGAGAGGCTGACGCGGCCGTCGTGGCCGCTGAACATTCTGCGCATCGACCGCAATGGAACTCCGATCGACGCGCGCACCAGCTTGGGCGAAGAACTCGGCGCGACGGTCCTCGCGGAAGTCGATTGTCACGGCGTGCCGGTGTCGCTGCTGGTCTCGCCGATGGAATGAGCGCCACATGCAGGTTACCGAGGCAAGCCCCGACTCAACGACTCGATAAAGGAGACAACCGTGGGCCGCTTTTCGACCGAACAACTCGATGATTGCGCAGCGACGTTCGAACGCGACGGCATGGTCGTTCTGCGCCAGCACTTCCCGAAGGCGACGCTGCTCGCATGGCGCGACGCGTTCGCGCCATTGCTGCAACAGCAGATTGCCGCGCGGGCGACCGCCGTGCGCGGCGAAAACCGGCACTACGTCACGCTGCCGTTCACGGGGGTCTTCGCCGATCAGTCGATCTTCTGTGATCCGGACGTGCTCGGCATCGTCGAGCGCGTGGCCGGCGACGACCCCGTGATGTGCCAGCTGGCGACCGACACGCCATTGAACGGCTCGACGTTTCAGGAGATTCATCGCGACACACCCGCGCTGTTCGACGGCGAAGCGGAAACCCCGTCGTTCCAGCTCGCGGTCAACTTTCCGTTATGTGACGTCACGCTCGAGAACGGCCCATTCGAAACGACGCTCGGCACGCATCGGATGCGCTCCGACGACGCGCTGAACGCGTGGCGCGACGGCCGCCTGCCGTTGCATGCGATCACGATGGAACTCGGCGACGTGATGATTCGCGACGTGCGCGCGTTCCATCGCGGCACGCCGAACCGGACCGACCTGCCGCGTCCGATGGTCGTGATCGGCTACAGCCGCAGCTGGTACTTCAGGCCGGAAGTCCACATCGACGTACCCGAAGCCGTCTATGCGCAATTGACGTCACGCGCGAAGCGACTACTGCGTCATATGCCGCGCGTGAGCGAACTCGACAAGGCGGGCGCGCCGGAGCAATACCGGAAATTCGCCTATTGAAGCGGGCTTTCAACCGTCGCATTGATTGGGCAACGATTTGCCGGGCAATCGAATCGCGAATCGCCACGCAATTGTCATAAGCGAAAAGTGCAGCGCGCCCAACGGATATTTCAAGGCGCGAATCACCCGCGATTTAACATTTAAAGCTCCGTTGCGCAAATGCAACGACACGACGCTATTCCGACGCTATTCCGACGCTGTTCCCGTCGCTATTCGCATCGATAGCGCGGCAGCTCTTTTTCCACTCGCGCAATTCCTAATAGCACTGGCAGAATGAGCGAAAAAACGGATAGCGGGAACCGGCGTGGATGGCGGTTTCCGCAATCAAAACGCGGACCCTGATTTTCTATCCAACTGCATGCTTTGACGCTATCGTCTCATTGCGACCTGAACTCGCAGACCAATAGGAGCTCCGTGTGCGGAATCGATTGATGTCTCGCGTGAACAAAAACCGCCAGTCTGGCGTTCGCAGCCATCGCTCGCGCGTTTTCCGATTGTCGTCAAGTCCGCTTTCCGGCTCATTTTCCAAACTGCTCCCCAGCCTATCGGTTTGCATCAGTGCGCTGGTGCTCGGCAGCTACTCTGCGTATAGCGTCGCCGGGGTTTCCATATTGCGTCCGCCGCGCGAAGCGAGGTCCGACGAACCGCTTGTCGTGACGATCGTCTACACCGGCGACGCACCCTCCGGCACGTCGGTCGACGTGCCTCGCACCTTGAGCGTCACGCTGACCAACGGCGAGGCCCTGCCAAGGGCCGTACTGCTCACGCGCGCATCCGGCGCACCCGAGCATGTCCGGCTAGCGGCCGGCGAGATGAAGGCGGTCAGCTATAGTGCGCCATGGCCCGATTGGGCGCGCGGTGCGCTTCGCATCGACCTGCCTGGCGTCGACGTATCACCTTCGGTAGTCCTGCTCACGCGTGTGCCTCGCAATGCGGCGACGGCCAGCGCCGCAACAGCGGCGCCCGCGTCTGCGGCGGCGGTTGCGTCCGCATCCGCACCGGTCGTGATCGCGCCAGCCGAAGGGCCGATGGCCGGCAACGAGTCGATCGCCGCGCAAGTGCCGCCTTCGACCGTGAAGCCCTCGAATTCCTTGGTGCCGGACCTCGGCACCTTTCTCGTGGGGCGATTTTCGTTCTACCAGCCCACCTACTTCGCCGACGGCTGGGACTCGTCGGAAGACGGTCTCGCCAAATTCCAGGTCAGCTTCAAATTCCGCTTCGTACTGCCCGATGATCCGCGTTCACGCGGTTTTCTCGACAACCTTTATTTCGCCTACACGCAGACTTCTCTGTGGGATATCCGCGGGCATATGAACCCGTTCTACGATACGAGCTACATGCCCGCTCTTTTCTACTACCTGGAGGACACCGGGTGGAGGACCAGCTGGTTCACCCGGATGGGCATCGAGTCTGGCTACGAGCACGAGTCGAACGGGACCGCCGGTCCCGGGTCGCGTGGCATCGACTATGTCTACATCAAGCCGATCTGGGATTTTGGCGACCTCAACGCCAATCACCTGACCATCGAGCCGAAAATCTACGCCTACACGCACAAACAGGACACGAATTCGGATATCGCCGACTATCGCGGCTATGTCGACCTGCTCGTCAAATACGGCAGCCCGGATGGCTGGCAGCTCGCGACCACGTTGAGAAAGGGCACGAAATCGACCTATGGAAGCGTCGACGTACAATTTACCTACCCGCTTGCCAAGATATTCGGCAGTGCATGGGGCGGGTATCTGTTTCTAAACTATTTCAACGGCTACGCGGAAGATCTTCTCTCTTACAACCAGCACCGCTGGGCCGCGCGCATTGGCTTCGCCGTGTCGCGCTGACGCATGACGTTGTCCTCTGTAGGCGCCGGGCCAGATGTACTAGGCGCCTTTGCGCGACACGCGTTACATGCCGGCACTGTTCTTTACCGCGAGGACAGCGGTTACGTATGGCTCGGCTTCTTTAGCGGTTGTGGCGAGAACATTCTCGACTACAACCAGCATCGCTGGATTGCGCGAATCGGCTATAGCATTACACGCTAATCCGGTATTCGCCGGAGATGCAAGCAAAGGGCCGCCGAGCGGCCCTTTTGCCATTCGAGGACGGCGCACGACGTGCCGTAATACATCGAAAGTTCTGCCGTAATTCTTTCAAAAGATTGCCCAGAGCCGATTCCCACCCGGCGGGCAAGCCGTCTTGAACCGCTCGTGAATGCTGTGTGCACGAACAGACGGGCGTATCGGTGCGGATTTCTCTAGAGTTGAAGGGTCGCCGGTCCAACCGGCTGGCCACGCCGCGCGCTGACTTTTCCAGCGTCTAATCAAAACCAAGGAAAACCCAATGAAGACCGCTCTCCTTAAAGACCTGTCGACCGTTTCAAACGAGCCAACCGGACTTCTTTTGCATCGGAATAGTGCACCGCTTGCGCTCAAGCACGAAATTCACCCGGAGCAGATCCGCGATAGCCTGCCGGCCCGTCAGGGGGGGGTCGGCTTTCTGTTTCACGCGACCGACTGGGAGACTCTTTCATTTTCTTTTCACAACGTTCGCGAACGCAGCGAGTCGTTCGAAGAAGAGTTGTGGAAGACCAAGCCTTTCATCGCATCGCCGATCTATTCGGGCTCGCAGGTAATCGGCGCGAATATCGCCTGCCCGGTGCCGCTCGAAATGTGGCTCGGCAGCCCGCGCGGCATCAAGCGCTTTCGGGCGACGCAATTCTTTCCGGCGCTGGAGCTCGCCAGAAAGGCGGGCTTGAACATGGTCGCGATGGGCGCGTCGACGCCGTACGCATGCAACTACGGGGCGCTGCCCCGGCCGGTCAAGCCGCCTCACATCACGACCGGCCACGCGGCGACCGCGGCGATGCTGAAGGACTGGGCGATGCATTGCTGCGAACAGCTCAGCCTCGAATTCGGCAACACGAAGCTCGCGCTGTTCGGCGCGGCCGGCCGGCTCGGCACGACGGTCGCGAAGTATCTGCTCTACAAGGATGCGCCGAAGGAACTGGTGCTGATCGATCTGCCGGACAAGATCAACCTGCTGACCGATCAGGCGAACGAGTTGCTCGCGTCGGACCTGCTCGGCAAATCGAAAGTCTCGGTGCATACGTTCAGCCCGGACACGCCGCTCCCTGACTTCGACGGCGCGATCCTCGCGAGCAGCACAAGCGTGCCCTACCTGAGCGCCGCCGATCTCAAACGCGCGCAATTCTGGATCGACGATTCGCATCCGCGCGCGGCCAGCGTCGAAGCGGAACTCGCTTCTCGCGGTCATACGCTCTATATTGAATGCTTCGCGCGTGGGCCCGCTGGACTCGACACCGCTTTCCCGTTCAGGCTGCCGTCCACCCGCGACTGCTATACCTGCTTTGCCGAAGGTTATTCCGCGTGGCAAGAAGGCATCGCATCCGATTTCATCATCGGTAGCCCGCCCGTGTGGTCGGTCTCTTATACTCATGGTCTTCTGAAGAAGTACGGCTTTTCGGTCGGACCGTTTCACGGCAAGAACGGCGACTCGCTCGCCGAAGGCGTCGAAGCACAGCAATTCAATACGCATGAAATGATGGGTTCCTGATGAACTCGGAGGCCTGATGGCGAGACCGCGCGAAAGCATGCGGGATATGCTGGAAAGAAGCAGGTTCGCGATTCGATGGGGAGGCGCACTCGGCCTCCTGTGTCACCCCATCTATTACATCGTCTGGACCTACCTCCTTCCGCAGCCTTACGACAACCTGCTGCTGCGGCTCAGCGCGGCGGCCGTCTGCGTTCCGCTGCTGTTCCAGGCGCGCTGGCCGAGGCGCTACAACCCCGCTCTGCTGATCTACTGGCATTGCTGCCTGATTTACGTGCTGCCGTTCGTCTGCACGTTCCTGACCGTCAGAAACGGCTTCTCCACGATGTGGATGATGACCGAGGTCATGATGATCTTCATTCTGGCGCTGTGTATCGACAACCCGCTGCTGCTGATAACGTGCATCGGTATCGGCGTGTTTTCCGGCGGCCTTGCCGGCGTGTTGAGCTCGCCGACGCCGATCGTTCTCAGCGCCGACGACAAGTCCAATCTCGCGCTGCTGCCGGTGGTCGTGCTGTGCAGCATGGCGTTCAGCCACGCGATCAGCAAGGGACGCATCTTCGTCGAAAAGAACCGCGCGTTGCAGGCGCTCGCGGGTTCCATCGCGCACGAGATGCGCAATCCGCTGAGCCAGTTGCGGCACGTGCTCGACCGCGTCGAGGAAGCGTTGCCCTCGGCGAACAAGGCGGGCGCGGCGCCGACGCTCACCGACGGCACGGCCTCGCTGATGTACAACCATCTCGCGCAGGGCCAATTGTCGATCGAGCGCGGCCTGCGCATCATCGCGATGACGCTCGACGAAGTCGCCGCGAAATCGATCCGCCCGGATAGTCTCAGCTACCTGCATGCCGGCGCGACCACGCGCAAGGCGCTCGCCGAATACGGCTTCGACAACGACAAGGAACGCGCGAAGGTGAGCGTCGTCGTCAACCGCGACTTCGTGTTCAAGGTCGACGAGACGGTCTATCTGTTCACGCTGTTCAACCTGATCAAGAACGCGCTGCATCACATCGTCGCGTATCCGCAGGCGACGCTGACATTGACCGTCGATAGCGACTCGGTGATCGTGCGCGACACCGGCCCCGGCATCGCGGCGGAGATCCTGCAGCATCTGTTCGAGCCGTTTCGCACGGCCGGCAACTCGGGCGGCACCGGGCTCGGGCTCGCGTACTGCCAGCGCGCGATGCGCGCGTTCGGCGGCAGCATCGACTGCGAATCGGAACTCGGCAAGTTCACCGCATTCACGCTGCGCTTTCCGCCGGTGGCGGCTGACGAGGTCGCCGAGCACGAGCGGCGCCTGTTCGAACGCGCGATGCCGGCGTTCAAGGGCAAGCGCGTGCTCGTCGTCGACGACGACGCTACGCTGCGCGCCCGCACCCGCCGCCTGCTGACGAAGGCGGGCGCCTATGTCAGCGAGGCGTCGGGCGGCGAGCTTGCGCTCGCCACGCTGCGGCGCGCGCCGCTCTACGACCTCGTGCTGATGGACATCAGCATGCCCGATCTGGACGGCTATGCGACGACCGAGCGCATCCGGGCCGACCGGGACTGCCCGAACCGCAACGTGCTGATCGCCGCCTATACCGCCGAACCGGGCAACGCGGTGCGGCTGCGCGCGCGGCGCGCCGGCATGGACGAGATCATCGGCAAGACGTCGAGTGTGCAGGAGCTGATCACCGCGGTGCAGGCCCTGTTCGACAACGGCGTGCGGCATCAGCCGGGCGAGCTGCCCGACGGCTTCGCCGGCAGAACCTTCGTGATCGCCGACGACGACACCTACAGCCGGCTCGTCGCAAAGGCTTATCTGGAGCGCTGCGGCGCGAGCGTCATCGAGGCCGACCACGGTCAGGCGGTGCTGACCAACCTGCACGAAGACGGCTTCATCGACGCGATCCTGATGGACGTGAACATGCCGGGCATGAACGGCATCGAGACGACGAAGTCGATTCGCGCACGCACCGATGCCTACGCGACGCTGCCTGTCATCGCGCTGACCAGTCACACCGATCCCGCAGCGGTGCAGGCCTGCCTTGCCGCCGGGATGAACGAGGTGTTGATCAAGCCGGTGCAAGCCGGCTCGCTGTACGCATGTCTCGCACGGCAGTTCGGCACACGCGGCGAGCTGAGTGCGGACTCTCCATCTTCACAACGGATTGCGGAAACCGCGGGCGAAAGCGCGCAAACGGATTTTGCGGCGACGCCGGTGGCATTGGCCCCCACGGCGAGCGCGCACGCGGCCCCCCCCATCGCTGAAGAAAGCCTGCTCGACGAACCCCACCTGGAAGAACTGGTCTCGCTCGATCTGCTCGACGAATCGTTCCTGAACGGCATCGAACAGATCCGCTCGCTCGTCGCGCGGCTCGCGGCAAACAGCGCGGCTGTCGATATCAAGGCGACGCACGCGAGCTTGCATGCGCTGCTTGGCGTCAGCGGCAACATCGGCGCGAAGGCACTGCATCGCTACGCACGACAGATCTATCCACGCGTGATCGGCGGTGAGTGGCCGGTGGAAACCGACTGGCTCGTCCAGGTCCGCACGCTGGGCGCGCGCTCGACCGACGCGTTGCAGCGATATTACGCGTCGGCGAAAGGCCCGCGCGATCATCGCGATGCACTGAGCGATTGAGCGCGCGCGCCGCCGCCGTCAGAACTTGTGCAGCACGCCGATCGCAAACGCCAGCTGGTTCGCGCCGGTCTTCACGGTCGTCGTCGCGACCGAAGTCGCCCATCCCGTTGCACTCAGCGCGGCCTTCGAGCTGTTGATCACATAGGTGATGTCGGTGTACAGCGCCGTGCGCTTCGACAGCCAGTAGTCCGCGTTGACGCCGGTGCTCAATGCGTGCGCGTCGACTTGGCGATACGCGTGGTAGTAACTCGCGGCTGCGAGGTCCAGCGCCGACGTCGCCTTGTAGCGCACGCCCGCGAACGCCATCGACTGCGGCGGCGATGTGGTGAGCGTCGACGGAACATCGTTCAGCAGCAATTCGTAGCCGCCGTACAGCGTCGCCTTGCCGATTGCATACGAACCGCCGGCCACGTAGCGCCGCTCGCTATCGCCCGATGTCGCGATCACCGAGCCTTGGCGCTGCTCGTACACGAACGTCAGATTCAGCGGCCCCTGCACGTAGCGTCCACCGATGTCGTACTGCTTGCCGACGCGGAACGAGCCCGCCACCGGCACGTTGGAGGCGACTGCGTCATAGCCGAAGCTGTAGAGCGCATTCAGCTCGAACGGTCCCACATGGCCGAGATACGACACCGCGTTATCCGCGCGACCGACGAACTGCGCGTCCTGCGCGGAAAGGCCGTAACTGGAATAGCCGAGCGGGTCGAGCGCGAGGAAGTAGCGGTACATCGGCGTCATCTGCCGGCCGAGCATCATCGCGCCGTAGCGGTCCGATTCGAGTCCGACGAACGCTTGCCGGCCGAACAGCCGCCCGCCTTGCTGCAGCGCGCCGGTGTTCATCGCCATGCCCGATTCGAGCGTGAAAATCGCCCGCAGTCCGTTGCCGAGATCTTCCTTGCCGGTAAAACCCCAACGCGAATTCTGCCGGTTGCCGGTGCCGAGCGCGACCTGGGTGCCAGACGATCCCTGCGGCGTGACAGCGTGAGTCACGTAGGTCACCCCCGAGTCGACGATGCCGTACAGCGTGACCGACGACTGCGCGTGCGCCGCGCCGCTGATGCCGATACCAATACCACATGCAAAAAGGACCTTCGAGGGCCTGGCGAGAGGCTTGTGCTTCACCGTGTGTCTCCTGCTGGAAATTGAGTTGTTTTGTGCTGCGAAAGCGTGATCGTTCGATCTCTGTGGTCGCGGTAGCCGGCGCGTGGCCGCGGCGGCTGCCGGAGAGAGTCGGTCATTCGCGTGCGATGTGCGGATTGACGAAGAACATCGCGACGACCGCGATAGCGGGTCCGATCGCGAGCGTGATGAGCGCGAGCATGAATGAATGACTCGCGCCATACAGCGAGCCGACCACCATCGGCGACACCGCGCTGCCGGACTGCCAGATCGCATTGGTCCAGCCGGCGCTCGCGCCGGCGAGGCGCTTGCCGGATGCGTCGCTCACCTGTGCCATCAGCACCGGCAGATAGCCGAACGAGAACGCCCCGAGGATCGGCGCGACCAGATAGAACTGATGCGCGGTCGAGCAGTAGCCGAACACCAGCAACGCGATCGTGAACGCGATCAGGCAGCCGATCGACATCATCCGCCGCGACACGCCAGGCAGATCGGAGATCCAGCCGAGCGTCGGCTTCGCGATCACCGCGCCGATGCCGAACGACGCGACGATCGATCCGGCGACGATCGGCGCAATGCCGTATTGGCGCGTCATCAGCGCGTTGCCCCATGCAGCGAAGCCGACGGTCGCCCACAAGCCGCCGCAGCCCGCGATCGACAGCGCGATCAGGTTCCGGTTGCGCAACAGGCCGAGCATGTCCTGCAGGCTGTTGCGCGCGGGCTTCGCTTCGTTCGACGGCCGGTTCTTCAGCAGCAGCAACGTGACGATGCCCCACGCGAACGTGACGATGCCGAGCATATGAAATGCGTTCGACCAGCCGTGCCGCGCTGAGAACGACGGCACGACCGCGTTCGCGATCACGACGGCGAGCGACGTCGCGGTCGTGTAGAGGCCCATTGCGCGGCCCCGGTCGCGCGTGAACCATGCGGGAATGATCTTCATGCCGGCCGAGTAGTCGGCGCCTGCCGCGAAACCCATCGCCGCCTGAATCACGATGCCGAAGGCGAGCGAATGCGTATAGCCGAACGTAAACGTGAGTACGCCGAGCGGCAGCAGCGCGAGCGTGAGCATCGCGCGACCGCCGAGCAGATCGGTCAGCATGCCGCCGACCACGTTCGCAAGCACATAGCCCGCGTAGAACGCGGTGACGAACGCACCGAGCATCGACACGCTGATGCCGAGCGACGCGCCGACCGGCGCGGCCACCGTGCTCCACGCCACGCGGACCACATAGCTGAGCAGAAACGCGGCCCAGACGATGAACAGCGCGACCCAGCGATACGGGTTCGTGTCGGCGCTGCTCGCCTCCCGTGCGCCGTTCGTGGCCCAGACGTTCGCGGACATGCCCTCCGACGACGCCAGATTCTTCTCCATGACTCCTCCAATGCCGGGGCGTGCCAGCGGCCGCCCGTTTTCTTTCTTTCTGATGGATAGGGCGCCGGCCGCCTGCTGTGACCGGCGCCGGCGAATGCCGTTACAGATCGAGCACTAGCACCCTCGACTTCGCACGTGAACAGCACGGCAGGAACTGATCGTTGCGGGCCTGCTCCTCGGGCGACAGGTACAGATCCCGGTGGTCGGGTTCGCCTTCGAGCACCCGCGTGATGCAGGTGCCGCAGATGCCCTGCTCGCACGACACCGGCACCTCGACGCCCGCCGCCGCGAGCGCCTGCGTGACCGTGCAATCGGCCGCAATCGACACGACGCGGCCCGAGCGCGCGAGCCGCACGTCGAACGAGCCGCCGTCGCCGGCAGGCTGCGCCGCCGCGAAGTATTCGTAATGCAGACGATCGTCGCTCCAGCCGAGCGAGCGTGCCGTATCGAGCACCGCGTTCATGAAGCCCTGCGGACCACACACGTACAGATGCCGGTCCGCGCCGCCTGTCAGCAGTGCGTTCAGATCGAGCATGCCGTGCTCGTCGTCGAAGTGGTACTGCGCGTTGTCCGCCCACGACGACGCGGCGATTCGCTCGACGAACGCCGCACGGCTCTTCGAGCGCGCGCAGTAATGCATGTCGAACGCCGCGCCCATCGCTGCCAGCTGCTCCGCCATGCAGAGAAGCGGCGTGACGCCGATGCCGCCCGCGAGCAATAGCGGCTTCGCGTCATGGCGGGCGAGCGGGAAATGATTGCGCGGTACGCCGATGCGGAGCGCGTCGCCTTCGTTCACCGCGTCGTGCATGCGCAGCGATCCGCCGCGCGAATCGGCGTCGCGCAACACCGCGATCTGATACCGGTGACGCTCGCGAGGCGCGTTGCACAGCGAGTACTGCCGCACCGGCCCGCCGGGCACGTAGACGTCGATGTGCGCGCCCGCCTCGAACGGCGGCAGCTCGCGGCCGTCGACATCGACGAACTCGAAGCCGGCGATCCCGTCGGCTTCGTCGCGCCGTGCGGCGACCCGCACCATCAGCGTGGAATCGGTCATGTTCATGCCACCTCTCCTCCGCTCACATCGCCGACAGGCCGCCGTCGACCATCAGCGTCGTGCCGGTGATGTACGACGCCTCGTCGCTCGCGAACCACAGGATCGGCCACGCGATCTCTTCGGGCGACGCCCAGCGGCCGATCAGCGACGTGTCCTGGCGCTGCGTCTTCAGCACTTCGACGCTCTTGCCCGCTGCAATGGCGCGATTCACGTGGAATCCGGTCAGCGTCGACCCGGGGCATATCGCGTTCACGCGCACGCCGTTCGCGGTCTCCTCGAACGCGAGCGTGCGGGTCATCGCCAGCATGCCGGCCTTGGTCGCGTCGTACAGGCCCATGCCCTTGCGGCCGGTCACCGCATAGCACGACGATACGTTGACGATACTCGCGCGGCCCGCGCGACGCAGGAACGGCAGCGCCGCCCTGCAATAATTCGACGTGCCGACCAGATTGACCGACACCATCGCCTGCCACTCGGCCGGCGTCGCGTCGGCGAGCGCGCTGTAGTTGCGCATCGCCGCGTTGTTGACCAGCACGTCGAGCCGGCCGAACGAAGCGGCGGCGAACTGCACCGCGCGCACCGCATCGGCGTCATCCGACACGTCGGCCGGGAACGTCTCGACACGCGCCGACGGATCGGCCTCCTTCAGGTCTTCAGTGACGCGCGCGAGCGCCTCTGGATTCGCATCGACGAGCACTACCGCAGCGCCCTGGGCGCAGAACACGCGCGCGGTCGCGGCGCCGATGCCGCCTCCGCCGCCAGTGATCAGCGCGACCTTGTCTTCGAGTCTTTTACGTTGCTGCATTGCTTGCCGGCGCGCAGCCGGCCTCCTTTTGCGGAATGGGCGGAAGGTCCAGTCGGACCGGACGACGACACGCGGGGCGGAGAGAAGCCCGGCCCCGCCGTGCATCAGATCGTGTAGATCGGTTGGTCCTTGCCGTCGTGCAGATGGATCACCGCCCATTCCTGTGGCTTCTGATCGCGCGGCAGCAAGACGCCGGCAGCGCGCACGCGCTGCTGATCGGCGTCGATCGCGGGCGGATCGGTGTCGGGCACCAGTGCCGTGGCCGCCTCGTACATCATGCGGCGCGCCATCACGATCGCGCGGTCGGTCGGCAACAGCTTTTCCTTGCTGTGGTCCTGGATCGGACCCATGCTTTCCTGCAGCGACGCGTCCTGCATCGCGAAGCCGAACACGCCCGAGTACGCGCGCTTTTCCTTCTGCGCCTTGCGGTCGATCAGATAGTCGTTGTCCTTGTTCGCCTTCGGACGGAACGTGCCACCTTCCTCGTACTCGCAGTGAATGCCCTTGCCGGCGTTCAGATCGGCCAGTTCCTGCTCGTCGAGCGGACGGTCCGGGCGGAAGTTGATGCTCCACGCCCAGCAGCTGTGATCGTCGATTGGCACCCACACGTGGCCCGCGAGCGAGTGGTCGCCGAACGGCGGGATCAGCGTGTACCACGGGAACAGCCACTGCGTGACGCGCCAGTAGTACGAATCCGGCTCGCCGTTGCGGCGGCCGAACAGCGTGAGGCCGAACGGCTGCTTCTCGATCTCGAAGATCACGTTGCCGTCCGCCTTGATGTAGTCGAGCGCCTTCGTGCCCTGGTGCATCGGGTCATCGTCGACTTCGTAGCGGTGCACATACGACACGTGGCTCGTGTCGATGCCGCCTTCCATCGCCTGCAGGTAGTTCGATTCCTGCAGCCGCTTCGACACGAACACGTGGCTCTCCGGCAGGTTGCACCACTCGAGATCCGGCGGCGCCGGCTGACGGTCCTTCGGCCCCATGTACGCCCACACGATGCCCGCGCGTTCGATGCACGGATACGCGGTGATGCCCATGTGCTTGCACGCCTGCGGTGCGGACGGGACCTCGACGCAGTTGCCGTTGCGGTCGAATTTGAGGCCGTGATACGAGCAGCGGATGCCGTTCTCTTCATTGCGGCCGAAGTAGAGCGACACGCCGCGGTGCGAGCAGAACTCGTCGATCAGCGCGGGCTGGCCTTCGGAATCGCGAAAGGCCAGCAGCTTTTCGCCGAGGATCTGCACGCGCACCGGCGGGCAATCGGGCTCCGCGATTTCGCTCGCGAGCAGCACCGGCACCCAGTAGCGGCGCATCAGATTGCCCATCGCCGTGCCCGGGCCCGTGCGAACCAGCGTCTCCGACATGTTCTTGTCCATAATCCCTCCGAATCCAGTTGTCCATTGTGTGAGAATGTGGTCTCATTGTACGGACAGATTGATGTGAGTCAAGTTCGTGCCGATAGGGACTTTCACTACAATGTGCAATCGACGCGGACCATCGCGGAAAGGAAATTTCAAATGGAAGAAAAAAAGCCGCACGAAAATGTGCGGGCAGTCGAGCGGGCGCTAGATATTCTTCTGGCGTTCCGCCCCGGGGACAAGGAATTGACCGTCGCGGAGTTGCTGACCCGCGTGGACCTGAGCCGACCGACGCTGTACCGGCTGCTGAATACGCTCGAACAGAACGGCTTTCTCGCGTCGTCGGGCGAGCCGCAGCGCTTCAGGCTCGGCAGTTCGGTCGCGCAAGTCGCGCACGCCTGGATGGCGAACAATACGATCGCGCAGCTCGCGCAGCCGATGCTGCGCGAACTTTGGGAAGCGACCTCGGAGACGGTCGCGTTGTTCGTGCCGGAGGGGACCTACCGGATTTGCGTCGCCGAACTGGAAAGTCCGCAGCCGCTCAGTTTCCGGCGGGGAGTCGGCTATCGCGAGAAGCTCGTGCTCGGCGCGAGCGGCCGCACGATTCTTTCGCAGATGCCGCTGTCAGAGGACGATCTGCGGCGCTATCTGAGCGATCCGGATCAGGACACGGCGGCGCTCGCCGCCGATCTCGATGCGGTCCGCGCAAAGGGCTTCGGCACCAGCCATCACGAACTGATCGCAGGCGCGGTCGCAGTGGCCGCGCCGTTCTTCAACGGTGCGAACCAGGTGGCGGGTTCGGTGTGCATCTTCGGGCCGAGCGTGCGCGTAACCGACGAGCGCATCGCGCACTTCGCGGCGTTGCTCAAGCGAGAGGTGGGCAATCTGTCGCGAGTGCTGGGGCATCAAGGGGAAACTGGACGGGTGCCCAGTGTGGCGCGTCGGTGAAATCGGCATGAAGATGCCGGCCGACGTCGGGAGCGCAGTCAGGAAAGTCGACACTCAGTTCTTGCTTCTCCTGACGCCGATTCATGGCTGAAGCCAAAAACTCACGTCTCCGGCTATACGCTCATAACGCGCCGCGCGAGCGTCGAATAAGCGAGTGGCTCAAAACGATTGAGCCCCTCCTTAACCCCAGGAATGTCGTGATTTCTGGCGTGCTGCTCCATCTGTGCGCAAGCATTCGCCACTTCGGGTTCCTGAATCATCGCGAAAGATCCGCGTACCGCATGAAGCTGGGCGAGCACCGTTTTCATATCCCCAAGCTCAATGGCGCCATGCAGTTCCCGAAGCGAATCCCTCAGCGCCTGAGTCATCGCGGCATGGATGTGCTCGGGCAATGGCCCTTGCGAAATGTCGCGCCTCGCCACGGTGTCATTCGCGGGACGCCTGGCTGCCTCGTTGACCAGCCGCCGCACCGTCGCTTCCATCGTGTCGAGCAGGACAGGTTTGAGCAGGACCTCGTCGATTCCCGCGTTCGTGCATCGCGCGCGCTCTTCTGCCGCGACGTGCGCAGTAATCGCGATGATCGGCACCGTCGAACTTTGGGCACGAAGGCACCGCGCGAGCGCGTACCCGTCCATCCCCGGCATATTGATGTCGGTCATCACCAGATCGTAGTGGCGCTCGTTGAAGCGCCGCAATGCCGCCCCGCCACTTTCGGCCATATCGGCCTCGTATCCCAGCGTGGCAAGTTGAGCGACGAGCAACTCCCGGTTGGCGAGCTGATCGTCGACGACGAGGATGTGAATGGCGCGTGTGTCGATCTCGGTGGACTTCGGTTCGGCTTTCGTATGCCCTGGGGCGCTGACCGGGGTGGCTGCACTCACCGGAATGGGCAAGGTCACGACAAAGGTGCTTCCGGCATTCAACTCGCTCTTCACCCGAATCGTGCCATGCATCAATTCAGTCAGGCGCAGACAGAGCGCGAGTCCGAGGCCTGTTCCGCCGTAGCGCCTCGCAATCGACGAATCGGCCTGTGTAAAAGCATGAAATAGCGTCTCCTGTTGCTGCGGAGTCATGCCGATGCCGGTGTCGCTGACACCGATCACGATCGGAGAATCGTCGGCCGTGTCGTCCTTGAGGTAGACCTCCAGTAGGACATCGCCCGTGGCGGTGAATTTGATCGCGTTACCACGAGACGTCGTCAACTCTGAAGTGGCGACCCAGGTGCCACGGGATTCATTCCAGACACTTTTATACGACTTATTCATAATCCAATCCTTTCTCAAAAACTAAAATTTGGCATCAGAGATTGCGACGTCCGCGTTATTCGTCGTTGCCCTTGGCCGCCGCGAAAGAGACGTTAATTTTTCTTCCCTCTGAAATCTTTCACTTACATACAAATCGCTTCTCAATACCGCGCATCATTCATGGCCACCCGCCCGATGGGGGCATGAATGAAAGAATTCGCATTTGAGGCATTAAAGAATTGCCTATGAATACAAAAATCGAAACGACTTGCTCACGACTAAAGTTCCGGATAATCTTATTTTTTTTGGATAAGCAAGATAATCAGCTTCGTCCTAAAGTCTCCACACAATACATAGGACAAAGCCGAAGGCTCGGCTTTATCGGCAAATGCTTTGCCATCGATTTTTGGATCTTTTCGCGATGAAAAGGAAAAGGAGGAAAAACAACAAATAGGGCAAAAAACTGGATGACTGTAGAAATAGAATTCGCCAAGTGTGAATCGCGACAACGTAGGCAACTGGACCGGGAAGATGGCCAAGGGAGCCCGACGGACGCGCTCGCGGCGTTCAAGACAGAACGATCAAGCGCGAGCAGATGCGAGCCGAACTGATGCCGCCGTTTAAATCTGCACCGGAATCAGATCTCGCAAAAGAGGAGGCAACGGCGACTGGGTGCGGCAGATGAGTTCGTCGCTGCCGGTGCTCTATCGAGCGACCTACCGTTTCATCTGAAATTGCTGCGCGCAACGATCGGCCGGACCTTGAATCGACGCCTCGAAAGAAGCGCTATTGGGGTAAGTTCGACTGTACACGTGGCTTGGCGGGTTTCGCTGCAGACCCCGCCTGTTAGGGTCGCGAGGTCGAGCTGCATGACCCATCAGTGCCAGCGAGCGAAACGGATCGATGATGGCGCGAAGTGCGCCTGTTCCTGTTCGACTTCGCGGGCCTGCGGGATCGTTAAGGCCCTGTACGCCCGCAAGAATCCAACACGGCAAGCACCAGTGACGCACTCATCGCGCCGGCACGGCAAGGCTGCAATTCGTAATTGCTCGTCAATCGCCGCGCACCGTCACGCACCGCGAACAAAACTTCATGCCTATCGCCTATCGCCCCATTCGCAGTAGTGACTTCGCCCATATCGCCAAATTACGATATATGATTCGTACTGTAGCGATGCAATTGCGTGCACGCCAACCAGCGTGCCGCTTGTCGAACCACCTGAAATCCATCCACATGACGCCCGATTTCGACGCGATCCACAAAGCGCTGGCCAACCCGGTCCGCCGGGAGATTCTCGGCTGGCTGCGCGAGCCGCAAGCGCATTTCGCCGATCAGGAGCTGCCGCTCGACCACGGTGTGTGCGCGGGCAAGATCGACGCGCGCTGCGGCCTGTCGCAGTCCACCGTGTCGGCGCACCTCGCCGCGTTGCAGCGTGCGGGGCTCGTTACGTCGAAACGGGTCGGTCAATGGGTGTTTTTCAAACGCAACGAGCCAGTCATTCAGGCGTTCCTCGAATACATGAACACCACGCTCTGAGCGCCGATCTCGCATCGCCGCGTTTCCTTTTTACGCAGTTTTATGAGGCTCGGGCCCTGCCCGCCGCCAAGGTGAACTCTCATGCCGACTCTTTTCGATCCGCTGCAAATTGGCGATATCACATTGCCGAACCGCATCATCATGGCGCCTCTCACGCGTCAGCGCGCCGAGGAAATTCGCGTGCCGAACGCGCTGATGGCGCGCTACTACGCCGAACGCGCGAGCGCCGGCCTGATCCTCAGCGAAGCGACGTCGGTCACGCCGCAAGGCGTCGGCTACGCCGAAACGCCCGGCATCTGGTCGCAGGAGCAGGTCGAAGGCTGGAAACTCGTCACGCAGGCCGTGCACGACGCGGGCGGCAAGATCTTCCTGCAGCTGTGGCACGTCGGCCGTATTTCGGACCCGGTGTTCCTGAACGGCGAGCTACCGGTCGCGCCGAGCGCGATCGCGGCCGGCGGTCACGTGAGCCTCGTGCGTCCCGAGCGTCCGTTCGTGACGCCGCGCGCGCTCGAGCTCGATGAAATCGCCGGTGTCGTCGAAGCATTCCGCAAGGGCGCGGAAAACGCCAAGGCCGCGGGCTTCGACGGCGTAGAAGTGCACGGCGCGAACGGCTATCTGCTCGACCAGTTCCTGCAGGACAGCACCAACAAGCGCACCGATGCCTACGGCGGCCCGATCGAAAACCGCGCGCGTCTGCTGCTCGAAGTCACCGACGCGTGCATCGGCGTGTGGGGCGCGAACCGCGTCGGCGTGCATCTGGCGCCGCGCCGCGACGCGCATACGATGGGCGACTCCGATCCGGCCGCAACGTTCGGCTATGTCGCGCGCGAACTCGGCAAGCGCAAGATCGCGTTTATCGCGGCGCGTGAAGCGCTCGGCGACGACCGCCTCGGCCCGCAGCTGAAGGAAGCGTTCGGCGGCCCGTACATCGTGAACGAGAAGTTCACGAAGGAAACCGCGCAGCAGGTGCTCGACGCCGGCGAAGCGGATGCGGTGGCCTGGGGTCAGCTGTACATCGCGAATCCGGATCTGGTGCGCCGCTTCGCTGAAGATGCGCCGCTGAACAAGCCGGTTCCGGCGACGTTCTATGCGCGTGGTGAAATCGGCTACACCGATTATCCGGCGCTGGAAGCGGTGTAATCGGCAGTGACAGCGGGCTCATGTCCGCTGTATGAAATGATGAAGCGGCGAGCGCGACTGAATTTCAGCCACGCCCGGCGCTTTTTTTTGCGCGCTAGACCAGATCGCGCTGCATGAACACCCGTTTCGACTCATCGAGCCCGCGCGCGATATGTGCGTCGCGCCGCGCGAGCAATGCCGCGTCGAGCTCAACTGTGGCGAGGTCGCGAAAGCCGAGCCGCCTGTAGTACGGCGCGTTCCACGGCACGTCGCGATACGTCGACAGCACGAGTTGCGTCAATTTCCGCGCGCGCGCGATTCGCGCGACCTCTTCGATCAATGCCGCGCCGATGCGTCTGCCCGCGTGCGAGGTCAGTACATCGAGCTCCTGAACGTAGATGCACGTCGGCTGCGGCTCGAACATCACGAAGCCTACGCAAATCTCCTGCTGATCGAGCGCGACGATGATCTCGCGCGCTTCGATCTTGCGCTCGACGACCTCCCGCACCATCGGCGGTGCGTCGGCGATGCCCGTCATGCCGACGCTGACGAAACGCAGGCCCGCTTCGAATTCGATGGCACGAATCGATTCCGCTTCGTGCGGCGCGGCAAAACGGAAGGTGATGACGGAGTCGCGCGACATGGCCTTGCATCTGATGAAGACGACCTGAGTTTGACATCGGCGCGGCAACATCGACAAGCGTCAAACGACATAAACTCGCGCAAGCGCCCTGCACCCACGCTCGCAGGACTACACTCATCAGATCAGAACGCCACCTGAGGCTCATGCCGACATGAACCTGATGAATGTGCTGCAGATCGCGCTGCACCTCGACCAGCACCTGAGTATGCTGATCGTGCAATTCGGCACGGCAATCTACGCACTGCTGTTCGTCGTCGTGTTCGTCGAATACGCTTTTCTGCCGCTGTTCTTTCTGCCCGGCGATCCGCTGATTTTCATCTGCGGAGCGCTCGCGGCCACCGGCGCATTGAACGTGTGGATCATCGCGCCCTTGCTGTTCGTCGCGACGGTGGGCGGCAGCATCGTCGGGTACGCGATTGGCCACGCGGTCGGCGACAAGGTCTACACCCGCAACTACTATTGGCTGAACCGCAATGCGCTGAGCCGCGCCCACGCGTTCAGCGAAGCGCGCGGTAGCCTGACCTTCCTACTGTCGCCCTACATCGCCGTGGTGCGCACGTTCGCGCCATTCGCCGCGGGCGTGTCGCAAATGATGTTCTCGCGCTTCGTCACATTCGTCACCGCCGGCGCGGCGCTGTGGATCGTGTCGCTGATCGCGGCCGGCTATCTGTTCGGCAACGTCCCGGTGGTGCGCGAGCATCTGAGTTCGCTGGTGTTGCTGGGCCTCGCGCTCGGCGGTGCGATGCTGGCCGGCGCCGCGGCATGGCGCTTTTTCAACCGGCGGATGCGGGCGCGTTGAGCGCGATCGTCGCGCCGCCCTCGCGTACGGCGTCCCGTCACATCACATCTTGACCCGAGCGAAATACGAAGGTAGCCTTAGCAGGATACCTTCACATCATGTCATCGCGCGAGCTCATCGCATGAGCAAGTCCCCTCTCCCCGTTACGTCGGAAGAACTCCATACGCTGGCCGAAGACCTGCGCGTGCTGGTGGGCAAGCTACGCCGGCGTCTGCGCGAAGAGTCGCATGTCGGCGACTTCACGCCGTCGCAGGTGCAGGTGCTGAATTTGCTGGAACGCGAAGGCCCGGCCACGGTCACCGCGCTCGCGCGCGCGCACGGCATGCGTCCGCAGTCGATGGGAGAAACGCTCGCGGCATTGAAAGCCGCGGGGCTCGTCAACGGCGCGCCCGACCCCAACGATGGACGGCAGACGGTTCTATCGCTGACTCCATCCTTTCGCAAGAAGGTCAAGGCGAGCCGCGCGGCGCGCGAAGACTGGCTGTACCGCACGATTCAAACCCGCTTCACGGAAGCCGAACAGCAACAGCTCGCGACGGGCGTCGATCTGCTGAAACGCCTCGTCGATTTGTAACTCGCGATGCGCGCACGCGCGTCTCGCCACTTGCAGGAGCACTTCATGGCACTCACTACTCTCGATGCCAAAACCGCACTGGTCGTCGTCGATCTGCAGCGCGGCGTCGTCGCGTTGCCCACCGCGCCCCATCCGGCCGGCGAGATCGTCGAACGCTCGGTCGCGCTGCTCGACGCGTTCCGTCGCCACGGCTTGCCGGTCGTGCTCGTGAACGTCACCGCCGGCGCACCGGGCCGCACCGATCAGGGTCCCCGCTCCGCCGACTTCCCGGCCGGTTTCGCCGATCTGCTGCCCGAACTGAAGCAGCAACCGTCGGACCATCTGGTCACGAAGCGCACGTGGGGCGCCTTCACGAACACCGATCTGGCCTCGTATCTGCAACAACAAGGCGTCACGCAAGTGGTGCTCGTCGGTATCGCGACCAGCATCGGCGTCGAATCGACCGCGCGTTTCGCGAGCGAGGCCGGCCTGAACGTCACGCTCGTCGTCGACGCGATGACCGATCTGAACCCCGACGCGCACACCAACAGCATCACGCGCATCTTCCCGCGCCTCGGCGAAACCGGCACGACGCAGGAAGTGCTCGATCTGCTCGAACGCTCGCGTGCTTAAAGCCCGAATTGAAGCGAGTCACTACCCATGCAGTCCACCCCGCGTTGAGGACACCCCTGCCGTGAGCACCACGTTCCGTTCGCTGCGCATATTCAACTATCGTGTCTGGGCGAGCGGCGCGCTCGTCTCGAACATCGGCACGTGGATGCAGCGCACGGCGCAGGACTGGCTCGTGCTCACCGAGCTTACGCATCACAACGCGACGGCGGTGGGCATCGTGATGTCGCTGCAATTCGGCCCGCAGATGCTGTTGCTGCCGCTCACCGGCTACGCGGCCGATCACTTCGATCGCCGCAAGCTGCTGTTCGCGACGCAGACGGCGATGGGCACGCTGGCGCTTGCGCTCGGTCTGCTCACGGTCACGGGGCTCGTGCAGCTTTGGCAGGTCTACGTGTTCGCGGGGCTGCTCGGCTGCGTGACCGCGTTCGATTCGCCTGCGCGTCAGACCTTCGTATCCGACCTCGTCGGCGAACGCGATCTCGCCAACGCGGTCGGGCTGAACTCCACGTCGTTCAACGCCGCGCGTATGCTCGGCCCGGCGGTCGCGGGTCTGCTGATCGCGTCGGTGGGCAGCGGCTGGGTGTTTCTCATCAATGCGCTGTCGTTCGTCGCGGTGCTCGGCGCGCTGCGCATGCTGCGGCTCGACCAGTTGCATATCAAGCCGCGCAATGTGCGCTCGCGCGGCAGCTTCGTCGAAGGCTTCAAATATGTGTGGACGCGTCCCGATCTGAAGGCCGCGCTCCTGATGCTGTTCCTGATCGGCACCTTCGGCCTGAACTTCCCGATTTTCATCTCGACGATGTCCGTCACCGCGTTCCGTGCCGGCGCCAGCGAGTACGGCCTGCTCAGTTCGACGATGGCGATCGGCTCGGTCACCGGCGCACTGCTCGCCGCGCGCCGCGCGCGGCCCACCATCGGGCTGCTGCTCGGCGCAGGTGCGATATTCGGCATCGGCTGCACGACAGCCGCGCTGATGCCCAACTATGTGCTGTTCGGCATCGTGCTGGTCGTGATCGGCGTGTCGACGCAGACCTTCACCACCTCGACCAATAGCCTCGTGCAACTGACCACCGAGCCTGCGATGCGCGGCCGCGTCATCGCGATCCTGCTCGCAATCGCGCTCGGCACCACACCGCTCGGCGCGCCGGTGGTCGGCTGGGTCGCCGACCGTTTCGGCCCGCGCTGGGCGCTCGGCGTCGGCGCGGCATCGGGCTTCGGCGCGGCGCTCGTCGGTCTTGTCTATTTGATGCGATACCGGCAGTTGCGCTTCTATCGTGAAGGCTGGCGCCTGCGTTACAGCATCGAAGACCCGCGGCCCGTTACGGCCGCCACGGTGTTTCCCGACTCCGTCACGACACTTCAGCGCAGCGAACTCGACGCGGCGGAAGAGGATACGGCTTCGAGCGTGTAAACACGCAAGCGGTGAGCGCCGGACCCAGGCAGGCGCTGTTCAGAGTCCGCCCACGCCGCGCGTCACCAGTGCATACGGTCCGCGTGTCAACTGCTCCCTGAGAAACTCGATGCACACCTGAATCCGCGCCGACGACGACAAGCGCTCGGCCGTCACCGCCCACACATCGGCGGATTGCTGATAGTCGGGTAGCACGCGCACCAGTTCGCCCGCGCGCAGGCTCTCGGCCACGTCCCAGACCGACACCATCACGATCCCGTAGCCCTGCTTCGCCCACTGCACGACGATGTCGCTCAGGTTCGACGCGACCGTGCCCGTCACCTTCACGCTCTTTTCGCCGTGCGGCCCACTGAGACGCCAGACCCCGAAGCGGTCGTCGCGGCCGCGAAACAGCAGGCAATCGTGGCCGGTCAGATCGTTGAGTTCGACCGGCGCGCCGTGCTGCTCGAGATAAGCCGGTGACGCGCACAGAATGCGCGCGCTCTCCACCATCTTGTGCGCGATCAGATGCGGCTCCTGTACTTCGCCCACGCGCACGTCGATATCGAAGTTCTCGCCGACCACATCCGCGCGCCGATCCAGCAGTTCGAGCCAGACTTCGAGGTTCGGGTGACGCTCGCGCAGCATCGCGAGAATCGGCGACACGTGCTTGCGGCCGAGCCGCAAACTCGTGCTGATGCGCAACAGGCCGCTCAGCTCGGTGCGGCGATCGGCGAACGCGTCGGCCATGCCCTGCACGTCATCGAGAATTTTTTGCGCCCATTGCAGCGCGGCTTCGCCGTCGCTCGTTACGCTGACGCGGCGCGTGGTGCGCTGAAACAGCTTCACGCCCAGACCGGCTTCGAGCATTGCGATGCGCTTGCTCACATGCGACGGCGACAGCCCCATCTCCGTCGAGGCCGCGACAAAACTGCCGCGCCGCGCGATATGACAGAACAGCTGCAGATCGCGCAGGAAGGATTCATTCGTGGCTGTGAGCGCATTCTGATTTTGCATCTGGACGCATTGTGTCGGTGCATAACGCTATTACCCTAGCTCCAACGGATTGGTTGGGCAAGTGCCGGTCGTTTGAATGGCGGTCTGAATGCAATGCCCCGCGCACTGCGACATGGTTAACCCGCAGTGCGCCGCGGCGGCGTATGACATGCGTCGACCATGCCGTTGTGCTGCACCGCGGCAACGAGATCAGGAAAATCCTGGCTTGCGCGGTGCCCGTTTAAAAGCGCCAATGATTCAGCCGTAGAAGCTGACAAAAACATTTCCCATTCAGGAGACGACATGCAAACGAACGCATCGGCAAGTAGCGGGCATAGCTCGCAGGCGCGCAAGGCAACCGCCAGCGGCTGGATTGGCTCGGCACTCGAGTACTACGACTTCTTCATCTATGCGCAGGCCGCCGCGCTCATCTTTCCTCAACTATTCTTCCCTTCCGGCAACCCCAAGATCGCGATCGTCGCATCACTCGCAACCTACGGCGTCGGCTACGTCGCGCGGCCGATCGGCGCAATCGTGCTCGGGCACTGGGGCGATACACACGGCCGCAAGAACGTACTGCTGCTCTGCATGTTCCTGATGGGCCTATCGACGATGGCGGTCGGTTTGCTGCCGACCTATCACCAGATCGGCTTTCTTGCGCCGGTGCTGCTCGTCGTGCTGCGTCTGATCCAGGGCTTCGCGGTCGCCGGTGAAATCTCGGGCGCGAGCTCGATGATCCTCGAACACGCGCCATTCGGGCGACGCGGCTTTTACGCGAGTTTCACGCTGCAAGGCGTGCAGGCTGGCCAGATTCTGGCCGCCGCGGTATTCCTGCCGCTCGCCTATTTCATGAACGACTCCTCGTTCAATGCGTGGGGCTGGCGCGTTCCGTTCCTGCTCAGCGCGATCGTGCTGATCGCCGGCTACATCATCCGCCGCGAAGTCCACGAAACGCCCGCGTTCGAGAAGGAAGGCGCGAGCGGCGGTGTGCCGCGCTCGCCGATCGTCGAAGCGTTCAAGTACAACTGGCGCGACATGCTGCGCGTCGTGCTGTGCTCGCTGATGAACGTGATCCCCGTCGTCGCGACGATCTTCGGTGCGGCGTACGCGGTGCAGCCGTCGTACGGGATCGGCTTCTCGAAGAGCCTGTATCTGTGGATTCCGGTGATCGGCAACATCGTCGCGGTGCTGGTGATTCCGTACGTGGGCAATCTGTCCGACCGGATCGGGCGGCGTCTGCCGATCATCGTCGGCTCGCTCGGCGCCGGGCTGCTTTCTTTCGCGTATCTGTACGCGATCAGCATCCACAACGTGCCGCTTGCGATGGTGATGTCGATCCTGATGTGGGGCGTCATCTATCAAGGCTACAACGCGATCTTCCCGAGCTTCTACCCGGAACTGTTCCCGACGCGTTCGCGCGTCTCCGCGATGGCGATCGGGCAGAACATCGGCACGACGATCACCGCTCTGCTGCCGGCCCTGTTCGCGTACGTCGCTCCGCCGGGATCGCACAACGTGCCGCTGACGATCGGCGCGATCACGTTCGGCATCACGATCGTCTGCGCGATTTCCGCATGGAGCGCGCGCGAGAACTTCCGTGTGCGGCTTAGCGACCTCGGGGAAAAGAACGTCGTGCCGATGGACAAGCTCAGCTACGACGCGCTGCGCGCGCAAAGCATGGCCGCAGGGAAAAAGGCCGTTGCTTGAGCCCGCTTGCCCGTTAGCGCGTTTTAGTCAGTACTTTCAGGGAACCCGCTCATGACCAGCACCCGGATCGCCGTCGCCGGCGCGGGCTACATCGGCCGCGCTCATATGGCGGTCGCGCAGCAAAGCGACGCGTGCACGCTGTCGGCGATCGTCGATCCGTCGCCCGCGGCCGCCGCGCTCGCGGCGGAGGCGGGCGTGCCGCTGTTCCGCACGCTCGACGAGCTGCTCGAACGCGATCGCCCCGACGGCGTGATTCTCGCAACGCCGAACCAGCTGCACGTCGAACACGCGTCGCGTTGCCTCGCGGCGCGCGTGCCGACGCTGCTCGAAAAGCCGATCGCGCCGAGCGTCGACGAAGCGGAAACGCTCGCCGCCGACGCCGAGCGCAGCGGCGTGCCGCTGCTGATCGGTCATCATCGCGCGCACAGTCCGATCATGGCGCGCGCGCGGCAGCTGATCGACGAGGGACGGCTCGGCAAGCTCGTCGCGGTGATGGGCAGCGCGGTGTTCTTCAAACCCGACGAGTACTTCGCTGACGCCGACTGGCGGCGCCAGCCCGGCGGCGGTCCGATCCTGCTGAACATGATTCACGAGGTGCACAACCTGCGCATGCTGTGCGGCGACATCGTCGCCGTGCAGGCCTTCTCGTCGCATGCCACGCGCGGCTTTCCGGTCGAGGACACGGTCGCGATCAACCTGCGCTTCGCGAACGGCGCGCTCGGCAGCTTCATGCTGTCCGATACCGCCGCGAGTGCGCGCAGCTGGGAGCAAACATCACAAGAGAACAAGGCCTATCCGTCGTATCCGGACGAAGACTGCTACGTGATCGCGGGCACCTTCGGCTCGCTCGCGGTACCGACGATGCGTCTGAAGACTTACGCCAAAGCCGCGGACCGCTCGTGGTGGAAGCCGTTCGACGTCAGCGTCGCCGACATGACGCGCGACGATCCGCTAAAGCTGCAGCTCGAGCATTTCGTGCGCGTGATTCACGGCAAGGAGGCGCCGCTCGTCAGCGCGCAGGACGGTTTGCAGAATCTGCGTATCACCGAGGCGATCGTCGAAGCGGCCAGGACCGGCGCGGTCGTCGAGACGACCCGCGCTGTCGCGGCGGCGGTCCACTAAAACAAGCTGAAGTCGCGTCGATACTACTCAGTTGATCACTCAGGATGGCTATATGAAAACATTCGTGATGCTGCACGGCATCAACCACAACATGTTCGGCAAGCGCGATCCCGCGCAATACGGCACCATCACGCTCGAACAAATCGACGCACGGCTGCGCGCGCTCGGCGACGAGCTCGGCGTGCGGGTCGACAGCTTTCAGACCAATAGCGAAGCGGCGATGTGCGAGCGCATTCACCAGGCGTTCACCGACAACGCCGACGGCGTGCTGATCAATGCCGGCGCATGGACGCACTACAGCTATGGCATTCGCGATGCACTGGCGATCCTGACCGTCCCGGTGGTCGAGATCCACATGTCGAACATTCACGCGCGCGAAGCGTTCCGGCATCAGTCGGTGTTCGCGGAGATCGTCAAAGGGCAGATTTGCGGCTTCGGCGTGGACAGCTATCTGCTCGGGCTGCGCGCGGCGGTGTCGGCGGCGGCCTAGCGCCACGTTTCGGTCAGCTCGTTGGCCAGCACCATTTTGTGGCGGACCACCTCGACGAAGGCCGGGTCGATACCCGCCTGCGCCTTCAGAAATTTCAGCGCGGCGGAGTGCACGGCGCGCAACGCGCCGCCGTCGATGCCCGTCATGCGCGCCGCGCTGCGCCGCGTTTCAACGACCAGATCGCGCGCGCTCGTGAAGTCGGGTGCCAAGCCGCACTGCGCGTCGAACGCGGCGCTCAGGTCGGTCGCGTAGCCACGCGACTCGCCGAGCCGCTCCACATCGATCAGCAGATCGACGCCCTCGCCCATGCGCAGCGCGCAGAGAATCCACAACGCGATGAACGCGCGATACGCGTTGTCGCTGTCCACCGTGCGCGCGAACTGCTCGCACGCGAGCGCATAGGCGTCATCGGGCAGCGGCGGCAGCGGCGGCAGGCGCACGCCGCACGCGCCGATCGCCTCGCTCACCAGCGGGTCGATCTGATTCAGACCGAGCACGCGAAACGGCGCGGCGACAAAAAACGCATTGCTCCATTGCTGCCGCAGCAGCCAACCCGACGCGAACTGCGACGCGGGATTGCGCAGCACACCCACGTGCAGCGCCCCGGTAAACGCGCGCTTCAGCCACGGCAGACGACCGCCCGTGCGGCAAAACTTGAACACGGGCACGCGGCCCTGCTCGATCGTGTGCGCGCTCAGCGCGTGCAGATAGGCCTGCAGTGACGGGAATGTCGCATCGGGCTCGCGCGTAAAGCGATCGATGCTGAAGCGCCGGTCGTAACCCGCGACGCCGCGCGCGTCTTCGCGCAAAAATGGCCGGTATTCGTCGAAGTATGGCGCGGCGAGCGGCGGGTGCCCCGAGGTCAAGGTCGGCCGCGAGGCGGGCACGTCGGCGAGCTTGAGATCGGCGAGAACGTTGCTGAGCGGCTCGTAGAAACCGGCCGCGCCTTGGAGCTCGCGCAGCCGCGACCACACCCACGTGCCCGCGCTGCGCCAGCCCGTATGCAGAAAAACCGCCTGTTTCAGCGGAGTATTGGGCGCTGCGTCGTTCGCGGACGACTGATGAGGCAACGACATGGGACTTCTCTTCCAATGATTGAATCGATAGACCGGAAGCGCCACTTTACCCTGTGATCGATCGGGACGCATTATGCTGCGAGATTCCACGCTCCGCCATTGCACCCACCTCCCCTCATGAACGATTCGGCCGATATCCGCTTCCTGCTCACACTGCGCGCGAGCGGCAGCCTGATCGCCGCCGCGCGGCGGCTCGCGCTGTCGCCGTCGGCGGTCACGCAGCGTCTGCAGCAACTCGAAAAGAAGCTGGGCGCGCAGCTCGTGAACCGCAGCGCGCGCCGCCTGCAATTCACCGACGAAGGCCTGCTGCTGTGCGAGCGCGGCGCCGAGCTGATCGCGCAGTTCGACGCGTTGTTCGACGATCTGCAAACTCGCCGCGGCGGCCTCGTCGGCACGCTGAAGATCAATGCGCCGCTCGGTTTCGGACGACGCCATCTGGCGCCGCTGATCGGCGAGTTCCAGCACCAGAACCCCGATATCGACGTCGCGCTGACGCTGTCCGACCGGCCGTTGACCGAAACGCTCGATCGCTTCGATATCGTCGTGCATATCGGCGAACTGCCGCTGTCGAACCTGATCGGCTATACGATCGCGCCGAACGCGCGTTTCGTCTGCGCGGCGCCCGCGCTCGTCAAGCGAATCGGCCAAGCCGAATCGCCGGAAGCGTTGAGCCAGCTACCCTGCATCGTGCTGCGCGAAAACAACGAGGACGTGTCGCTGTGGCAGTTCAGCAAGGGCCGCACGCGCCGCAGCGTGCGCGTGTCCGCGCATCTGAGCTGCAACGACGGTGACGTGATCCGCCAATGGGCCTGCGAGGGACGCGGCGTGATTCTGCGCTCCGAATGGGACGTCGCAGACGACCTTGCGAAGGGCAAACTCGTGCGTCTGCTGCCGGGCTGGAAAGCGCCGGATGCGAACGTGATCGCGCTCACGCATCAGCGCACGGGGCTGCCGGCGCGCACGCGCCATTTCATGCAGTATCTGCAAAGCCGCTTCAGGCCGCTGCCACCGTGGCGACGATGATTCAGTTGGTCTGAATCTAAGAGTCATCCCATCTGAACGCTGACGACCTGTCGAAAAACCTATAATCGACTCATCCTCAACAGCCGGCCCACATGCAATCATGACTGCTGCCGCCCACGCCACCGACACCCCCGCCTACCCCGACGCGGTCCTGTTCGACCTGCTCACCGCCCTGCTCGACTCGTGGACCTCGTGGAACCGCGCGGCAGGCTCCGACGAAGCGGGCCGCGCATGGCGTGCCGCCTATCTGCGGCTGACGTACGGCTGCGGCCGGTACGTTCCCTACGAACAACTGGTCCGGGAGGCCGCCTCGCAAGTCGGTTTGTCCGAGGCGGCCGCGAACGCGCTCGAAACGGACTGGCTGAACCTGAAGCCGTGGCCTGGCGCGCTCGATGCATTGCGCGCGCTCGCGCCGCACTGCAAGCTCGCGGTCGTCACCAACTGCTCGACGCGGCTCGGCTTGCAGGCGGCCGCGCTGTTGCGTGTGCGGTGGGACGCGATCGTGACCGCCGAGGAAGCCGGCGTCTACAAGCCGGACCCGCTCCCGTACCGCCTCGCGCTCGACAAGCTCGGCGTCGAACCGCGGCGCGCCGCCTTCGTCGCCGGGTCGAGCTACGACATGTTCGGCACCGCGGCCGTGGGTCTGCGGACCTACTGGCACAACCAGGTCGGCCTGCCGCTCGTTGCGGGTGCGCAAGCGCCCGAGGTCGAAGCGGCATCGCTCGACGGGCTCGTGCCGTGGCTCGCAAGCTTTGGCCGCGATCGTCGTCATTGACCCTGGAACCTCACCTCGTTCCTCAGGTGCAAACATGAAACTCGAACAGATCGAAACCCCGGCCGCGTTGATCGACGTCGCGCGGATGCAGAAGAACATCGCGCGGATGCAAGGGCGGATGAATGCGCTCGGCGTCGCGTTCCGGCCGCATGTGAAGACCACCAAGTGCATCGACGTCGTGCGCGCGCAGATCGCCGCCGGCGCGCGCGGCATCACGGTATCGACGCTGAAGGAAGCGGAAGCGTTCTTCGCGGCCGGCGTCGACGACATCCTGTACGCCGTCAGCATGGTTCCGTCGAAGTTGCCGCGCGCGCTCGCGCTGCGTCGTCAGGGCTGCGATCTGAAGCTGGTGGTCGACAACCCGACCGCCGCCGCGGCGATTGCCGGGTTCGGCGACCAGCACGGCGAAACGTTCGAGGTCTGGATCGAGGTCGATACGGACGGCCATCGCTCCGGAATCCAGCCTGAACAGCAGACGCTGCTCGACGTCGGGCGGATTCTGCACGAGAACGGTGTGAAAGTCGGCGGCGTGATGACCCATGCGGGTTCGAGCTATGAGTTGAATACGCCTGAAGCGCTCGCCGCGCTCGCGGAGAAGGAACGCGCCGGCTGCGTGCGCGCCGCCGAGCGGCTGCGCGAAGCGGGCATCGCGTGTCCGGCGGTCAGCGTCGGTTCGACGCCGACCGCGCTCGCCGCACGCAATCTCGAAGGCGTCACCGAGGTGCGGGCCGGCGTCTACGTGCTGTTCGATCTGGTCATGCACAACGTAGGCGTTTGCACGCTCGATGACATCGCGCTCAGCGTACTCACGACCGTGATCGGTCATCAGGAAGACAAAGGCTGGGCGATTCTCGACGCGGGCTGGATGGCGCTAAGCCGCGATCGCGGCACCTCGCGGCAGTCGCACGATTTCGGCTATGGGCAGCCGTGTTTGCTCAATGGCACGTTGCTGCCGGGCTATGTCGTGAGCGGCGCCAACCAGGAGCACGGGATTCTTGCGGCGGCTCAGGCCGATCCGCACGCCGATGCACAGAGCGACGACATCGCGCAGCGCTTTCCGATCGGTATGAAACTGCGCATCCTGCCGAACCACGCGTGCGCGACCGGCGCACAGTTTCCCGAATATCACGCGGTCGCACCGGACGGCAGCAGCGTCGCGTGGCAGAGGTTTTACGGCTGGTAAGCCGCCGCGTCACCCATCCTCTTCCGACAACCCCGCCAGCAAATCGTCGACCGCGCGATACACGCGCTCGACGATCTCCGGTCCCACCTTGCGCTCGAGTTCGCGATAGTGCGCCTCGAGATCCTTCGAAATCACCCGCACCAGTTCGACGCTCGTATCGGTCAGCGACACGAGTACGCGTCGCTGATCCTCCGCGAAACGTTCCTTCGTCACGAGCTCCATGCTCTCCATGCGCGCGAGCACGCCAGCCATGCTCGGGCTCGAAATCGTGCAGATGTCGGAGATCTGTCGCGGCTCCATCGGGCCGTGCTCGTTGAGCGCGCGAATCACTCGCCATTGCTGTTCGGTGAGTCCGTGCGCGGTGATCAGCGGACGAAAACGCTCCATCATTTTTTCGCGAGCGCGTAACAACAGCATCGGCAGGTTGCGGTGCAAAACTCGGGTGGACGCAGCGGGCATGTTGGCAAGGAATCGGAAAGAAAAGCTGTCGAAGCTTACGGGAAAACCCGCGATCAACCGACAGCCTATTGACCATCAATCATATCAAGCCGGATACTACTAACATCTTAGTGTTTTCGCCGAACTCTCGCCGAACTTTCGTCACGAGGCTGCGCACTTATGTTTGCCCTTGCCGATCATCTATTGCATCCCGAAGGCGACGCGCTGCCTCGCGACGTGGACGCGCACACCGCGGCCGCGTTGCTCGCGCGCGGCGTCGCGTGTCGCGCGCCGGTCAGCGGCGCGGTGTATGGAGTCCTGCTTAACGATCGCGCCGCCTTGAACGCGCTGGGCGACGCAGTGCATGCGGCACCGTACAAGGCGCCGCCGAAAGCGCCGATTCTGTATCTGAAGCCGCGCAATACGCTGGCCGGGCATCGGGCGCGCGTGGTCGTGCCGGATGACACGCTCGGCGTCGAGGTCGGCGCGTCGCTCGGCATCGTGATCGGCCGCACCGCGACGCGTGTCGGCGTCGAATGCGCGGCGGCCTATATCGCTGGCTATACGCTGGTCGGGGATCTGAGCGTGCCGCATACCAACGTGTATCGCCCGAACGTACGGCTGCGCGCACGCGACGGCTTCTGCGTGATCGGACCCGCGCTCGTCGCCGCACGCCATGTCCCCGCGCCGGATCGGCTCGACATCGCCGTCTCGCTGAACGGTGGCGAACCGTTTATGGCGAGCACCGCATCGTCGGTGCGCAACGTCGCGCAATTACTCGCCGACGTCACCGACTTCATGACGCTGAACGCGGGCGACGTGCTCACGCTCGGCGTGCGGCACGGCTCGCCGGTCGCGCATGTCGGCGATACCGCCACGCTGTCGATCGGTACGCTGCCGCCCTTGACCGTCTCGTTCGTGGGCGTCGCTCAACACCACGGAGAACAATCATGATGCGCGGCCGCGTTGCCTATGCGGGAGCGATTCACGAAGCGTATCCGCACCCGCAGGGTGTCCGTCTCGCCGACGGCCGCGTGTGTCGCGAGGACGAAGTGGTCTGGCTCGCGCCGATCGAAGTCGGCACCATCTTCGCGCTCGGCCTGAACTACGCGGAGCATGCGAAGGAACTGCAGTTCAACAAGCAGGAAGAGCCGCTGGTATTTCTGAAGGGACCGGGCACGGTACTCGGCCATCGCGGCGTTACGCGCCGCCCCGCCGACGTCACGTTCATGCACTACGAGTGCGAGCTCGCGGTCGTGATCGGGCGAACCGCGCAAAACGTCGCGCGTAAAGACGCGATGCAGCACGTGGCCGGCTACATGATTGCGAACGACTACGCGATTCGCGACTACCTCGAAAACTACTATCGCCCAAATCTGCGCGTGAAGAATCGCGACGGCGGCACGGTGCTCGGCCCCTGGTTCGTCGACGCCGCCGACATCGCCGACGTCACGCAGCTCGAGCTGCGCACGTTCGTCAACGGCACGCGTCAGCAGTGCGGCAATACGCGCGATCTCGTTACCGACATTCCCGCGCTGATCGAATACCTGAGCGGTTTCATGACGCTTGCTCCAGGCGACGCTATCCTCACCGGCACGCCCGAAGGCATCGTCAACGTCAACGCGGGCGATGAAGTCGTCTGCGAGATCGACGGCCTCGGCCGTCTCGTCAACACGATCGCATCGGACGCGGACTTCGGCCGCGCCTGATGGACAGCAAAAAACCAGCGAACAGCAAAAGGACAAGGCAATGCCGATCGACCATCTGATCAACGGCGAGATGTGCACCTCGAGTGACTACTTCGAAACCGTCAATCCAGCCACGCAGGAAGTGCTCGCCGAAGTCGCGCGCGGCGGTGCGAAAGAAGTCGATGCGGCCGTGCAAGCGGCCAGAGGCGCGTTCCCCGCCTGGGCCGCGAAACCCGCTGCGGAACGCGCGAAGCTGATCCGCAGACTCGGCGAGCTGATCACGAAGCACGTACCGGAAATCTCGGAGACCGAAACGAAGGACACCGGTCAGACGATCTCGCAGACGCGCAAGCAACTGGTGCCGCGCGCGGCCGACAACTTCAGCTATTTCGCCGAGATGTGCACGCGCGTCGACGGCCACACGTACCCGACCGACTCGCATCTGAACTACACGCTGTTTCATCCGGTCGGGGTGTGCGCGCTGATCTCGCCGTGGAACGTGCCGTTCATGACGGCAACCTGGAAGGTCGCGCCCTGCCTCGCGTTCGGCAACACCGCCGTGCTGAAGATGAGCGAGCTGTCGCCGCTGACCGCGTCGATGCTCGGCAAGCTCGCGCTCGAAGCGGGCATTCCGGCGGGCGTGCTGAACGTCGTGCACGGCTACGGCAAGGAAGCGGGCGAACCGCTCGTCGCGCATCGCGACGTGAACGCGGTGTCGTTCACCGGATCGACCGCGACCGGCAATCGCATCGTGCAAACCGCGGGCCTGAAGAAGTTCTCGATGGAGCTTGGCGGCAAGTCGCCGTTCGTGATCTTCGACGATGCCGACTTCGAACGCGCGCTCGATGCCGCGGTGTTCATGATCTTCTCGAACAATGGCGAGCGCTGCACCGCGGGCTCGCGCATTCTCGTGCAGCGCTCCATTTACGCGCGCTTCGCCGAGCGCTTCATCGAGCGCGAGAAGCGTCTGACGGTCGGCGATCCGCTCGCGGACAGCACGATCATCGGCCCGATGATCAGCCAGGGGCATCTCGCGAAGGTACGCAGCTATATCGAACTCGGCCCGAAGGAAGGCGCGACGCTCGCGTGCGGCGGCCTCGATATGCCCGAGTTGCCCGACGCCTTGCGTCACGGCAACTTCGTCACGCCGACCGTGTTCGTCGACGTCGACAACCGCATGCGCATCGCTCAGGAGGAGATCTTCGGACCGGTCGCATGCCTGATTCCGTTCGACGATGAAGCCGAGGCGATCCGTCTCGCCAACGATATTTCGTATGGTCTGTCGAGCTATATCTGGACCGAGAACACGGGCCGCGCGTTGCGCGTGGCGGCCGCCGTCGAAGCCGGCATGTGCTTCGTGAACAGCCAGAACGTGCGCGATCTGCGTCAGCCGTTCGGCGGCACGAAAGCGTCGGGCGTGGGCCGCGAAGGCGGCACGTGGAGCTATGAAGTATTCCTCGAACCGAAGAACGTCTGCGTGTCGCTCGGCTCGCATCATATTCCGCGCTGGGGCGTCTAACCGCGACCTCGAAAAAAACCTGGGAGACCGCGATGGGCAAACTCGCGCTGGCAGCAAAAGTCACACACGTGCCGTCGCTGTACTTATCCGAGCTCGACGGTCCGCACAAGGGTTGCCGTCAGGCCGCGATCGACGGACACCACGAAATCGGCCGACGCTGTCGCGAACTTGGCGTCGATACGATCGTCGTGTTCGACGTGCACTGGCTCGTGAATAGCGAATACCACATCAATTGCGCGCCGAAATTCCAAGGCGTGTATACGAGCAACGAACTGCCGCATTTCATCAGGAACATGCCATACGCGTACCCGGGCAATGTCGGGCTCGGTGACTTGATCGCGGAAGTCGCCAACGAAATGGGCGTGAAAAGCCGCGCGCACAGCGAGACCACGCTTGAACTCGAATACGGCACGCTGGTGCCGATGCGCTATATGAACGGCGATCAGCACTTCAAGACGGTGTCGGTTGCGGGCTGGTGCATGTGGCACGACCTCGCAACCAGCGCGCGCTTCGGCCTCGCGGTGCGCAAGGCCATCGAAGAACGCTACGACGGTACCGTGGCCATTCTCGCGAGCGGCTCGCTGTCGCATCACTTCGCGAACAACGGCACCGCCGATCAGTTCTTGCACAAAGTCTGGAGCCCGTTCCTCGAACAGATGGATCGCAGCGTGGTGCGCATGTGGGAAGCCGGCGACTGGAAGACCTTCTGCGACATGCTGCCGCTCTACAACGAGAAATGCTGGGGCGAAGGTGGCATGCACGATACCGCGATGCTGCTCGGTGCGCTCGGCTGGGATCGTTACGACGGCAAGGTCGAAGTCATCACGCCTTATTTCGGCAGTTCGGGCACCGGTCAGATCAACGCGATTTTCCCGGTCACACCGCTACCCGTCTGACTCTCGCGAGGAAATCGCCATGCCTCACTTGACACTCGAATACAGCGCCAACCTCGCGGATGCTCAACGGCTCAGCGAACTCTGCAAAGACCTCGCGCAGTGCCTCGACGCGCAGCGCGACAACGGCGAGCGCGTCTATCCTCTCGGCGGCGTTCGCGTGCGCGCGCTGCGCTGCGAACAGTACTGCATCGCCGATGGGCGTCCCGACGCCGCGTTCCTGCACGCGAACCTGAAGATCGGCGCGGGTCGCTCGGAGGCCGTCAAAAAGGCGACCGGCGACGCGCTGTTCGCGCTGATCAAGCAGTGCTTCGCCACTGAGTTCGAACGGCAGGGGCTCGCGTTGTCGCTCGAAATCAACGAGTTCAGCGAAGCTGGCACCTGGAAGCACAACAATCTGCATGCGCGGCTCAAGGGCTGACACATCATGCTAGACGAACAAACCATTCGCGACCTCGCCGCGCAACTCGATCACGCGGAAAAGACCCGCACGCAGCTGCGCCATTTTTCCGCGCAGTATCCACAGATGACCGTACAGGACGGCTACGCGATTCAACGCGAGTGGGTCAAGCTGAGACTCGCCGAAGGCCATGTCATCAAGGGCAGGAAGATCGGCCTGACGTCGCGCGCGATGCAGCGCTCGTCGCAGATCGACGAACCCGACTACGCGCCGCTGCTCGACAGCATGTTCATCGACAGCGGCCAGGACATTCGCGCGGATCGCTTCATCGCGCCGCGCGTCGAAGTGGAACTCGCGTTCGTGCTGAACAAACCGTTGAAGGGGCCACGCGTCACGCTGTTCGATGTGCTCGACGCGACCGCCTATGTAACGCCGGCCATCGAAATCATCGACGCCCGCATCGAGCAGTTCGATCGCGAAACGCGCGCGCCGCGCAAGGTCTACGACACGATCTCCGACTTCGCCGCCAACGCGGGCGTCGTGCTCGGCGGCAGGCCCGTTCGTCCGCTCGACGTCGACCTGCGCTGGGTCGGCGCGCTGCTGTACAAGAACGGCGCGGTCGAGGAAAGCGGGCTCGCGGCGGCGGTGCTCAACCATCCGGCCACCGGCGTCGCGTGGCTCGCCAACAAGATTGCTCCGTACGACGAATCACTGAACGCGGGCGACGTCATCCTGAGCGGCTCATTCACGAGCCCGATTCCGGCCCGCGCGGGCGACACGTTCCACGTCGACTATGGCCCGCTGGGCGGCATCGGTTTGAATTTCATCTGAGAGCAACGACATGTCCTTGCCGACCAACCGCTTCAAACGCGCACTCGCTGACGGCAAGCCGCAGTTCGGCTTGTGGGCCGCGCTCGCCGACGCCTATGTGACCGAACTGCTCGCCACCGCCGGTTTCGACTGGCTGCTGATCGACAACGAGCACGCGCCGAACGACGTACGCAGCACGCTGTCGCAGTTGCAGGCGGTCGCCGCGTATCCGTCGCATCCGGTCGTGCGGCCGGTGAAGAGCGACGCCGCGCTGATCAAGCAGTTGCTCGACATCGGCGCGCAAACGCTGCTGCTGCCGATGATCGACACGGCCGCGCAGGCGCTCGATGCGGTCGCGGCCACGCGCTATCCGCCGCTGGGCATTCGCGGCGTCGGCAGCGCGCTCGCGCGCGCGTCGCGCTGGAATCGTGTGCCCGACTATCTGAACACCGCCGCCGACGAACTGTGCGTGATCGTGCAGGCGGAAACCGTGCAGAGCCTCGACGGTCTCGCGGAGATCGCGCGTGTGGATGGCGTCGATGGCGTGTTTTTCGGGCCGTCGGATCTGAGCGCGTCGATGGGATTGCTCGGCAAACCGGGCGATGCGCGCGTGCGAGACGCGATTCGCCGCGGCATCGATACCGTGCGCGGCGCTGGCAAGGCCGCGGGCGTGCTCGCACCCGATCCCGCGCTGGCGGCCGAATATCTGGCGGCGGGCGCGAGCTTCGTCGCGGTCGGCACGGACACCGGCTTGCTGAGTCGCGCAGCCGCGGACCTCGCCGCGTCGTACAAGAACACGGCGGCGATGGCACCGCAGGTCAAAGGCGGGTATTAGCGCAAAAGCGGCCGCAAAAGCCGCGGGCCGCCCCCCCCAATCCGCGCTCGCGGCCTTCCCCTACTCCCCCGCCGGCCAGGGCAAGCCTCGCGCCGACCAATCCAGCTCGACCCCCATCACACAGCGCCCGTTCGCCAATTGCACGGCCAGTGTCACCGCGATGCACGGCCGCCCGCTCGCGAGCGACAGATACGGATTACTGGTGATCGCCTCGCCGGGCAGCAGCACCGCATTGCGGAAGTACGGCCGATGATCCCAGCGCGCATCGCGCGGATTCGCGACCGGCTGCAGCGACGCGGCGTCCTTGCACCATGCCGGCCCGCGCACCTCGTGACCGATCTGGCGGCCGGTGTCGTCGAGAAGGAAGCAGCTGATGCAACGCTTGAAGGTCGCGAGCAGCGCGAACGCGTCGTCCATCGTGACGCCGGCGCGCAAGCCGTCGGCCGCGCGCCGCAGTTCGACCCGGTACGGCTCCAGCTCGGATTCGAACAACGCATACTGATGCGCGCGGCCCTGCGCGATCACGTCGAATGCATCGTCGATCTGGCGATGCACCGACTCGGGCGGCGCGATCTCGACAGCGGGCCGCCCGAGCAGATAGCCCTGCGCGAAATCGACATTCGACTCGACCGCGAGAATCAGCTCGTCGGTCGTCTCGACACCTTCGACGACCACCAGCATCCCCGCCTGATGCAGCAGCGACACGAGCTTCGGCAGGATCGGCTGCTGCGTGCCGTGCGTGGTCGCGCGAATCAGCTCGCCGTCGAGCTTCACGATGTCCGGCCGAATCCGCAGCAGCCGGTCGAGGTTCGACTGGCCCGCGCCGAAGTCGTCGACAGCGATCAGGAAGCCGTGCTGGCGATAGCGCGCCGCCGCGCGCGACATCTCGTCGACGCTGCCGCCATGCGATTCGAGGATCTCCAGAATCACGCGCTCGGGTTCGAGCCCCGCGGCGCGCACGATCTTCGTCAACTGGTCGGCATAGCCGTCGGCGACGAAGGTGGACGGCAGGATGTTCAGGAACAGCCACGCATCGCCGGGCAGCGCGCGGCGCGCGTTGCCGAGATGCACCGCATGGCTCGCGCGGTCGAGCGCGCCTTCGTCGCTCGACGGCTTCGGCGCGAACATCACGACCGGCGGCACCAGCGTGCCGTCGTCGTGCTCGCCGCGCAGCAGCGCCTCGAAACCGACCTGCTTCTGATGCGACAGGCTGTAGAGCGGCTGGAAGTGCGAGATCAGATAGAAGTCTTCCCAGCGGTAACGCGGCGCAAGCACGTCGTCGAACGGCGGCTGCAGCGCGTCGAACGGTAGCGCGCGCTCCGCGCAGACACGGTTGCGGCCCGTCTGCTTTGCGCGCAGCAACGCTTCGTCCGCGCGATCGAGCAGCACCATGAAGCTTTCGCCGCGCCGGTGCTCGGCCACGCCGAAGCTCGCGGTGAGATTGCCGTCCGGCCGTTCGATCGCGGCGATGTCGAGGCGCAGCCGCTCGGCGAATTGCAGCGCGCCGGTGAGGTCGTCGTCGATCAGCAGCGCGAACTCTTCACCGCCGATGCGGCTCACGCTGTGGTAAAGCGCGACCGCGTCCTTCAGCACCTGCGCGACCTGAAACAGCGCATGGTCGCCGACCGCGTGGCCGAAGCGGTCGTTGAGCGACTTGAAGCTGTCGATGTCGAGGAAGATCGCGCTGATCTGCGCGCCCGGCGCCAGCGTGTCGAGTCGTCCCTCCGCGTGCTTGACGAACGAGCGGCGGTTTTGCAGGCCGGTCAGCGAATCTGTTGCGGCGAGCTGGGCGAGCTGGCCTTCGAGCAGAAAGTGATTGCGCCGGAAATGATAGAAGGCGAAATGGAACACCGCCGTCGTCGGCGCGCCGATCGCGATGACCCACGTCCACACGGCCACGTTGACCTCGGTTGCATGAGTTTTGCCGCGCAGCAGCGCGATGGCTACCGCGTAGAACAGCGCGCTGCCGGTGGCGAAATGCGCGGGCGTGAGCCATATCGGCGCCGCGCAGATCGGTATCACGACGAACGCCGGCAAGAGCCACGGCAACGGCTGTGCCAGGCCTTGCGCATTCAGCACGAGCCCGCCGATCAGCACCAGCTCGTACGCGACACAGATTGCGCCGAACAGCGCCGTCGATTTCGTGGATGGGATCGCCAGTACCAGCAGCGCAAGCACGAACGCGCACAGTAGCCGGTACCCGAGCGGCGCGGCCGGTGCGCCGACCAGTTCGCGCGCCGCCACCATCGACAGGAACGCAAGCACCGTGAAGCCCAGCTTCACGAGGGCAAGCGGCCGCTGATGCTCGAGCGAGCGCCGGTGAAAGCGCTCACGCATACTCGGCTGGGACGGGTGCTGCGTTGGGATGGCAGACATAAAGGCTGATCAGGCTGGGTTTCCGGTCACTCCGCCAATGGTTATCGGCAAACGTTCGATAAACATTTATGGCTAACGTGAGACAGACGACGTATAAATTGCGACGCGCTCACTACGCGCCGCCATCACCCGATCGCGCCCCGCCGCTTTCGCCGCGTACCCATTACGAATTGTTTGAATCGGAGATCGTTCTCGGCCATTGCCGGCAAGCGACGATTACTTTCATTGCGGTTTCAGGCAATTCCGCAATTCGATTCGCGCGAATTACCACCCGCCGAATGCATGATTTCTATGTTGCGCAAGCCTTTTTGCATGAAGCAAAGGCAAACGTTTCGATTTAGTTTGAATCAGCAAAAATTACGTAATTCATGTGTCTCGCATGCGCATCAATGGAAAGTGGCTAAAAGTCACTGTCTTAAGTAGACTTCTGACGAGTGTGCCGGACACGCTAGACATTCCGGCAGAAATGGCGTAAATGGCGCGGCGTGCGATTGCCGAACGACTCCGCTGCTCAATTGGGCAAACGTTTGCGAATGCGCAACGGGCAGCGACCACTTCCGAAAAACATGGTCCCAATCCTCGAATATCTGCTCGAACGCCAGATCTCACCGCAGTGGCGCGGCACGCTGAGCGCACTGGCGAGCGAGTTCGAAGCGCAAATCGGTCGCGACGAATTGCGTCAGCTGATGCATCGCGTCGGCAATCGTTTCGCGCTCGCGCATCCACTGCCCGCCTGCTCATCGACGGCCGAGCTCGAGCAGGTGTTGAACGCTCACTGGGATCAGATGGATTGGGGTTATGTCGCACTCGCCGATGAGGCGGAGTCGCTGCGCATCATTCACTATTGCGCGCCGCTGCCGGCCTTCGGCGATTCGGCGCTCGCCTGGACGCCGGCGTTTCTCGAAGGCGCCTATCAGACGTGGTTGAGCGCGTTGGGCGCGCAGGGTTTGTCGGTGGTGCAGACGAGCGCATTCGGCGAGGACAGCTCGCTCGAATTCCGCCTCGGCCGTCATCCCGCCTGAGCATCAGCGGCTCTGCAGAACGACATACCAGGTTCAAGACAGTGCGGTAGTAATGCAAAAAATGTGCGACGTCGATACAGCCGACGCGTGGAAGCAGGAAAGGCAGTTCAAATAAAACAGCGCTCCGAGACATCGGCTCGGGGCAATGCACGGTATGTACCAGACGACGGCATCATGAGTTCATCGAGCGACATCGAAAAACTGTTCGAGCAATTCGGCGGCGACGCCAACGCGTACCAGGAGATCGGTCGCGAAAACGACGCGCGCGCCGCGCGCACCCGTTGGCCGCTGCTCGTCACGCTCGAACTGACGCAGCCGGCCATTCCGGCGATCGGCCAGCTTCGCGACCCGAAACAGCAGCCGCCGGCGAGCGTGGCGCCACGGCCGGTCGCCGTCCATGAAGACACGACGCCGAAAGACATGGCATCGGTGACGCGCGCGAAGGCGCCGCTGTTCACGCGCCCTCACCGGCGTGACATTCCACCGGTGCCGGCGACTCCCGCGCAGCCGGCGGCGCCGAGTGGCGCGTCGCGCTTCAGTACCGCTGATGGACCCGACGAGGCTGCCGCGCGCGCGGCGGCGGCCGTCGCATCATCGGGCATCGGCGCCGCGCCGGGCGTCCCCGTTGCCGCCGCGTCCGCGCCGATCCCGCCGATCCCGCCGATCCCGCCGATATCCGCACCGGCTCCGGCAGCGTCGCAAGCTTCGGTTCCACCGACCGCGCCCGCATGGGTCGCACCCAGCGTCAGCGCCGCACCGGCAGCGCCGACGCAACCGTTACAGGCCACGCAACCTACCTACGCTGTCCCGCCCGCGCAACCGGCCCAACCGCCGTCGATCCTCGGCAAGATGTTTGCCGCGCAGAATCCATCCGCGCCGCCGCAAGCTGCCGTGCCCGCGCCCCAAACCACGTCGCTGAACTCGCTCTTCGACCGTCTGCGCGGCACGCCCGTGCAAGGCGCCCAGCCATCCGGCGGTCCCGCGCGCGGCGGCTTCCCGTCCTGGCTCAGCAACGGTTCGCGTCGGCCATGAAGGTCATTGCCGTGGTATCCGCCAAAGGCGGGGTCGGCAAGACCACCCTCGCCGCCAATCTCGCCTCCGTGCTCGCCAACAGCGGCCGGCGCGTGATCGCCCTCGATCTCGATCCGCAGAACGCCTTGCGTCTGCACTTCGGCGTGCCGCTCGACAGCATCGACGGCGTGTCGCGCGCAACGCTCTCCGGCAACCCGTGGCAAACGGTGATGTTCGACGGCATCGACGGTGTGACGGTGCTGCCCTATGGCGCGCTGCTGGAAGATGATCGCCGCCGCCTCGAGGCCCATATCGACCAGCATCCGCAATGGCTCGCGCAGTCGCTGCAGAACCTGCGGCTCGATGCGGCCGACATCGTCATCATCGACACGCCGCCCGGCTCGTCGGTCTACGTGCGAACCGCGCTGAGCGCGGCCACCTTCGCGCTGAACATCGTGCTCGCCGACGCCGCGTCGTACGCGGCGATCCCGCACATGGAGCGGCTGATCGAAACCTACGCGGCGCCGCGCGCGGACTTCGGCGGCGTCGGCTACGTGGTCAACCAGATCGACCAGTCGCGCCAGCTGACCAAGGACGTGCTGAAGGTGTTGCGCCAGATGCTCGCCGGCAAGGTGTTCCCCGGCGTGATTCATCTCGACGAAGGCGTCAGCGAAGCGCTCGCCTGCGACACGACGCTGATCCACTACGATCCACTGAGCCAGGCCGCCGCCGATTTGCGCGCGTGCGGCGCGTGGCTCATGGCGGCGCTCGACGCGATCGCCGCCCAGCCGAGGAACGTCGCATGAGCAGCCCAGCCTCCTCCCGCGAACCCGAGGGCGGCGAGCCTTCGCGGTTCGAACGCTTCATCGAAGCGAGCTTCTGGAACAGCCGCATCGTCACCGGGCTCGTCACGCTGCTCGCGCTGTACATGCTGTACTTCGTGTTCACGGTGCCGCTCGAGGTCTATCAGCAGCTGACCTTCGCGACGCTGTGCTTCGTGCTCGCGCTGATGTTTCGGCGTCTGCCCGGCCGCTACGCGACGATGGTGATGATCATGCTGTCGATCGTCGCGTCGGGCCGCTACATGTACTGGCGTCTGACCGAAACGACCGGCTGGGAGCAGCCGCTCGACGCCGCCTGGGGTTTGCTGCTCGTCTCCGCCGAGGTCTACGCGACGCTCGTGCTGATGCTCGGCTACTTCCAGACCGCGTGGCCGCTCAAGCGCAAGCCGATGCCGCTGCCCGCCAATCGCGACGAATGGCCGACCGTCGACGTGTTCATCCCGACCTACAACGAGCCGCTCGCCGTCGTGAAGCCGACCGTCTACGCGGCGCTCGCGCTCGACTACCCGGCCGACAAGATGTCGATCCACGTGCTCGACGACGGCCGCCGCCCGGAGTTCAAGGCGTTCTGCGAGGAAGTCGGCGTGAACTGGACGATCCGCACGAACAACCGTCACGCGAAGGCCGGCAACATCAACGAGGCGATGAAGATCACGAGCGGCGAGTACCTCGCGATCTTCGACTGCGATCACATCCCGACCCGCTCGTTCCTGCAGATCGGCCTCGGCTGGTTCCTGCGCGACAAGCTGCTGTCGATGCTGCAAACGCCGCACCACTTCTTCTCCCCCGACCCGTTCGAGCGCAACCTCGGCACCTTCCGCAAGGTGCCGAACGAAGGCGAGCTGTTCTACGGCCTCGTGCAGGACGGCAACGATCTGTGGAACGCGACGTTCTTCTGCGGCTCGTGCGCGCTGTTGCGCCGGAACATGGTCGAAGAGATCGGTGGCATCGCGGTGGAAACCGTGACCGAAGACGCGCACACCGCACTGAAGCTGCACCGCCTCGGCTACACCACCGCGTATCTGGCGATTCCGCAGGCCGCCGGCCTCGCGACCGAAAGCCTGTCGGGTCACATCGGCCAGCGCATCCGCTGGGCGCGCGGCATGACGCAGATCTTCCGGATCGACAATCCGCTCACCGGCAAGGGGCTGAAGATCGGCCAGCGGCTCTGTTATCTGAACGCGATGATGCACTTCTTCTACGGCGTGCCGCGTCTCGTGTTCCTGACCGCGCCGCTGTCGTACCTGTTCTTCGGCGCGCATGTGATCGAAGCGGCGGCCAGCACGATCGCGATCTACGCGCTGCCGCACATGATGCACGCGAGCATCACGAACTCGCGGATGCAGCGCATGTTCCGCCATTCGTTCTGGGCCGAGGTGTACGAGTCGGTGCTCGCGTCGTACATCACCGCGCCGACGCTGCTCGCGCTGATCAATCCGAAGCTCGGCAAGTTCAACGTGACGGCCAAGGGCGGCGTGATCGAGAAGAGCTACTTCGACTGGTCGATCTCGCGGCCGTATCTGTTCCTGCTGCTGCTGAACCTGCTCGGCTTCCTCGCGGGTCTCGTGCACATCTATCTGAACTGGCACGTGCGCAGCATCGTCGAGACCACGCTGCTCAATCTCGCGTGGACCAGCTACAACATGCTGATCCTCGGCGCGAGCGTGGCCGCCGCGAGCGAGCGTCGCCAGATCCGCGCGGTGCCCCGCGTCGCGATGAAGATGCCGGTGATGCTGAAGTTCTCGACCGGCCGCACGCTCGCATGCGAAACGATCGACTACTCGGAAGGCGGTGTCGGTGTCGCGCTGCCCAGCATGATCGAAGTGCCGATGCAGGAGCCCGTGACCGTGTCGCTATTCCGCGGCGACGAAGAGTACGCGTTTCCCGCCACCGTCAGTTTTACCGGGCCGGGCCGCGTGGGCCTGCGCTTTTCGTCGTTGTCGCCCGAACAGGAGTACGAGTTCGTGAAGACCACCTTCGCCCGCGCGGACGCGTGGACCGGCTGGGCCGAGGGACGCGAGACGGACACGCCGCTGCGCGGCCTGTCGCATGTGCTGAGGGTCGGCGTGCGCGGCATCGCAGGTCTGTTCGAGCATCTGTACGACGACTTGCGCAGTTCGATCAAAAGCCGTCCCGCGGACGTCAAGAAGCTAAAAACGAAAGACTGATCTATGGGCTACCGGATGCCGAACGACAAGACCGAACACCCGGCTCACGGGCGCAACAGCACGGAACCCCAATCGCGTCTGTTCGCCCTCCACCGCTCGCGACACTCGCGGCGAATCATGCGCGGCGTCGCCTGCTGGCTTGCGCTGCAGACCGCGCTGGCGTCGTTCGTGCCGCTCGCTGAAGCGGCTGCGCCGGCAGCCGCCGGCGCGGCGCAAACCCCGCAAGTCGCGACCGGTGTCGGCAATGTGCCCGCGCCGAGCGCGGCGGTACCGTTCGATCCGAACGCAATCGCTCAGGACCAGCTCGCCGCGCCGACGCCCGCGCTCGCGGCGTCGTCGGTGAAGGCGCTCGGCATGCGCACGCCGACTACCGCCGAGCCCGGCACGCTGGTGCCCGGAGGCCGTCGTCAAACGCTAACGTTTGCCGACTTCGGCGCGCTCGACCCGCTGCAACTGCGCGGCGTCGACGGCCAGAACGGCATCGCGTTCTCGGTGCGCGGCGACGAGGTCGTGACCGGCGCGACACTGCATCTGATCTACAGCTACTCGCCCGCGCTGCTGGCGAACCTGTCGCAACTGAAGGTGCTGATCAACGGCGAGGTCGCCGCGACACTGCCGCTTCCGCACGAGCAGGCCGGCATGCTGGTCGCACGCGACATCACGATCGATCCGCGCTTCATCACCGACTTCAACCACCTGAACCTGCAACTGATCGGCCATTACACGACCGCCTGCGAAGACCCCGCGAACTCGTCGCTGTGGGCGACGATCAGCAACGCGAGCTCGCTCGACCTGACCTACTCGTCGCTCGCGACGAAGGCGGAACTGGCCGCGCTGCCGCAGCCGTTCTTCGACCGCCGCGACGTGCGCCGCCTCGAACTGCCGTTCGTGTTCGCGCAGAAACCCGGCGACGGCACGCTCGAAGCGGCCGGCATCGTCGCGTCATGGTTCGGCTCGCTCGCCGGCTATCGCGGCGCGCTGTTTCCGACCCAGCTCGACAACCCGCCGCTGTCAGGCAACGCGGTCGTGTTCGCGACCAGCGACCACCATCCGGCCGGCGTGACGATTCCGGAGATCACCGGGCCGACCATCGCGGTGGTCGAGCGCGATGCGAACGCGCGCGGCAAGCTGCTGCTCGTGCTCGGCCGCGACGAGGCCGAGCTGAAGACCGCCGCGAAGTCGCTCGGCATCGGCCATAGCACGCTGTCCGGCGCGAGCGCGACGATTACGTCGCTGAACGCGATCACGCCGCGCGTGCCGTACGACGCGCCGAACTGGCTGGCGACCGACCGCGCGGTGCGCTTCGGCGAACTCGCCGATCCGAAGGACCTGACCGTGTTCGGCTACGACGCCGACGCGGTGCGCATCAACATGCGTGTGGCGCCCGATCTGTTCATGTGGCACACGCGCGGCGCGCCGATCGCTCTGCGCTACCGCTACACGGTGCGACCCAAGCGCGACCGCTCGTCGCTGAACATCAGCGTGAACAACGGCTTCGTGCAGGCGCTGCCGATTCCGGCACGCTCTACGTCGGTGTTCGAGCTGAGCCGCTACTTCAACCTGATCATGCCCGACGGCACCGCCGACGCGCGCCGCAACATCCGCATCCCGCCGCTCCTGATGACGCCGCGCACACAGCTGCGCCTGCACTTCTACTACGACATCCCGAACACCGGCGAATGCACGGGCCGCCTGCTGCAGAACGTGGTCGGCGCGATCGATCCGAACTCGACGATCGATCTGTCGTCGTTCCCGCACTACATGGCGCTGCCCGACCTGGCCGCGTTCGCCAACAGCGGCTTCCCGTTCACGCGGATGGCGGATCTCTCCGAAACCGCCGTCGTGCTGCCGGACGACCCGGACGCGAGCGACTACAGCCTGTATCTGCTGACGATGGGCCGGATGGGCGAATCGACTGGCTTTCCGGTCGCCGGTGTGACCGTCACCCATGCGGCCGAGGTCGACCACTTCGCGGACAAGGACCTGCTGGTGTTCGGCGCGCCCGGCAAGCAGCCGCTGCTGCAGCGCTGGTCGAAGTCGATGCCGTTCTCCAGTAACGGCGACGCGCACACGTTCCAGCTCACCGACCTCGTGTTCAAGCTGCGCGACTGGTGGCACGGCGAGCGCGGCGTCGAGCGCACACCCGCGCGCGCCGATCTGACGATGGTCAGCTCGAACGGCGCGGCGCTCTTGACCGGCTTCGAGTCGCCGCTGCAGAGCGGCCGCAGCGCGGTTGCGCTGATCAGCGCGGCCGGTCCGTCGGACGCCGACCTGTCCGCCGCGCTGCTCGACGCCGACGTGCTGCCGAAGATTCAAGGCGCGATGGCCGTGATCCATGGCCGCGACGTCACCATCACGTCGAACGGCTCCGCATACTATGTCGGCCATTTGTCGCCGCAGGAGTATCTGCGCTGGGCGCTGTCGTCGCATCCGCTGCTGCTGTTGTTCGGCGGCGTGCTCGCCGCGCTGATCATCGCGGGCCTGTGCTACCGGACGCTGCGCGCGCTTGCCGCGCGTCGACTGAAGGACTGATGGAACGGATATGACTCGTATGCGGTTTCGGATGGACAGAAGAAGCTCTTTTGCGCTGGCGCTCGGGATCGGCATCGCGGCGTCGGCGAGTCTTGCGGCTTCGAGCGGCACCGCTCAGGCCGCGCAGAACGGCGCCGCCTGCGGCGACTGGAGCGCCTGGCGAACCTTCGTGCAACGCTTCGTGCAGGCCGACGGCCGCGTGATCGACTACTCGACGCCGACCCAGCAGACCACCTCGGAAGGCCAGTCCTACGCGCTCTTTTTCGCGCTGGTCGCCAACGACCGCGCGACCTTCGACAAGCTGCTCGGCTGGACCCGCGCGAATCTCGCGGGCGACCAGTTCGACCCGCAGAGCGTGCGGCTGCCCGCGTGGCAATGGGGCAAAAAGCCGGACGGCTCGTACGGTGTGCTCGATCCGAATTCGGCATCGGATTCCGACCTCTGGATCGCCTACGATCTGTTGCAGGCGGGCCGTCTGTGGCACAACCCCGCCTACACGCAGCTCGGTCAGGCGCTGGCCGAGCGCATCGCGCACGACGAAGTCGCGAATCTGTCCGGCCTCGGGCCGATGCTGCTGCCGGGCGTGCAGGGTTTCAGGAACGGCAGCGTCACGCGTCTGAACCCGAGCTATCTGCCGCTGCCGGTGCTGCGCGCGCTCGCGCACGAGGTGCCGGACGGCCCGTGGGCCAAGCTCGCCGACAACGCCTACCAGTTCGTCAAAACCGTGTCGCCGCAAGGCTTCGCGCCCGACTGGGCGGCGTGGCAGAACGGCCGGTTCGTCGTCGATCCGAAGAACGGCGACGTCGGCAGCTACGACGCGATCCGCGTCTATCTGTGGGCCGGCCTCGCGTCGCCCGCCGATCCGCTCGCGAAGCCGTGGCTCGGCGCGCTCGGGGGCATGCGCGCGAAGGTCGCGCAGAACGGCTTCCCGCCGGAGAAGGTGTCGTCAACCACTGGTGCGTCGAGCGGCGAAGGCCCGCTCAGCTACTGGGGCGCGCTCGCGCCGTACTTCAAGACGCTGGGTGACGAGCACGGCCTCGGCCTCGCGCGCACGCGGCTCGCCGCGCTCGACGCGAGCGTGCCGGGCCGCGAACCGGTCTACTACGATCGTGTGCTGGGTCTGTTCGGCACGGGGTTCATCGATGGCCGCTTCCGCTTCGATGAAGCCGGCAGTCTCGTGCCCGCGTGGAGGGCCGCATGCGATTGAACGCTCTGGCCGCGTCGCTGCGCATCGCGCTGTCCGTCGGCGCGGTGCTCTGCGCGGCCGCGACCGCGCCTGATGCGCTCGCGCAGGCGACCCAAGATCCGCTCACCGTGCTGATCGATCAGGGCAAGTACTGGCAGTCGCATCAGCGCGGCGATCTCGCCGAGCAGGCCTGGCAGAAGGTGCTCAGCATCGATCCGAAGCAGCCCGACGCGCTGTTCGGCATGGGCATGGTGCTGGCCGACCGCAAGGACGGCGCCGGCGCGCAGCAGTACCTCGCGCGGTTGAAGGCGGCCGCGCCGAACTATCCGAATCTCGATGAGCTCGGCCGCCGGCTGGGCCAGACCAGCCCGCGCGATCAGACGATCAACGAAGCGCGCCGGCTCGCGCAAGCCGGTCAGAGCGCGAGTGCGGTGCAGGAGTATCAGCGCGCGCTGACCGGCAAGCCCGCCACGCCGCAGTTGCAACTCGAGTACTACCAGGCGCTGTCGGCGACGCCGCAGGGCTGGGACGAAGCGCGCCGGGGCCTCGAACAGCTCGCGCACGACAACCCGAACGACCCGCGCTTCGCACTCGCGTACGCGCAGCATCTGACCTATCGCGACGTCACGCGGCGCGACGGTATCGCGCGGCTGCAGAAGCTCGCGGGCGACACCTCGGTCGGCGCGGCGGCGAAAAAGAGCTGGCGCCAGGCGCTGCTGTGGCTCGATGCGCGGCCCTCCGACGCCGCGCTGTACGAGTCGTTTTTCCAGACCGCCGGTGAAGATGCCGCGGTGAAGGCGCGCTTCGACTCGATGGTGCAGCAGGACAGCGCGGCGCGCGCCCGCGCGCAGCAAAACGCCGCCGCCGACGCGCGCGGCCGCGTGATCGCCGAGGGCTTCGCCGCACTCGACCGCGACGATATCGTGACCGCGCGCGCCAGGTTCTCGTCGGTGCTCGCAAACAGTCCTAACGATACCGACGCGCTCGGCGGCATGGGCATCGCCGCGCTGAAGCAGGAGCATTTCGCCGACGCGCGCAACTACCTGGAGCGCGCCTCGCGCGGCCCCAATCCGGCGCGCTGGAAAACCGCGCTCGACAGCGCGACCTACTGGACCTACACGAGCGAAGCGATCGGCGCGCGCAGCAACGGCGAGTTCGCGAAGGCGAAGGCGCTGTTCGAGCGCGCAATCGCGCTGAATCCTTCGGACGTGACCGCGCAGGTGCAGCTCGGCGAAATGCTGCTTCAGACCGGCGACCCGGCCGGCGCCGAGCAGGCGTACCGGATGGCGCTGCGCCGCCAGGCCGACAACCCCGACGCGATTCGCGGCCTCGTCGGCGCGCTCGCCGCGCAGGGCCGCGCCGACGAGGCGCTGCAGTTCGCCAATCAGCTGAACGCGGAGCAACAGGCGAAGGTCGGCGGCATCGACCGTTTGCGCGGCGATGCGCAGGCGGCGCAGGCACGCGCGGCCGAAGCGCGCGGCGATCTCGGCACCGCGCGCAGCCTGTTCGAGGACGCGCTGCTGAACAAGCCCGACGATCCGTGGCTGCGGCTCGACCTCGCGCGCATCTATGTGCGCCAGGGCGCGGTCGCGAATGCGCGCAGCATGATGGACGGCCTGCTCGCCACCCATCCGGACATGACCGATGCGCTGTACGCGAGCGCGCTGCTGTCGGCGGAAACCCAGGACTGGTCGACCGGTCTCGCGCAGCTCGACCGCATTGCGCCCGCGCAGCGCACCGACGCGATGACGACGCTGCAGCATCGGCTGTGGGTGCATCAGCAGGCCGATCTCGCGACGCGCATGGCGAAGAACGGCCAGACGCAGCAGGCCATCGCGACCTTGCGCGCCGCCGAGCCGGTGGCCGGCAACAACCCCGAGCTGATCGGCGTGATCGCCGGCGCGTACCAGCAGGCCGGCGATCCGAGCCGTGCGCTGAGTCTCGTGCGCGCCGCGATGAGTGCGGCGCCGGGCAACACCGATCTGCTGCTGCAATACGCGGGCATTCTGTCCGCGGCCAACCAGCAGGTCGAGCTCGGCAACGTGATGCGCCAGTTGCAGAGCATGCAATTGACGCCGCAGCAGCGCACCGACTTCGACAACCTGAATCTCGGCATCGTCATCCGGCAGGCTGACGCAGTACGTCTGCGCGGCGATCTCGCGAGCGCCTACGAGGTGATCGCGCCGTGGCTCGCCGCGATGCCCGACAACCCCGACCTGCAGGCCGCGCTCGGCCGCATGTACGCGAGCGCGGGCGACGACCGCAACGCGCTCACGAGCTTCCGCGTCGCGCTGCAGCGCCGCCCCGACGACCTGAGCCTGCTGCAGGCGGCGATCTCGGCCGCGGCCGGCTCGAAGCAGTTCAGCTACGCCGAAACGCTCGCGAACCAGGCGCTCGCCCTCGCACCGAACGATCCGGGCGTACTCGCCACCGTGGGCCGCATGTATCGCGCCCAGGGCAAGCTGTCGCTCGCGTCGACCTATCTGCAACGCTCGCTGGTCGCGGCCAATACGCCGCTGGTCGCGAACGCGCCCCGTACCGCAGGCGGCAACGTGCCGCGCGGCTGGGAAGCGGCGATGAGCCAGATCGGCGCGACGCCGCTGCCGGGCACCAATCCATTCGAAGGCAAGACGGCGATCGCGACTTCGAGCGACGCCGACCATGCCGCGCGTCCCGCGCTTCCGTTCCTGAATACGCAGTCTTCCTCGCCGACGCAGACCGTGCCGAACTATCCGCCGCCCCCTCCGCCCGCGCCGTATGTCGCGCCTTATACGGCGCCCGCCGCGGCGCCTTATAACGCGCCTGCCGCGCCGCCCGCACCCGTTGCTGCCCCGTATGGAGCGCCCCGCTCCGCCGCCGAAGTCGGCGGCTACGGCCAGGAATCCTACGGCTCGAACCAGTCGGGCGCGCCGTTGCAGCCTTATCCGGGGCAAGGCCCAGCGCCCATGCAGCCGATGCCGCAGCAGCAGTACAACGCGGGTTATCCGCAGCCGCAGCCTTATGCGCAGCAGCCGGCGTATCCGCAGCAGCCCTACGGCGCGCAGGACGGCTATGCGGCCACACCATGGCCGATGTCGCCGGCCGCGCGAGAAGCGCAGGCCAACGCCGCATCGACGACGCCGCTGCCGTACGGATCGACACGCGCCAGCACGAAGAAGAACACGAAGAAGAGCACCGCGAAAACGAGCCAACCCGCGCCGGTCTACGCGCAGCAACCGCCGCCGTATCCGCAGCAGCAAGGCTACGCGCAGCCGTATCAGCCATATCAGCCGTACCCACAGCAGCAGCCCTATCAACCGCAGCCGCCATACCCGAATCAGGGCTACTACGCGCAGCAGCCGTACATTCCGCAACCGCCGGCCGGCTACGCGCAGTCGTACTACCCGCCCGGCGGCAGCGCACAGAACAACCCGCAGACGAACGCCGCGAACGCGCAGACGCTCGGCGTCGCCGAAGAGCTCGCGCAGATCAATCGAGAGCAGTCGAGCACCGTGTCGGGCGGCCTGATCTTCCGCAATCGCGTCGGCGAGGACGGCCTGTCGTCGCTCACCGACATCGAGGCGCCGATCCAGGGGCGCATCAAGGCGGGCAACGGCCACGTGGTCGTGAGCGCGACCCCGGTCACGCTCGACGCCGGCACCGCGTCGAACAGCACCTCGACGCTCGCGCGCTTCGGCGCGGGGCTTTCGACCGACTCGTCAAAGAACGCCGCGCAAAACGGCAACAACAACTACGGCAGCCAGACCGCGAGCGGTGTGGGGCTGTCGGTCGGCTACGACAGCCGCAGCATCAGCGGCGATATCGGCGTGACGCCGATCGGCTTCCGCGAGACCAACATCGTCGGCGGCGCGCAATACAACGGCGGCATCACCGACAAGGTGTCGTACTCGATCGCGGTCGCGCGGCGCGCGGTGACGGACAGCCTGCTGTCGTACGCGGGCGCGCGCGATGCGGCCGCCGGCCTCGAATGGGGCGGCGTCACATCGACCGGCGCGCGCGCCAGCCTCACGTGGGACGACGACACGAGCGGCCTGTACGTGAACGCGTCGTATCAGCACTACATGGGCACCAATGTGCCGAGCAACAACGCGGTCAAGGGCGGCGGCGGCGTCTACACGCGTCTGCTGAAAGACGCCGACCAGACGCTGACGGTCGGCGTGAACACGACGATCATGGGCTACAACCGCAATCTGTCGTTCTTCACGTACGGCCAGGGCGGCTACTTCAGTCCGCAGCAGTACGTGATCCTGAATCTGCCGGTCGAATGGTCGGGCCGCGCGGGCCTGTTTACGTACGACGTGAAAGGCTCGATCGGCGTGCAGCATTACCGCGAGGACGCGTCGAACTACTTCCCGCTGAACGACGGCTCGTCGCGCCAGGGCGACGCGGCCGCCGCCGCGCAATCCCTCGGCAACGGTCTGACCGCCGTCTACCCGGGGCAGAGCAAGACCGGTGTGTCGTATTCGATCAGCGGCGTCGGCGAATATCAGCTCGCGCCGCAGCTCGCGGTCGGCGCAACGGCGTCGTTCGGCAACGCTTATGAGTATCGCGAGTGGCTTGCGGCCGTGTACGTGCGCTATAGCTTCAACAAGCAGACCGGTTTGCAGCCGTTCCCGCCAGTGCCGTTGACTTCGCAGTATCTGTCGTTGTCCAACTGACGCCTCAGTTTCATTCGCATCCCCTCGCATAGCGCGTACGGCGCGTATCGATCGACGCCGGAAATGCGGGCGCTTCTTCCGCTTTCGCTGTGCAGCAAACGCACTTCGCGGTAAATGTTGCCCGTGCATCGAACGACGTGCCGAATCGGTACGTTTTCGGACATGGCTGCTTACCCGGCAAAACCCCGAATAGCGTCCGCGAAGCATCAACGGTATGGCGATGTGCCATACAATAATTGCAGCTCGCGAGGCTGCGCGAAGCCTGCGAAGCTTCAGTCCCGAGCCGACCATTTTCGACGTGAATTCAGGTGGAGCGCTGCATGCCTTTTCCGGCACAAGACTACGGCTGCGCCGGCTGGCGCGGCGAGATGGCGCGACGCATCAGCGAATTCGACTGGCGCGCGACCAGCCTCGGCGCGATCGAAAACTGGCAGCGCAGTCTGACCTCGACGGTCCTGACGATGCTCGCGTCGCCGATGCCGCTCGTGCTGTTGTGGGACGAGCCCGGCTACATGATCTACAACGACGCCTATGCGGTCTTCGCGGGCGGCCGGCATCCGTATCTGCTCGGCCGTCCGGTCGAAGACGGCTGGCCCGAAGTCGCCGAGTTCAATCGTCACGTAATGGCCACCTGTCTCGCCGGCGGCACGCTGTCGTATCGCGACAAGGCGCTCGTGCTGCTGCGCGACGGCAAGCCGGAAGACGTGTGGATGGATCTGTACTACAGCCCGGTCGCGGGCGACAGCGGCGCGCCGGCCGGCGTACTCGCGACGGTCGTCGAAACCACCGGGCGCGTGCTCACCGAGCGCCTGCGCCAGCAAGCCGAAACCGAACTGCACGAGACCAACGAGCGCCTGCAACTTGCACTGAACACCGGCGCGGTGCTCGGCACCTGGGTGCTCGACGTGCGCACGGGCGAGGTTACCGGCGACGAACGCTTCGCGCGCACCTTTTCATTTGGGCGCGATACAGCGTCGAAAGGCTTCACGCGCGATGCGGCCACGCAGATCATCCATCCCGACGACCAGGAACTCAACGACCGCCTGACCGCCGAAGCGATCCGCAGCGGCGAGCCGTTTCGCGCCGAGTACCGGATCCGGCGTCCCGGCGGCGGCTATATGTGGGTGCAGGCGAACGGCCGCTGCCAGTTCGACGAACACGGCGAACCAACGCGCTTTCCGGGCGTGCTGATCGACATTCACGAGCGCAAGATCGCCGAACAGCAGCTTCTTCAGCTCACCGAAACACTCGAACAGCGCGTCGCCGATTCGATCGCGGCGCGCGCGCTCGCCGAGGAGCAGCTGCGCCAGGCGCAGAAGATGGAAGCGATCGGCAGCCTGACGGGCGGCGTCGCGCACGACTTCAACAACGTGCTGCAGGTGATCAACGGCAATCTGCAGATGCTCGCCGCCGACGCCGACGACAACCCCGTCACACAGCGGCGTCTATCCGCCGCAACCGATGCCGTCAGACGCGGCGCGAAGCTCGCCGCGCATCTGCTCGCGTTCGCGCGGCGTCAGCCGCTGTCGCCGACCGTGTTGAATCCGCGCCGCCTGCTGACCGGCATGAGCGAGATGCTGCACCGTGCGCTCGGCGAAACGGTGCGGATCGACACGGTGCTCAGCGACGATCTGTGGAACGTGCAGGTCGATCGCAATCAGCTCGAAAACGCGCTGCTCAATCTCGCGATCAATGCACGCGACGCGATGCGCACCGACGGCGTGCTCACCGTGCGCGCGACCAACCGCACGCTCGACGCCGCGTTCTGCCGCGGCAAACCAGACCTGTCGCCGGGCGAATACGTGGAGTTCTCGGTTGCCGACACCGGTTCGGGGATGCCGCCCGAAGTGCTGCAACACGTGTTCGAACCGTTCTTCACAACCAAGCCCGACGGCCACGGCACCGGCCTTGGCCTGTCCATGGTGTTCGGCTTCGCGCGACAAAGCGGCGGACAGGTGTCGATCGAAAGCGAAGTGGGACGCGGCACGACCGTGTCGCTGTTGTTTCCGCGCTGCTGCGAGGCAGAGACGCCGGAGACCGTCGACGGCACCGCGGCGTCGGTCGGCGGCGGCGAAACGATACTCGTCGTCGAGGACGATGCCGACGTGCGGCTGACCGCGGTCGAAATGCTCGCGCAGCTCGGCTACAAGGTGCTGACCGCGTCGAATGGCGACGCCGCGCTCGAGTTCATCGACAGCGACGTGCCGATCGATCTGTTGTTCACCGACGTCGTGATGCCCGGCAAGCTGAAGAGCGTCGAACTCGCGCAACGCGCGGCCGCGCGCACGCCGCCGCTGCCCACGCTGTTCACATCGGGCTATACGCGCGACGAAATCGTCCACCACGGCAAGCTCGACGCGGGCATCACGCTGCTGTCGAAGCCGTACCGGCGCGACGATCTCGCCCGTCTCGTGCGTAACGTTCTACGCTCGGGCGCCACCCCCGCGGACCGCGCGGCCGAGATGCGAGAAGCGCGTATCGCCGCATGCGTTCCGCCCGCGGCGTACGAAACCGTCGACACGTATGGCGCGACGAAGGCGCCGCAGAAAACGTCGAAAAAAGAGCCGAAGAAAAGGCCGCAAAAGGCGGCGCAGCCGCGCGCGGCCCAGGAAGCCGCACGCGTGCTGTTCGTCGAGGACGACACCGAATCGCGCGAGGCGCTTGGCGAACTGCTCGGCGCGCTAGGTCTCGCGTGCACCGCGGTCGCGAGCGCGGAAGCAGCGCTGCCGCTCGCGAACACGCAACACTACGACGTGCTGTTGACCGACCTCACGCTGCCCGGTATGTCCGGCGATGAACTCGCGCGCGCCGTGCGGCAAGTGCAGCCCGCCATCCGCGTGCTGCTGGTGTCGGGCTACGGTCGCAGCGCGGAGATCGGGGCGGCGATTCCGGGTGCGCGGCTCCTCGGCAAGCCGCTCGATATCGCGCAGTTGCGGCACGAGTTCGCGCAATGGCTCGATCACACTGAAGCAGCGTCCTAGTCCAAACATCGAACCTCTGCCGCCGTGGCGTAGGTGTCTTCATGATGCTTCAGACGTGCTACATCAGATGGCTGCAATGGCGCTTCCCGCGAGGTCGCAAGCCGACGCCTGAAATCGCAGACTGGAATGGCATATATTGTTGGTAAGGGTGAGTACCCGCAACGGCGCGGACAACCGCATCAGCCGTGCGCGCGCGGGTATGATGCCGGGCGCGGTGTCCACCGCGGCCGCTTCCGATGCCGCATTTTTAGCCACGAGAACCATCATGCCTGCCCAACACGACGAAGCACCCGGCGCTCACGACACGACGGATAAGCCGAAGCGCAAGACGCTGTCCCTGTCCGTGCGCAATCTCCTGATGGTCACCATTGGCGTCGTGATGTTCGCGATCGTGTCCGGTGTCGTGCTGTACAACCCGATCATGTACGGCGACGAGATCCCGAACTTCGGCATCATCCTGATGCTGACCGTGCCGGTGATCGCGGGCGTCGCGTTTCGAGTCGGGCTCGACGCGTGGCTCGATCGCGAGTGAGCGGCAACAACACCGCGCCCTGCTCCCGTTTCGCGGTTATGCCGCCTTTACCGGCAATACGACCCACACTTCGAGGCCGCCCCCTTCGCGCGGATGAAACTGCAGGCCGCCGCCGTGCAGCCGTGCGATCCGCTCGACGATCGACAGACCCAGCCCCGTGCCGCCGCTGTGTGCACGCGCATTGCGGCCACGCTGGAACGGCGCCTTCAGCTTTTCCAACTCCTGCGCCGTCAAACCTTTGCCGCGATCGCAGACCGCGACCGTCACCGTGTCCTGCGTCGCCCACGTGCGCACCGCAAGCCCGCTACCGCCGTAGACGATCGCGTTCTGCATCAGGTTCATCAGCAGCCGCATCATGCTGATCGGCCGATATGGAACGGCCGGCAAACTGCCCAACGAAAGTTCGAACTCATGCCCGAGCCCAGAGAAGTCGCCCGCGAGCCGTTCGATCAGCGCGTTCAGATCGCCAGGCTGCGCTTCCTCGCGCTCGCCGCTGCCCGCGTAGTCCATGAACTGCTGCAGGATCGTCTCGATCTGGTCCAGATACGATTCGGCGGCGATCACGAAGCTGCTGTCGGCCCCTTGCGGCATCGCCATCGCCATCGACAGGCGCAGCTTCGTCAACGGCGTGCGGATGTCGTGCGAGATGCCCGCGAGCATCAACGCACGCGTCGCTTCGGCGTCCTGTAACGCGCGCGTCATCTGATTGAATGCGCTGCCCACGGCGGCGATTTCGGCGGGGCCGTCGATCCGCAGCGGTGCGGGCAGATCGCCGGCGCTTACGCGGCGCGCCGCTTGCGTGAGCTCGTGCAAGGGTTCGTTCAGATGCAACTGGATCGCGTAGCCGGCGAGCGCGGCAAGCACGCCGAGACCCAACGACAGAAAGATCGCCGCTTCGAGGCCGCTGCCCTGCGCGTCCTCGGGAACCGGCAGCGCAATCCAGTATGGCGCGCTCGCCAAGCCCGCCGCGTTGCCGGCGCCGGCAAGCGACCCATGCATGCGAATCCACAGCCGCTGTGCGCCCTCGGTCTGCCAGCGCGCGGGCATATCCGCGGGCAGGTGCTTCTGCAGGCTGTCGATGAACACGCCGCGCTGATAGGTGCGATACGCGTGCAACAGATCGTGCGGCGGCGTGTCGGTCGCTTCGGGGGGCAATTGCTCGCGCGCGTCGAGTCGTGCGGTCAGCGCCGCGCGCGAGGCGGGCGGAGTGGACGCGAGCAGGTTGTCGAGCGTCGTCACGTAGGTCGCGAACACGGCCGCCGCGCGCTCGACCCGTGGCCGCTGGACGTAATGCAGCAGCACGACGATCGAGCAGATCTGGCTCAGCATCACGAGCGCGATCAATAGCGCGATGTTGCGCGCGAGCAGCGTGCGCGGCAGCAGCCTGCGTGACAGCGAGCGCATCATGATTCCACATCGGCGACGAGCATATAGCCGACGCCCCAGACGGTACGAATGAAACGCGGCTTCGACGGGTCGTCCTCGACGATCTGCCGCAGCCGCAGCACCTGCACGTCGATGCTGCGATCGAGCGCATCATGGTCGCGCCCTCGCGCACGCGCGAGCAGGTTGTCGCGGCTCACCGCGCGATTCGGCGACGACGCGAGCGCGACCAGCAGCAGCATCTGCGCGGAATGAATCTCGAGTGGCTCACCCGCGCGCGATAGCTCCTGTTTGCCGACGTCGAGCGTGAAGTTGCCGAAACGCACGCGCTGCGACGTCACCGTGACGTCGCCGGCGGCCATCTTCTGGCGGCGCAGCAGCGCATTGATTCGCGCCACCAGCTCGCGCGGCAGGAACGGCTTCGCGAGGTAGTCGTCGGCGCCGGTTTCGAGGCCGGTCACGCGATCGAGCGGATCGCCCTTCGCGGTCAGCATCAGGATCGGCAAGGTCTGCCCTTGCGCGCGCAGCTTCGCGCAAATCTCGAGGCCGTCCTCTTCGCCGATCATCAGATCGAGTATCAGCAGATCGAACGGCTCGCGCTCCAGGTAGCGGTTCAGACGCTTGCCGTCCTCGGCCGCGCGCACGTCGAAACCGTGGCCGCGCAGGAAGCGCAGCAGCATGTTGCGCAACTCGGCTTCGTCGTCGAGCACGATGATCCTGGCGGGGCGTTCCATCCGAAAGCTCCTCGATGTCCGAGCCGCTCAGTGTGCGGCGCCGCGTTCCTGCATGAACGCCTCGATCTGCGGCAGCGTGATGTAGCCGGCCTTCTGCGTGTCGATCTCATCGAAATGACGCGCGAGCATCGGCATGCCGGCCGCCGCCTGGTCACGGGTCAGCTTGCCGTCGTGCGTGGTGTTCGCGGTTGAAAAGCGCGTCTGCAACTGCTGCTCCATGCGCTCCATGCGCTGCTGGCTGATACCTTGCGGCGCGGCGGCCTGAGCGAACGTGACGGTGGACGCGCAGCACAGCAGCACGGTGGCGAGCAACTTCTTCATGACTGACTCCTTCGGTTGGAACATCGACCGTCGCCTGGCTGGGTGCCGCGATCCGTTTCGATGACAGGCCGAATTCTTGGTCAGACGCCGCGCGACCGCAATTCAAGAATCATGTCGAATCATGTCACGGCGCCCAGTGCCGGTGCCGCGTGACATCGAATGAAATGAGTTTGCGGTTTCGCTTCGCGGACCTGCTGCGTATCGTTCCGTCTGCCGTCTGTCGGCTTTCACGCATCAGGAGTCCAAAATGAGTATCCGTCTCGCCTGTGCTTCGACTTTCACCGCCATCGGTCTCGCCTGTTCTTCCGCTGCCTACGCGAGAGTCGTCGTGTATCTGCCCGCCGCCGTGGTCTACGCGCCGCCGCCACGGCCGGTCTACTACCCGGTGCCGGTCGATCCCGTGTACGTATCTGCGCCGCCTGTCGCCGTTCCGGTGGCGGCCGCGACCATCGTCGCGGCGCCGCCCGTACAGCCGGCGAACACCTCGGCCACCGCCGCCGCGGTCCTGCCGCCCGCGCCCAACTATGCGGTGGTGCCCGCGCCGACGCTCAGCTATGCGCAACCGCTGGTGACCGTGCCGCATTGAAAGCGCGTTCCGGGCCCTCGCGCGGGCGATTTTCGATCGCACACGGCCGGGCCACGCCGTTGACTCAGCATAGGACACGCGCCTGGCGCGCACGCCTGGTGAATTCCCGTTGTCTGGTTGAAAGGTGGAGCGCCGCCAGTAAAGCTTGCATGGACTTTGCCGCTTCTTACCATCGCGCAGCGCGCGAGGCGCGCTCACATGTGGCGCTTTGCGCCGTCACGGCTGATTTTGACTACATAAAGGCGGCATGGAACGGAGCTTGCTGTCCCTTTTAGGTTCGCGCGCCCCTATCCCCACATCTTTCCTGGACCTTCGTGATGAGCTACCAAGATATCGACAGGGAAATTGCCCACCTCGAAGTCGTTTTCAATGCACTTTCAGCGCGCGACCGTTTTCCGCTGTCGTACTGGCATCGCCGGCTGCATGCGTTGAACCGGTCGTCGATGGTGCCCGCGCAACGTCAGCGCGTCGCTCACCTCGAAGCGAGGCTGCGCTCGGTCGGCGCGCAACTGGACCAGCTCGCCGGCGCCGCACGCCGCGGGTCCCGCGCAAGCCCGCGGAGCAAGGACCGGTCAGCCGTCCGTTCAGCCCGTTAGAATCCGTGCCCCAAGCGCCAGCACGAGCGCGGGCACCATCACCAGCACGCCGACCTTCAGGAATTTCATGAAGCCGACGTCTTCGCCTTCGCGGCGAATCGCGTTGAGCCACAGGATGGTCGCGAGCGAGCCGCTGATCGACAGGTTCGGCCCCAGGTCGACGCCGATCAGGAACGCGTCGATGACGCGCTCGGGGCTCTGCGCCTGCATCACGGTCGAACTCGCGATCAGTCCGGACGGCAGGTTGTTGATCAGATTGCTGAGCGCCGCGATGCTCGTGCCGGCCCACGCGGCCGCTTCCATTTCGTTGTGCTCGGTCGCGCGCCGCAGCGCACCCGCGAACGTGCTGATCACGCCGGTGTGATCGAGCATCTCGACCAGCACGAACAGCCCGGCGACGAGCGGCAATACATTCCACGAAATTTCGCGGATCATCGGCAGCGGTGATTTGCGTTCCTTGATCAGCACGACGAGCGCGGTCAGCGCGCCGAGGATCGCGGTCGGCATGCCGAGCTGGATGTCGTACGCGGAGACCGTCAGCAGCGCGCCGGCCGTCACCGCGATGCCCGCGAGCGCGACCTTGCCGCTCGCCGACAGCTCGACCGCGTCGAGATTCGCCTCGCAGACGCCAGCCAGTGCGTCGCGTTGGGTCCAGCGCAGCATCACGAAGGTCGCGCCGATCGACAGCACCGACGGCAGCGCGAAGCGCAGCATCCACGGTCCCAGCGGCGGCGTGTGATTGCCGTACAGCACGATGTTGGCCGGATTCGAAATCGGCAGCACGAAGCTCGCCGCATTGGCGACGAACGCGCAGACGAACAGCAGCGGCAGCGGCGGCGTCTTCGCTTTCTTCGCCGCCGCGAACACGGCGGGCGTCAGCACGACGGCGGTGGCGTCGTTGGAAAGAAACGCGGTGATCACCACGCCGAACAGATACACGAGCACGAACAGCTTGCGCGGCGAACTGCGCGCATGATTGACCGCGAGCACCGCGACCCAGTCGAACAGCCCTTCGCGGCGGCCGACTTCGGATAGCAGCATCATGCCGATCAGGAACAGATAGACGTCGGTGCCCTTGCCGATCGCTTCGATCGCCAGATGCAAGGGCAACAGGCCGAGCACGACGAGCAGCACCGCGCCCGCGACGGCCCACACGGCTTCGGGCCATTTGAACGGCCGTGTGATCACACCGGCGGTGGCGGCCGCGGCAATGCCCCAGGAAAGAAAAACGGAATTCACAGCTTGAAGCCCGGATAATGGGTTATGTCGGTGGCTGCGCAAAGCGCGCGCAACCTTGTTGTTCGGGGCCACAAGTTACCACAGCGGTTGCCGCAGCGACCGGTCCACGGCAGTCGGCGTGCCTTGTCACGCGCAAGCCTTTCAACACAATTAACGTCAACGAAGAAACAATCTGTTCCCGCGCACCCCCTATTCAGTTTCTATTGGCCTCCCTACTATCCGCATTCCCACGCGGCTTATCGCGAGCAACGGATAGAAAACGATGCAAACACAGGCTTCCGCTCCCACGCGCTACCACGGCGCCGCAATCGCGCTGCACTGGCTGATCGCCGCGCTGATGATCTGCGGCTTCTACGTCGGCTGGATCATGACGGATATCCCAGGCTTCACGCCGACGAAGCTCAAATACTTCTCGTGGCACAAATGGATCGGCGTGACCGTGTTCGCGCTCGCGCTGCTGCGCGTGCTGTGGCGCGCGACGCACCGCGCGCCCGCGCTCGATGCCGCAACGCCCGCATGGCAGAAGGCCGCCGCGCATCTGGTGCACGGCCTGCTGTATCTGCTGATGCTCGCGATTCCGCTGTCCGGCTACTTCTACAGCTCGGCGGCCGGCATTCAGGTCGTGTATCTGGGCGTCGTGCCGCTGCCGACCATCATCGGTCCCGATCAGGCGCTGAAGGCCACGCTGCGCACTGTGCACGTGCTGCTCAATTACACGCTGCTCGCACTGGTGCTGATGCACGTGCTCGCGGCGCTCAAGCATCAGTTCGTCGATCGTGACGGCCTGCTCGCGCGCATGGTGCCGTTTCTGAAGACCCATGCATAACGACATGACAGCTTGAAGAAAGGCACAATGCCTGTCGATTGGTTACGACTGGTTGGCAATCAAATTCCTCGCGGTGTGCAATCACGCCGCGAAGCTCGGATAGGATGCGTACCATCATGAAGACACCCTTTTATCTCTCCGCTCATCGCGCGGCGCTCGCTTCTTTCGCGGCGCTTGCGCTCATCGGCACGAACCTCGCGCACGCCGACGTCGACCTCGCGAAAAGCAGCGTGATCGCGACGACCAAACAGATGAACGTGCCCGTCGACGGCAAGTTCAGGAAGTTCTCCGCGCAGCTGAACTTCGATCCGGCGAAGCCGGCCGCGGGCAGCGCGAACGTGTCGATCGACACCGCGAGCTACGACCTCGGCGCCGACGACTACAACAAGCAGGCGCAAGGCAAGGAATGGTTCGACAGCGGCGCCTTCCCGAGCGCGACCTTCGTGTCGAGCTCGATCGCGCCGGCCGGCGGCAACCAGTACAAGGTGACCGGCAAGCTGACGATCAAGGGCAAATCGCAAACGGTCGTCGTGCCGGTCGTGATCGCGAGCCAGGGCGCCACGCAAACCTTCGACGGCTCGCTGCCGATCAAACGCACGCAGTTCGACGTCGGCACCGGCGAATGGAAAGACACGTCGGTGGTCGCCGACGAAGTCGTCATCAAATTTCATCTGGTCGCGGCAAACAAATAACGTTCAACACAGCAGCACTGCATTACCTTTAGACCCCTGGAGTCCAACTTGAAGAAATCCTTCCTGCTCGCCGCCGGCGCGCTCGCCGCCGCATGCTCGTTCAACGCGATGGCCGCCGCCGAGACCTATCTGCTCGATCCGACGCACACATCGCCGAGCTTCGAGACCGACCACTTCGGCGGCCTGTCGATCTGGCGCGGCAAGTTCCAGAAAGCCAACGGCACCGTCGTGCTCGATCGCGCGGCGAAGACCGGCACGGTCGAGGCGACGATCGATCTGAGCTCGGTCGGCATAGGCAACGACAAGCTCAACGAGGAACTGGTCGGCGACAAGTTCTTCGACACCGCGAAGTTCCCGACCGCGACCTACAAGGGCACGCAGATCCGCTTCGACGGCGACAAGCCGGTCGAAGTGATCGGCACGCTGACGCTGCATGGCGTGACCAAGCCGGTCAACCTGAAGATCGAATCTTTCAAGTGCATCCAGCACCCGATGCTGAAGCGCGAAGTGTGCGGCACGGAATCGGTCGCGACGTTCAATCGCGACGATTTCGGCATCGACTTCGGCAAGGCGTACGGCTTCAACATGAAGACCACGCTGCATATCCAGGCCGAAGGCATCAAGCAGTAAGCGCATCGCGCCCGGCCAGGCCGGGCGCTGAACTACTGGATCGCGGGCTGCGCCGGCGCGTGCGACGCGCGGCGCGCCTCGAGCCATGCGACCAGTTCCTCGCGACGCATCGCCTTCGCGAACAGCCAGCCCTGGCCATACTGAACGCCCCGGCGCACCAGATACTCGACCTGCTCGCTGCGCTCGATTCCCTCCGCGACGATTTCCACCCCCAATTCGTGCGCCATGTCGATGATATGCGGCGCGACGATGCTCGACGCCGCGTCCTGGGCGATCGTGTCCACGAACGATTTGTCGATCTTCAGCACGTCGATCATGAAGGTTTGCAAATAGGCGAGGCTCGAATAGCCGGTGCCGAAATCGTCGATATAGACCGGGTGGCCGGCGCTTCTGAAGGCCGCGATCGTCTGCCGGGTCACATCGGCGTTCAGAAAACTGCGCTCCGTCGCTTCGATCCTGATCTGCGCGGGACGCAGGCCGGTTCCGGCGAGCCTCGCGTTGATCAGGTTCAGAAAGCGCGGCGTGCGCAGATCCTCGCCGCTGACGTTGACCGACACGTAGAACGACGGCCGCGAACGCAATAGCTCTGCCAGATCTTGCAGCGCTTTATCGAACACGAGGTCGGTCAACGACTGGATCAGGCCATGCTGCTCGGCCAATGCGATGAAGATATTCGGCGAGATATCGCGTCCGTTCAGATTCCATCTGGCCAGCGCTTCGACGCCGACGCATTCGCTGGTCGCGAGATTCACGATCGGTTGATAGACGACGTCGATGGTTTTATGGGAGATCGCCCATTCGAGCGAGGCCTGGAACGACACCTGCCGCGAGATCCGTTTGAACGCGAACCAGCCGAACGCGGCGCCCATCGCGACGCCGAACGATAGCCACGTCGCCAGCAGCCCGGGCCAGTCCCTGAGCAGGCTGGTGCGCCGGCCTTTGACGACGACACCGAGGGCGCGCGACTCCGAGCGTGCCACCGCGTAGTTCCATTCATCGCTATCGACACGCCCCGCCTGCTTCCATGCATGGAGCATCTCGTCGGGGTCCGCGCCGGACGACAGTGCAACGATCGAATTTATCTCCGTGTTGATCGTAGCGATCGCCCTTCCCGCTGGATCCATCACATCGACATATGACTGGGGATCGATCGACACGTATTCGCCGTTGCGCCCGATCTGGATATCCTCGCGCAAGTCGCTGAGCGGATTCTTTTGCTGAAACCAGACCAGGTAGCCGTCGTTGCTGCGCCAGCGCGGCGGCGGCAGTTCGACATCCCGGGTCCGAACGTCGCCCAGAAGCGGCGAGCAAAGATAGCGCCCGTCGCCGTACGCGCCCGCGTCCCGCACGTAACGGTAGTTGAAGATCACATGGGCAGCCCGTTTCAGGTATTCCGGCGAGCACGGCTCGGCGTGCTCGGCCTGCAGGTCCGCGATCGCAGCAAAGCCCTGATACGTGACCAGTTCCGTGCGCATGATGGCCTTCTCCGCGTAAAGGCTCAGATCTCGCTGCTCGCGGCGGGCGACGTCTTCGTTCGCGATATAGATGCTGATCAGGACCGGCAGCACCGTTGCGGCGCAGCCGAGTGCGATATACGCCGAAATCAGCGACATGCGCTTGATCATCTGTCGAGCCCGGTGGTGGACGGTCGCGGCGAATTCGGCTGCAGCGGTTGCGGCCCCGCCTGGACCCGCCACGCAACCTGCGGATTTCAGTGTGAAGAATAGTTACTGGAGCCGCTTTTTCAACATTGCGTTGAATGCCACGCATGCGGCCAGCCGCGGCGACCCTGACCGGTGGCGCGCCCGGCAAGGTACCATTACGGCCTACCGGCGTCGCGACGCGCGCCGTCACCGCTTTCGTTCATTCCCATCGCCCGCTTCAATTTCCATGAATTCGCCATCCCGCCGCATCGCGCACCTCGATATGGACGCGTTTTACGCGTCCGTCGAACTGCTGCGCTATCCGGAACTGCGCGGCCGCGCGGTGGTGATCGGCGGCGGCCGCAACAGCGCGCCGCAAGTGCTCGAAGACGGCAGCAGGCGCTTCGCGAAGCTGCGCGATTACGCGGGCCGCGGCGTCGTCACCACCTCAACGTACGAGGCGCGCGCGCTCGGCGTGTTTTCGGCGATGGGCATGATGAAGGCCGCCGCGCTCGCGCCCGACGCGATCCTGCTGCCGACCGACTTCGATTCGTATCGCCACTACTCGCGCCTCTTCAAGGCGGCCGTCAGGACGTTCACGGACCGCATCGAGGATCGCGGCATCGACGAGATCTATATCGACCTGACCGAGCTGCCGGGCGAACCGGCCGATATCGGGCGGCGCATCAAGGATGCCGTTCATCAGGCCACCGGTCTCACGTGTTCGATCTGCGTCGCGCCGAACAAGCTGCTCGCGAAGATCGGCTCCGAACTCGACAAGCCCGACGGCCTGACGATCCTCACGCCAGCCGACATACCGCTGCGCGTATGGCCGCTGCCGGTGCGCAAGGTCAACGGCATCGGCCCGAAGGCGGCGGAGAAGCTGAGCGCGCTCGGCCTCGCGACGGTCGGCGATCTGGCCGCCGCCGACGCCGGGCTGTTGCAGGACAATTTCGGGCGCAGCTATTCCGCGTGGCTGATGGAAGTTGCGCAGGGTCACGACGAGCGGCCCGTGGTGGTCGAATCGGAGCCGAAGTCGATCAGCCGCGAGACCACCTTCGAACGTGATCTGCATCCGCGTCACGATCGGCCGGCGTTATCTAGCGCGTTTACGGGGCTGTGCGTGCGTGTCGCCGACGATCTCGTGCGCAAGGGCTACGTGGGCCGCACGATCGGCATCAAGCTGCGTTACGACGATTTCCGCACCGTCACGCGCGACTTGACGCTCGGCGAACCGACCGCCGACGCGACCGAAATCCGCCGCGCGGCGACCGAATGTTTGCGACGCGTGCAGTTGAACCGCAAGCTGCGGCTATTGGGCGTGCGCATCAGCACGCTGAGCTCGGCCAGCGAACAGGCGCTGAAGCCGCGCCTGCCGGTTCAGGCCGACTTGCCTTTCGCGAGCGACGAATAGGATGTATCGGCGGCGACGCCGGCCGCATTCGCACTGGCATTCGCGCTCGCACGCGCGGCCGGTATATCGCCCGAAGTGGACATCACCGACGCCGCCATCGAAAACGAAAACGTGTTGATGCCGTTCGCGCTGTGCGCGGATACGGTGCCACGATGCATCTCGGCGATCGCCTTCACGATCGCGAGTCCGAGCCCGTGGTTTTCGCGGCTATTGGTGCGCGAGACTTCCGCGCGATAGAAACGGTCGAACAGATGTTCGAGGACGTCCGGCGCGATCGGCTCGCCCGGATTCGCCACCGCGACGCGCACCTGGTCGCGCATCGCGCCTTCCCCGCGCGCGATCGTCACGCTGATCGTCGCGCCCGGCTCGCAGTGCTGGATCGCGTTCATCAGCAGGTTCGTGCACGCGCGGCCGAACAGCGAGCGGTTCACGCGCGCGAACGCATCGCCCTGCAACTTCGCATGCACGCGCGCCTCTTCGAGCGGAATCTCCAGAAATTCCAGCGTATGCGCGACTTCGGCCGCGAGCGACACCTCGATCAACCCCGTCGCGCGTTCGCCCTGGTCGGCACGCGCGAGGAACAGCATGTCGTTGATGATCGCGCGCATCCGCTCGAATTCTTCGAGGTTCGATTGCAGCGTGTGACGCAGATCGTCGACCGAGCGGTTGCGCGTCAGCGCGACCTCCGTCTGGCCGATCAGGATCGTGACCGGCGTGCGCAGTTCATGCGCGACGTCCGCGTTGAACGATTCGAGGCGGCCGTAGGCGCCGTCGAGCCGTTCGAGCGCACCGTTGAACGAGTTGGCGAGATCGTTCAGTTCGAGCGGCAAGGACGCGGTATTGAGCCGCTGCGAGCGGTTGTTCGGGCTGACCGCGGATGCGTCGCGCGTCAGACGCGTGAGCGGTGCGAGGCCGATGCGCGTGACCGAGTAGCTGAGCAGCAGCACCGCGAGACTGCCGAGCGCGGACAGCGCCGCGAGTGCCGAGCCGAACACGCGCATCGTGCGCAGGTTCGGCGAATAGCTCGCCGCGACCTGCAACTGCACCGCAGGCCGCGCACCATTGGCCGGCAAGATCACCGTCGAGGTCAGCATGTCGGGGCCGCCGCCCTCCGGCGCGATGCGCGCGTAGCCGCCGGGCCAGCTCTTCGTGACGGTTCCCTGCACCGGCGTGCCGAAGTGGAAGTTCGGCTCCGCGCTCGTCACCGAGTACATGGTGCTGCGGTCGTGCGGCGTCATGTCGGTGAGTTTTTCGCGGGCCATCCGCCATTTTTCGGGCGTCACCGCGTGAGAGACGATGATGCGCGCGATCTGCGTGCGATCGTCGAGCGACTCGCGCAGATGATGTTCGAGCTGCGAGCGCAGCACCAGAAAGAGCCCGCTGCCGACGAGCGTAAACACGAACAGCGCCACCAGCGCGAACATCGACGCAAGGCGGCGGGCAATCGAGCGGTTCATGATGACTCGGCCTCTTCGCGCACTTCGAGCACGTAGCCCATGCCACGCACCGTGTGCAGCAGCTTCGACGGGAATGGGCCGTCGAGTTTCGCGCGCAGCCGCTTGATCGCGGTTTCGACGACGTTCGTGTGGCTGTCGAAATTGACGTCCCATACGAGCTCGGTGATCGCGGTCTTCGACAGAATATCGCCCTGGCGGCGCGCGAGCACGCTGAGCAGTTGAAACTCTTTCGCGGTCAGGTCGAGGCGCACGCCGTCGCGGGTCGCGCGGCGGCCGATCAGATCGACGAACAGATCGCCGACCGAAATCAGCGTGGACTCCTGCGAACGCGTGCGGCGCGCGAGCGCATGCAGACGCTCGACGAGTTCGAGGAACGAGAACGGTTTGGTCAGATAGTCGTCGGCGCCTTCGCGCAGGCCGCGCACGCGATCGTTCACGTGGTCGCGCGCGGTCAGCATGATGACCGGCGTCGACTTGCGCATGCGCAGCGCCTTCAGCACGCTGAAGCCGTCGCGCTTGGGCAGCATCACGTCGAGGACGATCACGTCGTAATCGAATTCGGTGGCCAGGTGCGTGCCCTCTTCGCCGTCGAGCGCGACGTCGACGACCCAGCCCTGCTCTGTCAAACCGGAGCGCAGGTAGTCCACTACCTTGTGCTCGTCTTCAACAATCAGCAATTTCATCCGTGTCCCCGCCACTAGTGGCTGTCAACCTTGCATTATACGAACGCCCTCGATTCTTCGCGCCGATCCCACTGCGTCGGCATGGAAGCTCGGCCGCGGCGATTCAGCGTGCAGGCGGCATGTCTTTCTGCTGCGCGTCGCCGGCGGGCGCTTGCTGCGGCATCGCCGCAGCGTCGGTTGCATATGCCTCGTTCGCGGCCATCGCACTGCCTTGCGCGCCGCCATCCCAACCGCCGCCGAGCGCCTTCACCAGCGCCACCGAAAGCGTCAACTGCTGCCCATGAATCTGCACATCCGTGCGCTCGCTCGTGAGCAGCGACTCCTGCGCGTCGATCACGTTCAGATACGCGACGAGCCCGCCCGAATAACGATCGTTCGCGAGCGACAGCAGCCGCTGCGCATCCTCGACCGCCTCACGCGACTGCTTCGCCGCGCCATCGAGCACCGACAGTCCGGTGATGCCGTCCTGCACCTGCTGGAACGCGCTTAGCACCGTCTGCCGATAATTCGCCTCGGTCGCCTTGTAGCCCTCGCTCGCGAACTTGACGTTGGCCGCGCGCCGCCCGCCGTCGAAGATCACCTGGCCGACCGCCGCGCCGAGCGTCCACATCAGCGTGGGCGCGCTCAGCAGATTGGCGAACTCGGTGCTCTCCCAGCCGATGCCCGGCGTCAGCGTCAGGCTCGGGAAGAACGCGGCCTTGGCCACGCCGATCTGCGCGTTGGCGGCCGCCATCGCGCGTTCCGCCGATGCGACGTCGGGCCGCCGCTGCAGCACGTCGCTCGGCACGCCGAGCGGCACCGTCGGCGGCTTGATGTCGAGCACCTTCGGCTCGATCGCGAACTGCGGCGCCGGCACCCCGACCAGCGCGGCGATCGCATGCTCGAATTGCGCGCGCTGATTCAGCAGCAGTTGCGCCTGCACGCGCGTCGCATCGAGCTGCGATTTCTGCTGCAGCACATCGAGGCCCGATACCGAACCGAGATCGTGCTCGGTGTTCACGTAGTCGAGCGCCTTCTGCTGCAGCTTCACCGACTGGTTCAGCACGTCGATCTCGTTGTCGAGCTCACGCAGCGAGAAGTAGTCGGTGGCGAGATCGGTCGTCAGCACGAGGCGCGCGTTCGCGAGGTCGTCCGCCGACTGTTCGGCCGACGCCTGCGCGCCCTCGACCTCACGACGGATGCGGCCGAACAGATCGGTGTCGTAGCTGAGCGTCGGTCCGAGCTGGATGTTGTTCTGTACCGTCGATTGAGTCGGCGTCGCGTAGTTGGTCAGCGGCCGGTCGTGCGAAATGCGAAAGCGCGAGGCCTGGGCCGAGAAATTGACTTCCGGCACGCGCTGCGCGCTGGTGTTCGCGAGTGTCGCCTTGGCCTGCTCATAGTGCGCGCTCGCCGCGGCGAGCGTCTGGTTCTGCGCGAGCGCCTGGGTTTCGAGGGTCGCGAGCGTCGGATCGGCGAAGCCCGTCCACCAGTCCGGCGCAATCGGCGCATGCGACGGCGCGGCGACGCGCCAGAACGAATCGGTGTGCCATTCGGGCGGCACCTCGGCTTGCGGACGCTGATAGTCGGGACCCACCGTGCAGGCGGCGAGCAAGGCCGCGCCGGCGCAAGCGCCCAGCGCGGTGAACGCGGTGCAGCGTGGGCGCGCCCGGCGGGAAGCCGCGAACATCAAGACGCCTCCTTGCCGTTCTTCGGCAGCGGCTGCACCTGAACGTGATCGCCGTCGGCAATCGAGTCGCTCGGATTGATGATGATGCGATCGGTCGGCGAGATACCGCTTTCGATTTCGAGCTGCTGTCCGAGGTCCACCGCGATCACGACCTTGTGCAGGCTCACGTTGCCCTTCGCATCGACGACCGCGAGGCGCGGACCCTCCGCGCGAAACAGCAATGCGTTGCCCGGTACCGTCAGGCGCTCGTGCGCGGCGGCCGGCACCTCGACCTGCACGTAGGCGCCGGGGCGCAGCCTGGCGTCGGGATTCGGCAGCGTCACTTCGATCTGCAACGAACGCGTGGGCACGTCGATCGCGCCGGACATATGCGTGATCGTGCCGTTGAACTGCTGGCCCGGCAGCTCGGCCTGCGTGACCACGACCTTCTGCCCGACCGCGACGTTCTGCGCGTAGGCCTGCGGCAACTGCACATAGACGCGCAACGGGTCCGACTGCGCGAGCGCGAACAGCGCCCGGCTCGTGCCGCTGCCCGCGTCGATCAGATCGCCGACGTCGACGTTGCGCTGCGTGACCACGCCGGCAAACGGCGCGATGATCCGCTTGAACGATTCGAGCTGCTGCAGACGCTTGACGTTCGCATCGGCAGCGGCGAGATTCGCGAGGTCCTGCGTGTAGGTGCTTTGCCGTTCGTCGAGTTCCTGTTGCGACACCGCATCGCGCTGACGAAGCTGCTGCCAGCGCTCCAGCGAGCTCTTCGCGAGCGCGAGGCTCGAATTGATCTGCTGACGCTGCGCCAGCGCCTGCGCGAGTTCCTGGTCGATTTCCGGCGTATCGAGCTCGGCAAGCAATTGCCCCTGCTTCACGCGGGCGCCGATATCGACGTACCAGTGCAGCAGATAGCCGGTCGCGCGCGCATAGATCGGCGATTCGACATAGCCGCGCAACGTGCCCGGCAGCAGCGTGTTGCCGCCGCCGTCGGTCTGCTGTGGCGTGACGACGTTCACGTACTGCGTGGCGTTTTGCTGCGCGGTCGCCGTGACTTCGCGGTTTTGCATCACGTTCGCGATCACCGTGCGCAGCGTGCCTATCGCGAGCAGCACGAACACGATCAGGATCGCGATCTTCGCGTGCCTCCATTCGCGATGGCGCGGCGGCAGCAAGCGCTCCCCCTGTTCGGTTTCCCGCGTGGGGATCGCTAGCGATGCATGAGTTTTTTCGGTCATCTCAGTCAACCAACGTTTAACTTTTACGCGGGCGTCGCCGCACTGCTGTGTTCTGGCGCGGGGCTGTCGCTATGGCCGCTGCTTCGACCGCCATCACCGCCTGTTCCACCGCCATTGCCGCCCGTTCCACCGCCATCGCCGCCGTTGTCGCCGCCGTTGCGATGACGGCGCGCGAGCCACGAGTGAATGCCCGCGAACACGAGCGGCACGAAAAACAGCGTCGATACGGTAGCGAACAGCAAGCCGCCGATCACCGCGCGGCCGAGCGGCGCATTCTGCTCGGCGCCCTCGCCGAGACCGAGCGCCATCGGAATCATGCCGATGATCATCGCGAACGCGGTCATCAACACCGGACGGATCCGGCTCGCGCCGGCTTCGAGCGCGGCCGCGAGCGGCGGCGCGCCGGCCGAGAGCCGCTGGCGCGCGAACGCGACCATCAGAATACTGTTCGCGGTCGCGACGCCCATCGTCATGATCGCGCCGGTCAGCGCCGGCACGCTCAAGTGGGTGCCAGTCAGGAACAGCATCCACATGATGCCCGCGAGCGCCGCCGGCAACGCGCTCACGATGATCAGCGGATCGACCCACGATTGGAAGTTCACGACGATCAGCAGATACACGAGCACGATCGCCATCGCGACGCCGATGCCGAGCCCAAAGAACGAACTGCGCATGGTCTCTACCTGGCCGCGCACGGTGATCGTGCTGCCGCGCGGCAGCGTACCGCGCACCTCGTTGACGATCCTGTCGACCTGATTCGCCACGCTGCCCAGATCGCGCTTTTCAACGCTCACAAAAAGATCGATCACCGGCCGGATGTTGTAATGCGTGACTTCCGCGAACTGGCTCTTCGGCGACACCTGCACGAGGTTGCCGAGCAGTTGCGTCGGCCCGTTCATCGTGGCCGACACCGGGGTGCGCAGCAGTTCGTCGATCGACGACACCTGGTACTGCGGCGTTTGCACCTGGACCCTGTATTCGACGCCGTTCCTGTTGTTGACCCAGAAGCCCGGCGACGTCTGCGAGCTTCCCGATAGCGAAACGAGCACGTTCTGCGCGACGTCGTTCGCGGTCAGGTTCAGTTGTTGCAGGCGGGTACGGTCCATGTTCAGACCGAGCACCGGTTCGTCGAGCTTCTGCTGGATATGCGTGTCGACGGTGCCGGGAATCAGGCGCACCTGCTTCAACAGCTTGCGCGCGACATCGAGGTTGCCCTGCTGATTCGCGCCGGCAATCTGCACGTCCACCGCGGCGGGCAGGCCGAAGTTCAGGATCTGCGTGACGATATCGGCGGGCTGAAAGAAGAACTCGACGCCCGGGAAACGCTGCGGCAGGATCGTGCGCAGCTTGTCCATGTAGATCTGCGAGGGCTCGTGGCCTTCGTTCAACGCGATCTGGATCTCGCCGTCGAGCGTGCCCATCGTGCCCGCATTGCTGTACGAAAGGTTGATGCCGCTATACGGCAGGCCGAGGTTGTCGAGAATCGTGCCCAACTCTTTGGGCGGCACGACTTCGCGGATCATCTTTTCGACCTCGTCGGCCAGCCGCGCGGTTTCCTCGATCCGCGTGCCGGTCGGCGCGCGCATGTGCAGACGGATGTCGCCCGCGTCGACGCTCGGGAAGAAGTCTTCGCCGAGCGCAAAAAACAGACCCATCGACAGCACGCAGAAACCGAGGAACAGCGTGCCGAACATCTTGCGGCGCACGAGCAGGCTGCTCAGGATCATGATGTAGGCCGCGCGCATGCGCTCGAAGCCGGCGTCGAAGCGGTGATACAGACGCGTGAACAGACCCGGCTTCGCGCCCGCCTTCGGCTTGTGCGCGTGGCCCATCAGCAGCATCGCGAGCGTCGGCACCAGCGTACGCGACAGGATGTACGACGCGAGCATCGCGAACACCACCGCTTCCGCGAGCGGCACGAACAGATAGCGCGCGACGCCGGTCAGGAAGAACATCGGCACGAACACGATACAGATACACAGCGTCGACACCAGCGCCGGCACCGCGATTTCGCCGGCGCCGTCGAGAATCGCGTCGTGCAGATTGGTGCCCATGTGCAGGTGCCGCTCGATGTTCTCGATCGTCACGGTCGCGTCGTCTACCAGGATACCGACCGCGAGCGCGAGGCCGCCCAGCGTCATGATGTTGATGGTCTGCCCGAGCGCGTGCAGCACGATCAGCGACGACAGGATGGACAGCGGAATCGAGATCGCGATGATGCAGGTGCTGCGCCAGTTGCCGAGGAACAGCAGGATCATCGCGGCGGTCAGCGCGGCCGCGACCAGCGCCTCGCGCACCACGCCCTGCACCGCCGCCTTCACGAACACCGACTGGTCGAACAGCGCGGTGATCTGCAGATCCGGCGGCAGCGCGGCGCGCGCGGCCGGTAACAGGCCTTTCAACGTATCGACGATCGACAGCGTCGACGCGTTGCCGTTCTTCAGCACCGACATCAGCACGCCGCGATGGCCGTTCTGCCGCACGATGTTGGTCTGCGGCGAGTAGCCGTCGCGCACATGCGCGACTTCACGCAGATAGGTCGTCGCGCCGTTGACGGTACGCACCGGAATATCGTTGAGGCCTTCCAGCGTCGGCGGCGAACCGTTCATGTCGATCGTGTATTCCTTCGGCCCGATCTTGGCCGTGCCGGTGGGCAGAATCAGGTTTTGCGCGTTGAACGCGTTGACCACATCGGCCGGCGTCAGGCCCTTGGCCAGCATCGCGCGCGTATCGAGGTCGACCGAGATCAGCCGCGATTTGCCGCCATACGGGTACGGCACGGCCGCGCCCGGAATCGTCACGAGTTGCGGACGCAGGAAGTTCAGCGCGGTGTCGTTCAGGTCCTGCTCCGAGAGCTTCGGACTCGACAGACCGAGTTGGATCACCGGAATACTGGAAGCCGAGTAGCTGATGACGAGCGGCGCGGTGGCGCCCGGCGGCATCTGCTTCAACTGCGCCTGCTCGACGGCGACCGTCTGCGCGATGGCCGTCTGGATGTTCGCGTTCGGCTGCAAAAACACCTTCAGGATCGCGATGCCGGGCAGCGACTGCGATTCGATATGTTCGATGTCGTTGACCGTCGTGGTCAGACTGCGCTCGTTGACCGACGTGATGCGGGTGGCCATGTCCTCGGCCGACAGCCCGGTGTACGTCCAGATGATGCTGACGACCGGAATGTTGATTTCCGGCAGCACGTCGACGGGCGTGGTGAACAGCACGAAGGGCGTCGCCAGCACGATCAGAATCGCCATCACGATGAACGTGTATGGCCGCTTAAGCGCTACGTTGACGATCCACATTGAAACGGGCCAGAGAAAATGCGGGTGGAGGGAGGGATTGAATCTCCGCTTATGCTAGATCGGTAGCACCAACGCCTGCATGGCGCGAGAATGGCGAAATTGTCAGGAAGCTTGTTGAAAGCAAATGCGCCGTTTTTGAAGGCGAAAAGCAGTCGCCGGATTTGCGGCGAATTAGGCGACAGGCAAACGTTTGTTGAATAAATTTACGCGCAGTTAATGGAACGTTTGCTGATTCACAGCACGGCTTTCGTTCGAAATATTGTGAAACATGCTTTCAGTTTTATTCGCAACACGAGTCGATTTTGCTTTGCGCGGTCATTCCCCTTCAACGAAAAAGGCCGGTCAACCTGAATGGTCGACCGGCCTTCTCATTTGCAGCTATCCGTGTGCCGGCGTCAACGCCAGCGACGCTTATTTGGCGAACAGTGACGACATATCGGCGAACGCCTTGAACTCGAGCGCATTGCCCGACGGATCGAGGAAGAACATCGTCGCCTGCTCGCCGACCTCGCCCTTGAAGCGCACATGCGGTTCGATGATGAATTCGACACCGGCCTTCTGCAGTTTATCTGCGGCGGCCTGCCATTGCTCCATCGACAGCACCGCGCCGAAGTGGCGCACCGGCACCGCGTCGCCATCCACGGCACTGGTATGACGGTGACCGACTTCATCCGGCGCCAGATGCGCGACGATCTGATGGCCGTAGAAATTGAAATCGACCCACGCGTCCGAGCTGCGCCCCTCCGGGCAGCCGAGCAATTCGCCGTAAAACTCGCGCGCGGCGGCGAGGCTATGAACAGGAAACGCCAGATGGAACGGTCGCAAAGCGGTTTCGGCAACGCTCATGATAGGAAGACTCGCTGGGTGGGTGTGAGGATTGGGTTACGACTGGCACGACTCGCACGGCAGGGAATCGGCTCAGATGAGGCAAAGTCTAATCATGAATAAAAATGTTGAGAAACGATATATATTTGACCTGACCATCACCAAAATCGATTGATCGACCATGCTCAGCGAGTTGAAAACCTTCATCGCCGTCAGCCAGTACGGCACGTTTTCCGGCGCGGGCGCGCGCATCGGGCTCACGCAATCGGCGGTCAGCGCGCAGATGCAGCGGCTCGAGCAGGAACTCGGCTTCCCGTTGTTCGACCGCACCGGCCGCTCGGCGACGCTCAACGAGGCGGGCCGCGAAACGCTCGCGCTCGCCGAGGAAATGATGACGCTCTACGCGCGGCTCTCCGAGCGCAGCGGCGGCGCCGCCGAAAGCGGCATGCTGCGGGTCGGCGCGATCGCGTCCGCGCAGGTGGCGCTGCTGGCCGACGCGCTCGCGCGCTTTCGCGTCGACCGTCCCGGCTGGCGGATTCGCGTGGTGCCGGGCGTGTCGCTGGGGCTGCTCGGCCAGGTCGACGCGGGCGAACTCGATCTGGCCGTCATCATCAAACCGCCGTTCGCGCTGCCGTCGGAGCTCGAATGGCGCACGCTGGTCGCCGAACCGTTCGTGCTGCTCGCGCCGAAAAAGCTCGTGCGCGGCGGCCGCTCGTGGCGTGAACTGCTGCGCAGCGAGCCGTTCATCCGCTACGACCGCGCGTCGTTCGGCGGGCGGCTGGTCGATCGTTTTCTGCGGCGCGCGCGCGTTGGGGTGCGCGATGCGGTCGAACTCGACGAATTGCAGGCGATCGTGCAACTGGTCGCGCGCGGCATGGGTGTCGCGCTGGTTCCGAATACGGCCGGGCTCGGCAAATGGCCGGCGAGCGTCGTCGCACTCGAGCTCGGCGATGCGACTTTCGAGCGTGAGATCGGCCTCGTGCTGCGGCCGCGGCACAGTCGGCCGGTGGTCGCCGACGCGTTGGCCGAGTGCATTGCGGGCGCGGCGCAGAGTTGAGCGCGTTGCCCGGCGCATTCAATGCGGGTTCGATTCGCTTTCGATTCGAGTGTGCTGCCATACGAACGCGCAACTGTATCTGTGAGTTGCGTGCGACGGCGCGCAAAATCGTCGCTTCATTCAACCGCCTGCGTTGTCTGTCGCATTGCATTCACTGCATAGCCAAACCCACGCCCGGCCCATCACATCTACCCGCCATGATCGCCAGCCCTCTGCTCACCGCCGATGTCCTGATCGCCTACAGCGCCTATTTCGTCGGCACCGCGAGCCCTGGGCCGAGCAATCTCGCGATCATGTCGCTCGCGATGAGCTCTGGCCGGCGCGCCGCGCTGGTGTTCGCGCTCGGCGTGGTGTCGGGCTCGTTCTCGTGGGCGCTGCTCGCGTCGCTCGGGTTGTCGGCGGTGCTCGCCACCTACTCGGAATGCCTCGTTGCGATCCGGATCGCCGGCGGGCTGTATCTGCTGTGGCTCGGCTTCAAGTCCGCGCGCTCAGCGTTGAGCGCCGGCAAGCCGGCCGCGAGCGCGGCACGTGTCGACGAACCGCTCGGGCGGCTCTATCTGCGCGGCCTTTTGCTGCATCTGACCAATCCCAAGGCGGTGCTCGTGTGGCTGTCGATCGTGTCGCTCGCGATGTCACCGGTCCACGGCGCCGCGCACGTGATGCCGGTCGTGCTTGGCTGCATGGTGATCGGCGCGACGGTGTTCAGCAGCTACGCGATGCTGTTTTCGACGGCGTCCGCGCGGCGCGTCTATACGGCGATCCGGCGCTGGCTCGACGGCTCGCTCGCGGTGATGTTCGGGATCGCGGGGATCAAGCTGCTGACGTCGAAGAACTAGATGGGTTGAGCGCGTCCGCCTGGCCCCGGGCTGCGCTCTGCGATACTGGCGGTTCGGCTCCATCATTGACGGCTGGCCAAGGCGCCCACCCACGAAACGATGAACGGCAACGATCACGACGCACCTTCCTCCACTCATCGCTCGCCGCTGCAGAAGCGGCTCTATTTCACCGGCGCGGCGATCCTCGTCGTGAGTCTGATCGCCGCGCTGCTCATTTACGTCAGCGTGCCGCCGCCGGATAACGCGGTCGCGATGTACAGCATGGTCGATCCGCGCTATCAGATCGAGCTACAGCAAATCGGCGGCAATGCGGCGGTGCTGATGGCGCAGTTGCATCAATGGTTCGATAGCTTGTGGCATGGCTCCAGGCTTGCCTATACGGTCGCGGTACTGGGCGCTGCGCTTGCGGCTGGCTGTTTCTTCATCGGTCATTTTTTCGCGGACGAGTGAGTGTCCCGGTGCCCGCATCCATTCCCGTCATCGATTTGCGCGCGCTGATTCGATCGCGCGCCAATTTTTTCAAAAGGCGTTCGCCACGCCGATTTAAAAACGTTAATTATCGTTTATTCAAATCCGCACATCGTCTCTTTGCAGACGGAAACCCGCCGCGATAAAACGTCAATTTCCGCAGCGCAATAAAATTCCCGTTTCCGCTCCTAGCTTGCGGCATTAAGAAAACGAACTATTATTAGCTCGGGCCATACAGAAAAGTGCCCCCTCACAGCATTCGAGGCGTATCAACTGCGAGAGGGAGAGCGATGAATGACATAACCCTTCCAGTCGATCTAATTCACTGGATTCTGGCAACACTTTCCATCATTGCCTTGCTTGTCTTTCTCGTGCCACTGCGTTGGCGGGCGCCCGAGGCGGGCCCTGGCGCAATGTTCGTCGCCGGCCTGATTGCCGTACTCGCATTCCGCACTCCGATCACGACTTTGGCTGTCGCGAGTGGCAAAGGCGTATGGGACGCCATATTCATTCTCTATGTAATGTGGCCGGCGCTTCTGCTTTATCAGATCACCAAACAGGCCGGTGGCTACGACGCACTTCGACACGGCATTTCCCGTTTCAGCCGAAATGACTTATTCGTCATTCTCGGGCTCGGCTGGGTGTTTTCATCTTTTCTTCAAGGCATTGCGGGTTTCGGCGCGCCGATTGCTGTCGTCGCCCCGCTTTTGCTCGCGATCGGTGTGAGACCGGTCCATGCCGCCACCATCTCGATCATCGCGCACGCATGGGCACGCTTCTTCGGCACACTCGGTGTCGGCTGGCTCGCAACGTTGCAGGTGGCCGACATCCAGGACGTGGGACGCGCCGCTTTCGAATCGTGCCTGCTGCTGCTCATTCCGACGTACTTCGGCGGCCTGCTGATTGTGTGGCTATACGGGCGCTGGGCAGCGGTGCGTCACGGATGGCCGCTGGTCCTGATCCTCGGCACGATCCTCGGCTTCGGCCAGTTGATCTTCGCGTTCCTGAGCCCGGAATTGTCGACCTTCCTCGCCGCAACCGTAGCGATGGTCGCCCTGTATCCGCTTTCGCGCTGGCGTCGGTTCAGGGAGCCGGTTCCCGCCGCCGAAGTCCCGGATCGCCCCGCGATGGACCCGGCCGCCGTCGGCATGCAGACCGAAACCGAAGAGCCGGTGATGAGTCTCGGCATGGCATTCCTGCCGTATGTCGTGCTGACGGTCGTTACCTTGGGCATTCTGCTGATTGGCCCATTGAACGATGCGATGCGGCAATTCCGCATCGGCCTGCCGTTTCCCGAAGTGACCACGGGCTTTGGCGTGCGAAACGCGGCCGTCGAGCGTTACGCGCCGTTCTCGCCGTTCACCCACCCGGGGACGATGCTGCTGATCTCCGCGATCGTCGTGTGGATCGTATACCGCGTGAACGGCTTCTACGGCGCGTGGCAATCGCGGCATGGCGGCGAGAATCTGGGGCGCTCGCTGATCGTCGACGGCGTGCCCGCATCGCTGCCGGTCATCGCTTTCCTCGTTACGAGTCGGGTGCTCGACCATAGCGGCCAGACCCAGGTGCTCGCGCACGGTATCGCCGATGTGTCGCCGCCGCTCGTCTATGCGGGCATCGCGAGCGTGATCGGCGCGTTGGGCGCCTTCATGACGTCGAGCAGCACCGCGTCGAACGTGCTGTTCGGCGGCTTGCAGAGCGACGTCGCGCAACTGCATTCGCTGCCGACCGAAGCGATCATCGCCGCGCAGGCGGCCGGCAGTGCGTATGGCAACGCGATCGGCCCGGCGAACATCGTGCTGGGCACCAGCATCTCCGGCATCAAGGGCCAGGAGGGCGCGGTGATGAAGCTGGCCCTTCCGTGGACGGTCATCGTCGCCATCCTGACCGGCATCGGCACGATCCTCCTCGTGATATTCGCGTGAGGTCACTCGCATGGACAAGCTCGTTGCGGAAACCCTGGCGCTGCTCCTGATGTTCGCGGGCTTTCCGCTCACCAGCAGGGGTTCGGTCACCGGCAACATGCTGCTGTTGGGGCTGGGGCTTCTCTGCGTGATCGCCGGCGGAGCGTTGCCGATCATCACGCGGTTCATGGATCACTCCAACGACAAAGTCAGAGACGCGGGCGTCGAGTTCGACGATCGGGCTTCCTGATCAAAGCGGCGCGTGCGTTCCTTCGCCGCAATTGCTTTGCCGTCGAACGCTCCCGGCTCGCGCAAGGCGCCGGGACCGCTGTGGCGGCTCGTCCTCACGGGAGCATGTTCATCATGAGTCATCCTAATGGGCCTCGTACCGGTCGCCCACCCACGCGCGCACCGCATGGCATGGTCGCCACACCGCACTATCTGGCCAGTCAGGCCGGTGTCGAGATGCTGCAACGCGGTGGAACCGCGGTCGATGCCGCGATTGCCTCGAACGTGGTGCTGTGCGTCGCCTATCCGCACATGGCCGGCCTCGGCGGCGACGGCTTCTGGCTGATCGCCGACGGCAACAGCGATCAGATTCACGCGATCAATGCGAGCGGACCGGCGGCGCAAGGCGCGACACTAGCGCACTATCGCGGCATCGCCATCGACAACGAAATCGCGGCGCGCGGCCCGCAGGCGGTGCTGACCGTGCCGGGCGCGATCGACGGCTGGCGTCTCGCTCACGAGCGCTTCGGGCGCCTGAACTGGGCGGAACTGTTTGCGGCGGCAATCGGCTATGCGCGCGACGGCGTGCCGGTCTCCCGCTCGCTCGCGGACTGGACCGTGCAGGACGTGCCGATCCTCACGCGCTTCCCGGAAACGGCCGCGATCTTCATGCCGGGCGGCCGCGTGCCCGCCGACGGCGAGAAGCTCGTGCAATCCGCGCTATCGCAATCGTTGCAGCAACTCGCCGATCAGGGCCCGCGCGCCGGCTTCTACGAAGGCGATCTCGCGGCGCGTATCTGCGACGGCGTCGGTGCCGCCGGCTCGCCGCTGCAACCGGTCGACTTCGCCGCGTACCGTGCGGAATGGGTCACGCCGATCAGCACGACGTATCGCGGTCATACGGTCTACGAGCTACCGCCGAACACGCAGGGCTTTACGCCTTTGCAGATCCTGAACCTGATCGAAGGCTACGACGTGACCGCGTGGGGCGAAGGCACCGCGGACTACTATCACCACCTGGCCGAGGCGGTGAAGATCGCGTTCGCGGATCGCGAAGAGTGGTTGACGGACCCGCGCTTCGTCACGATTCCGGTCGACCAGTTGATCACGAAGGCCTACTGCGACGAACGCCGCAAGCTGCTCGACCCCGAACGCGCGCTCGACATCTCGACGGTCCCGCCCGGCATCGCCTATCAGTACCCGCACGACCGCCGCGCGCCGGACGGCGACACCTGCTACTTCTGCGCGGCCGACAAGGACGGCATGGTGGTGTCGCTGATCCAGTCCATCTATCACGACTTCGGCAGCGGCGTGCTCGGCGGGGACACCGGCATCATCATGCAGAACCGTGGCGCGTTTTTCTCGCTCGACGAACACCACCCGAACTGCCTTCAACCGGGCAAGCGCACTTTCCACACGCTGATTCCCGCACTGATGACCTGCGACGGCAAGCCTTGCCTCGCGTTCGGCTCGATGGGCGGCGAAGGTCAGCCGCAAACCCAGGCCGCGCTCGTGACCCGCATCGTCGACTTCGGCTACGACGTGCAGCAGGCGATCGAGGCGCCGCGCTGGCTGATGGGCCGCACGTGGGGTACCAAGTCGCGCAACATGTCGCTCGAGGGGCGCATCTCCGACGAGGTCGTGCGCGAATTGAAGCGCCGCGGCCAGCCGGTGCAGATGGTCACCGACTGGAACGACAACATGGGACATGCGCACGCGATCGGTGTCGACCGCGAACAGGGCTTTTACGAAGGCGGCGCCGATCCGCGCGGCGACGGTGCCGCGCTCGGGTATTGAGGAGCGGCACCGGCTCCCGCATTGGCCGGCAGGCGAGGCTGCCGCGCTCTCGCACCGGGCGCGAAACAGCCGGCCGCGACGCGCAGCTCCATACGACGGGCAAAACAGATGAACCCGATGATCGTGACCTCGCTGGTCCTCGCCGTGACGATGGCGCTGTTCATCTGGAACAAGGTGCCGGCCGCCGTCGTCGCCGTGATGTCGCTGATCGCGCTATATCTGACCGGCGTTCTGACGATGCGCGAGGCGTTGAGCGGCTTCGGCGATCCGCTGATCGTGTTCATCGCGGCGCTGCTCGGCATCGGCATCGGCCTCGAAACGACCGGTGTCGGCACATGGGCGGGACAGTGGCTGATTCGCCATTCGGGCAGCAGCCGCAAGCGACTGATCGCGTCGCTGCTGATCCTGTCCGCGGTATCCACTGCGCTGATCGGCATGAACGGCGCCGTCGTCGCGATGCTGCCGATCGCGGTCATCATCTGCGTGCAGACGCAGCTCGCGCCGTCGCAGCTGATGATGCCCGTGTCGATCGCATGCCTGACCGGCGCGAAGCTCACGTTGCTCGGCAGTCCGGTCAACGTGATCGCATCGAGCGCGGCGGATGCGCTCGGTGGCGCGCCGATCCGCTTCTTCGAATGGTCGATCGTGGGTCTGCCGCTGTTCGCCGGCACCCTCGCGATCATTCTGATACTCGGGCCGCTGTTATTGCCCAGGCGCAGCTCGAATTCGCTGCCGGCCGATTTCAGCCAGCACGCGCACACGCTGGTCGAGCAATACCGGCTCGCGGACGGCGTGTTCCGGCTGCGCGTGCGCGCGGGCTCGCCGTTGATCGGCAAGACGCTCGACGGCATCGATCTGTCGCGATACCCCGGCGTCAGCGTGCTCGGCCTGACCGACGATGAAGGCGCCGAACTCGCGCAGAAAGAAGCGAGCGAGGGCCATCACCTGCTGGTGCGCGGCGACGCGCAAGGCGTCGCCCGGCTCGCGAACGACTTGCATCTCGCGATTCGCGAGCCGCTCGCCGAAGCGCAGGCGGTCACGAATGCGCTGTTCAATCGCTCGTCGGGTCTCGCCGAAGTCGTGATACCACCGCGCTCGGGGCTGATCGGACAAACCGTGTTTCCGGGCATGGCGACGCACGAAGGCGATCTGATCGTGCTCGCGATACAGCGCGGCGGCAACAACGTGCCCGAGCCGTCGACCACGCTGCTCGCGGGCGACCATCTGCTGTTCAGGGGAACATGGGAAGCGCTCGACAAGCACTTCTCCGACCCGCAGATACTGATGGTCGATTCTCCGCAGATGGTACGGCGCCAGACCATCGCGCTGAGTCGTGGCGCGCGCGAGGCGCTCGTGATCCTCGCGGTGCTGGTCATCCTGCTCGCGACGAACGCGGTACCGCCCGCGGTGGCGACGCTGATTTGCGTGACCGCGATGGTATTGACGCGCGTGATCACACTGAACCAGCTGTACACGATCGACTGGAATACCTGCGTGCTGGTCGGTGCGCTGATTCCTCTCGCCACCGCGATGTCGAACTCCGGGCTCGCGTATCAGATCGGTGATTACGTGATCCAGGCGGTCGGCTCGGGCGGTCCGCGCGCGGTGCTGGCGGGACTCTTCTGCGTGGCCGCGGTGCTGACCCAGGTGATCTCGAACAACTCGGCGGCGCTCGTGACGGTGCCGATCGCGGTCGCCACCGCGCAGGAACTCGGCGTGTCGGCGACGCCGTTCCTGGTCGCTGTCGCGCTCGGTGCGGGCGCGGCGCACATGACGCCGATGAGCACGCCGGTCAACCTCGTCACGTACGGCCCGGGCGCGTATGAGTTCGGCGACTACTGGAAGATCGGCCTGCTGATCGTGTTGTGGTCGATGGCGGTGGTCGTGTTCATTGCGCCGTTGTATTGGCCCTTCTAGCCGCGATATCGGCCGCCCTGCCCCTACGCCATCAACAGCGCTTCGTATTCCGCGCGGAACTGATCGATGGAACTCTCCACCACCGTCACCGCGCCATCGATCAAACCGCAACGCCCGCTGCCGGGAAGAACGCGGCACAGATTCTCCAGTGCATCCAGATCGGCACGCACGCCGCGGCCCGTGTCGAGCCGGTTCAGAAGCCGCATCATCTGAAACGTTCCGCCCTTGCAAGGCGGGCACTGCCCGCACGAACCCTGGGCGAAGAAGCTCACGTAGTCCGCGACCTTGCGCACGATGCTGGTGCCTTCCGACACTACGATCATCGCGCCCGTCCCCAGACGCGAACGGCGTTGACGCACCGACTCGAAGTCCAGTGCCACGTCGAGATCGCGCTTCGTCAGCAGCGTGTTGGATGGGCCGCCCGTGAAGACCGCCTTGAACTCCTTGCCCTGCAGCATGCCGCCGCCGTGCTGGAACACCAGCGTCTCCAGGCTCGTGCCCATCGGCAGTTCATACAGGCCGGGACGCAGCACGTCGCCGGAAAGAGAATAGAGCTTGGTTCCGGCCGCGCTCCCCGCTCCGAGCTCGCGGTACCACTGCGCGCCGTGACGCAGAATCCCGGGCACGTGGGCCAGCGTCTCGACGTTGTTGACGATGGTCGGCGCGCCGTGCACGCCCTGCTCGGCCGGGAAAGGCGGTTTGCGCCGAGGAAACGGAAAGCCGCCTTCGACGCTGGCGATCACCGCAGTCTCCTCTCCGCCGATGTACAACCCCGAGCTGGGCACGACTGCAAGCGACAGCGGCGCACCAATCCAACGCTCGATAGCGGCGAATTGCGCGTGCCCCGACCACTGCTTGACCGCCTCGCGAGTCGCGGCGAGCGAGCCCGTCTGATGCGGATTCACGTACAAGACGACATGGTTGGCCCGCGTCGCCACCGCGGCGATCAGCGCGCCCTCGATCACCTGATGCGGCGTGTGTTCGAGCAGAAAGCGATCCTTGAAGGTGCCCGGTTCGTCTTCGTTGCCATTGCAAATGACGTACTTGTCGCCGTCAGGGGCGGCCGCAACCGGCGCCCATTTTCGATGCGTGGGGAAACCAGCGCCGCCCATACCACGCAAGTCGGCCCGGGCGAGCTCGGCGATGATCGCCGCCGGGTCGTCGAGCGCTTTGGCGAGTCCCTCGCCGCCGCCGCGCGCGAACCACGCATCGAGGTCGGCGCCGACACGGAAATCGTCCCTCATCAAGCACTGATTCAGCGTTTGCATCGCGTGCTCCGTGGTTCCCGTCACCGGATGCCGCCGATCACGCGACCCCGCGCGCTCGCGCGCAATCCCGCATCGACTCGCAGATCGAAATGGGCATAGGCGGGAAAGAGCTGCGGCGCCTTCACGTGAAGCGGCAGTCCCGCCAGCGTGAGCTCTCTCTGCCACGCGTGTACGTGACCGATTCCGGCGCGGTTCGTCATCACCCACGCCCTCGATTGCGCGGCCTTCGCGCCGGCACGGCGGCCCATGCTCAGAATGTCGAGCAGCGCGTTACCCATCAGACGGTTGCGGCCGTGGATGCCGCCCGTCATCTCGCCGACGCAGAAAAGGCCGGGGACGTTGGTGGCGCCATTTTTGTCGATCGCGACGCCGCCGTTCTGGTAGTGGAGCGTGGGATAAACGAGGAAGGGCTCCTGCGCCGCATCGATGCCGCACTTGTCTGCAAGATGGCGAAGCGTGATGAGGCGTTTGGCCAGAATGCCCGGGTGCTCGATTTCGAGTGTCGGCGTATCGAGGAACACCCCGGGCTGGCCGTCACGCTCGATCCCGCGGCCTAGTGCGCACTCACGCAGGATCGCCGACGCGACCACGTCGCGCGGCTTGAGTTCGTCGACGAAACGTTCGCCTTCGCCGTTCAGCAGTCTCGCTCCCGCGGAGCGCGCCGCCTCGGAAATCAGGCCGCCCGCCAGATGGTGCGGGTAGGCGATGCCAGTCGGATGGTACTGGAACGAGTCGAGCTCGCGCAGGCGCGCGCCGATCCGATAGGCGAGCACGAGGCCGTCGGCGGTGGCACCGTAATGGTTCGAGGTCGGAAACGAATTCAGGTGCAGTCGCCCCGCGCCGCCGGTGGCGAGGATCACCGCGCGCGCGCGCACCAGCACGAAGCTACGCCATTCGAGGTTGTAGATCACCGCGCCGGCGCAGCCGCCGTGCTCGTCGGACAGCAGCTCTACCACCGGGCAGCGGTTCCACAACTCGATGCCCGGGTCGAGGTCCACCGCCTCGCGCAGCACGCGCATCATTTCGAGGCCCGTATAGTCCCGATACGACAGAATGCGCGCCGCCGACGCGCCCCCGGGTTTCTTGCGCAGCAGATTGCCGCCGATCGGCTGGTCCTCTTCCAGATCGAACATCATGCCGAGCTGGATCAGCCAGCGAATCACGTCGGGGCCGTCCATCACCATCTGGGCCACGAGTTCGGGCTCGCCGCAGAAGTGTCCGGCGCGAAGCGTGTCCTCGAAGTGCAGTTGGGGACTGTCGTCCTCGCCGATGGCCGCCTGGATTCCGCCTTCGGCCATCACGGTGTTACTGTCGCCAAGACGCAGCTTGGTGGCGAGGATCACGCGCGCGCCCTGCTTCGCCGCCGTGAGCGCCGCGGCGCAGCCGCCACCACCGCCGCCGATCACCAGCACATCGGTCGTCATCAGCTGCGCGCCGGCGATATCGACATCGTCGATCAGCGCGTTGGCCTGCAGATGCCGCGCGAGATCGGGCTGACACGGCTCGCCGCGATTGACCCCGACACTCAGCGCGACCCGCGCATGCGGCCCATGATCGGGGTGATAAGTCTTCAGCAGTTCATCGACCGGAACGTCGTCGCCGCGGAGCGTGGCCGCCATCCCGGGGCGGTAGCGCTGCCGCGCGGTTTCGTAGGGTATGCCGGCGGACATGACGATTCGCTCCGCTCAGCGCGGCGGTTGAGCGCCAGGCGCATCGAAGTCGATCTTCAGCTCGCCGCTCTCGATCTGCCGCAGGCGTCGCATCAGATTGGCCGGACGCAGCGAAAGCGACGCGATCATCCGGCGCACGAATACCCCCAGATGGTTGGGCCGGATATGCTCGGGGCATGCGAGCGTGCACAGGTTGCACATCACGCATTCGTCGAACACCTGGCTCGATGCGGGCAGATTGCCCTCGACCGCCAGGTTCACGCCGCGCTGCACGTCCAGCCCCTTCGGACAGGCGCGATCGCAGCCGCTGCAATGACGGCAATGCGCCGCTTCGGGGAAGATCTCGGCGATCTTGCTGAGCGCCTGCCAGCTGTCGCTGATCTCTTCCATTCGATACAGGTGACGTTCCGACTCGGTGAAGTAATCGAGGAAGGCGACCTGCATGCCCTCTTCGACGAGGGTCTCGCAGGCGAGCGCGGTTTTGACTTCCTGCTCGCCGCTGCGTCGCACCATCACACGGCACGAGCCGCACACGCCCTGGGACATGCAGCCGACACCCTCGACGAGAGTCTGCCCCGCATGCCCCATGGCCTGCAGAATCGAGCAATTGCCCGGCGCCTGAATCTCGCGCCCTTCGATACTCACGCGAACCATGGCCTCGTACTCTCCTTGCATGCCGTGAGCACTCCGCGGTATTGCTACTGATTTGCGCGCCGATCCTGCTTTGAGGTTTGAGGCCTGTTCTTCTAGATATCGAAGTACAGATAAAACTCCCATGGATGCGGGCGCAATTTGATCGTGTCGATCTCGCGGCTGCGCTTGTAGTCGATCCATGTCTGAATCACGTCGTCGGTAAAGACATCGCCTTTGCGCAGGAACGTGTTGTCGGTTTCGAGCGCCGCCAGCGCCGCTTCGAGGGAACCCGGCACCTGCCGTATGTTGCGCGCTTCTTCGGGCGGCAGATCATAGATGTTGCGATCGAGCGGCTCGCCAGGATCGGTCTTGTTTTCGATGCCGTCGAGGCCGGCCATCAGCATCGCCGCGAAAGCCAGGTACGCATTGGCCGACGGGTCCGGACAGCGGAACTCGACGCGCCGCGCGTTCGGCGAATCCGAATACATCGGAATGCGCGCCGCGGCCGAGCGGTTACGCTGCGACATCGCCAGATTGACGGGCGCCTCGTATCCCGGCACGAGGCGCTTGTACGAATTGGTCGTCGGCGCGCAAAAGGCCATCAGCGCGGGCGCGTGCTGGAGCAATCCGCCGATGTACCAGCGGCACATGTCGGAAGTCAGCGCCCAGCCGCCCGCGTCGTAGAAGAGGTTCTGCTCGTCTTTCCACAGGCTCTGGTGACAATGCATGCCGCTCGCGTTGTCGGCGAACAGCGGCTTCGGCATGAAGGTTGCAACCTTGCCGTGCCGACGCGCGACGTTCTTGCAGATGTACTTGTAGATCATCACGTTGTCGGCCATGCGGGTCAGCGTTGCAAAGCGCATGTCGATCTCGTTCTGTCCGGCGGTCGCGACTTCATGGTGATGCACTTCGATCTGCACGCCGGCCTGCTGCAGCGTCAGCGCGATTTCCGAGCGGATCTCCTGCAGCGTGTCATGAGGAGGCACCGGAAAATAGCCCTCCTTATAGTGCTGCTTGTAGCCGAGGTTGCCGCCGCCGTAGGCACCCTCGTCGCGGCCGGTGGTCCAGTCGCCCTCGGCCGACTCGACGTAGTAATAGCCGCAGTGCTGATCCTGGCCGAAGCGGATCGAGTCGAAGATGAAGAATTCGAGCTCCGGCCCGAAATAACACGTCGTCGCGATGCCCGTCTGGCGCAGATAGTTCTCCGCCTTTTTCGCCACGTAGCGCGGATCGCGCGAATACGGTAGTCGCAGCACCGGATCGACTACGTCGCAAATGATCGACAGCGTCGGCGTGCCGCAAGCCGGGTCCACGAAGGCGGTTGCCGGGTCGGGCCGCAGCAGCATGTCCGATTCGTGGATCTCCTGGAAGCCGCGGATCGATGAACCGTCGAAACCGATGCCGGCGCTGAACAGGTCGTCGTGAACTTCGGGGAGCGTGATCGAGAAATGCTGCCAGAGGCCGGGCAGATCGGTGAATTTCAGATCGACGATCTGAATATCGCGCTTTTGCAGCAGGTCGATCACATCGCATGCGTTCTGCGGTCGCGTGACGCGATAGCTGCCCGCTTCGACGGACGCCGCAAACGGCGATCCGGTGCTTCCTTGCGTACTGGCCATGAGCTTTGCCCTCTTGCGCCCCCGTTACCGCCGGTTTACTTATAGTCCAACGTTAGTACTTCCGTGGGCGAAAACAAGGCGGCGGTGAGTGGGCCTAGCGGTCTTGCTCCAAGCCCTTCAAATGGGCCTGCCCCGCATCTCTGGCGGCGGCGGCGGTCGCATATGTCTCGTCCGAAACGAGCGAGCGTCTGACCTCACGGGCCGCGAAGTCGACCAGCGTGATTACCCAGACATGCTCGCCACCCTGCTCCGCCGTTTGCACGAAAGCGCGCACGTCGCCCTTGTCGTCTGATTTCATCGTGACCTCCTTGTGGAAAAGTCGCCCGCGGGAAACGGCTGCGCGACGATTAAGACGCTCGCGAGCCGCGGTGCATTCCTCGCGGAGCGCGTAACTTGATCTTAGGCAATCGAATCGGTCCTTTGACGGTTTTCTCGCTTCCAATGACGAGCACAGCCGCTGGGTCCGGCCGCAAAAGCGCGGTGCCAGCAGCCAGTTAAAGCCGTTCGATCAGGAAATCTTGCAGGGAGTTCAACACCTCGTTCGGCGCATCCTCGGGCAGCAGATGGCCACCGGGCAGACCCCTGCCGGTCACGTTTTCTGCCCACCTGGACCAGGTGTCTGTGGGTGAAGCCTTCCTCGCCTTTTGCTCTTTCTCGCTCCACAGCACCAGCACCGGACAGGCAAGCTTTCGGCCCGCCGCTGCGTCGCTCGCGTCGTGCTCCAGATCCTCTGAAGCAGCGGCACGATAATCTTCGCAAATCGCGTGCCGCACGCCGGGATTCCGGAATGCGGCTCGATAGGCATCGAGCGCCCGAGGATCGATTCTCTCGAGTCCTCCGGCCATCTTCGCAAGCGCGGCGTCGATGAAAGCGTCAGGATCGGCCGCCAGCATTCGCTCTGGAAGGTCCGCGGGCTGCGCCAGAAAAAACCAGTGCCAGGCATCGAGCGCAAAAGTCTTATCGACAGTCGCGAAAGCATCGAGCGTGGGCACGACGCACAGCGACGCATAAGCACTGACGCGCCGAGGGTGGTCGAGCGCAAGCCGGTATCCGGCGCGAGCGCCTCGATCGTGCCCGACTACGGCGAATCGTTCGTGCCCTAGCCGCGCCATCAACGCGACGAGCGCACTGGCCATACGGCGTTTGGTCCATCGCCGCTGATCGTTGCGGCTCCGGCTGGCACCGTATCCCGGCAGGTCGGGCACGACGAGGGTGTGAGATTTCGCGAGCGTCGGAGCAATCAATCGCCATGCAACGTGGGTCTGCGGATAGCCGTGCAGCAGCAGCACCGGCGATCCGGTTCCGCCGATGACGCCTCGAAACGCGACGTCGTCAGTTTCGATGTCGAGCCTCGCAAAGCCAGCAAAGAAGTCCTCCGCAGCAACTCTTTCGATTTCGGGTGCCATGATTACGACCTCATGAAAGCGCGCGTCATTTCCCCGACACGGAACTGACGAACTCGGCCAGATCGCGATTGAAACGATCGGGTTCCTCGATGAACGACGCGACGCGTGACCCGCGTCGGCGTACACCTTGCTCTGGATGCGTGGATTCAGCGCGCTCGCGCGGGTCAGCGTCGCGGGCGTGTCGACGAGAGCGTCGCGGCCGCCATAGATGAACAGCAGCGGCACCGGACGATGATTGAAACACAGTCCGATATTCGCGGTTTTCCGGACTGCATGCTTCTGATCGAAGGCGCACGTTCGTGCGACCAGATCACCGACGTGATCAAGACCTTGTCGGAAGGCGCGATTCCGCCGCTCGAGTAACGCGGACCAGCGTTCGAATGGGCGAGCCCTATCCACTTTGCGGAGTGAAACGGCGTCCGCCAGTCCGTCTTGCGAACGACATAAGCGACGCTCGAGGTAATTCCTCGACCGAAAGCGCCCACAGCGAATACGCGACACTGCGCCGGAACAACAAGCTGACAGCAGTCCGAAGCTGACCCCGGCCCAGCGCGGACACCGAATCGGTCACGGCGATCGCGCCGTGCATCAGAATGCTGGCATGCCGGTAACATCCCATCATGCAGGCATTGCAGGGCTCCCGTTGATCGGGCAGACGGTCGAGGTCGAACACGGAGCCCATCGGCTCAGGCCACGCCTCGCAACGCCAGACATCGAGGTTCCAGTCGATATAAAAGTACTTGCTGCCGCCGATACATGGAACCAGTTGCGGTTCACCGCGCACGAAGCGCGCGACCTCGTCCAGCGCGGCGCTCGGGTCCATCACACGGAAGTGCTTCTTCAGGCGCGCGATCGCGCTCAACGCTTCGAGTAGTTCGTCGGTGTTCAGGTCGACGAGTTTCGAGTCTTCGTCGTACACGAGCGATGTCGATCCAAACGCCTCGCGCCGCGGATAGGAAAAAACGACCGCATCGAAGCCAAGCCGCTCGAGCGTCTCGGGAAGCAATTCGTAATTGACCAGACGGCTCACCGTAATCGATGCGCACACCTCGATGCCGAAGCGATGGGCCTGAGTGATGCCCTCGTTGATGCGGGCCTCGAGACCGCGCAGGCCGCGATTGCGCTCATGCTCGCGCATGTCCGCGCTATCGATGGAAATCAGCAGACGCTTGAGGCCGGCCTCCGCTAGTTGCTTGATGTGGCGCGGCAGAAACCAGCCGTTCGTGATCACACCGCACTGAATGCCGGCCCTGGTGGCCGAAGCCACCAGCGATGCGATCTGGGGATGAACCAGCGGCTCGCCGCCTTGCAGCGTCATGTAACGAATCCGGCGTCTGCGCAGGATCGGCAGTGCGCGCGCGAATTCCTCAGGATCGAGATAGCGACGTGGCCCCGCCAGATTCTTCTCGCGAGAGAACCCGCAGAAGTCGCATGCGGCGTTGCAAACGTTCGTCACCGATACATCACACACCGCGGGCAGCGGGTTGCGCGGTTCGCTGACGGCGCCGTCTACATGCCGCAGATCGCGCCACTTGATGATTCGCTCTGTCGTATCCATGAGACCCTCACGACCTGCCGACGAATTCGTCACGAGGCTTCATAGAATACGCTCAACCTGCTGAGCGTGATGCATTGTTACGCCTGCCGTCGGGAGGCATCGTGAAATGAACTCCCTCGTGACAGCACCAAAGATGACGTCCCGAACTTGTTCGGCGGAATTCCCCGGTCTGTCCGGCGCGCACGCCGCAGATTATCGCGAGCGCTTCTCGATTGCCATGGTCAAGTCGAAGTGGTCACTTCGTCGCTGCCGAAATCGCGAAGCCGATGCCTAAAGCTGGACCCGCTGATCGCAGCGGACCACACGAAACGCCTGACTGAATCCGTGCTTGCCAAGCGCGCTATGAATCATGCCGACCATAGGCCAATATCGGGGGGGGGGGGGGCGCAAGAACAGCGCTGTCGTCGAGCCGGGAGGAATCAATCAGTTGGCAGAAACACTCGAGCATCTGCTTTGGCGATGCGCCACGGTCGATGACCGCATCGACACCCGGCCACTCTGCGAAAGGAGACAGCGTACTGGACAGAACCGCGACGCGGCATTGCGGGCAGTGCCTGTTGATCAACTCGATCGTTTTTAACTTCGATGCAAGATGGCAGTCGCCGTCAAGCACCGTCAGTTGCGCGTCGCTCACGATTTGCCCCCGTACCGCATCAGCGCACGTCTCAAGCGTGGAAACGAAGCCTCGCACCCGGGCGATCACGAAGATGGATTCGGCAATCGGCTCATGTCCTCTGCGGAGGACGAGCAGGCGCCGTCCCTTACCAACGTTTGGCATCATGGTTCGCGCTCCATTGGCAGCCAGCAACGCGTAAATTGACTTCCACCTGAGAATCGTGATGCGATACCGCTCGCACGCCTCGGTGTAAGCGAGTGAATCCTCGCCCGAGGTGGCACGAGCTAGTTCCAAGGCCTCGAACGCCGAACTGACTTCGCTTAGCGATATATCGAACGCATCTCGCGTATCCATGGCGAGTGTTAGAGTCGAGTCACCTGGATTTCCAGCATACGTCGGCCCAGCCCCCTGCAGAAGGTCGGGGGTGGGAAAGTGATTTCTTTTCGTCCGTTGGGCTTTCGTGTAGAACTCTTTTCAGCCTTCGGCAATTCGAGGGCTATTTCAACGGTTCGTCGGATTTGAAGCACTGCTTCCGCTTTGCGGCTCTGGGGCAGGCACCACGGTCGTGCGGCTTGAGCGGTAAGCAGATACTGGTGGCTGCACAGTATGGGATCAATTCATAGCAAGTTCTGCCGGGCGGCCGCTACGGGCTTCCATGCGATTGGCGGCACGATACTTGCGGGCTTACATCGCAGCCTGTTGCCAGAATTGCACGCTCCCAGCCAAGTCCCCCAATCTCCACGAGGCGACGGCGAAAATCGGCGAGCGAAGTTCCGTCGTTAGGCGAGAACCGACGTTCGAACGTCCCTGAGAACCGCGAAGACAGATTTCAGCTTTTTCGGGACGTTTTCGGCACAAATGGCGTGGGTATGTGCTGGACCTTCTCGCTTCCGCACTTCGGGCAAGCGGGATGAGCGTTTTGATGTTCAGCAAGATGCTCGGCATGTTCGAACATCTCACCGCACTTCTCGCACCTGTACCGGTAAGTCGGCATGGCATTCCTCCAACGAGAATCCTGCACGTCGTGCCGACCAGATGCGTTTACGACGTCGGCAATAACCCATTCTAGTGCAGGAAAGTGCGGGCGCTGATTGCGGCACTGACCGCGATGATCAGTTTGGCCCGTCACCTACCAGCCGAAAAACCTGCACGGCATCCTCCAACGTGGACGCCTGTTCCTGCATGCTGGCCGCCGCGGCTGCCACCTGCTCCACCAGAGCAACGTTTTGCTGTGTCATCTCGTCCATGTGTCCGATCGCGCGATTGATTTCGCCGATGCCGGTACTTTGCTCGTTGCTCGCGTGGGTGATCTCACCCATCAAGGTGACCACACTATCGACCGCCGTAACGATTTCGGTCATGTCCCGGCCAGCCTGGTCGACCAGTTCTCCGCCTGCGTTGACGTTGCCGACCGAGTCGGTGATCAGCGCCTTGATTTCCTTGGCGGCCACCGCGCTGCGTTGGGCCAGGCTGCGCACTTCGGCGGCGACGACCGCAAAGCCGCGCCCCTGGTCGCCGGCGCGCGCCGCCTCGACGGCCGCGTTCAAAGCCAGGATATTGGTTTGAAAGGCGATCGAATCGATCATGCTGATGATGTCGACGATCTTGTGTGAACTGCCGCGGATCAGCGACATGGTGGTGACCACATGGCCCACCACGGTGCCGCCTTTGACCGCGAGATCGGAGGCCGACGCGATGTGCTGGTTGGCGTGCGATGCGCGTTCGGCATTGGCGCGGACCATCGCAGTCAATTGCTCCATCGTCGAAGCGGTTTGCTCGAGCGAGCCGGCTTGCGCCTCGGTGCGGGACGACAGTTCCGCGTTGCCGGCGGCAATCTCGCGCGCGCCCAGCGCGATCATATCGGACGCCCGTCGCACGTTGCCGACTACCGACGCGAGGCCGACACTGATGCCGTTCATCGCCTGCATCAACTCGCCCAGTTCGTCGCGCCGGCTGACATGGACTTGCGCGGTCAAGTCGCCGGCCGCCAATTTTTCCGCGGCGGCCTTCGCTTCGAGCAGTTGCATGCCGAGACCGCGCCGGGTCGTCACGTAGACCAGCGCGCTGACCAGCAGCGCGCCGAGCAGCCCGAAGCCGATCACCCCGGTTGGCAGGAAAGGCGGTGACGCCCCCTCGGGGCTCGCCTGGTCGGGGAGGATCACTGCCTGCAGCAGCCGACCATAGCCCAGCAGGAGTACGGTATTCGCGGCGAGGGTCAGCAGCGCGAGCCTGGCTCCGATCGACAGGTTCCACACCTCGCTGACATCGAGGCCGACGTATAGCGCGCCGATTACGTCGCCGGAACTGTCCCGGATCGGCTCGTACCGTGTCATGTATTGCTTGCCGAATAGCGTCGCGTAACCGGTGTAGGGCTGCCCGCTGCGCAGCATCCGATAGCCGGGGTGCGAGCGGTCGAGTACCGTGCCCACGGCCCGCTCGCCGGTTTGCCTTTTGACCGAAGTGGCGACGCGCACGAAGTCGTCGCCTATCGCGACGAACAAGGTGCCCGTCGCGCGGGTTTTGTCGGTGAAGCGGTCAACTTCGCCATAGTTGAGGTTCAGCAGCGTGGTCCCGTTCAGCAGCCTCGGCGTCATCACACCGAGGATATCGACACCGCTTGATTCGTCGCGTGTAAATGGAGCTGGAAAATACCCGGCGAGCGTTCGCGCGTGACGACACACCTGGGCCTTGAGCGGCAGCAGAGAGTACATGAAGTGAACCCCCGTCGACTGTGTCAGCGATTCGAATGAATCGGACGTTTTATTGTGATTTCATTAGACAGAATATTGCATGAGATGGCAATAGAGAGTGCTCGCTAATCTCAGCTCACTGAAAGCGAGGCGCCGGGCGGGTCATAGATGCTTGAACACGCCGCACGCCAGAGCACGCAACTCTTCGAACTGCGTGACGAGTTGAAGGCACAGAAGGAAGGCGAGTATTGCCGAAGGTCCCCGATAGCGTTCGATCCATCGCAGCACCGGGGTCGCGTAGCGCTTGCGAATCGCATCGCGCGTCAGGATCAACGTGATCCCGATTCCCAGCGCGGCGCCCACCAGCAAATCGGTCGGATAGTGAAAGCCGAGATAGGCGCGCGGAAGGCAAATGAACAGCGCGGTATAGAGAAGCGCCAGCACGCCGATGCCCCGCCACACGAGGAAGATGCCGGTGGCGATAGCCATCCATAGCATCGCGTGATCGCTCGGGAACGAACTCCAGTCCGACAACTGCGCAGCCTTGGTCGCGCCGCTTGCGAACTGCAGATGAAGTTCGGGGTTATAGATGGGACGCACTCTAAATGGCAACCAGTGCGCCAGCAGCCTTCCGACGAAGAGCGCCACGGCACCGCTGAGAAGCGTCGCGAGCACGATTTCGCGCCGCCATTCGGCGCGTTCGTCTCGTTGAAACCAGATCCACCAAAGCACGGGAATCAATACCAAGCCTTTAAAGGAGTACAGGTCGGCGATGGCTTGTATCGATTGGGTCGTGAAATGACCGAAGCGTATGCTGGACAGATATGTTTCGATGGTCGAGTCGAAGCTGTTCATGTTTTTGTAATTAATATCTGCTGATCGCAGCGAAAGATCAGCCTAATCCAGCCAGGCGACAAGAAATGAGGCGCAGACAACGTTTGCCACCAACTTTTTTCTCGTTCCGATACCGCACGCGCCCTCCCCGTTATGGCGCCCCCTTCACCTGCTCATGCGGCTTCTCCACCCCCGCCATACTCAGCGCCTCATGCAGCGTGCCGAAAATGCAGCGCTCCTCGACGATCGGCGTGATGCCATGCCGATCCATATCCGAGCGCAAATAGCGATTCACGCGCGCAAAGACCACTTCGATCCGATCGCGCTTGAGCGCCGAGCACAACTCGCCCACCGAGCGCGCCGCCGAATAATCGACATCCGTAATCGCGCTCGCATCGACGACGAACCAGCGCACGGCGTTCGGTGCGTGCTCGATCAGGCGGCGCGCATCGTCGACGAAAAAATGATCGTTCGCGTAGAACAGGTCGGCGCCGAAGCGATAGACGATCAGCCCCGGCGCGGTCTCGATGCCGGGCACCGCCGGCACCGGCACCCACATGCCGTCGCCGTTGGGCGCGAGCATCATCGTGTGCGGGCGGTAGCTGTGTCGGACGTGACGCAGCAACGACAACGCGACCGCGACCAGAATGCCGTGCTCGACGCCGATCAGCACGACCGCCGCCGCCGTGAACAACGCTAGCGCGAATTCGCCGGGACTTTCGCGGCGAATCGAAAAGAGCGACTGCACGTTGATCAGGCCGACCGCAATCGTAAACACGATGCTCGCGAGAATGCAGTGGGGCAAATACTGCAGATAGCGGCTGAAAAACAGCAGCACGATCACCACGACCGCAGCGAACACGAGCTGCGCCAACTGGCTGCGTGTGCCGGCTCGATCGGCCATCGCGGTCTGCGTCGGGCTGCCGTTGACGACGAACGCGCCGGAAAACGCCGCCGCCGCGTTGGCGGCCGCGATGCCGAGCAGGTCCGCGTTGGTATCGACCACCTCGTGATAGCGCTCGGCGAACACCCGGCTCGCGGCGGCGCTTTGCGCGACGATCATCACGAAGCACGACGCCGCGACCGGCACGAGATCGAGCGTCTGCTGCCACGTCACCGACGGAACCCGCAGCGGCGGCAAGCCGCCCTCCACCGGACCAAGAATCGAGATGCCGTGCGCGGCGAATCCGAACAGGTCGCTCGCGGCAATGCCTCCGACGACCGCGATCAACGGCACCGGCAGGCGCGGCCAGAAACGCTTGCAGACGAGAATCGCAGCCACCACGAAGAGCGAGATCGCCAGCGTCGGCCGATTGATCTGCGTGGCCTTGCTCACGACGAGCAGCAGTTGGTCCACACTGCGCGTCGCATGTCCGGGCACGCCCAGCATGTCTCCGAGCATCGCGATGCCGACCTGCACGCCGACGCCGGCGAGAAAGCCGACCAGCACGGTGCGCGACAGGAAGTCGGCGAGAAAACCGAGCTTGAAGATGCGCGCGACGAGCAGCAACCCGGCCGTCAGCAGCGCGACCATCGCCGCGAGCGCCGCGTATTCGGCGCTCGACGCGGCTGCCATCGTCTCCAGACGGCTCGCGAAGATCGTCGCCGTGGCCGAATCGGCAGCGACGACCAGATGCCGCGACGCGCCGAAAAACGCGAACGCGACGAGCGGCAGGAATACAGTATAAAGTCCGGTGACGGCCGGCATGCCGGCAATGCGCGCATAGCCGAGCACCTGCGGTATGTCCATCGACGCAAGCTGCACACCGGCCAGCGCATCACGCGCCGCCGCGATCCGGCTCAAAGGAAGAACGCCCTTCAGCACGCTCGCACGTGCCGCCATTTTCTGCAGAGAATCTTGCATATGCGATGCCGACCCAAATCGAAGGTAATCGCGCATCGTGCCGCGAACCCGCACGCCAAGGCAAGACTTGCTGAAAGGTAAAACGGGCTATTGACGAATACGAAAAACAGAAAGCAAATCGAAAGGACGCAAACGGTTGCCCCTTTCAAATTGACGACGAACCAACGAATACTAATGACAAAGCGAAAATCTCCACGGCACGGCCGCGGAAAGAACGCGCGCAGGAAATCTACCGTTTGAAACGTCCCGTCTGCGGATCGACATGGCGCGCAAAACTAAATAGCGCAGCGATGCCGATCGGACAGGCGATCAGAAAGATGGCCAGCATCACACTCACCCCGTAACAACTTGTTACAGCGGAGTTTAGAGAAATTTGACGCAAGTTTAATGAGGGAAAACCGCAAAGCAGTCTTGCGAAGAATTACGACGACCTTTAAATGACCGTCACATCCGTAAGTGAAAACGCGAATAAGCGCGCGACGGCTCGCGTTAAAAAACTCGAAGAAAAATCCGTTGGACTATGAGAAAAGCCTCGCCGCGTATAGCCGGCAGCCGCGTCCCCGTTTGGTTCGCAAGTTTGAAACGGCGCCGGCATAACACAACCGGGGCGGCGCGCGTCCGCGCGCCACACATCACACCGCCACGATTAGGCAAATCCTTCTACCGGGTTGCGCCACGCGTAATTTTCTTCTGTATCGGCGCTGGCCCGACCGATTCGCGCATCGTCACGCTGACCGGAAACTCGCGGAAGATCTCCCACGTGGTGCCGTAACACTGATTGATCAGCCAGCGCACCGCGTTTTGCGTCAGGTCTCCGGTCGGAATATGCACCGACGTGAGCCCGGGCGCCGCGTACGCGGCCGAGTAGTCGTCGTCGTAACTGATCACGGAAATGTCGTTCGGCACCGAAATGCCCGCCTGGTGAAAACGCGCGAGCACGGCGACAGCCATCGTGTCGTTCGCGCAGAACAGGCCGGTCACGCGCCGCTGCGTCTCGAGCAGCTTCTGCGCGGCCGCGTAGCCGCCTTCGGGGGAGAAGTCGGATTCGATCAGCAGGACGTCGTCGCGCGCAATGCCTGCTCGCGCGAGTTCGGCGAAAAAGCCGTCGATCCGCATCACGTTGTCCGACGCGGTAGCGGGCCCGGAAATCACCGCGATGTCGCGATGCCCGTGATCGAGCAGCGTGCGCGCCGCGAGTTCGCCGCCGCGCCGATGATCCGCGCTGAACGACGCTTCCGGCAACTGCTCGAACGCGCGATTCAGGAACACCATCTTCGGATGCATGCCATGCAGCATGATCAGGTCTTCGTCGTGCAGATCGTGGCTGATCACGACCACGCCATCGCAATCGCGGCCGATCAGAAAGCGCACTGCCTCGATTGCCTGCTCGCGCGGCGACACCTCGCCGCAACCGGTCGCGACCACGACATGCCGGCCGACCGCGCGCAGCTCGGTGTCGGTCTGCTTCAGGATCGTGCCGTAGTACGGACCAAAGAAGGTCGGCACGAAGATGCCGATGATGCCTAGCTGCTGCGTCGCCATTGCCCGGCCGATCGACGACGGGCGGAAGTTCAGCGCCTCGATCGCCGCCTTCACGCGCGCCGCGGCATCGGCGGAAATCGGTCCCTTGCCGGAAATCGCTCGTGAGGCGGTCGACATGCCGACGCCGGCCAGTTGCGCGACGTCCTTGAGTGTTGCCACGCGGTTCTCCATCAAACCTGTCTCGACGAGCCGCTTCGCGCGTGACGCGGCGCGGCGTTATAAGCGCGCGCCGCTCGCTTCGTCGAATAGCGAGACATGCGCGGCGTCGAACGAGAACGCCACGGTGTCATCCTCCGCAATCGGCGCTTTTGTCTGATCGATCGACGCGATCTGTTCGCCATGATAGTCGAGCCAGATCACGCGGTGGTTGCCCATCGGCTCCATCAGCGAAACTTTTCCGCGCTCGCTGCCGCCTGCCGTGATATGCACGTCTTCGGCGCGCACACCGAGTACGCACGGCACACCGTGCGCGGGTGCCTGCGTGAACTTGTATGCCGACACGTCGATCTGCGCATTCCCGGAGCAGAAGTGGAGCACGCCGTCGCGCGTTGCGAGCGTGCCCTTCAGCAGATTCATCGCCGGCGAGCCGAGGAAGGTCGCGACGAACAGGTTGTTCGGCCGCGCATAGACCTCGGCCGGCGTGCCGAACTGCTGGATCACGCCGCCGCGCATCACGGCCATCCGTGTCGCGAGCGTCATCGCCTCGACCTGGTCGTGCGTCACATAGATCATCGTCGCGCCGAGGCTGTGGTGCAGTTGCTTCAGCTCACGGCGCAGCTCGGTGCGCAGCTTCGCGTCGAGGTTCGACAGCGGTTCGTCGAACAGGAACACATCGGCTTCGCGCACGATCGCGCGGCCGATCGCGACGCGCTGCCGCTGTCCGCCCGACAGCTGCGACGGCTTGCGCTTGAGCAGCGGCCCCAGTTGCAGCATCTCCGACGCGCGTGCGACACGCCTTGCGATTTCCGCCTTCGGCGTGCCGTTGATGCGCAGCGCGAACGACAGGTTGCGCTCGACGCTCATGGTCGGATAGAGCGCGTACGACTGGAACACCAGCGCGATGCGGCGATCTTTCGGATCGGCCCACGTCATGTCCTCGCCGGCGATCTCGATGCTGCCGTCGCTGACGTCGATCAATCCGGCGATGCTGTGCAGCAGCGTGGACTTGCCGCAGCCCGACGGCCCCAGCAGCACGACGAACTCGCCGGCGAGCACGTCGAGATCGAGGTTCTCGATCACCGTGTTCGCGCCGAGCCGAATCGTCAGATTGCGGACCGCCACATTGGCGGGATGCGTGAGCGCCGCGGCGTCGGAGGCAGCGCCCGCGCTTGCACCCGGCACGGCGGCCGCATCGATCGTATTAGCCATGTCTGTCATGCCTTACCCCTTGACGGCGCCCGACGCAATGCCGCGCACGAACCAGCGGCCCGAGATGAAATAAACCGCGAGCGGCACCATCGACGTCAGAATGGTCGCCGCCATATTGACGTTGTAGAGCCGCTCACCTGTCGTCGTGTTGATGATGTTGTTCAGCTGCACCGTCATCGGCAGATTCTTCGTGCCGGCGAACACGAGGCCCAGAATGTAGTCGTTCCAGATGTTCGTGACCTGCATGATCAGCGCGACGACGATGATCGGCGTCGACATCGGCAGCATCAGCTGAAAGAAGATGCGCCAGAAACTGCCGCCGTCGATGCGCGCGGCCTTGAACAGCTCCTGCGGAATCGACGCGTAGTAGTTGCGGAACAGCAGCGTCATCACCGGCATGCCGAACATCGTGTGAATCAGCACGATGCCGGGCAGCGAGCTGAACAGATGCACGCTCGCGAGCACCCGCACGAGCGGATAGATCATCACCTGCACCGGAATGAACGCGCCGACCAGCAGCACGCCGAACAGCAGGCCCGCGCCGCGCGGCCGCCAGAACGACAGCGCGTAGCCGTTCACCGCGCCGACCATGATCGACAGCACCGTGCTCGGCGCGACGATGCGCACCGAGTTCCAGAAGCCGACGCGAATGCCGTTGCAATCGAGCCCGGTACAGGCCGACTGCCATGCGGCAACCCACGCGTCGAGCGTGAAATGCATCGGAAGCCCAAGCAGATTGCCGAGGCGGATCTCGCTCATCGGTTTGACCGACGTGACCAGCATCACGTAGAGCGGCAACAGAAAGAACACCGCGGCGGTCAGCAGGAACGCGTAGATGCCGAGGCGCGCCGGCGAGAACACCGAACGGCGAGGCCGCGTGCGCGCGCGCTGCGGCAGGCCGCCTTTGAGCGTGGAATCGAGCGTGTTCATCCTCTCTCCCCGCGCAGCGCCGCACGGCTGCGTGCATAGAAGAATGGCGCGAGAACCGCGAGCACCGTCGCGAGCAGCACGATCGATGCTGCCGACGCAAGACCGATATTCGCGCGTCCGAACAGATAGTCCATGATGAATTTGGCCGGCACTTCGCTGGCGGTGCCGGGGCCGCCCTGGGTCATCGCGACGACCGCGTCGTACAGCTTCACGACCATCACGAACAGCAACACGAACGCGGTCGAGATCGACGGTCCGAGCATCGGCACCACGATGCTCGCATACACGCGCCAGCGTGGAATGCCGTCGATGCGCGCGGCTTTCCACAACTCTTCGTCGATGCCGCGCAGGCCCGCGAGCAGCAGCGCCATCACGAGGCCCGAAGCCTGCCAGACGGTCGCGATCACGATCGTGTAGATGACCCAGTCCTGATCGACGATCCAGTCGAAGCGCGCATGCGGGAAGCCGAGGTTGCGCAGCACCTGCTGCGCACCGAGCGAGGGATTCAGAATCCACTGCCACACGAGCCCGGTCGCGACAAACGACATCGCGTACGGATACAGAAACACCGTGCGCAACGCGCCTTCCGCGACCACGCGCTGATCGATGAAGATTGCCAGCAGCAAACCGATCACCATGCACGCGACGATGAAGCACGCGCCATAGATCACGATGTTCTGCAGCGACATCAGCCAGCGGTCGTTGTGGAACAGCCGTACGTACTGCGTGAGGCCCGCGAAGTCGTTCGACGGAAACGTGTGCGAATTGCTGAGCGACACGCGCGCGGTCCAGACCATCGTGCCCAGATACGTGAACACGACGGTCAGGAGCATCGGCAGCAAGGCCAGCCAGACCGCTATCGAAAACCGCCGGTTCAGCGGCTTGTTTCGCGGCCTGGGTTGCGACTTGCCCGGTGGGTTCGAACCCTCGGCTGGCAGCTTGAGCGCGTGCATGGCGAGGCCTAGCCCTTCAGTGCGCTGGCGAACGCTTTCTGCGCGTCGTCGACGGACTCGTTCTTGTTCCAGAAGTTCGTCACGACGTCAGTCAGCGCACCTTGCGTATCGGGCGACAGCAGCATTTCCGGGTTCGGCAACTGGCGCGACTTGTCCTTCATGATCGCGATGCCCTCCTTGGCGCAGATGTCGAGGCTGCTTTCATCCACGTCACCCCGAATCGGAATCGAGCCCTTCTTCGCGCTGAACGCGACTTGCGCGGACGGCGAGGTCATCACCGTGGCGAGCAGATTCTGCGCTTTGATAGCCGACGCGCTGTCGGTCTTCGGGAACACGAACACGTCGCCCGCAACCAGGTACGGCGAACGCGGACCGAAGCCCGGGAAGCAGCCGAAGTCCTTGCCCGCAGTCTGATTCGCCGCGAGGAACTCGCCCTTCGCCCAGTCGCCCATGATCTGAACGCCGGCCTTGCCCGAAGTCACGAGCGCGGTCGCGTCGTTCCAATTGCGGCCAGGCGAGCCCGGGTCGACGTAATCGTGCAGCTTCTTGAACGACACGAGCACCTTCTTGAACGCCTCGGAATTCACCGCGTTCTGATCGTGATCGCGATAGACCTTCATATACAGGTCCGGGCCGCCCACATCGGCGAGCACCGCGTCGAACGTGATCTTCTCCTGCCACGGCTGACCGCCGAACGCGAGCGGAATCACGCCCGCGCTCTTCAGCTTGCCGAGATCGGCGATGAATTCGTCGTAGCTTTTGGGCTCACTCGCGATGCCCGCTTTCTGGAACACCGGCTTCGAGTAGAAGAACCACGCCGGCATATGGATGTCGACCGGCGCCGCGTAGAAATGGCCCTTCACGCGGATGCTGTCGAGAATCGATTGCGGAAAAATGCCGTTCCAGTTTTCTTTCGCGGCGACGTCGTCGACGTTATTCAGGAGTCCCTGATCGATCAGATCGTGGAACTGCTTCGACGTATTGAACTGTGCGGCTGTGGGTGGATCGCCGCCGACGATGCGGTTGATCGCGGTGGCGCGCGCCTGGTCCCCGCCGGCGACCGCGTTGTCGACCCATTGGCCGCCGGCCTTGTCGTACGCGACGGCAAACTGACGAATTGCGGCCGACTCGCCGCCCGAGGTCCACCAGTGAATCACGTTAGCCTTGAGCGGCTCCGCGTGCGCGACGACGCCATACAGCGCCAGTGCCGCAACTACGCCTCGCAAGACCATTCTGTTGCTGTTCATTCCGTCTCCTCCAGGCTCCGCGCCTGTGTGTCAAGTCGAAATACCAACCAGCTCCACCCGGTTTTACATCGTTGCTGCGTCGTTTTGATTGTGTTTATTGCGCCTGCGCCTTGCGATCTTCGAGGAATTTCGACACCAGCTCCGCGCTGCGTTTAATCGTGCGCTTCTGCGTCTGGTAGTCGACGTGCACGATGCCGAAGCGCCGCTCATAGCCGAACGCCCACTCGAAGTTGTCCATCAGCGACCACAGGAAATAGCCGCGCACGTCGACGCCCGCCTTGATCGCCTGATCGACCGCGGCGAGATGGCGCTTCAGGAACGAGATGCGCTGCGTGTCCTCGACGCGGCCGTCGATGACCTTGTCGTCCGATGCCATGCCGTTCTCGGTGATGTAGATCGGCGGCAGATTGGCATAGGTGTCCTTGAAGCCGGTCAGCAGATCGCGAAGACCGTCAGGGTAAACCTCCCATCCCATCTGCGTACGCTCGACATCTGCAAGCGGCACGTCCTTGAATCCATGCCCGCCGTCGCTCGCCACGTTGGTGCGGAAATAATAGTTGATGCCGAGGAAATCGAGCGGCGTATTGATCGTCTGCATATCACCTTCGAGCACCAGCGGCTCGCTGCCCGGCCACAGCTCGAACAGGTCTTGCGGATACTCGCCCTTGAACAGCGGATCGAGAATCCACGCGTTGTGCTGAACTTCGAACAGTTCGGCCGCGCGACGGTCGGCGGCGCTGTCGCTATTCGGCGTGCCGCGCCCGACGTTCGCGACGATGCCCTTGTGCGAACGCGGATCGTTCGCGCGCAGCACCGGAATCGCGAGACCGTGCGCGAGCAGCAGATGATGCATGGCCTGCGCGGCGAAACGCAGGTTCGAGAGTCCCGGTGCGTGATGACCGTTGCCGTAGCCGAGATACGCCGAACACCACGGTTCGTTGAGCGTCGCCCACGCATCGACGAAGCCGTGCAGTTCGCGGCTCATCAGATCCGCGTAATCGACGAAACGGTACGCGGTTTCGCGATTGAGCCAGCCGCCGCGATCTTCGAGATGCTGAGGCAGATCCCAGTGATACAGCGTGACGAAAGTCGTGATGTTCTTCTCTTTTAGCCGTCCGAGCAGGCGCTTGTAGAAGTCGAGTCCCTTGTGGTTCGGCGCGCCGTTTTCGTCCATCACGCGCGGCCATGCGGTCGACAGCCGGTACGCTTCGAGGCCGAGGCCCGCGAGCAGATCGACGTCCTGTTCCCAGCGATGATAGTGATCGCATGCGACGGCGCCGGTGTCGCCTGCCAGCACCTTGCCCGGTGTGGCCGAGAACGTGTCCCAGATCGACGGCAGGCGGCCGTCTTCATTGACCGCGCCTTCGATCTGATACGACGCGGTGGCCGCGCCGAGCAGGAAATCCTGGCGCCATAGCGACGAATCGGCGGGCGGTGTGAATGGATCGGAATGCGGGTCGCCGTGAGCGCTTGGTTGTTCGGCGTCGACGACTGCGGATGCGTTGTTTACCACGGATTCTCTCCTGCGATGAGGTCGTTGAACCGGGTGTGGCGGAACTCGATGCGCTCTCGTTCGAACTTCCTGTGAACACTTAAGTGGAAGCGCTTCCACACTGTCGAGTGAACGATAACAGTGGCGAAATCGGAGCAGCAATCCGGGTTTGTCTGGAGAGGGTGTCTCGCATCCGTGCGAGGGTGATGCGGGGTGCATCGAGGTCGTTCGACTGCAGCGGATGGTTGCGGCTTCAGACGAGGATCCCGAGCCGCCATTCAACGCTAAATCCCAGAACGCCGACAATCTGCTTAACTACTTTGGCATGGAAGACGATTGCGATGAACGAATTCAATCTGTCGAAACTTTACCGCGGCTATATCGCCTGTCTGAACACGCAGGACTGGTCAAAGCTGCGGGACTTCGTTGGCGAAGACGTGAAGTACAACGGACAACGAATCGGTTTGCCGGGCTATCGCGAGATGCTGGAAAGAGATTTCCGCGAAATTCCGGACCTGCACTTCGAGATTCAGATGCTGGTTTGCGAGCCGCCGCATATCGCAAGCCGATTGCATTTCGACTGCACGCCCATCGGCATGTTTCTCGGGCTTCCCGTGCAAGGCAAACGCGTCGAGTTCTGCGAGAACGTCTTCTACGAGTTCGGTGACGGCAAGATCCAGCAAGTCTGGTCGGTCATCGACAAAGCCGCGATCGAGAGTCAGTTGTAGCGGCGCAGGGACACGCCGCGCTCACGCGCTGCGCTGTGGCATCAACCCGTCGCCACGATTGACGCTGCACTGAACCGCCCAGCGGCACATCTATTCTATGTATCGAGCGAATGCGCTCGTCTACGGCTTGTCCTCTTCGCGATCGGGGTCGATGTCGGGATCGAGCGGCGGCGCGTCCGGGTCCTGCGAAGGACCGATGTCGGGCAGATCCGTCTGCACGACGTCGGACTCATCCGGCCGGATCGGGTTTTCGTCCTTGTTCGGTGTGGTGGCCATGGCCGGTCCTCCTTGGGTCGTTGCCATGCTGAAATGGCAGCAAGTTCCGCTCCCGGTCCAGAGGCAGCCATGTCCTTTCCGCTCACGAATCGAAGCCCATCTGCGCACGGCCAAGCTCGGTGAGATCGTCCGACGTCGCGCGGCCGACGAAATCGACTTCGAAGTTATCGGCCGGAAAATCCGGCGGGCTCCTGCCTTCGAGAAAGCTCGGCAGTTGCCGCTTCAGGTACGCATCGTTTTTCGCGCAGGCCGGCAGCGAAGCGATATACATCACGTTGCTATAACCGTTGCCGCGATGCGCGTCCTCGACCGCGTGAATGACGTCGCTATGCCAGAACACGGTGTCGCCCGCCTGCATCAACGGAATCGACGACAGCGCATGAAACAGCGGCGCGTGATACTCGGACTTGATCGACAGCGCGCGCCCCGGCATCGCTCCGCACAGATCGTCTTCGGCGACATCATCCTGAAGCGCGCGCAACAGGATGTAGACCATCGAGTTCGCCATCGGCACCAATTGCAGCGTGCCGTCGCCGGGACCTTGCGGCGTCAGCGCGGTCCAGCCCTGGAACGTGCGGAACATCGAACAGACGGCCGGCGAAGCGATCTCCTCGACTTCGGTGCGCCACGCGGCATCGAACGGATCGTAGTCGCGCCAGTTGCCAGAGAACACGTGGCGATAGACGTTGCGGAAATTTGGCTCGATCCAGCGCTCGACCGAACCGCCGTCGCAATGGGCCGACAATCCGAGCGATTCCGATCCGGGCGGCCGGCGACGCAGGCGGTCCGCATACACCGGCACATGGTTCGGATCGAAATGCACGCGCCCTTCGCTCTCGGTGCGCCACAGCCGGTTCAGGAACACGCGGGCCTGGGTGAGCGCGCTCGACTGGCGCGCGAGCACCTGCGGCTTCGACCAGTACACCCCGTAGATTTGCGGCTTGCTCGAAGCGAGCTGGCCGAAGTACTTGTCTTCCGCGCGATTCAGCAGCTTGGCGTCGAGGTCGTTGCGCTCGACGTATTCCGCGATGTCCTGATCCCATTGCTCGACGAGCGACCGGTCGAACACCCTGCGGATCACGCAGGCGCCGCGAGCTTTGACGAGCGCGATCTGCTCGTCGGTGACGCGGTTCGCGACGATGTCGGCGAACTGGATTTCCGGAATCACCGGCTCGCCGCGCTCACGCAGCGTTGCGATTCGCTCGGCCTCCTTCGTCATCGCCGCTGCGACGTCGGCGAACACTTCACGGTAGTTCGGCAGCATTGCGCGCAGTTCGCGCTTCGCTTGACGGATGGCTGCCGGCAGATCGTCGATTTGCAAGGCCATTGCATCGTCTCCATGGGGTTTCTGATGCTTGAAGCGTACGCCAACGAGCAGTGCGCGCGTGATACTATCCGGTCAATGATTTGACGATTTCGGACATGAAAGCCGCTTTCGAGCATGTGGATTTTGGCCGGGACTGTTCGGTCAGGGTCTATCACCGCCGGCTGCCCCGCATCCCTTTCGAATGGCACCACCATCCCGAGTACGAGCTGACGCTGACGATGAACAGTCAGGGCAAGCGGTACATCGGCGACTCCGTCGCGACCTACGGCGCGGACGATCTGGTGCTGGTGCCGCCGAATCTGCCGCACACCTGGGCCTCGAACCGCTCGATCGACGCGGCGCACCCGCAGGTCGCGATCGTCGTCTGGTTCGACGGCGCGTGGCTGCGGCGACTCGCCGATGTCTGCCCCGAATACAACAGCCTCTGCGACCTGTTGCGCAGAGCGGCCTGCGGCCTCGCATTCGAAGAGGGTGCCGGCACGCGCATGCGTGAGCACCTGGACCGCCTGCTGTCCGACAAACCGCGCGAACGCTTGCAGGCGGCGCTCGACGTGCTGGATCTGCTGTCGACGCTTCCCGCCACGCCGCTCGCATCCCCAAGCGCATTCGCTGCGCGGACCGGCGCCGCCACTGGCCACGAATCCGATCAGCTCAATCGCGCGCTCGCATTGATCGAGACACAGTTCGCGCATCCGCTGCGGCTTTCCGCGCTGGCCAAGGCGTCGGGGCTGTCCGAGCGCTCTTTGACGCGGCATTTCACGCAGCATCTTGGCGAGAGCGTCGGGCGCTACGTGACGCGTGTGCGAATCGGCCACGCGTGCCGGATGTTGACGGACACGCAAGCGCCGATTTCCGTCATTGCGACCCGCTCCGGGTTTGCGAACGTCGCGAATTTCAACCGGCAATTCAAAGCCGCCAAGGCCATGACACCGGTTGAATTCAGGCAGCAGTTCGCGGGCGCGCGGCGTGCCGAGCAACCGATGTCGCCGCAGCTCACCGAGCGCTCGCCTTCTCTCCAGAGGCGAAAAAGCGCGCCGCCGCGTAGGACTAAGGTCTGATTGATGGCAAACGCGCGCGTGCGACTATGCTTCGGGGGTGAAACCCGAACTTAACGAGGTTCGCGATGCGGCAGGCCAAGATCGTTATCGTCGGCGCGGGACTGGTTGGGGGATCGGCAGCCCTGTTCGTGGCGTTGGCCATTCCGAGCGCGAAAGTCGTCATCATCGACGTCGCGCGGGTGCGCGCTGAAGGGCAGGCTCTGGATCTCGCCCATGCCGCGGCATTCTGGGGGCACAGCCGGTTCCGCGCAGGGGACTACGAAGACGCGCGCGACGCCGACATCGTCGTGATCACGGCCGGCGCCGGCGTCAAACCCGGCGAAACGCGCCTGCACCTTGCCAGAATCAATGCGCAGATCGCGACCGAAATCGTCGGGCGCATTGCGCCGCTCGCGCCCGAAGCCATCTACCTGATCGCAACCAACCCGTGCGACGTGCTGACCGGCGCCGTGTACCACCAGCTGCGTGGCGAGCGCGAGCGCGTCATCAGCACCGGCACCTCGCTCGACACCGGGCGGCTGCGCTCCCTGCTGTCCGAACGGCTCGGCGTGGTGGCCTCCGCGATTCACGCCTATGTGCTCGGCGAGCATGGCGAATCGGCGGTGATCCAGTGGTCCGCCGCGACCGTCTGCGGCATGCCCCTCGAAACCTTCCTGACGAGGAACGGCAAGGAGCTGGGCCCCGCCAGCAGGGATCTGATCCTGCGCTCCGTTCACGAGGCGGCGAAGCTCATCAAGGAAGGCAAAGGCGCCACCCATTACGGCATCGCCAGCGCGATAGGCAGGATCTGCGAGGCCATCGTGCACGACATGGATCTGATCCTGACGGTCGGGATCGTCCAGCCCGAAGTGGAAGGTGTACCGGACGTGTGCGTGTCGCTGCCGATGGTCGTCAATGGCGCGGGCGCGCGCCTGATCGCCTATCCTGAACTTGACCCTATCGAGCGCGAGGCCTTGCTGGGCAGCGCGCGCATCGTCAAGGAGGCGACGCAAAGCGTGCTTCACGAGCGCTGACGCTTTCTCGCGCACTCCCAAAAGACCCAGCAACGCCGGCACGAGGTCCATCATGGCTCCCACACCTGCCAAGGTTTCACAGCCCACCAGCTCCCCGCCCGCCACGCCGAAGCCGTCGGTCGGACTGCCGGCGGGCATCTGGAAATATCTGGTGCCGGTCGCGGTCGGCCTCGTGCTGTGGTTTCTGCCCGCACCCGCCGGCCTGCAGCCGAAGGCGTGGCATATGTTCGCCGTCTTCGTCGCGACCATTGCGGGCATCATGACCGCCCCGCTGCCGATGTCGGTGGTTGCCATCATCGGCTCGACCATCGGCGTGCTGGTGGGCGTCCTGACGTTCGCCGACGTCACCCGATCCACCGGCACCGACCTCGTCTGGCTCGTGATGCTCGCGTTTTTCATTTCACGCGGCGTGATCAAGACCGGCCTTGGCCGCCGGATCGCGCTTCTGTTCATGCGATTGCTGGGAAAGCGCACGACGGGGCTCGGCTACGGGCTCGTGCTGACCGAACTCGTGATCTCCCCCGCGATGCCGAGCATCACCGCGCGCGCGGGCGGCGTGATGTTGCCTATCACGCGAGCGATTTCCGAAGTGCTGGGCAGCCACGCCGACGATCCGGAATCACGCGCGAAGGTGGGACGCTATCTGATCCTCTGCGCGTTTCACGCGAACATCATCACGGCGGGTATGTTCATCACGGCGATGGCGGGCAACCCGCTGGCGGTCAAGCTGGCCGCGGACCAGGGCGTGTCGATCAGCTGGCTCGACTGGGCGCTGGCGGCGTCCATCCCCGGTCTGCTGTGCCTCGCCGTGATTCCGATCGCGATGCTGTGGATCGCCCCGCCGCACGTCAGACGCACCCCCGATGCGACCGACCTCGCGCAACGGGAGCTCGCGACGATGGGCTCCATCTCGGTCAAAGAAATCATCATGGCGTGCATCTTCGTCGGCTTGCTGGTGCTGTGGGTGTTTGGCGACGATCTCGGCATCGGCGCGACGCTCGCGGCGGCGATCGGCGTGTCGTTGCTGTTCATCAGCGGCGTGCTGACCTGGCAGGACGCGCTGAACGAGAAGTCCGCCTGGGACACGATGATCTGGATCGGCCTGCTCATCATGCTGGCCTCCAAGCTCAACGAATATGGGATGGTGGCCTGGTTTGGCAAGGAATTCGGCCAGCACCTCGCGGGCTTTCCGATGCTGGCCGTCTATATGCTGGTGGCGGCGATCTATGTTTACATTCACTACTTTTTCGCCAGCGCGACCGCGCATATCAGCGCGCTGTTTCCACTTTCGATGGCGCTGATGGTCGCCGCCGGCGTCCCGCCCTTCGTCGCCGCGGTCTCGCTCGGCATTCTCAGCAACGTGAACGGTTGCCTGACGCAATATGGCATCGGCTCCGGTCCGGTGATGTTCGGCGCGGGCTACGTGACCCAGGGTGAATGGTGGAAGGCGGGCTTTTTAATGAGCCTGTTTTACATGGTGGCTTGGCTGGTGGTTGGGCCGCTTTGGTGGAAGGTGCTGGGGCACGTATGAGACAACGCGACTTTCGACGCGCGGACCGGACGGCCCGCGCGCACGTGATCCTGCTGCGTTTCCCGCTTCGTCAATCGCGAGCGGGCCTGACTCGCGCAACTTCCCAGCTCGTCATCGAGCGGCGCCGATCACCGCGACGCCGTCCGCGGCGCTAACGCTCTCGCAGGCTGGCGAGACGAAGATCGTCTACTGGCCCGCGCCGCTCGCCTCGAAACTCCCCCGGTCATAAGCCTCGCAATAAGCCTTCCAATCCGCCGCGACCTGCGCCTCGCACTGCGTGGCCAGATCGATCAGCGGCAGTTGCCAATCGCGCCGACTGCCATACGCGATCAGATCATCGGCGATCGCCGACTTCTGCCGTCCTCCGCTGCGCAGATGCGCCCACGCGCTCAACTCGGCCATGCTGTTGATCACCGCTTCGAGCCGCGGCAGCTTGCCGTCCCAGTCGGCAAGGGCGACGCGATCTTCCGATGGCTGCAAACCGCGCAGCACATAGGAGCGCTGATTGAATTCGACCGCGTGCAAAAAGGCCTGCGAGACCGCCTGATTGCGCCGCTGCACCTCGACGACACGCTGCGCCTCGGTCTGCCACTTCGGCTGCGTTGCGCTCACGTGAGCACTGACCGACGATGACAGCGCCTCTTTCAGATCGATCAGGTAGTTGCCGTCGGACGAGCCCTTGCCCTCGACCAGAATCACGTAGCGATCGACACCGAGGCTGCCCGTGCCCGCGATGCGTCGCGCGACATCGAGCGTGCGGTAGAAGTCGGGATTCGGCTCCGTAGCCGCGAAGCGCTGCATGAACTGCACGACCGCCGCGCGCCGCTCATCGCTGACCGGCAGCGCTTTCTTGCCGTCGACCTTCAGCATGCGCGTCTTGCCCTTGAGCACCGTGCGCCGGTCGAGATGCGCGGCGCGCGTGCGGCTCGCGAGCGCGACGAACAGATCGCGCACCATGCCGACCGCGGTCTCCGCTTCGATCCAGCGCGACTTGCCGTAGGCGAGCGCGGCGCCGTAGGCATCGAGCGCGGTGTGGCATAGCGCGAGCGCTTCAGCGCGGCTCAGCTTCAGGTCGGCCGCGCCGACCAGCACGCTCGTCAACAGACGCACCAGTTCGTACGGAGCCGGTGCGAGACAGGCTTCGTCGAAGTCGTTGTTGTCGAAGTAGACGAGGCGATTGTCGCCCTTGTAGCTGCCGAAATTTTCGAGGTGCATGTCGCCGCAGATCCACACATGCGGCGCGTCGTCGAGGACGTTCGCGCGCGGCAGTCGCTGATAGAACAGATGACAGGTGCCGCGCAAAAACACGAACGGCGAGCCGCGCATGGCTTTGTATTTCATCGCGAGCCGTTCGGGGTCGCGCCCGGCGTTGAAGCTGGCGATGATCTTTGCGATGTCGGACATAGCGGGTTCCGTTGAATGAGCAAGCTCGACGTGAGCTGCGTGCCTGCTGCTGTGACCGCGGCGCGTGCAGCGAATTCAATGCCGGGTTCGGCGCGGATTCAGCGAACCCTGCGCGCTGCGCACTTCGTTGATCGAGGTCGCGACGAGCGCCGTGATCGGCGCCGGCTGGGCGGCCGCCGCATTCCTGAGCGCCGTCCACGTTTCCTGCCACAGGCGCCGCCGCCGATGCGGCCGCGCTCCGCGCGCGCTCACCCCTCCCCGCCAAACCTGCGCCGATACGTCCCGGGACTCGTCAACGCGATCCGCCGAAAATGCCGCCGCAACGACTCCTCCGAGCCGAACCCCGCCAGCTCGGCGACGCGCGCCATCGGCAGCGGCGTGGCGGCTTCGAGCAACTCACGGGCAAGCGCGACGCGCTCCCTGACGAGCCATTCATAAGGCGCCATGCCGGTCGCGTCGCGGAACTGCCGTTGCAGCGTGCGCGGGCTCATTGCCGCCCGCGTGGCCAGCGAGTTCAGCGTATGCGGCTCGGCCGCATGGCTGCGCACCCAGTCCATCAGCTTCGCGATCCGTCCGCTTTCGTCGTGCTGCATCGGACGCGGCACGAACTGCGCCTGGCCACCCTCGCGATGCGGCGGCACCACGAGCCGTTGCGCGACCCGATTCGCGACCGCGCTGCCATGATCGCGCCGCACCAGATGCAGCAGCATGTCGAGCCCGGCCGCCGATCCCGCCGACGTGATCACCTGCCCTTCATCGACATACAGCGCGTCGGCCCGCACGCGCAGTTGCGGATAGCGCTGCTGCAACTTGTCCGCGTAGCGCCAGTGGGTCGTCACGGTCTTGCCGTCGAGCACGCCGGCCGCCGCGAGCACGAACACGCCCGAGCAGATCGAGCACAGCCGCGCGCCGCGCTCGTAGGCCGCGCGGAGCCTGCGCAGCAGCGCGGCCGGCGGCACTTCGTCGGCATCGCGCCAACCCGGAATCACGATCGTGTCGGCGCTCGCAAGCAGCTTCAGCGTGTACGGCGCGGCCAGCGTGATGCCGCCCGCCGCACGGATCGGACCGGGCTCGCCCGCGCAGACCGCGAAGCGATACCACGGCACGCCGAGCTCGGGACGCTCGAGCGCGAACAGTTCGGTCACGCAGCCGAATTCGAAGGTGCAGAGCCGGTCGTAGGCCAACGCGACGACGAGATGATTGTGCATGGCGCGATGTTACCGAAGATTGACGATCACGCCACTTACCGGGTGACCCGCCGCTCGTCACAATCGACTCGGCCACCAGACCACCCGATCAACTCCTCGTTCCTTGCCATGACTCACGACAACCTCACCGCCGCCCCGAACGCAGTCACCGCGATTCCCGCCGCCGACAGCGCCGCCGCGATCGCGCACTTCCACGCGTCGCTGCGCTTCGAAACCGATTGCGCCGACGTCCACGCCGCGCTCGCGAGCGGCGCGCCCGGCTTCGTGCTGCTCGACGTGCGCAGTCCCGCGCTGTTCGCGCAGGGCCACGTGCCAGGCGCGCTGAATCTGCCGCACGGCAAGATCGTCGCGTCGAAGCTCGCGGCCTATGCGCCGGACACGCTGTTCGTCACCTACTGCGCGGGCCCGCACTGCAACGGCGCGGCGCGCGGCGCACTACGGCTCGCCCGGCTCGGCCGGCCCGTCAAGCTGATGGCGGGCGGTGTCACCGGCTGGATCGACGAGGGTTTCGCGCTGAGCCGTCAGGACGCCGGTCCGTCGTCCGCCCCGCGTTCCGCCGCATAGCGCGGCCCGCACTCGGACAAGCCTTCGAGTGCGGCATCCGCTTTCGTCCGCGAGCCCGTTTTGGCCCCTGTTGGCCGGACGCAAATAAGTTAAACAAAGTGCGAAGAGTGCCGATAAGATGTCAAGCCGCATTCCTCGCGCGGCGGACCCAACATGCAGAGTTCTTACAATTTATGGCTCGTGGCGATTTCGTTCGCGGTCGCGACGCTCGCCTCGTACACGGCGCTCGATCTGACGGGCCGCATCTTCCTGCTCGCCTCGGCGCGCCGGCGGCATGCCTGGCGGCTCGGCGGCGCGTTCGCGCTCGGCGTCGGCATCTGGTCGATGCACTTCGTCGCGATGCTCGCGTTCTCGCTGCCGATCCCGCTCGGCTACGACATCGCGATGACCGCCTGTTCGCTGGCGCTCGCGATCGGCGCTTCGTATCTGGCGCTCTTCCTGACGACCCAGCAACGCCTGACGCCGGCCCGGCTGCTGGCGGGCGGCGTGGTGATGGGAATCGGTATCGCCGGCATGCACTACACCGGGATGGCGGCGCTGCGCATGGCGCCCGCCATCCACTATCAGCCTGTATGGTTCGCGGCCTCGATCGCGATCGCGATCGGCGCATCGAGCGCCGCGCTGTGGATGGCGCGCGCGCTCAGCAATGAACACGAGCGTCATATCGCGCGCAAACGTCTGGCCGCGGCGCTGGTGATGGGCGTCGCGATCAGCGGCATGCACTATACGGCGATGGGCGCCGCGGATTTCGCGCCCGATGCGATCTGCGGCGCGGCCAACGACATGGACGCGCAATGGCTAGCCACCGCGGTGATCCTGCTCACGTTCGCGGTGCTGATCGTCACGCTGATGCTGTCGCGCTTCGACGTGCGCACCACCTTCCTGCTCGGCGCGGTGTCGAAGCTGAACGGCCAGATCGTGCGGCTCGCGACGCTCGACGTGCTGACGGGCCTGCCGAACCGCGCGACGCTGACCGAGCGGATCGAGCGCGCGATTAGCGTCGCGCGCCGCCAGCGCTCGTCGTTCGCGGTGCTGTTCATGGATCTCGACGGCTTCAAGACGATCAACGATTCGCTCGGTCACTCGGCCGGCGACGCGGTGCTGTCCGCCTTCGCGCAACGTCTGCAGCAATGCGTGCGTTCGAGCGACACCGTCGCGCGGCTCGGCGGCGACGAGTTCGTCGTGCTCGCGGAACATCTTACCTGCGGCGAAGACGCGGCCGCGCTCGCCGACGGCGTGCTCGAGCGGATGCGCCAGGGCACGTGGAGCGACGAACAACCGCTGCAGGTGATGCCGAGCATCGGCATTGCGCTCTATCCGCGCGATGGCGAGAGCGTCGAGACGCTGCTCCAGCACGCGGACGCCGCGATGTACGAAGCGAAGCGCGCCGGCCGCGGCACCTACCGCTTCTTCGAGCGCAGCATGAACGAGGCCGCTACGCGTACGCTGCAGATCCAGCAAGTGCTGCACGACGCCTTCGCGAACGAGCGTTTTTCGCTGCTGTTCCAGCCGAAGTTTCAGCACGGCGGCGACGCGCTCGCGGGCGCCGAGGCGCTGATCCGCCTGCACGATCCGGAGCTGGGCGCGCTGACGCCGGCCGAATTCATCCCGGTCGCCGAGCGCTCCGGGCAGATCGTGCAGATCGGCTACTGGGTCGTGCGCGAGACCTGCCGGCGCATTCGCGGCTGGATCGAACAGGGCCTGCCGGCGATGAAGGTGGCGATCAATCTGTCGCCGCGTCAGTTGCTGCAGCCGGACCTCGTCGAGACGATCCAGGAGATCGTCAGGACCGAGGGTGTCGCGTGCGAGCAGATCATGTTCGAGATCACCGAGAGCGTCGCGATGCAGGACGCCGCGCGCACCGTCGAAGTGATCCGCGCGTTTCAGGCGAGCGGCTTCGACATCTCGATCGACGACTTCGGCACCGGTTATTCGAGCCTCGCCTATCTGCAGCGCTTTCAGGTGAAGCAGCTGAAGATCGACCGCTTCTTCACCCACGGTCTCGACGCGAACGGCGCGGCGGGCAGCGCGATCGTGTCGGCGATCATCGCGCTCGCGCACTCACTCGAAATGGACGTGGTCGCCGAGGGCGTCGAGACTCAATCGCAGCTCGACAAGCTGCGCTCGATGATGTGCGACGAAATGCAGGGCTACCTGCTCGGCAAGCCAGTCAGCGCCGACGACTTCGGCGCCATGCTACGCAGCAGAACGATGGGCGCAAGCGGAGTGGCTATCTAGGCAGCGTCTCTCCGAGCGCCGCGAGCCGTTCGGTCAACGCCGCGCTCGCGCGCGTCATCGGCAAGCGCAATTCATTGCGCACCCACCCCGTCGCCGCGAGCAGCGCCTTCATCGGCGCGGGATTCGGTTCCGCGAACGCGAGCTGGATCTGCGGCACGAGCGCGTGAAAAATGCGCCGTCCTTCGTCGAGCTTGCCCTCCGTCAACGCGCGGTACAGCGCGACGAAGCGCTCGGGCCGCCAATGCGCAGACGCCGCAATCGCTCCACTGCCACCCGCGCACACCGTCGAGAAGACCTCGAGGTCGTTGCCCGCGAGCACCTGCAGACGGCCGTCGCGAATCAGCGCGAGCGTCGTGTCGAGCGAACCGGCGCAATCCTTGATCGCCTGAATTCGCGGATGCGCGGCGAGCGTCAGCAGCGTGTCGAGTTCGAGCCGCACGCCGGTTCGCTGCGGAATGTCGTAGAGCACGACCGGATGCGCGCTCGCGTCGGCCAGCGCGCTGAAATGCGCGACGATGCCGTCCTGCGCGGGCCGCGTGTAATACGGCGCGGCGATCAGCACGCCGGCAATCGGCAACGGATTCAACTGCTCGATCCGCGCGAGCATGCTCGCCGTGTGATTGCCCGAGACGCCGACCAGCACAGGCAACGGACGCCGCTGCGCGTCGGCGGCGTTGGCGTCGGCCTGCGCGGCGTCGAGAATCGTCGCGAGCACGGCGTCCTGTTCGGCGGCGTCGAGCGTGGCGGGCTCGCCGGTCGTGCCGAGCGCGACGAGCCCAGCCACGCCGGCGTCCGCATAGCGGCGCACCAGCGCGCGCAACGCGGCGTGATCGACGGCGCCATTGGCGAACGGCGTGATCAGCGGAATCCAGATACCCGAGAAATCAGACATGTTTTCTACCTCGAAGACGACCGTATCGAATCCGGGTCAGCGGTGCGAGGCAGAACACAGGAGAAAGCCGCAGGCAGGCGGTCGACCGGTCGTTCCGTCGCACATCTGACGACGGAACTGCGCGCTCCGGTCAGATGAGCGGCTGTTTTTTGGCTTTGGCGCCGACGTTACGCGAAACACCGTTCGCGCGTGCAACCGCCGCGCTCGCCAGAGCGGCGCGGGCGAAGGTCGACGAACGGAGCGGGAACATAGGGCCGGAGTGCATGAACCGCAGTGTAACCGCGAAACCCGCGCGGCGGGCCTTCGGCGCCTCACGAAGCAGCTCGCGCAGGAAAACGCTTGACATCTACGCGCCGGCAACTAATATACGCACCGCGTACATCAACGCATTTTTCTGTCTGACTCCCGCCGACCCCTACACTTGCGACAGGTGCCCTCATGAGCGTTCCGCAACAAGCCTTCCTACGCGATGCGATGCGTCGCCTGAACATGACGCGCGATACGTTCGCTAACCGCATCGGCGTGTCGCGCCGGGCGCTGGATACGTGGCTTCTGCCGGACGACTCGCAGGAATCGCGGGCGATGCCGGAAATCGTCGAGCGCTTCGTGTCGGAGATCGTCGCCAATACGGAACCGGGCGAAGGATATACGCAAAGCGTAGACTCGCAATCGCTTGCAAGCCAGATGCTGTTCGAGGGCAAGCCGCAGTTGCTGTCGGTCGATCAGTTTTCGCGCGACTCGGTCGAGGCGCTCTTTCGCGTCGCCGACATCATGCAGCCGATCGCGCGGCGCCGCAAAATCTCGCGCGTGCTCGAAGGCGCGGTGCTCGGCAATCTGTTCTTCGAGGCGAGCACCCGTACCCGCGTGAGCTTCGGCGCGGCGTTCTGCCGGCTCGGCGGCTCGGTGTGCGACACGACCGGCTTCACCTTTTCGTCGATGGCGAAGGGCGAATCGATCTACGACACGAGCCGCGTGATGAGCGGCTATGTCGACGCGCTGGTGATCCGCCACCCGGAGCAAGGCTCGGTCGCCGAATTCGCGCGCGCGACCAACGTGCCGGTGATCAACGGCGGCGACGGTCCCGGCGAGCATCCGAGCCAGGCGCTGCTCGATCTGTACACGATCCAGCGTGAGTTCTCGCGCCTGGGCAAGATCGTCGACGGCGCGCACATCGCGCTGGTCGGCGACCTCAAGTACGGACGTACCGTGCATTCGCTCGTGAAGCTGCTGGCGCTGTATCGCGGCATCAAGTTCACGCTGATTTCGCCGCCGATGCTCGAAATGCCGGGCTATATCGTCGAACAGATTTCGCGCAATGGTCACGTGATCGAACAGACGCATGACCTGCGCACCGGTCTGCGCGGCGCCGACGTCGTGTATGCGACGCGCATCCAGAAGGAGCGCTTCGCCGACGAATCGTTCGAAGGCTACACGCCCGACTTCCAGATCAACCAGGCGCTCGTCGATAGCATGTGCGGCGCCGACACGCTGATCATGCACCCGCTGCCGCGCGACAGCCGGCCCGGCGCGAACGATCTGAGCACCGACCTCAATCACGATTCACGGCTCGCGATTTTCCGGCAGACCGACAACGGCATTCCGGTGCGGATGGCGATTTTCGCGGTACTGCTCGGCGTTGACAAACAGGTCCAGCATTCGATGCGCGATGCCACGTGGCGCCCGCCCGTCTACCTGGGACCGGACGACGCGGTATTTCACGGAATCGATTGACGCGGACAGCCGCGTGCGCCGCTCAAGCCGCGGCCGCGGCGCGCGCGTCACGCATTTCGCGCGCCGCCTGCCTGAACGTGCCGGCAAAGAACAGCACCTGGTATTTGACCGCGTTCGACCAGTACTTCCATGTATGGCCGCCGGGCCGCTCGGCGTAATCGTGCGGCACGCCGAGTTGGACGAGCCGCTCGTGCAGCAGACGGTTCGACTGCACGAGCGAGTCGTTCACGCCGCAATCGATCGTCAGTGCGATATGGTCGCGGCCGAAATCCTCCGCGCTGGCGACGATCGCTTCGCTATCCCAGAAGTCCGCATGTTGGGACGGGTCGCCGAACACCCGTGCGATGCCGGGCTCGTCCTCGCTGCTGCGCGGGTCCACCGCACCGCTGATGCTGCCCGCCGCGCCGAACGCATCGGGCATGTCGAGCGCGATGCGTAGCGCGCCGAATCCACCCATGCTCAAGCCCGTGATCGCGCGCGCCTGCCTCGTCGCGATCGTGCGGAAATGGCTGTCGATATAGCCCACCACTTCGGTGCCCACGTAGGTTTCATAGCGACTGCGCGGATCGACGGGACTATCGATGTACCAGCTATCGCGGCCGCCGTCGGGCATCACGAGGATCACGTGATAGCGATCGGCGAGCTTGCCGATATGCGAATTCGCGGTCCAGTCCGTGTAGTCGCCGCCTGAGCCGTGCAGTACATAGACGACCGGAAAGCGCGCGGCCTGGTTGCCGCGCGCGTACTGATCGGGCAGCACGACGGTGGCGTCGAACGTACGATGCATCGCCGCGCTCGGGATCGTGACGACGCGCGACTGGAACGCCCACGCCGGCGATGCGATCAGCATCAAAATGAGCCAGAACCTACGAACTGGATTCATGGTGGGTCGCCCTTCCGCTCGTTTCAGCTACGCTCCGGCTGCTTACCTTCGTCAGGCATCCAGAATAAAGCCGTCATGGCATGCTTCTGCCTGTGTCCGTCGACGACTCTAGCAATGGCGACTTACAACCAAATTTCAGCGAAACATACGATCCAGTCAGGCTTCCGCCGCTTCGTTCGCTTGCGTTGCGCTCGCCGCGCCGACATCTTCGACGTGCGCGGCAAACCCAACCTGCCCCGGTGCCAGATCGTCCCGCAATGTGAGCGCCGGAATCTCATACGCACCGCCGTTCTGCGGCCGGAACGCGATCGGCGCGGTCGTCCACAGCGTGTCGAGCCGTCGCCCGAGCGCCGCGCTGACCTCGGCATACTTCGCGTCGTCGACACGGCTCGTGCGATAGACGACGAACGGCGGCAATACGTCGAAGCCCGGGTAATACAGCACGCCGTGCTGGATCGGGAACAGCACGTCGTCGATCGGACCGTTGATGCCACGCGCGCTGTAGTGCGACTCCCACCCGCCCGTCGTGACGACCAGCATCGCGCGCTTGCCCGCGAAACGGCCCTCGCCGTAACGCTCGCCCCAGCGCGCATCGGAATGTTCGCCGACGCCGTACGCAAGACCGTACGCATAGGCGCGCTCCACCCAGCCCTTCATGATCGCCGGCATAGAGAACCACCACAGCGGAAACTGCAGGATCACCGCATCGGCCCACTTCAGTTTGTCCTGCTCGCGCGCAATGTCCTCGCGCTGCAAGCCGTTCTCGAACGCATGCTTCGATTCGAGCGACGCGAAGAAGCGCTCGGCGCTATGACGCTCGATGGTGTCGTGCGCATCGAGCGACGCTTTCCAGTTCATCGCGTACAGATCGGACACCTGCACCGTATGGCCGGCCCGCTCGAGATGACGGACTGCGAAGTCCTTCAGCGAACCGTTCAACGATTTCGGTTCGGGATGCGCATAGATGATAAGAACGTTCATGACGAGACCTTCGTGGCTGAAAACAGTCACGATAGTCATCGCCGAGGTATATTGGAAATGAATTCCGAATATGTCAGGTATTGCCGTGGTTAATCTCAGAAGACTCGACCTGAACCTGCTGATCACGCTCGATGTGCTGCTCGAAGAGCACAACGTGACTCGCGCCGCCGAACGGCTGAACTTCTCGCAGCCGTCGGTCAGCGTGCATCTGGCGAAACTGCGCGACGTATTCGGCGATCCGCTGCTATTGCCCGGACCGCGCGGCATGCGGCCCACGGCGAAAGCGCAGGCACTGCGCGAGCCGCTACGCGAAGCGCTCGAAACACTGCAGCGCGCGGTCGCGCCAACCAGCCCGTTCGATCCGGCCGCGGCGACGCAAACCTGGCGCATCGCCGCAACGGACTACGCGGAGTCGACGATCATCCTGCCGATGCTGGCGGGCTTGCGCGCGGCGGCACCCGGCACGCGTCTCGCGATCGTCGAGGCGGTGCCGCCGCGGCTCGCTCGCCAGGCCGAACAGGGCGACATCGATATCGGCTTTCATACCAGCGAAGGCGCGCCCGAAGGTTTGCGCCGTCGCGTGCTGTTTGCCGAGCGCTACGTGCTGGTCGGCCGCGCGGGTCATCCGAAGCTGAAGCGCCGGCCCACTCTGGCGCAGTTCTGCAAGCTCGAACACGTGATCGTATCGCCCGATGGCGGCGGCTTTTTCGGCGTCACCGACGAGACGCTCGCAAAGCTGGGGCTCGCGCGCAAGGTCGTGCTGTCGGTGCCGCACTTTCTGTTCATGCAGTCGGTGCTCGCGAGCACCGATCTCGTGGGGATGCTGCCCGCGCGTCTCGTGCGCGGCTTGGACACATTGCGGATGGTCGAGCCGCCGGTCGAGGTGCCGGGCTACGAGATGGCGATGCTCTGGCATGAGCGTGTGCATCGCGATCCCGCGCATCAATGGTTGCGCGAGTTTATTGCGGCGTCGGTGTAGTCAGCCCTTTTCAGCGCCGATCGCATCCAGTTGATCGAGCACCTCGTCGCTGAGCTTCAATTGCGCCGACTGCAGGTTTTCGCGCAGATGTGCCACCGAAGACGTGCCCGGAATCAGCAGAATGTTGGGCGCCCGATGCAATAGCCAGGCAAGCGCGACCTGCATCGGTGTCGCCTCGAGCTTGCGCGCAAGCTCCGACAGCTCCGACGATTGAATCGGCGTAAAGCCACCCAGCGGAAAAAACGGCACGTAGGCAATGCCCTGCTCCGCGAGCGCATCGATCAATGCATCGTCGTCGCGATGCACGAGGTTGTAGTGGTTCTGCACGCACACGACCTTCGCGATGCGCTGCGCTTCGGCAATCTGCGCGGCCGTCACGTTGCTCAGGCCGATATGACGCACGAGCCCGCGCTGCTGCAGTTCGGCGAGCGCCGTGACCTGCTTTTCGATCGAGCCCTCGCTCGGCTCGTGCACGTTGCCCATCACGCGCATGTTGACCACGTCGAGCGCATCGAGCCCGAGGTTGCGAAGATTGTCGTGCACCGCGCGCTCGAGATCGGCGGGTTCCTGCGCCGGCAGCCAGGCGCCGGCGCTGTCGCGCACCGCGCCGACCTTCGTGACGATCGTCAGATCGCGCGGGTACGGGTGCAGCGCCTCGCGGATCACCTGGTTGGTCACGTGCGGCCCGTAAAAATCGCTGGTATCGATGTGGTCGACGCCCGACGCGACCGCCTCGCGCAGCACCGCGAGCGCTGCGTCGCGGTCTTTCGGCGGCCCGAACACGCCGGGGCCGGCCAGCTGCATCGCGCCATAGCCCATGCGCCGCACCGCGCGGCCGGCTAGCACGAAAGTGTCGATGGAGCTGAAGTTCCGCATCACGATCTCCTGGTGAAGTGATGAGCGGCAGTATCGCCGGAATTGCGTTGTTGAATAAACGGGTCTAACTTGTACGGGTTGTTCAAAATTCTGCACAATCAATCGTCATGGAACTGAATGATCTGGCCGCCTTCGTGTCGGTTTGCCGCGCGGGCGGCTTTCGCGACGCGGCGCGCGTGAGCGGCGTGTCGGCGTCGAGTCTGAGCGTCGCGGTGCGGCGTCTGGAAACGAAACTCGGGCTGCGCCTGTTGAACCGCACCACGCGCAGCGTCGCGCCGACCGAAGCCGGGCTGCGTCTGATCGAGAAGCTGACGCCGCTGTTCGGCGAAATGGAAGCGGCGCTCGATGTGCTGAACGGCTTTCGCGACAAGCCGACCGGCACGCTGAAGCTCAACGTGCCGTCGAGCGTCGCGCGCATCGTGCTGCCCGACGTGCTCGCGCGCTTTTTGAAGCAGTACCCGGACATTCGCGTCGAGGTCGTCGTGGAGGATGGTTTCGTCGATGTGCTGTCGATCGGTTGCGATGCGGGCATTCGCTACGACGAGCGCCTCGAGCAGGACATGATCGCGGTGCCGATCGGCGCACGCGTGCAGCGCTTCGCGACCGCCGCGTCGCCTGCGTATCTCGACGCGCACGGCCGTCCGGAGCATCCCAGCGAACTGCTCGCGCATGCCTGTCTGCGCGGCCAGTTCGCGAGCGGCGCGATGCCGACCTGGTACTTCGAGCGCGATGGCGAGCTGCTGCAATTGAATCCGACCGGACCGCTGCTGGTGCGGCCTGGCGCCGCGATCGACCTCGCGGTCAGCGGCGCGGTCGCGGGTCTCGGCATCATTCACCTGTTCGAAGACATGCTGCGCCCGCATCTGGACAGCGGCGCGCTCGAAGCGATTCTCGAACCGTGGTGGCAGCGGTTTTCAGGGCCCTTCCTGTACTATCCGGGCCATCGTCATGTGCCCGCGCCGCTGCGCGCGTTCGTCGATTTCCTGAAGGCCGACTCAACCGATGTGCTGAACGACGACGTGGCACGCGCTTGACTTGCTCACACCACGGCAATCGCGGCGAATCGTGCCGTATCAACACCGTGGCGCGCAGAGTTGCGCGATCGTGGTCAGAAAGAGATCCGCGCCGATCGGCTTCAGCAAACATGCGCTGCAGTACTGCGCTTCGCTGTCCGACGGCGGCACCGCGGTATGGACCAGAATCGGTACGTTGACGGATAGCGGCATCGATTTCAAACGGCGGCACAACTCCGCGCCGTCCATGATCGGCATCATCCAGTCCGTAACGATCAGGTCGGGAACGTGAGCGACGACACAGGCGAGCGCTTCGGCGCCGTTGCTCGCGCAACTCACCTCATACCCTTCGCTTTCCAGAATCAGCCGCCATGCGGCTAGAATTTCCGGTTCGTCGTCCACCAGCAATATCGAATACATCATGGTTTGCTGACGAAACTTGCTTCTTGTCTGATGAGAGTCTCGCAAGAGGTGTTCCACACGCGGCAATTGCGCGGATAATGACCCGAATTGCCGGCGCGCATCGGATGCCTGGCCGATTGCCGGCGCAAACAGGCCTGCGCTGCCCGCGCCAAATCGAGGCGTTCGGAACTGTTCGCGTGTTTGTATGTTGTAGAAACTCCATTCCGGTATCCATCATGACCGACAGACGCGTGAGCCCGCTGCGCAATTTCGCCAACTTCATCCGTGCGGAACGAGGCCGTCTGACGCGGCAATGGATGCATGCCGTCGCCATCGACGCCGATCTCGTCGAAGCGGACAAGCTCACGTATCAACAGCTGGCCGACCATTTGCCGGAAATCCTCGACCAGCTGTGCATGGCGCTCGATGCGGAAGATCTCGAATGCGCCGAACCATCGATCGAGCGCGACGCGAAGAAGCACGGCAATGTCCGCTGGCAGCAAGGCTACCGGATCGAAGAACTGGTGCGCGAACTGGACCTCTTTCAGCAGGTGCTCGTCGAAGCGCTCGAAGAATTCGTCGAACGCGACCGGACGTGCACGCGCCGTCACGAGAGCCGCGCGCGGCATCTGCTCGCCGAAGCGTTCAGCGTGGTCAGGTATGCGTCGATCAAGGAAGTGGTCGGCGAGCGCGATCGCAAGATCGACGAATACACAAGCCGGCTCGAACGCGCGAATGACGAATTGACGTTCAAGCAACGGCTGGTCGGCGATCTGTATGATTCACGCATGCAGATCACGCGCAGCGTTGCGCACGATCTGCGCAATTTCCTCAACGCGTTTTCGGTCGCGCTGCAACTGATCGAGCGAGCGCCGTCGCAAGCCGATGCCGCGCTGACACTCGCGAACCGTCAGGCCGCCGACATGAAGCAACTGGTCGACCAGATGGTCGAGTACTCGGTCGTACTCGGCGACACGGCGACACTCGTGTTCGAAGACGTCGATTTGCGTGAACTATTCGACGAACTCATCGCTTCCATGCAGCCGTCGATCGACGCGAAAGGACTCTCGCTGCGCAGCGAGTTCGACGCGGCGCTGCCGGTCGTCACGTCGAATCGGCTGAAGCTCAAGCAGATCGCGGTCAATCTGTTGTCCAACGCGATCAAGTACACGAAGTCGGGACAAGTCGAATTCCGCTTCGCGATGCATGGCCCCGAACACTGGACGATTCGCGTGTCCGACACCGGCGTCGGCATTGCGCCCGCCGATGCCGAGCGCGTGTTCGACGAGTTCGAGCGCGCGGCCGGCGAGGAAATCCCGGGCGCGGGTCTCGGGCTCGCGATCGTCAAGGAGCTATGCCGCGTGCTCGATGGACAGATCGAGTTTGCGTCGCGCGAGGGCGTGGGGACCACGTTCGAGATCCGATTTCCCCTGCATGTTCAATGACCCGACCCATCGCATGATCCATCTGCATACTGCCCGCTTCCCCGAGCAGATCGAGGCTGTACGGACCGTCTTTCGCGAGTACGCGGAGAGTCTCGGCTTCGATCTCTGCTTCCAGCAATTCGACGACGAACTCGCCAGCCTGCCGGGCAAATTCGCAGCGCCACGCGGCCGCGTGCTGCTCGCGAGCAACGGCACGGGCGACGATCCCGGCGATATCGTCGGCTGTGTCGCGATGCGTCCGATCGACGACACGATCTGCGAAATGAAGCGCCTGTATGTGCGTCCGGCGGGACGCGGTCTGCATGTGGGGCGGCAACTCGCCACGCGTATCCTGACGGCCGCGAAAGAAGGGGGCTATAGCCGCATGCGTCTCGACACGCTGCCCACAATGCAAGCGGCACTCGGGCTCTATGCATCGCTGGGTTTCGAGCCGATCGACGCTTACGTGTTCAATCCGATCCCCGGCGCGATTTTTCTCGAATGCGATCTGACGCGGCCGCGTTCAATGTAATCGCGGTGCAGGCCTGACCCAGCCTGCGGGTAGGCACTCGCTCATCGCGCCGTTCTGCTGTCTCAATCCACGCACGACCACCTCGGACGATTTGCCGTCACGCCGCGCGAGTTCGGCCAGATCGAGCAACGCGGCGTAGCGCGCGGAACAGTCTCTCGTCACGCTGGCGGCGGGATTCGCGCGACGGTCGTCGTTGGCGTCGCTGGTGTCGATGACTGCGTGGATTGCCAACAACGTCGCCACGACGGTCGTCGCAAGGGCAGCCGTTTTGCGGAGCGCGCCCATCGTCAAGCCCAATGCGCCGGCACCCACACGCGCCCGATCCAATGGCCCGGCACCCACACCGCCGCCCGCGGCGCGACGTACACGGGACGCGGCGCGACATAGACGGCCGGCGGCGGCACGTACACCACCGGCGGCGGCGGCACATAGGCCGGCGGCGGCGTCACCACGACTGGCTTCGGCGGCACGTACACGACCGGCGCGGGCACGACGACCGGCGGCGGGGGCGGCGGCGCGACCACCACCGGCTTCGGCGCGACGACCACGGTGGTACCGGTGGTCGTCGTGGCGCCGCCCGCGACCACCACGCCGCCTGTGACCACCGTACCGCTTGACGTCACCGTGTGACCCTGCGTGCCGGTCACGCTCGTCGATGTCGTCACGACGCCGGGCGCGACCCGCGTCGCGGTGCCGGAGTGGTAGACGCTGTTGTTGTCCGGCCCCGTCACCGTGCCCGAGCGCGCGCAAGTCGAACCCGCGCAATTGGCCGACGCCGAATGATTGACCGTATTGCCGTTCGACCCGGTGATCGAGCCCGACGACGAATACTGGCCCGGCGCGGTGCGCGTCACGTCGCCGGACGTCGTCGCCGTTTTGCCGTCGGGGCCAGTCATCGTGCCGGTATGCGAGCAGGTACCGCCTGCGCAGTTGGTGTCGCCCGAGTGCTGCACCGTGTTGCCGTAGCGGCCCGTTGCGGTCCCCGAGTTCGAGAACTGGCCGGGCGCCGTGCGCGTGACCGTGCCGGTGTTGCTCGCGAAGCCGCCATAGGGGCCAGCCACGCTACCCGCATGCGAACAGCTACCGCCGCCGCACGAGCCGTAGTGCGCGCCGTTATAGACGCCGCGCGACGTGTACGCGGTGCCATGACCCGACCACGCGAACGCCGATGCGCTGCCAAGCGCGAACACGGCGGCGGCCGCGCCGAACACCGCCTTGCGCAGCGCGCCTCGCGCGATGCTGGCGCAGACCTTGTCGGAACCTGCGAATAAACGATTTTTCACGGTATGTCCTTGCTGGATTCGGGCCACTTGCGTCATTGCCGCGTGGCGACGAACGGACTATAGAAGGACACACCGTGGAAATCATCAGGGAAGATATGTCGCGCTGTTTCACCGCGACTCAGGCCCGCCAGGCAAGGCTTTGCGGGCGTTCGTCGGGCGGTGCGACATTTTTTGACATAGTTTGCGAAACATTCCCGGCCGCTGGAATTGGCCGCGATCCCGGCCACTCACTGGCCCACTGGCGTCACCTGCACGGCGGCGGCCGACACGAACACCGCATGCAAGGTATCGCCGACCTTCACGTCGCTCAGGTCGACGTTGGGCGCGGCCTGGAACGTCTGTGTCTGATAGGCGCCGCGCAGCGTCACGAGGCGCTGTTTATGATCGATCTTCAGTACGGTCGCGAGCACCTCGGTTTGTCGAGCCGATTCATAACCGCCCGATGCCGGCGCATAGCTCTGCTTGTCGGCCCGCTCGCGAATCCCCTTGCCCGCGCCGCTGACCTTTTCCGCCTTCGTGAGCAGCGCATTCTTGTAGAGCACGTCGACGCGATCGCCGATCTTCAGTTGATCGAAACCAGCGACCTGCTGACTGACGAGTACGATCGCGACGTTGCCGCCCGAGCCCTTCAGCGTCAGCGAGCGGTTGCCCGCATCGATGCCGACGATCTCCGCCGTCATATGCACCGGCTGCGCCGCGCTGAGCACCGCCTGGGCGGTGCTCGCCATGTCGTCCTGCGCGCGCGCCGGCTGGGCTGCGGCCACGGCCGCCAGCATCAACGCTGCGCCTATCGTCGTTGTCTTCATTCGCGTTCTCCTCGACAGGGGTTTCGATCCGGCGTGACGGTCATGATGAGCGCCGCGTATGACTTCGCGCTACACAGTGTTCGTGGCCGCCGCAATGAACTCCACATCCTCAGGACAACTACTGCAAACGATACGACGCGAACGATTGTACGCGCGAGGCCGCGCGCAAAAGCAAACAGCCCCATCGCAGGAACGATGGGGCTGTTACATGAACGGTCGCAAACCGCTTGCGATGTTCGTCGCGCTACACGTGCATCACACGCGCTCGATAGCGATCGCAATACCCTGGCCGACGCCGATACACATCGTGCACAGCGCGAAGCGGCCCTGCGTGCGTTGCAGCTGATACGTCGCGGTCGTCACCAGACGCGCGCCGCTCATGCCGAGCGGGTGGCCGAGCGCGATCGCGCCGCCGTTCGGGTTCACGCGGGGATCGTCGTCGGCGACGCCCAGCGCGCGCAGCACGGCGATGCCTTGCGAGGCGAACGCTTCGTTCAGTTCGATCACGTCGAACTGGTCGATCTTCATGCCCAGACGCGCGAGCAGCTTCTGCGTGGCCGGCGCAGGGCCGATGCCCATTACGCGCGGCTCCACGCCCGCCGTCGCCACGCCGAGCACGCGGGCGCGCGGCGTCAGGCCGAAGCGCTTCGCGGTTTCTTCGTTGGCGAGCAGCAACGCGGCCGCGCCGTCGTTCACGCCCGATGCGTTACCGGCCGTGACCGTGCCATCAGGACGCACGACGCCCTTCAGCTTCGCGAGCGTTTCGAGGCTCGTTTCGCGGGGATGCTCGTCCTGCGTGACCGTGATCGGATCGCCCTTCTTCTGCGCGATCGTCACGCCGACGATTTCCTGCGCGAGCGTGCCATCGCGTTGCGCGCGCGCGGCCTTCTGCTGGCTGCGCAGCGCGAACGCGTCCTGGTCGGCGCGGCTGATGTTGTAGTCCGTCGCGACGTTTTCGCCGGTTTCCGGCATCGAGTCGACGCCGTACAGCTTCTTCATCAGCGGGTTCACGAAACGCCAGCCGATCGTCGTGTCGTAGACCTCGTTCTGACGCGAGAACGCGCTAGTTGCCTTGGGCATCACGAACGGCGCGCGGCTCATGCTTTCGACGCCGCCGGCGATCATCAGCGCGGCTTCGCCCGACTTGATCGCGCGCGCGGCGATGCCGATCGCATCCATGCCCGAGCCGCACAGACGGTTGACCGTCGAGCCCGGCACGTCCTTCGGCAGACCCGCGAGCAGCAGCGACATGCGCGCGACGTTACGGTTGTCGTCACCGGCCTGGTTCGCGCAGCCGTAGATCACGTCGTCGATCGCGGTCCAGTCGACGTTCTTGTTGCGCTCCATCAGCGCCTTGAGCGGCACCGCGCCCAGGTCGTCGGCGCGCACCGATGACAGCGAACCCGCATAGCGGCCAATGGGGGTGCGAATCGCGTCGCACAGGAATGCTTCGGTCATGGGATGTCTCCAGTTGAGATGCTGCGTGCGCTGCGCCGCGCCGCGGCCGGCCTTGCACCGATGACGGCGGTTCGTTGCGCCGAGGCATCGGCCCGGGGGCCAACGGCCGCGCGCGGGAAGCTGCAAAACTGCAGCGGCGTGGCGGCCGATACGTCAAACCAGCTTAGCGCAGGATCGTGAACGATGGGCTTGGGAGTGACGACCGATACGATTTTTGCGTCTTCCATGCCCGCCCTCGTGTTCTATATACGAACACAAGGTCATATATCGAACAAAACAGGCTCGATAATAGGCGCCGGCGCGAAAGCGTGTCAAGCACGGCCGCAGCCGTGCCAAACGACACCAGGGAATACGCGGAGGGGTGATCTTCAGCGAACTTCGATTCCTTCATCGGCGATGTAGCCGCGAATCACATCCGCGAAGCTGTGCTCGGCGACAAGCCCGAGCCGTTCGGCGCGCGATGTATCCCACGCGCCGGGCCAGCTGCCGACGATCTTCTCGATGCGCTCGTCCGGCTGCCGCACGATGCGGCTCGCGACCGCCTCGCCCGCGACCTCGCGCAGTGCCGCGATCATTTCGTCGACGCTGACCGACAGGCCCGGCAGATTCAGCACGCGCTGCTTGCCAAGCGCGGCGCCATCGAGTTCGAGGCCGGCAATCAGGCTGTCGATCGCCTTGCGCGGCGACAGCAGCCACAGCCGGGTCGAACCGGCGACCGGGCACACGGCCCCCTCGCCATTCAAAGGCTCGCGAATGATGCCGCTCGCGAACGACGACGCCGCCGCATTCGGCCGCCCCGGCCGCACGCTGATGGTCGGCAGCCGCAGCACGCGGCCGTCGACGAAGCCGCGCCGCGAATAATCGTTGAGCAGCAGCTCGGCGATTGCCTTCTGCGCGCCATACGACGACTGCGGATTCAGCGCGGTGTCGTCCTGTACGACCGTGGGCAGATCGCCACCGTAGACCGCGACCGAACTGGTGAACACGACGCGCGGCTGGTGCCCGCGCTGGCGGCAGACTTCGAGCAGCAGCCTCGACGCATCGAGATTGATGCGCATGCCGAGATCGAAGTCCGCCTCGGCCTGCCCGCTGACGATCGCAGCGAGATGAAAGATCGCCGAGGTCTGATCGTCGATCACGCGTTCGAGCACGCTGCGCTCCGCGATATCGCCGACATCGGCACGCACGCGCGCATCGCCGAAATCATGAGCGCGCACGACGTCGAGCAGCACCAGCCCGGTAATCGCTCGCGGTGTGCCGTGCGCATCTTTCAACTCGCCGCGTGCGAGCAGTTCGCGCGCGAGACGCTGGCCGAGAAAACCGGCGCCGCCGGTGATCAGTACTTTCATGGTTACGGGTCCGTCAGTGGTTGTCGGAGAGAGTCAGCGCCGGGCGTCGAGATAAGGCTTCAGCCAGCCAAGCCCCGCCGAGGTCCCCGCGCGCGGCCGGTATTCGCAGCCGATGTAGCCGTCGTAGCCGAGCGCATCGATCAGATCGAACAGGTACGGGTAGTTCAGCTCGCCGATGTCGGGCTCGTGCCGCTCGGGCACACCCGCAACCTGGATGTGACCGATGCCGGCCATATCGCGCTTGAGCTTCATCGCGAGATCGCCCTCGACGATCTGGCAGTGATAGCAATCGAACTGCACCTTCAGATTCGGCGCACCGACTTCGGCGCAGATCGCTTGCGCGTCGTCCTGTCGATTGAGGAAATAGCCGGGCATGTCGCGCGTATTGATCGGTTCGATGACGACCGTGATCTGTTCCCCTTGCGCGGCCCGCGCCGCATAGGCGAGGTTGTTCAGATACACGTCGCGTTGTGTTTTGCGCTGCGTTTCGCCCGCCTGATCGCCGGCGATCAGCCCCGCCATCACATGCAGCTTGCGATTGCCGAGCACGCGCGCGTACTCGAGTGCCGTATCGATGCTGCGGCGGAACTCGTCCTCGCGCCCCGGCAGCGACGCAAGTCCGCGCTCGCCGCCGCTCCAGTCGCCCGGAGGCGCATTGAACAGGGCCTGCGTGAGACCGTGCGCGTCGAGCCGCGACTTCAGCTCGCCGGCGCGGAATTCGTAGGGAAACAGGTATTCGACCGCGTTGAAACCGTCGCGCGCGGCGGCGGCGAAGCGATCGAGGAACGCGTGCTCGTTGTACATCATCGACAGATTGGCGGCGAAGCGAGGCATGGCGACAGCTCCTTCAAGACAGTGCGATACGGTGCGTGGCGTACATCGGCAATGCGCGCTGCTACCAGCGCGCGCCGAACGCGGCACGGAGTTCTTCGATCGCGGCGGCGTCGAGCGGCGCGGGCCGCGGATTCGTCATCAGCCACAAGCGCGCGGTTTCCTCGAGTTCTTCGAGCGCATACGACGCGTGCGCGACCGAGCGCTCCCACACCACCGGCCCCAGACGTTCGAGCAGCACCGCGCGCACGCGATTGGCCAGAGCGGCGATCCGCGCGGCCACTTGCGGATCGCCCGGGCGTTGATAGCGAATCAACGGTACGTGGCCCACTTTCATCACGTAGTACGGCGTGATCGGCGGCAACACGTCCGCTTCGCTCCATACGCCCGCAAGCGTCAATGCGACCAGATGCGTCGAATGGGTATGGATGATGCCGCGCGCCTCGCCGTTGCGCGCATAGATACCGCGATGCAGCGCGAGCGTTTTCGACGGCTTGCCGCCCGACATCGCGTGGCCGTTTGCGTCGACCTTCGCGATATCGGCGGGATCGAGGCGGCCGAGACAGGCGTCGGTCGGTGTGATCAGCCAGCCATCGTCGAGCCGCGCGCTGATGTTGCCGGCGCTGCCGACCGTATAGCCGCGCTGATACAGACTCGCGCCGACCGCGCAGATTTCCTCGCGCACGCGCGCTTCGGCGGAGACCTGAAGTGCCGGTGCGCCGCTCATTGCGCGGCTCCGTCGAGATGACGCAGCGCCTTGTCGAAGAAGTCCGTCGCGCCGAAATTGCCGGACTTCAGCGCGAGTGCGAGCGGTTCCGCTTCGGTCGTCGCGGTGGCCGGCACGCCCGGATCGATCTGCGCGCCGATGCGCAGCATGCGCACGTCGAGCGCTTGCACGACCGCGCCCGAAGTCTCCCCGCCCGCGACGACGAACTTGCGCACGCCGCGCTCGCGCAGGCCGCGCGCGATCGATGCCAACGTCTTCTCGACCAGATGCCCGGCCTCGTTGACGCCGAGTTCTCGCTGCACCGCCTGCACTTCGTCGGGCGATGCAGTCGCATAGATCAGCACCGGCTCGGCGTGCACGAAGCGCTGTTGCGCGAACTCGAGCGCTTCGGCGACGACGTCCTCGCCGCGCGCCGCCGCGAGCGGATCGATGCGGAACGCGGGCCGCGTCGCGCACCAGGCGGCGACCTGCGCGTTGGTCGCTTTCGACGCACTGCCCGCGAGCACCGCCGATAAACCTTCTACGCGCGGCAATTGCGCGGCATGGGTTTGCTCGACGAGCAGACCCGCGCGCAGGAAGTTGGCCGGCAAGCCGAGCGCGACGCCGGAGCCGCCGGTGATCAGCGCGAGGTCCGCGCAGGCCGCGCCGAGCGTGTGCAGATCGGCGTCGGACACCGCATCGGCAATCGCGATGCGCACACCGTCGGCCCGCAGCGCTTCGAATGCGGCGCGCACGGCCGTGTCGCCTTGCGCGACCCGGTCGTAACGCACGAGCCCGACCTTCGACTGAGTTTGCCGCTGCAGCACGCGCACGAGATTCGCGTCGCGCATCGGCGTCAGCGGATGGTTCTCCATGCCCGACTCGTCGAGCAGCGCATCGCCGACGAACAGATGGCCGCGGAAAATCGTGCGGCCGTTCTCGGGAAACGCGGGACACGCGATCGTGAACGATGCGCGCTCGGCGAACTCGGCGGACAGCGCGTTCAGCAACGCATCGGTCACCGGGCCGATGTTGCCTGCATCGGTCGAATCGAAGGTCGAGCAGTACTTGAAGAAGAATTGCCGGCACCCTTGCGCGCGCAGCCAGGCGAGCGCGGCGAGCGATTGCGCGACCGCGTCGGCGGCAGGGATCGTGCGCGACTTCAGCGCGACGACGAGTGCGTCGGCGTCGAGCGCATCGGCGCCCGGCGCTTCGTTGGAGGTGGGCACGCCGATCGTCTGCACCGTGCGCATGCCGCCGCGCACGAGCATGTTGGCGAGATCGGTGGCGCCGGTGAAGTCGTCGGCGATGCAGCCGAGCAGCGCGCGTTTCGTTCGAGCCGTCATGAGCACTGTCCTCGCTTATCGCTTTGCCGGCAATTCGATGCCGGGAAAAATCTTCACGACCGCCGAGTCGTCCTCTCCGCCGTGGCCCGCCGTCGACGCCATCATGAACATCTGATGCGCGGCCGCCGACAGCGGCAACGGAAACTTCGTGCGACGCGCGGTATCGAGCACGAGACCCAGGTCCTTCACGAAGATATCGACCGCCGACAGCGGCGTGTAGTCGCCCGCGAGAATATGCGGCACGCGGTTCTCGAACATCCACGAATTGCCCGCACTGTGCGTGATCACGTCGTACAGCGCGTCCGGATCGACGCCTTCGTGCAGGCCGAGCGCCATTGCTTCGGCGGCCACCGCGATATGCACGCCGGCCAGCAGCTGGTTGATGATCTTCACCTTCGAGCCCGCGCCATGCGCGGCGCCGAGCCGATACACGTTGCCGGCGATCGCGGCGAGCACGTCCTCGCATGCGGCGTAAGCGGCTGCGGGACCGGACGTCATCATCGTCATCTGGCCCGACGCGGCGCGCGCCGCGCCGCCCGACACCGGCGCATCGAGCATGTACAGACCAGCCGCCTCGACGCGCTTGCCGAGATCGCTGGCGAATTCCGGCGCGACCGTGGCACTCGCGATCACGACGCCGCCCGGCTTCATCGCCGTGAGCGCGCCGTGCTCACCGAACAGCACGGCCTCGGTTTGCGCGGCATTGACGACCAGCGTAATCACGACCTCGCACTGCGCGCCGAGCTCCGCGGGCGTCGCACAGCCGACGCCGCCTTCCGCGACGAACGCCTGCAACACGTCGCGCCGCAAGTCGCACGCGTGGACCTTGAAGCCCGCGCGCAATAGCGAACGCGCGACGCCGAGCCCCATGGCTCCCAAGCCGATGACACCGACATTTCTCGACATGCGTGACCTCTATGGATGGGTGCTGCATTGGTGCGTTCGCGCGCAGCGGGATCGCCGCGCGCCTTCCGCGCGTCAGGCGATGCCCGCCTCGGCAAGCCGCCGCGCCGCGTTGTACAGATGCGTCTGCGCGGCATTGCGCGCCGCCATCGGATCGCCGGCGCGAATCGCCGCGGCGATCGCCGCGTGCTCCTCGCGCACTTGCCGCGAGAAGTCCTCCCGCAGCGCCTCGTTGCGGCGCGTGACGACCGTGCCCGCTTCGAGATACTGATTGAGAAACGTCAGCGTCTTCAGGAAATACGGATTGCCCGTCGCAGCCGCGATCGCGCGATGAAACGCGACGTCTTCGGCGACGCCGTCTTCGCCATTGGCGACCGCGCGCTCGATCTGAGCGAGCGCGGCGTCGATCGCGGCCATGTCGGCATCGCTGCGACGCATCGCGGCTTCGGACGCGACCTCCGCCTCGATCGCGCGGCGCAGCGCGAGGATCTGCACGACCGAGCCCGGCTCGACGGCTTCCGCGTAGTCGATCCGCAGCGGGCGGATCGTGCCGTGCCCGGCGACGAACACGCCACTGCCCTGGCGCGGTTCGACCACCCCCTCGTTCTTTAGCCGCGACAACGCCTCGCGAATCACCGTGCGGCTCACGCCGAACTGTTCCGCGAGCACGGCTTCGGTCGGCAGCTTGGCGCCGCGCGCGAAGCTGCCTTTGTCGATCTGCTTCAGCAGTTGCTGCGCGACGGTGTCGCTCAAAGCGCGCGAGGGAATCTTGTCGAACATGGCGGATCGGTTGGGTTGGATCGGGTGCCGCGAACTGGTCATGTTATCGGGTCATCATACAAATTTTGAGACGCGAATCGCATCCAGGCAAACCCTGGGTTTTTTGCACAAATCGGCGTTATTTGGCGAAATAGAAGGCTTAAGCTATCGTCTCGCCTTTGCGCCGCAACGCAAAACGCGGCGCCGCATCGAAACGAGCGCGCGTCGCGTGTCCTCCGCGCGCACACTTTTGCAACCACGATCAAGGTCCATGAGCAAAGCCCTGCCGCCGTCTTCCGTCGCGCCCGCCAACGTCGAACCGGCCCCGGAGAAACCGGGCGACTCGTACGTGCAGTCGTTTGCGCGCGGCCTCGCGGTCATCCGCGCATTCGACGCGACGCGCCCCGAACAGACGCTCACCGACGTCGCCGCGGCGACCGGCCTCACGCGCGCCGGCGCGCGCCGGATTCTGCTGACGCTGCAAACGCTGGGCTACGTGGAAGCCGAGGGACGCCTGTTTCGTCTGACGCCGAAGATTCTCGACCTCGGCTTCGCGTACCTGACCTCGATGCCGTTCTGGAACCTCGCCGAACCGGTGATGGAAAGCCTGTCGGCGCAGGTGCACGAAAGCTGCTCAGCGGCCGTGCTCGATCGCACCGAGATCGTCTACGTGCTGCGCGTGCCGACTCACAAGATCATGACGATCAATCTGTCGATCGGCAGCCGCCTGCCTGCGTACTGCACGTCGATGGGCCGCGTGCTGCTCGCCTCGCTCGACGAGGAAACGCTCGACGCGACGCTGAACTCGTCGCCGCTCTACGCGCACACGCCGCGCACCGTCACCGACAAGGAAGAACTGAAGAAGGTGATCGGGCAGGTGCGTCGCCAGGGGTGGGCGATCGTCGATCAGGAACTCGAAGGCGGTTTGATTTCGCTATCGGCGCCGATTCGCAATCGCCAGGGCCGCGTGATCGCCGCGATGAACATCAGCGGCAACGCGCAGCGCAATTCGGCCAAACAGATGGTGAAGGCGTTTCTGGAACCGCTGCAGCAAGCCGCGCAGACGGTCTCGGAGATGGTCGCGCGGCGCGGCTGACGCACGCGGCTATCGGGGAACGCGCGTTTGCTGCGCGCCCCGGCATTTGCTCTTGTCGCTCACTGCGCGAGATAGCGCTCCACCAGCCGCGCCCAAAACGCCGCGCCGATCGGCAGACTGCGGTCGTTGAAGTCGTAGTGCGGGTTGTGCACCATGCAGCCGTCCTCGCCGACGCCGTTGCCGATGCGCAGAAACGTGCCCGGCCGCTTCTGCAGCATGAACGCGAAGTCCTCGCTGCCCATCAGGATGTCGGTCTGCTCGACTACCTTGTCGTCGCCGACCAGCTCGCGCGCGACCTGCGCCGCAAACTCCGTTTCGGCGTCCGTATTGATGACGACCGGATAACCTTCGATGTACTCGACGTGCGCCTTGCCGCCATAGCTCGCCGCCTGCGACTCGGCAAGCTCGGTGATGCGCTTCTTCAGCAACTCACGCACCTCGGGGCTGAATGAGCGCACGCTCAGTTCGAGCCGCGCGCTGCTCGAAATCACGTTGTTCGCGGTGCCCGCGTGCATCGAGCCCACCGTCACCACGGCCGGCTGCGACGGATCGACGTTGCGCGCGACGATCGTCTGCAGTGCCATCACGATGCTCGCGGCGACCACGACCGGATCGACGGTCAGATGCGGACGCGCCGCATGGCCGCCGACGCCTTCGATCGTGATGGTCGCCTTGTCCCCCGCCGACATGAACGGCCCCTTGCGGAACAGCAGCATGCCCGGCTCCGCGCCAGGATGATTGTGCAAGCCGAACACGGCGTCGCACGGGAAGCGCTCGAACAGGCCGTCATTGATCATCTTCAGCGCGCCGCTGTCGATGCCGCTTTCCTCGGCCGGCTGGAAGTACAGATGCACGGTGCCCGAGAAATTACGCGTGGCCGCGAGACGTTGCGCGGCGCCGAGCAGGATCGTCGTGTGACCGTCGTGGCCGCACGCGTGCATCTTGCCGTGGGTGCCGCTCGCGTACGGCAGGCCGGTCTGTTCGATGATCGGCAGCGCGTCCATGTCTGCGCGAATGCCGATGCTGCGCTTGCCGTCGCCTACCTTCATTGTGCCGACCACGCCGGTCTTGCCCACCCCGCGTGTGACCTGCCAGCCCCACTCTTCGAGTTTTTCCGCGACGAGCGCCGCAGTCCGCACTTCCTCGTACGCGAGTTCAGGATGGTGATGAATGTGATGGCGAATCTCGCGCAGGCTCGCGGCGGCGGGTTCCAGATCGGACACTTCGGTCAAACGCGGGGTCTGGTTCATCGTTTGCATGGCTCCAGTGAGTAGCCTCGCACTATATCCATGCCGTTTCGTTCGAATAAGATGCTATTTTTTTCACCCTGATTAACAGCTGTTATATACGGGGTTACCCTCATGAAACTGCAGCAGTTGCAGGCCTTCGTCGCCGCTGCGCATCACCGCAGCCTGCGCGCCGCCGCGCGTGAGCTCGGCGTCACGCAGCCGGCCGTCACGCATACGATTCGCGAGCTGGAAAGCGCGCTCAATGCGGAGCTGATGGTGCGCAGCGTGCGCGGCATCGAGCTGACCGCGTGCGGGCTCGCGCTGTTGCCGCGCGCCGAGCAGTTGCTGGGCGACATGCGCCGCACCGTCGAGGCCGTCGAGCAGGTGAAAGGAGAACTGGCCGGCAAGGTCAGCGTCGGCACGATGCCATCGCTCGCGCTGACGGTGCTGCCGCATGCGGTGTCGAGCTTTCGCGAGAAGATGCCGCTCGTGAGTCTGCATCTGGAGGAAGTGACGGTGCCCGATGCGCTCGCGCGTTTGCGCAACGGCTCACTCGATCTCGCGGCGATCCATCACGTTCAGGCATTGGATAACGATCTGGTGCAGGTGCCGCTGTACTCGACGCAGTTCGTCGTCACGATGCGCGCCGGGCATCCGCTCGCGAACGTCACGCGTCTGTCCGAGTTGCTCGACGCCGAGTGGATCGTTACGGTCGGCGCCGATCACTTCCCGCACAGCGTGATGATGGCGATGTTCAGCGCGCATGCTCTGCCGCTGCCGAAGCGGCTGCTGCGCGCGCCGTCGTCGTTTGCGGTGACGCTCGGGCTCGTATCGCAGACCGACGTGATCAGCTGCTTCACGCGGCCGCTCGCGCAGCGGGTCGCGCCGCTCGGCATTCGCGTCGCGCAGATCGAAGACGCGCTGCCGAACTACGATCTGAGCATCATCTCGCGACGCGATCTGCTGCCGACGCCGGCCGTACAGCAGTTCGTCGCGTGTTTGCGGCAGGTCACGCGGGAGCGGATGGGGGCCGTGCAATAAGGCCGCGTGACTGCGTTACGCGCTCACCTGCTCCCTGAGCACCGTGATCAACGCGTGCCCCGCTTCTTCGAGCGTGCCGGAGTTGTCGATCGTCGTGCAGCGCACGCCGGCCGGCATCGCAAACGGCGCGCGCCGCGCGAGCCGCGCCGCGACCTGCTCCGACGATTCGCGCGCCCGCGCGCCGAGCCGCGCTTCGAGAATATGCGGCGCGGCGCTCACGTGCACCACTTCCGCGCGTGGATAGCGCGCGAGCGCATGCTGCAGGTACTGCCGCGAGCCATTGACGACCACCGTGCAGCCACGCGCGAGCCACGCATCGAGTTCGATGCCGATGCCATAGCGCAGCGAATGGCTCGACCATTCGAGCGCGAACAGGCCCAGCACCGAGCGTGCGGCGAACTCCTCGACGCTCAGTGCGACATGCACTTCCCCATTGCCGCTCGGCCGCGTGATGTAACGATGCGCGAACACGACCGGCTCGCCGGCGAGCCGCGTGCGCGCGAATTGCAGCAGCGAATCCTTGCCCGCGCCAGACGGCCCCATCACATAGATCAAACGCCCGTTCATTGGCTGCTCACCTCGTCTTGCTGCTCGTCCTTGCGATCGCCGTGTCTCGCGCCGTCGCTGAACGGCAGTGGCTGCCACAGCACGAACGGCTCGCCCGCCGCCGGCTCGACGAACAACGCGGCCTGATCGACCGCGAGCGGCCCGAGCGCGGGCGTGCGCTCACGCCACCATGCGAGCAGCGTCGCGCGCTCGTCGGCATCGGCGAGCGAACTGGACAGCGTCATATGAAAACGGAACTCGTCGAACACATACGGATAGCCCCATTGCAGCAGCAACGCACGTTGGCGTTCGGTGAGCGGTGCGGCGAGCCGGCGCTCGAGATCGGCCGCAGACGGCCGCGCGCGCAGCCCGTCTAGCGACTCCAGCGCGTTCGACGCAAGCTCGCGAATGCGCGTCTCGCCATCTGCATCGGCCGGTCGCAATGCGACGAAGTCGCCCAACGTGGCCGCTTCCACCGGCAACGCGAACGGCTGCCGCCCTAGCGCCCACGCCCGCGCAGCCGCAAGCACGTCATTCTGCGTGACACCGGCGCCGAGCCGGAACGGGGCGACCAGCGTGCCATGCCAGCCATAGCGGCGCGGCGAGTCGGTCAACGCGGCGAGCGGACGCGTCAGGCCAGGCGGCTGCGGCTGCGCGCGGCGCTCGCCGCTTTGCGCATCGCGGCCGAGCCATGTCGAGCCCGCCTGCCACCACGCCGATTCACATGACGGCGCGTAGTACAGCGCAAAGCGCGCTTTGGCACTCCATGCGGGGCCGCTCACAGGTCATGCTCCACGAGTAGTTGCACGCGGTCGGCCGCAAAATGCGTGAAGCCGTATTTGACCGGCGTGCCGTGCAAATCGACGTCGACGTTCTCGACCCACAGCACCGGCTGCTGACGGTTGATGTTGAGCCGCCGCGCGACCTCCGGCTCGGGCAGCACGCTGCCGATGCGGCTCCACTTGCGCAGATAATCGTCCACGCCGAATTCGGCCAGCGCCTTCGTCGTGCCGCCGAGGCGTTGCACGACCTCCGGCAGCTCCGGAAAACGCGCGGCCGGATACCAGCTGCGCGCGAACGTAAGCGGCACGCCGTCGGACTCGTTCAGCGATTCGATCCGATAGACCGCCGCGCCCGCGCGCAGACCCAACGCCTTCGCGACGCTCGGCTCGGCTTTCACGCGCGCGCCCGACAGCATCTTGCCGCCGGGCGAGTGATGTTGTTGACGCAGGTTCTCGGTGAAACGCGTACGGCGGCCGATCGAATAGTCGATCGCGCCGGGCTGCACGAACGTGCCGCGCCCCTGCTCGACGCTGACGAGGCCGAGCGCTGCGAGGCCGAGCATCGCGCGACGCACCGTGTGACGGTTGACGTCGAAGCGCTTCGCCAGCTCACCCTCGCTCGGCAACCGCCCTTCTTCCCCAAACCCGCTTGCCGCGATCTCGGCGGCGAGAATCTGTTCGATCTGTCTCCAGACGGCCACGCCCGCGCCGCGTTCGAGCATCGTGGCCGGCGCCGCGCTGTCGTTCGATGTCATGGTGCTGTCATTCCCTTCGGTTCAAATGATCGCCATGACGTGCATTGTAGTGCGCAAGCCGTGATGGAAATATGAAACGTCCGCCGCGCACCATAGTCCAGACAACTACGCCTGTAAACGTCTAGACGTTTAGATGAATAGATGCTCCAATGTCCACTCGCTGGATCGACAGGAAATCCGATGAGCCCGAGTTCCGTTCCGCCCTCTGCGCCGTTGCCCGCCGTGTCTTCGGCGGCGCGGCGCGCCTGGATGGCCGTGCTGGCCCGCACGCCGCGCGCCGACCTCGAAGCCGCGCTGCAGTGCGCGTTGCAAGATCAACCTATCCCCGCCTTCGACTGGCTGCGCCCCCCTGAAATCGGTCTCGCGATGGTGCGCGGGCGCATCGGCGGCAGCGGCGATCCGTTCAATCTCGGCGAAGCGACGGTCACGCGCGCCACGCTGCGTCTGCATGCCAGCGACGACGCCGAGGCCACCGTCGGCGTCGCCTGTCATCTGGGACGTGACCGCCGTCGCGCCGAACTTGCGGCGCTCGCCGATGCCTTGCTACAGATGCCCGAGCATCACGACAGCCTGCATCGTCAATTGATCGAGCCGTTCGCCGCGCAACAGAAGGCACGGCGCGCGCAACAGCAGCAGGACGCCGCGGCGACGCGCGTCGAATTCTTCACGATGGTGCGAGGCGACTGATGGAACATTCACCGATTGCGTTGTCCACGCTGACGCCGGGTTTCGCGGACCCGGTCCACGCTACCCAGGCCGTGTTTCGCACGCTGCTCGACGCGTTGTCGCGCCCCGGCACGATCGGCGTGATTCGTGACGTGCTGCCCGAGTTGCGCAACACGCCGGTCGAACCCGCCGCATTCGCTGCGCTGCTGACGCTCTGCGACTACGCGACACCGGTTTGGCTCGCGCGGCCTGATACCGCGCTCGCGTCGGCGTTGCGTTTTCACACCGGCGCGCCGCTCGTCGATGCACCCGGCGACGCCGCATTCGTCTATCTGCACGACGCCGACGCGTTGCCGTCGCTCGAAAGCTTCGCACCCGGCAGCGCCGAGTCGCCCGAGCAATCGGCCACGCTGCTGATCCGCGTCGACGCGCTGACGGGCGGCGCACCGGTCACGCTGAGCGGCCCCGGCATTCTGGAGAGCCAAACGATTTCGCCGGTTGGTCTTCCCCCACGGTTCTGGCAAGAGCGCGCGATGCTCGCACCGCTGTTTCCGTGCGGCATCGACTGTTATCTGGTTTGCGGCCCGCGCGTGATCGGCCTGCCGCGCACAACTGAAGCGAAGGTGAACTGATGTACGTTGCCGTCAAAGGTGGAGAACGCGCGATCGAAGCGTCGTGGCGCCTGCTCGACAAAGCACGCCGCGGCGATACGCAGATCGCCGAACTGAGCGTCGCGCAGATTCGCGAGCAGTTGCGGCTCGCGGTCGCGCGCGTGATGACCGAAGGATCGGTCTACGACGAGGAGCTTGCCGCGCTCGCAATCAAGCAGGCGGCCGGCGATCTGGTCGAAGCGATCTTCCTGCTGCGCGCATATCGCACCACGTTGCCGCGCTTCGGCTATACGCGCGCCATCGATACCGAATCGATGCGGGTCGAGCGGCGCATCTCGGCGACCTTCAAGGACTTGCCCGGTGGCCAGTTGCTCGGCGCGACCTACGACTACACGCAGCGCCTGCTCGATTTCGCGTTGCTCGCCGATGGCGACGACGCGCGGCAGCACGTGACGCAAGGCAATGCGCCGGTTTCGCAAGAACCGCCCGCGCCGGAAGCGATGCCGCGCGTCGTGTCGCTGCTCGACAAGGAAGGCCTGATCGAACAGGAGCGCCCGACACCGGATGGCGCGGAACCCGGCGATCTGTCGCGCGAACCGCTCGCGTTTCCAGCGAGCCGCGCGACGCGTCTGCAGAACCTCGCGCGCGGCGACGAAGGCTTTCTGCTCGCAATGGGCTATGCGACGCAACGCGGCTACGCACACTCGCATCCGTTCGCGGGCGAGATCCGTTTCGGCACGATCGCGGTCGAAATGGACCTCGACGAACTCGGCGAAGCGGTCGCCATCGGCGATATCGACGTCACCGAATGCCAGATGATCAACCAGTTCGCTGGCAGCAGCGCGGTGCCGCCCACCTTCACGCAGGGCTACGGGCTCGCGTTCGGCCACTCGGAGCGCAAGGCGATGGCGATGGCCCTGGTCGATCGCGCGCTGCGCGCCGAAGAACTCGGCGAGACGCTCTCGTCGCCGACACAGGACATCGAATTCATGCTGTCGCATAGCGATAACGTCGAGGCGTCGGGCTTCGTGCAGCACCTGAAGCTGCCGCATTACGTCGACTTCCAGGCGGAGCTGGAACTGGTGCGGCGCTTGCGCGCGCAGCATCACGGCAACGATGAATCAGGCCACGCCACCGACAAGGAGCAAGCAGCATGAACGCGCCCGACACCGCTGTTGCAAACACCTCATACGACAGCGCCGCGCACGGCTACAACTTCGCGTATCTCGACGAGCAGACCAAACGCATGCTGCGCCGCGCGCTGCTGAAGGCAGTCGCCGTGCCGGGCTACCAGGTGCCGTTCGCATCACGAGAAATGCCTCTGCCGTATGGCTGGGGCACCGGCGGCATCCAGGTGACGGCCGCGATCATCGGCAAGACGGACACGCTGAAGGTCATCGATCAGGGTTCCGACGAAACCACCAACGCCGTCAACATTCGCCGCTTCTTCGCACGCACCACGGGTGTGGCGACCACCCGGCACACGAGCGAGGCGACGATCATCCAGACGCGGCACCGGATTCCCGAAACGCCGCTAACCGAGCGGCAGATCCTCGTCTATCAGGTGCCGATGCCCGAGCCGCTGTTCCGGCTCGAACCGCGCGTCGCCGAATGCAAGAAGCTGCATGCGCTCGCCGATTACGGGCTGATCAGCGTGAAGCTGTACGAGGACATCGTGCATCACGGCAGCATCGCAACCACGTACGACTACCCGGTGATCGTCAATCATCGCTATCTGACATCGCCGTCGCCGATCCCGAAGTTCGACAATCCGAAGATGCATATGAACGCCGCGCTGCAACTGTTCGGCGCGGGCCGCGAGCGCCGCATTCACGCGATTCCGCCCTATACGCCGGTGCGCAGTCTCGACTTCGACGATCATCCGTTCGAGGTGCAGAAGTGGCAGCACGCGTGCGCGTTGTGCGGATCGAAGGAAAGCTTTCTCGACGAGATGATCGTCGACGACGCCGGCACGCGCATGTTCGTGTGCTCGGATAGCGACTACTGTCACGAGCGGCGCGGCGACGGAGAGATCGAACCGCAAGCACCACTGCCCCACGCCACGCGCGAAGGAGAATCCGCATGACGCCGCTTCTGAGCGCCCGCGCGCTCACCAAACAATACGGCGGCCGCAACGGATGCCGCAACGTGAGCTTCGATCTGTATCCGGGCGAGGTGCTGTGCATCGTCGGCGAATCGGGTTCGGGCAAGACCACGCTGCTCAACACGGTGGCGCTGAAGGCCGAGGCCGATAGCGGCTCGCTGCACTACGCCGCGTCGCACGGCGACCTGCTCGATCTGCGCGCGCTGTCGGAGCCGCGCCGCCGTCTGCTGATGCGCACCGAATGGGGCTTCGTGCAGCAGAATCCGCGCGACGGCCTGCGCAGCGGCGTCTCGGCCGGCGCCAACATCGGCGAGCCATTGATGGCTGTCGGCGCGCGACACTACGGCGAGATTCGCCGCACGGCCACGCAATGGATGGAGCGCGTCGAACTCGACCCAGCGCGCATCGACGAATTCCCCGCCGCCTTTTCGGGCGGTATGCAGCAACGTCTGCAGATTGCGCGCAATCTCGTCACCGGTCCGCGTCTGGTGTTCATGGACGAACCGACCGCCGGTCTCGACGTGTCCGTGCAGGCGCGTCTGCTCGATCTGCTGCGCACGCTGACCTCGACGCTGCATCTGTCGGTGCTGATCGTCACGCACGATATCGGCGTCGCGCGTCTGCTCGCACATAGGCTGATGGTGATGCAGGCAGGCGAAGTCGTCGAAGCGGGTCTAACCGACCAGGTGCTTGACGATCCGCAGCACCCTTATACGCAAACGCTGGTTTCCTCGGTTCTGCCGGTTTGAGGCTCACAATGCAATCCACTGAGGTAGTAATTGACGCGGGCAGCGCGGCACGTCACGGCGAGCGCGCTTTCGCCGACAACGCGGCGCTGATGCTGCGCGCCACCGGCATCGGCAAGACTTTCACGCTGCACGGCCAGGGCGGTGTGCGAATCGACGCGCTTGCGAACGTATCGCTCGAAGTCGAGCGCGGTGAATGCGTGGTGCTGGTCGGGCCGTCGGGCGCGGGCAAAAGCACATTGCTGCGCTGTCTGTACGGCAACTATCTGGCGAGTACCGGCTCGATCGCGATTCGCGACACCAGCGATCAGGGCCGGCCCGTCACGATCACCGGTGCCGAACCGCGTGACGTGCTGCGTCTGCGACGTAGCGTGGTCGGCTATGTGAGCCAGTTTTTGCGCGTGATTCCGCGCGTGCCGACGCTCGCGCTCGTCGCCGAGCCGCTCATGCTGCACGGCGTCGCAGAACCCGAAGCAAACGCGCGCGCCGCTGAATTGCTCGCGCGGCTCAACGTGCCGGGACGTCTGTGGTCGCTCGCGCCCGCGACGTTTTCGGGTGGCGAGCAGCAGCGCGTGAACATCGCGCGAGGTTTGATCGCCGAACATCCGCTGTTGCTGCTCGACGAACCGACCGCTTCGCTCGATGCCGAAAACCGCGACGTTGTGGCCGATCTGATCGTCGAGGCGCGCGAGCGCGGCGCGGCGATCGTTGGTATCTTTCACGACGAAGAGACTCGCAACAAGGTCGCGACGCGCCGCCTGGAACTGCGACCGCCGCTGCGGCATTAAATTGACACCAGTCCCGACTGACTACGGAGCAAGTCGATGTTGATCAGCAACGCTCGCATCGTGACGCGAGATGAAGAATTCATTGGCACCGTGCGCGTGGAAGACGGCGTGATTCGCGACGTCGAACGCGGCGCGAGTTCGGCGCGCAACGCCGAAGACTGGGACGGCGATTATCTGCTGCCCGGTCTGATCGAACTGCATACGGACAATCTCGAGAAGCACCTCGTGCCGCGTCCCGGCGTCGAATGGAATACCGACGCGGCTTTCGTGATCCACGACGCACAGGTCGCCGCTGCCGGCATCACGACGGTATTCGACGCGCTCGCGATCGGCTCGCGCTCGAGCGTTGGGCTGCGTAACCGCCACGTGCAAACGCAATGCGCCGAATCGCTGCTGCGGCTGTCCACGCGTCGGCTGCTGCGCGCCGAGCACTTTCTGCATCTGCGCTGCGAGATCGCGACCGCCGACGTGCTCGAGGTATTCGATTCGCTGTGCGCGCATCCGCTCTTGCGGCTCGCGTCGGTGATGGACCATACACCGGGACAGCGCCAATGGCACGATCGCGAGCAATGGCGCCGCTTCCAGGAGCGCAACGGCAAGATGAGCGACGAGCGTGTCGCGAGCACGCTCGCAGAACTCGCGGTCGAACAGGAGCGTTACGCGGATGAGCATCGCCGCGAGATCGTCGCGCGGTGCCGGCGGCTCGGCATTCCGGTCGCGAGCCACGACGACACATTGATCGAGCACGTCGAACAGGCGAAGGCCGAGGGCATCGTGCTGGCCGAATTTCCGACCACGCGCATCGCCGCGCAAGCCGCGCGCGAGCACGGCATCGCGACGATCATGGGCGCGCCGAACATCGTGCGCGGCGGCTCGCATTCGGGCAACGTGTCGGCGCTCGAACTCGCGCGCGCGGATCTGCTCGATATTCTGTCGTCGGATTACGTGCCGTCGAGCTTGCTGACCGCGGTGTTCGATCTCGTCGAAAAAGCGGGCTGGTCGCTGCCGCGCGCGATGGCAACGGTCTCGGCCGAACCGGCGCGCACAGCCGGTCTCACGGACCGCGGCGCGATCGAGCCGGGCTTGCGCGCGGATCTCGTGCGCGTGACGATGCTCGACAAGCTGCCAGTGCCGCGCGCGACTTATCGCGGCGGGGTGCGGATCGTTTGAGTGGGGAACTGAAGGCGCGTCTGCGTCTCAGGTCGACAGCTCAACGGCGCGGACAACACCGCGTCACGCGGTGGGCTCCTCCTCGCGCCCTCGGTCGCATCGCGCCCGGCGTGCGCCTGGACGAGTTGCGCGTGGGCGAGCCGCGCCTGCTCGGCCTGTTCGTGGAGCCGCATGGCGAGCAGATCCTGATAGCGCAGATACGCGCAGCGGCCACCCGATTTCGCCGCATACATCGCCGCATCGGCGTTCAGCAGCAGTTCCTCGGCATTGCCGCTGTCGTGCGGAAACTCGCTGATGCCAATGCTCGCGCCGACCGTCATGCTATTACCGTCGACGCTCAGCGTTTCGTTCAGCGCATCCATGATGCGCTCGGCGATTTCGGGCGTGACCTCGGCCGCCCGCGGCCCTTCGATCAGCACGATGAATTCGTCGCCGCCGAGCCGCGCGACCACGTCCCCGGCGCACAGTACCTCCTTCAGACGGCGCGCGACCGCGACCAGCACCTTGTCGCCAACGGAGTGACCGAACTGATCGTTGATCTGCTTGAAGCGGTCGAGATCGACGAACAGCACCGCGAGGCCTTCGCGGCGGAAGCTTGCCTCCTCGATCGCGTTCTCGAGCTTCTGCATGAACAGCATACGGTTCGGCAAGCCGGTCAGCACGTCGTGCGAGGCCAGATGCACGAGCTCGCTCTGCTTGCTGTGCAGCGCATCCATCTGCGCGCGGATTTCACGGCGCAAACGCTCGAAGCAGCGCGCGAGCACGCCGATTTCGTCGGTGCGTTTGAGCGGCAAGGTGTGCATCGCGTGCTCGGCGAACAGATGCGTCGCCGCATGCGCGAGCTGATGAAGCGGCTTGGTCAGCGCTCGCGCGAACAGAATTGCCAGCAGTACCGACAAAGCGCTGAACACCAGCACCATGCGAATGATCCGCGTGCCGAGCTGATTCGCGCCGCTCAACACGTCCTCGAGCGGCTTCGCGAGACCGAGCACGATGAAGCGATTGCCTTCCGAATCGCCGAACGGCCGCCGCACGAACGCGAGCACCCGCCCGTGCGCCTCATAGGGCCGCGCGAGACCGTTGACGAGCACTTCGCTGCGCCGCTGCTCGAACAGCTGCTTCGTGACCGGGAAGCTGTCCTGCATCAGCACGCGCCGGCCGCGGTCGAAACCGAAGGTCTTCGACGCGTCGGGATGAACCAGGAAGTCGCCCCACTCGTTCGCCAGATAGACCTGGTAGTCGCTCGGCAGATCGCTCTGCAAACGCCGCAGCATGCCGGCCAGATCGACGTCGAGCACGACGACGCCGACCACCGTGCCGCGCGCATCCGCGATCGGCGTGCCGAGACGCAGCGTCGGCCTGCCTTGCGCCGCATGCGTGCCGTATTCGTGATTGAGCGAAATCGGCGAGGTGTAGATGCGTCCCGGTGAAAACGCGAGCGTTTCGAATACGTAGGGAAACTGAGCTTTTTCCTGCAGATCGTCACCCTGTACACGCACGAGGCCGTCGCTGTCGCGATCGAAACGGATCAGCTCGAGCCCGTGATGCTGCCGCGTGATCAGCCGCACCTGTAGATACTCCGGGTGGTGCAGCATGAAGCTCGAATACACCTGCGCGAGCCGATCGCGGCCGAGGTTCGGGCCGATGCCGTCGTCGGTCTGCGCGACGCTCACCGATGACGGCATCGTCGCCAGCACCAGCGCGTCCGCCGCGACATCGTCGATCGATACGGCGATGCGCTGGCCGAGCAGCTCCGTCGAAGTCTGCAGGCTGCGCTCCGCTTCGTTGACCAGCATCGTGCGATTCGCGCGATACGCGTAATAGCCGGTCGCGCCCGACGCCAGCACGCCGATGCACGCGAGCAGCACGGAAAGCTTGAAGGTCAGGCCGCGATGCAGCATCAGAAGCGCTCCGAACGGTCGCCCGACACGATGCGCGTCCACAATTGCTCGCGGCGGTCGATATCCTCGACCGGACTGATCCAGACGATGTGCGCGTTGGGGTTGCCTTCGGCCGGCTCGGTCAGCGTATTCGCGAGCCCCTGGCGCTGTGTCAGCAGCGCGCTCACGCTCGGCTCGAGCATGTAGTTGATCCACGCGAGCGCGAGCGGCTGGTCGCTCGCCGCGCGCGTCATCGACCAGCAGTCGAGCCACGCGAGCGCGCCTTCGTCCGGAATCACATAGCCGACGTCGGCGCCCGCGCGCCGCAGCAACTGCACCTGCTGCGTGCCGTAATTGCCGAACATCAGTGCGACCTTGTGCTGGATGAAGAACGCGGTCGCCTCCTCGGGCAGCGTGTAGTAGGTCAGCAGATTGCGGCGCAGCTCGACGAGCTTGTGCGCGATCGTGCGCATCTGCGCGGGGTCGAGTTGAAACGGATGCGGATAGCCGAGCGCAAGCGCGGTGAACGAGAAGTTGTGCTGCGCGCTATTGAAGTCGAGCACCTTGCCACGATAGCGCGGGTTCCACAGTTCGAGCATCGAATGCGGCGCCACCGGAATCTGCTTGCGATCGTAGATGAGGCCCATCGACGAATAGGTGAACGGAATCGCGTAGACCTTGCCCGCCGACGTCAGGCCGCCGATCGAGCCGAGCGCCTGGAAACGCGGCAACTGCTTCTTCGTATTGGGCAGACTCGCGAGATCGAGCGGCGCAAGCAGATTGGCCTGCGCATAACGGCGGATTTCGGCGGTGTTGGCGGCGAGTACGTCGAAAGGCGGCTCGCCCTTGCTATGCATCTGCGCCCACAGCGCCTCGTCGGAATCGACCAGCGTAACCTCGACCTTCGCGCCGTAGCGCGCTTCGAACGCCTGGACGACATCCGGGTCCGCGTAGCCGGGCCATGCGAGTACGTGCAGCACCTTGTCAGCAGCCGCGGCTGGCGTGGCCACGGCGAAACTCGCGCACAGCAGTGCGCCTGTCAGAACGCGCAACGCGCGGGGCAAAACGTCGCACCGAAATCCCGATACGCCAATCGATGCAAATCCCGATGTAATTCTCGACAAAAAGCCGATAAAAAAACGGCGCTGCAATAATGCCGCGCGAACCCGCGCGCCGACGCTCGCGATTTGTCGCTTAAAAGTCGGTTTACAACAGCCTGTTTGATCCGCCGTGAACGACATCGTGCGCATGAATAAACACCGTTGAGCAGAAAGGCCTTTTGATCTAGCGCAAATGCGCGGCATTTGAATCCTGACGGCTGTCCGACGATTTGCTTCGGTGCGATCCGCGCCTGCGCGGGCGGTCGGCGCCTACGCATGGAGCATCGATGATAGCGCCAAAAGCCGTGGTTTTCGCACAGGTTCGAAACGGCCGCGCAAAAATATCGGCGTTGGTAATACCGTGTAAGCCAATGGTCTCGAGGCCGCTGTTAATTAACGGCAAATTCGGCCACGAGCTTTAACGATATCCACGTTTCAAACCCGCGTTTCGAACCGCTTTTCGGCGAATTCGCAAAGAATACCGCCGTATATTCCGGTCGATCACGCTCGCCGGTTCACCGTATTACCCCTCATGCATTACACCCGTGTTACGCAAACACCACCAACAGTGTACGATCCGGTCACATCGGCTTGGGCGCACGCGTCGCTCCAGAGGGCCTCCTCCTGCGCCATCCGGTGTTTTACTAGCTTCCCAATATTTTTGAACTGATAAGCTTGGCGCGCGTTGCAGGCCACCCCGGCTTGCATCCTGACCAGAAGCCCGTTTGCGAGTCGCGCCGGGCGTCCCAAGGCGGCACAACCGTCGAGGGCGAAATTGAACTACACCCAGGAGTAAAAACAGTGAAAAAACTGCTAGCGGCTTTGACGGTTGCCTTGATTGCCACCGTCTCCATTGGCGCACACGCTAAAGATTGGTCGACGATCCGTTTTGGCGTTGATGCCAGCTATCCCCCGTTCGAGTCGAAAGGCGCAGACGGCAAGCTCGTTGGCTTCGATATCGATCTCGGCAACGAAATCTGCAAGCGCGTCGGTGCGAAGTGCGTGTGGGTGGAAAACGACTTCGACGGCATGATCCCGGCACTGAAGGCGAAGAAGTTCGACGGCGTGCTGTCGTCGATGTCGATGACGCCGCAACGCGCCGAACAGATCGCCTTCTCGTCGAAGCTGTTCAACACGCCGACGCGCCTCGTCGCGAAACAGGGCTCGGGCATCCTGCCGACCGCTGAATCGCTGAAGGGCAAGACGGTGGGCGTCGAACAGGGCACGATCCAGGAAACCTACGCGAAGACGTACTGGGAACCGGCGGGCGCGAAAGTCGTGCCGTATCAGAACCAGGACCAGGTCTACGCCGACCTGATCTCGGGCCGTCTGGACGCAGCGCTGCAGGACGCGGTGCAGGCTGACCAGGGCTTCCTGAAGACGCCGCGCGGCAAGGGCTTCGTGTTCGTCGGTCAGGACCTCAACGATCCGAAGATCCTCGGCAGCGGCGCCGGCATCGGCATGCGCAAGGAAGACACCGATCTGAAGGCCAAGGTCGACAAGGCGATCGCCGACATGATCAAGGACGGCACCTACAAGAAGATCGAGAAGAAGTACTTCGACTTCGACGTGTACGGCAGCTAAATCGCCGACGCGCGCCGCACGGCGCGCCGGCAGCTTGTCCGAAACGGGCTCCGCGATGCGGAGCCCGTTTTGTTTTGCGGCTCCACATCCAGCCACATGAAGCCACATCGTGGGGCATATCGGCTAAGATCGTGCAACGCGCGGTCGCCGGGAGACAGGTGGCCGCAGTTCGCGCACGCGGACCTCGCGCGCAGCCGGCGCGCACCTTTCCCCTTGCAATCAACAACCTAGCGCGGCCGCTACGAACGGGCCGCGAAGTCAAAACCATGCAAACCCAGACCCATCCGCTGATTGCCCCGTCGCTTGGCACCGCCCGTGAACTGACGAGTTTCCACTACGGTCCCGGCGGCGGACAGAAAATCTATATCCAGTCGTCGCTGCACGCGGACGAGCTGCCCGGCATGCTGGTGTCGTGGTCGCTGCGCCGCAAGCTGGCCGCGCTCGAGGCCGCGGGCAAGCTGCGCGGCGAAGTCGTGGTCGTGCCGGTGCCGAATCCGATCGGCCTGAACCAGCATCTGCTTGGCCAGATGCTCGGGCGCTTCGAAACCGGCAGCGCGCAGAACTTCAACCGCAACTTCTACGACCTCGCGGAACTCGTGCTGCCGACCATCGAGTCGCGTCTGACCGGCGACATAGATGAGAACCGCGCCGCCATTCGCGCGGCGATGCGCGAAGCGCTCGACGCGCAGAAGCCGACCACCGAACTCGGCTCGCAACGCCTCGCGCTGCAAAAACTCTCGTACGACGCCGACGTCGTGCTCGACCTGCATTGCGACTGGGAAGCCGCGATGCACCTGTATACCAATCCGGACCTGTGGCCCGAGGTCGAACCGCTCGCGCGCTACATCGATGCGAAGGCGTCGCTGCTCGCGCTGAACTCGGTCGGCAATCCGTTCGACGAGATTCACAGCTTCTGCTGGTCGGATCTGCGCGGCCGTTTCGGCGAGCGCTTCCCGATCCCGAACGGCGGCATCTCGGTCACGATCGAACTGCGCGGCCAGCGCGACGTGTCGTACGAGTACGCGGAAAAAGACGCGCAGGCGATCATCGAGTATCTGACCCTGCGCGGCGTGGTCGACGGCGAACCGGCGCCGCTGCCGCCGCTCGAATTCGCGGCGACGCCGCTCGCGGGCGCCGAGCCGCTCGTCGCGCCGATCAGCGGCGTGCTCGTGTATCGCTGCGAGGTCGGCACGTGGGTCGACGTGGGCCAGGAAATCGCCGACATCGTCGATCCGTTGACGGACCGCGTCGTCACGATCAAGAACACCGTGGCCGGCGTGCTGTACGCGCGGCATCTGGCGCGTTTCGCGACGGCCGGCCTCGAATTCGCGCGCATCGCCGGCGTGACGCCGTTCCGCAGCGGCTCGTTGCTGAGCAACTGACGCCACAGCCGCTGCGACCGCCGATGCCGTCGCAGCCGGCCATGTAACTGAATTTTCATGCAGCAGCCGAAGTAACCAATCGCCCGCCGCCTGGCGGGCGATCCGCTGCCACACGCCCCGCTTCGGTCCAGGGTCGATCGACCCGCCCCGCCACCGACACACCCGCCCCCGGTGCCCACGCAAAGTGTCGCGCCGACACGACACCGTGGAAAAAATTTTTTCCTGTCACATACCTTACTCAGCGTTCCCTTAAATTGCCGGCCATCGCGCGACGTTGCCGCAGAGCAGCGCGTCGCGATCGCCAAAATTCGCTAACTCGGAGAAGTATGTTGAACAAGAAAATCCTGACCGCCGCTACGCTTGCCGTCTTCGCCTCCGCCGCTCATGCACAAAGCACCGTCACGCTGTACGGCCTGATCGACGCGGGTATCAGCTACGTGAACAACTCGAAAACGTCCACCGGCCATGGCAGCCTGACCAAGTACGACGACGGCGTCGCGCAAGGCAGCCGTTGGGGTCTGCGTGGCACGGAAGACCTCGGCAACGGCCTGAAGGCGCTGTTCGTGTTGGAAAACGGCTTCAACAGCGGTAACGGCACCGCCGGCCAGGGCGGCGCAATGTTCGGTCGCCAGGCCTATGTCGGTGTGTCGCAGAACGACATCGGCTCGCTGACGTTCGGCCGCCAGTACTCGTTCTCGACCGACTATCTCGGCTCGAACTACTCGACCGGCGGCCTGACCGTCGCGGGCAACTACGCTTACCACATCAACGACGTCGACCAACTCACCTCGAGCCGTATCAACAACTCGGTCAAGTTCAGCAGCGCGAACTTCTCGGGCCTGACCTTCGGCGCGATGTACGGCTTCTCGAACACGGCAGGCGGCTTTGCCGGCACGCCGGGTACGGGCACGTCGGCTGCACCGGTTGCGGGTTCGTCGCGCGCTTACAGCTTCGGCGCGAACTATGCGAACGGCCCGTTCGGTATCGGCGCAGCGTACACGGACATCCGTTACCCGGGCCAGGCATCGCCGGCCTTCTCGACTTCGCTGGCTAACGTGAGCTTCCCGACGCTCGGCACCGGCCAGATCCAGGATCTGCGCTCGTTCGGCGTTGGCGGCCGCTACGCATTCGGTCCTGCGACGCTGTGGGCCCTGTACACGAACACGCGCCTCGCCCCGATCTCGGGTGGCTCGACCACGTTCGCAGCCTACGAAGCGGGCGCGAAGTACGCGGTCACGCCGGCTATCACGGCAGGCGCGGGCTACACGTACATGCACCTGAGCGGCGCGAACGTCGGTCACTGGAACCAGGTTAACCTGAGCGGCGACTACGCGCTGTCGAAGCGCACGGACGTCTACGTGCTGGGCATCTATCAGATCGCATCGGGCCACAACGCCGCAAGTGGCGACCTGCAGGCACAGATCGGTTCGAGCACGAGCTACTTCAACACGTCGGGCGTCGGCGCCGACAACCAGCTCGCGTTCCGCGTCGGCATGCGTCACAAGTTCTAAGCAGACGGTTCGCGGTGGGGAACACCTGTTCCCTGCCAGGCTGAATCGATGGAAAGCGCCCTATGGGGCGCTTTTTCCTTTTTGCGGCGCGAAATCGCTCAAGCAACGCCGGATTCCCGATCGCGCCCGTCAGCAATTCGACGCAGGCTGCGCTTTGCCGTTTCGGCAACGATATCTGCCCAATATTGTAATTGTCTATAAATATCGGCCACCCCAACATCGGGTCACACGCTTCGATCCCGCGCCCGCGCCGCTCACGCGACACTGCCGGCGCACCTCCCAATGCCGCCCGAGGACTTCGACATGAGCATGGACTCCGCCACCACCGCCGACGCGCTCGCGCGGCACACCTCGCGCTCGAGCGTATCGCGGCTGATTCTCGCGACCTCGATCGGCAACGCGCTGGAGTTCTACGATCTGGTCGTGTACGGCTACTTCGCGGCCGTGCTGTCGCGTACGTTTTTTCCGGTGCACGACCGCACCGTGTCGCTGCTGCTTACGCTCGGCACCTTCGCGCTGTCGTATCTCGCGCGACCGATCGGCGCGCTCGCACTCGGCTCGTTCAGCGACCGCAAAGGCCGCAAGGCCTCCCTGACGCTATCGATTGCAATGATGACGCTCGGCACCGGCATGATCGCGCTGATGCCGTCGTATGCGGCGATCGGCGTGCTCGCGCCGATCGGCGTATTCGCGTCGCGGCTGTTGCAGGGCTTCTCGGCGGGCGGCGAGTTCGGCAGCTCGACCGCGTTTCTGATCGAACATGCGCCCGAGCGCAAGGGCTTCATGGCGAGCTGGCAGTTCTCGAGCCAGGGCGCGAGTACGCTGCTCGCGTCGCTGTTCGGCGCGGTGTTGACAAGCACGCTGAGCACCGCGCAACTTGAAGGCTGGGGCTGGCGCATTCCATTCCTGTTCGGCCTGCTGATCGGTCCGGTCGGGCTGTACATTCGCCGCCGCATCGACGAAACGCCGGAATTCGAACGCGCGGAGAAATCCGCCGCGCCGGTGCGCGAACTGCTCGCGACGCAAAAGGAACAGGTGCTCGTGTCGATCGGCGCGCTCGTGCTGACCACCACGGCCAACTACATGCTGCTCTACATGCCTACCTACGCGGCGCGGCAACTCGGGCTCGCGCCGTCGTCGGGCTTTATCGCGACGCTCGCGGCCGGTCTGATCATGATGGTGCTCACGCCGATCGTCGGTCATCTGTCCGACAAGGTGGGCCGCGTGCGCATCATGCTCTGCGCCGGTGTGCTGTTCTTCGCGACCGTCTATCCGGCCTTCATGCTGATGAACGCGCATCCGTCGCTCGGCTCGTTGCTGGCCGCGGTCACGTGGGTCGCGATGCTGAAGGCGACCTACTTCGCGCCGATTCCGGCCATGATGTCCGAGCTGTTCCCGACCCGCACGCGAACGACCGGCATGGCGTTCGGCTACAACATCGGCACCACCGTGTTCGGCGGCTTCACGCCGCTCGCGGTCGCCGCGCTGATCGCGGCAACCGGCAATAACCTCGCACCCGGCCTCTATCTGATGCTCGCGGCCGTGCTCAGCCTTTTCACCGTGATGTGGGCACGCGTGCGACTGCACGCACGCTGAGTCCCTGGCTGGCGAGCTTCGTCGAACCGACAGGACCTTTTCCATGCAAGACCGTTTGCAACAAGCCGTGCAGTTCGCGGTGGATCATGAATCGCTTTGGGACCGCCACGTGGGTGGCGCGTGGGGTGTGCACGTGAACGACCCGCCGCCGTGGAACAAGCTGCTCGGTCCCGTGCATGATCGCGGGCCGGTATCGGGTGCGATCGCCGTCGACGGCCGCGTGCTGACGAGCTGGGGCGAACCGGATCGCGCCGATCTCACTTTCAGCGTGGCGAAGATGTACCTCGCGCTGCTCGCCGGCGTTGCGTACGATCGCGGCCTGTTGCCCGACGTCGATGAGCCGGTGCGCGTGCGCGTGCCCAACATCGGCTTCGACGACGAACACAACGCGCCGGTCAGCTGGGCGCATCTGCTGCAGCAAACCAGCGAATGGCGCGGCACGTACTTCGGTTTGTCGGATCAGGCGGATCACTACCGCGCGGTCAATTTCGCCGCGCCGCCCGATGGCAAGAAAGGCGACCCGCGTCCGCTGCAACGGCCGGGCAGCTACTGGGAATACAACGACGTCCGCATCAACCAGTTCTCGCTCGCACTGCTGCATCTGTTCCGTCAGCCGCTGCCCGAGGTGTTTCGCGAAGCGATCATGCGGCCAATTGGTGCGAGCGAAAACTGGCAATGGGTCGGCTACGACGACGCTTGGGTCGAAATCGACGGGCGACGCATGCAGTCAGTGCCGGGCGGCACGCACTGGGGCGGCGGCATGTCGGTGAGCGCGAACGATCAGTTGAAGGTCGCGCAGATGCTGCTCGATGACGGCGTCGCGAACGGCCAGCGCGTGCTGTCGTCCGAATGGATCGCGCGCATGCGTACGCCGTGCGCGATCGCGCCGTTCTATGGCTACCTCGTGTGGCTCAACACCGGGCGCAAGGTGTTCCCGAACGTGCCGGAGTCGAGCTACTTCGGCATCGGCGCGGGAAGTTCGTTCACGTGGGTCGAACCGGAGCGGCGCATGACGGTGGTCGTGCGCTGGCTGAATCCGGCCGCGGCCAACGAGTTTTTCGGGCTTGTGCTCGACGCGGTCGATAACCTCGGCTGATAGCCACCAATCAAAAAAATGCGGGCGATGCACGAATGCATCGCCCGCATGATCATGGTTCGAGCCGTTATCGTTGCAACGGCGCGTCAGTGCGAATGCCGCGGCACCGCGGAGCCTCGACACCCAACGAGGAAGTCGAGGTCGCAGCCCTCATCGGCCTGCAACACGTGATCGATATATAGGCGCCGGTAGCCGCCACCTTCCGGCGGCTCGGGCGGCACATGCTTCGCGAGACGGCGCTCGAGCTCCGCGTCGCTGATATCGAGGTGCAGCGTGCCCGCGTCACAGTCGAGCTCGATCCAGTCGCCGTCCTGCACCGCGGTGAGCGGGCCGCCGGCCGCCGCTTCCGGCGTCACGTGCAGCACCACGGTACCGTACGCGGTGCCGCTCATGCGCGCATCGGAAATCCGCACCATGTCCTTCACGCCCTGCTTCAGCAGCTTCGGCGGCAGCCCCATGTTGCCGACTTCGGCCATGCCCGGATAACCCTTCGGCCCGCAGTTCTTCATCACCAGCACCGAGTTCGCATCGACCTCGAGCGTTTCGTCGACGATGCGCGACTTGTAGTGCTCGAAGTTCTCGAACACGACCGCGCGTCCGCGATGCTTGAGCAACTCGGGCGTCGCCGCCGACGGCTTCAGCACCGCGCCGCGCGGCGCGAGATTGCCGCGCAGCACGCGAATGCCGCCGTCGGCGACGAGCGGCTTGTCGAGCGGCCGGATCACTTCGTCGTTGGTGTTGGGCGCATCCTTCACGTTGTCCCACAGCGACTTGCCGTTGACCGTCAACGCCTCCGGATGCGGCAGCAGGTTCGCTTCGCCGAGCCGGCGCAGCACGGCCGGCAGACCGCCCGCGTAATAAAACTCTTCCATCAGGAAACGGCCCGACGGCATCAGGTCGACGATCGTCGGCGTGTCGCGGCCGATGCGCACCCAGTCGTCGAGTTCGAGATCGACACCGATGCGCCCCGCGATCGCCTTCAGATGAATCACCGCATTGGTCGAGCCGCCGATTGCCGCATTGACGCGAATCGCGTTGGTGAACGCCTCGCGCGTGAGGATCTTCGACAGCTTCAGGTCTTCGAGCGCCATCTCGACGATGCGGATGCCCGACATATGCGCGAGCACGTAGCGGCGCGAGTCGACCGCGGGAATCGCCGCGTTGTGCGGCAGCGACGTGCCGAGCGCCTCGGCCATGCAGGCCATCGTCGACGCGGTGCCCATCGTGTTGCAGGTGCCCGCCGAGCGCGACATGCCCGCCTCGGCCGACAGAAACTGATGCAGATCGATCTCGCCGGCTTTCAGCGATTCGTGCAGCTGCCACACCGCGGTGCCCGAGCCGATGTTCTTGCCGTCGAGCTTGCCGTTCAGCATCGGGCCGCCGGTCACGACGATCGCCGGCACGTCGCAGCTCGCCGCGCCCATCAAGAGCGCGGGGGTCGTCTTGTCGCAGCCGGTCAGCAGCACCACCGCGTCGATCGGATTGCCGCGGATCGCTTCCTCGACGTCCATCGCCGCGAGATTGCGCGTGAGCATCGCGGTCGGACGCAGATTCGATTCGCCGTTCGAAAACACCGGGAACTCGACCGGGAAGCCGCCCGCTTCGTAGATGCCGCGCTTCACATGCTCGGCGAGCTTGCGAAAGTGCGCGTTGCACGGTGTCAGCTCGGACCACGTGTTGCAAATACCGATCACAGGGCGTCCGTCGAACTCATGATCCGGGATGCCCTGATTCTTCATCCAGCTTCGATACATGAAGCCGTTCTTGTCAGCCGTGCCGAACCATTCGGCCGAGCGCAATTTCCGCTTTTTTTCCGACATGCTAGGTCCTTGATGCATGCGCCGGGACCCTCACCGGCATATTTGACTGAAGCGGCCCACCCGGCGCCACGGCGCAAGGCTTGCCGCTCAATGTCCAGGGATGGTGAAGTGTACGGAGCGGGGTGATATCTTTCCAATTATATTTTGGGCGATATCGATATCAGTTCTGGTATCAATCCGCTGGCTCTGGCGGCGCGGCGGGGCCGGCGAGCAGACCGTGCCGGCTTCAGGCGTCGCCGGGCGCCGGCTTACGGATGGCTTTCGGTACGGCGCCGCGCGCATTCTTCTTCAGATGACTCTGGTTATAGTCGATCGCGGCGCGGATCAGCGCTTTCAGTGCGCGCTCGTCGACCTCGTCGCTCTCGAAGAAGTCGATCGCGCGCCGCGCGTTGCCTTCGAGGCCCGCGTTGAACAAGCCGTGCGGGTCGGCCAGGCCCGCCCCATGCGCGAAGGTCAGCTTGACCTTACCCTTGTGCGCGTTGGCGACCGCGATCATGCCGTCGCGCGACCAGACCGGACTACCCATCCACTTGAATTCCTCGACGATCGCCGGGTCCGCCGCCAGCACGCATTGACGGATGCGAGCGAAGGTCGCGCCGCGCCAGTCGGTGAGTCCTGTGATCAGTTCGTCGATACGTTCGGATGCGTTCATCGGCGTGTGGCCCTCGTAAGCGGAGAAACGTCGTGGTTGAACCGTCGGGATGCCGCAACGATCCAGTCATTGGTAATCTTCGCCTGGATTCGCGGCCAGCGCACGGCCGATCCACGTCGTTTCACAGTTTGCTCGCGGGCTGCAGCATCGGATACGTGAAGAAGAAAAAGTGGACCACGTTCAGCCCGAAATGTGCGAGCAGCGCCGCAGATAATCCGCCGAAGCGATACGCCAGACCATAGCCGATGCCCGCCACACTTCCGAGCACGATCCACTGCCATCCGCCCGCGCCATGTGCGAGGCCGAACAGCGCGGCCGCCACGCATAGCGCGAGCAGGTCCGCCCTTTTCCAGCGCGCAAACAGTCGCGCCAGACCGCCTTGCAGATAGCCGCGAAACAACGCCTCTTCGGTAAGCGTGACGAGAAAGAGATTGTTCACCAACCACAGCACGCTGTCGGCGGGCCGCTTCGGCGCCCATCCGACGATCCCCAGCGACAACGCAACGGCCATGCAGGCCGCGACCGTGATCAGCCAACCGGCGACGCCGGCGACTAACCACGTGCGCAGCGCGTGCGGCGGCCGAATCCACGGCAAGGCGAGCAGCAGCCAGAAGCCGATCAGCGGCTTGTCGAAATTGAGGTACATCGTGAAGGGCACGGCATCCGGCGTGAAATGCACGGGGCCGATCACGCGTGGGTTATGAAAGCCGGGTAGCCAATGCAGGCTGAGCCCGATCGCGAGCGCGACGAACAGCAGATGGCCAGCGTATCGAACGTAACGCTGGCGAGCCGGCGACACCGCGTACGCGGCCACGCCGAGCAGCGCAATGGCGACGCTCGCGAAAGGGCCGAGTTGCCCGGTCGCCAACGCCGTGCCGTATCCGATCACGAGCAGGCCGACGCCCAGCCAGCGAAACGTGCTGGCCCACGTCGCCGGCGCGGCGAGGAAAATCGCGATCCACGGTAGTGCGAACATAGATAGGTTCGAAGTCAGGCTTGCAGTGATTGCTGTCTTTGCGTGCGAGCGTGACTCTAGCATTCAAATACCGCTGGACCGCGAGAACGGCCGTCCCGTACGTTGGCGAACGTCGTTTCTCCGAGTGACGATTCCTCAGGCGCTACTCGTCGTGCTTCCGAAATGCGGCCTCGCCGGCATCCGACACCTCGACCCACTTCGGATCGGGAGCCGCGCCGGGGACGTAAGTGTCGTTCCAGTTCCACCACTTGTACGGCCGGCTCTGTGGGTAGCCCTCCGGCGAATCCTCCCACGTCTCCTGCCGCCCGAGCGCCGTCATGTCGAGGTAGCTCCAGACCGTGCCCATCGCCTCGTCGCCACGCCCGTTAATGAAGTACGTTCGGAACACTCGCTCGCCGTCCCGGATGAACGCGTTGTGGCCGTGCCATTCGTCCACGCCGAAGTCGGCGTCGAAGCTGTCGGTGATCGTGTACCAGGGAATCATCTCCCAGCCCATCCGGGCCTTCAGCCGCGCAATATCGGCTTGCGGTGCGCGGGAAGCGTACACGAGGGTCGTGTCGCGAGCGTGCAAATGCGCAAGGTGGGAGACCTGATCGGCCCCCAGGGAACAGCCAATGCACGCGTGCTCTGGCCATCCGTGCACGCCGGGCTCGAAAAAGGCGCGATAGATGACCAGCTGACGGCGGCCTTCGAAGAGATCGAGCAGGCTCACTCTGCCTTGCGGCCCGTCGAACGCATACGCTTTTTCCACTGCAAGCCATGGCATCCGACGCCGCTCGGCGGCCAGCGCGTCGCGGGCACGTGTCAAGGCTTTCTCCTTGACGAGCAACTGCTCGCGCGCGGCCTCCCACTCTTGCCGCGACACGACCGGCGGTGTCTTCATCGCAGGCTGTCCATCTTTCCCACTCTTCTCAGGTGACTTGTTCGTCGTCATCGCAACCTCCGGGTTAGAGCGATGTCCTGTGCGTTCGGGTCGGAAGGCGATTCGCTCGCCTTGCATCGCTCGCTGTTGATGAAGGTTCAGTTTACGCCGCCGGTCATCGAGTGATGGGAGTGACAAATGTGGCGCGATTCCGGATTCACGGTGGGCCAATCCCGGCTGTCGATTTCTAATGTAATCTGCCGCAACGACCATGACGTCCCAGGAATCATTCGCCCACCACCTGGAGGTGACGATGAGCGCGATCCACGAGGTCTACCCCTATCTGCACGTGCGCAATGCCGCGCAGGCGATTGAGTTCTACGCACAGGCATTCGGCGGCATCGAACAGTTTCGCCTGACCGAGCCAGGCGGCCGCATCGGTCATGCCGAAGTGAAGATCGGTCCCGCGATCGTGATGCTGTCCGATGAATATCCCGAGCACGACATGCTCGGCCCGAGCGGCGACAGCCGGCCGGGCGTGCTGCTGCATATCCACTGCGACGACGTCGACCAGCTATTCGCACAAGCGGTCAAAGCGGGCGCAACCGTGGTCCTCCCGCTAACCGATCATTTCTATGGCGAGCGCTCGGGGACAGTGCGCGATCCGTTCGGACACGAATGGCAGCTCGGCGCGCAGATCGAAGCGCTCACGCCTGAAGAGATGCAGCGCCGTTACACGGCGCTGTTCGACGGCTAGTGGGTTATTGTAGTGAGCTCCTTGCGCTTTGATTCCCCCGATGCGTGAGCTCTTTTTACTGCCCGCCGAACGGCTTTTGCACGGTAAGCTTGTTGGTCACCGAAGTCACCCCCGGAACGCCCTTCGCGATCTCCGCGACCTGATTGATCTGCGAAGCGTCGGTGACCGTGCCGCTCAGCGTCACCGCGCCGCCTTTTGCGATGACGCTGATATTGCCGGCGCTGATCTCCTTGTGCTTGCCGATCGCGGCATACACCTGCCGACGCAGCGCGCGATTCGCTTGCCTCGGGCTGGCGGGAGCGGCCGCGCTACCTGACATCGCGGGCGCGCCCGAAGCTGCGCTGGCTGTCTGGCCCGACTGCGACCATGCGCTGCCCGACGCGGCCAGAATCAATGTGGCAATCGCCAACGCGCGTGCCTGAATGCTTTTCATCGAATACTCCAGTTGTTATAGGTGACGTAATCAGAAGCTGTGGCGGATGCCGACCATAGCCGCCGTCGTGGACACGCCGGGCGCAACCGGGGCGCCATAGATGATGGTCTGGTTCATGGTCCCCTTGTTGGCCACATAACCCACCTGCGCGTAAGCCTTGGTGCGCTGGGACAGGTTGTATTCCGCGCCCACCGCGAATTCGCTCGAATGGTTCGCCGAGTTGTTCTTGTCTTTCAGGTAGTAGTACCCGGACGTGACCTTGAAACGCGGATTGAACTGGTAGCCAAGGCCCCCCGAAATCATTTCGAAGTCCGCGGTGTTGCTATGCGCCGGGTTCTTGCCGGCGCCATACGAGGCCGACACCGAAAATCCGGCGATCGTGTACATCGCACCGAAATAGTAGAAACGGTTGTTCGCCAGCCCGGTCGCAGGGATGGCGGGTGCCGCCGGGTACGTGATCGGGAACGGGTTGGTATCGTGGCCGTTGTAATACACCGCGGACAGATTCAAACCGTAGTTCGAATACCTGGCCACGGCCGACTCGCGCGTGCCGCCCTGGAAATGACCGGCGACGCCGCCCGGTGCGTACTCGAGCGCAAGTGACGCGCCGTGGAATTTCGGCGAGTTATAGACGAGCGCGTTGCTGTCGTACAGCGCGCCGATCGGCGCGTTCGTGCTCGTACCCGGCCAGCCGGCCGCCTGATTGATGCCCAGCCAAGCGGTCAGAATACTGCCGAAATACTGCGCGCCGCGCACGTCGGTTTCCGCCATCGCGTAGATCATCGGAATGATCTGCCGGCCGGCGTCGAAGGTACCGAAGGGTCCAGATACGCCGATCGTCGCGAACTGGTTGAAGATCGCGGTGGTGCCCGGCGTATCGGACAGGCCGAACTTGCCGTTCGTGGAATTGAATACGCCCTGCAGCTTGAAATTGACCTTATAGCCGCCGCCGATGTCCTCGCTGCCTTTCAAACCCCAGAAGCTCGCATAGATACCGCCGTCCTTCAGCTGATAAATCTTGCCCGTGTTCGGCGCGTGCGGCAGGAAGGTGGCCGCCGAAGTGCTCTGATACAGGAAACCCGTATCGATCACGCCATAGAGCGTCACTGACGACTGCGCATGAGCTGCGGTGGCGAAAATGGCCAACACGATAGCGCTGCTTGTCTTTAACTTCATTGTGTCTCCTTCGCGTACCGGCGGTGGCGCAAAAGCCCATGCTGCGGTCGCTTCAAATGATTGGTGATTTTGTGTGCGCCCGGGCGTGACCGGCCGCGTTGTTGCGTGAATCGAACCGCGTCGCTGCGCAAGCCGTGCGTCAGGGCAAGTAGTAATTCCCGTATTGATCGCGTAACTGGTTCTTCAGCACCTTGCCGGTTGCGCCGATAGGCACCGTGTCGACGAACACCACGGCATCGGGAGTCCACCAGCGCGCGACCCGGCCGTTGAAGAAGGACAGCAGTTCGTCGCCGGCCAGCTCGCTGCCCGGCTTTTTCACGACCAGCAGCAGCGGCCGTTCGTCCCACTTCGGATGCCGCGCGGCGATACACACCGCAGTCGAGACTTCCGGATGCAGATACGCGACGTTTTCGATGGCCGCCGAACTGATCCATTCGCCGCCCGACTTGATCACGTCCTTGCTGCGATCGGTGATCTGCATGAAGCCGTGACGGTCGATCGTCGCGATGTCGCCGGTCGGAAACCAGCCGTCGCACAGCGGCGACTCGACGTCGTCGCCGAAGTACTGTTGCGTGACCCAGTGGCCGCGCACCTGCAGATCGCCAGCGCTCTCGCCGTCCCACGGTAATTCATTGCCGTGCGAGCCGACGATCCGCATGTCGATGCCGAACAGCGCACGTCCCTGCTTTGCCTGCACCCGGTATTGCTCGTCCATCGGCAGCGACTGCTGATGCGCCTTGAAGCTGCAGACCGTGCCGATCGGGCTCAATTCGGTCATGCCCCACGCGTGCAGCACCTCGACCCGATGGCGCTTCTGGAACGCCTCGGTCATCGCGGTCGGACACGGCGCGCCGCCGATCACCGTGCGCCGCATCGACGAGAAGGTGCCGCCCATCGCATCGACATGCGTGAGGAGTCCCTGCCACACGGTCGGCACGCCGGCCGACAGCGTCACGTGTTCCGTCTCGATCAGTTCATAGAGCGACTTGCCGTCGAGCGCGGGCCCCGGAAACACCAGCTTCGCGCCGACCATGCAGGCGATGTAGGGCAGTCCCCACGCGTTCACATGGAACATCGGTACGACCGGCAGAATCACGTCGCGCGCGGAACAGTTCAGCGCATCGGGCAGCGCTGCCGCGTAGGTGTGCAGCACGGTAGAGCGATGGCTGTACAGCACGCCCTTCGGATTGCCGGTGGTGCCCGACGTGTAGCACAGCGACGACGCGCTGTTTTCGTCGAGCAGCGGCCATTCGAAGACGTCGTCGTGCAGCTCCAGCAGATCTTCGTAGCAGATCAGCATGCCGTCCAGCTCGTTCGCTTTCGGCATGTGCGCGCGATCGGTCAACGCCACGAATACCTTCGGGCTCTTCACCCGGGGCGCGACGCTCTCGATCAGCGGCAGAAACGTCAGGTCGAAGAACACCACACGATCTTGCGCATGCTCGATGATGTATTCGAGCTGGTCGACGTGCAGTCGCGGGTTCAGCGTATGCAGCACGGACCCGGAGCCCGATACCGCGAAATACAGCTCCATGTGGCGATAGCCGTTCCACGCGAGCGTCGCGACGCGCTCGCCCTGGCCGACGCCGAGCGTTGCCAGCGCGTTGGCCATGCGGCGCGCGCGCTGCGCGAGGTGCCGATACGAATAACGATGGACGTCTCCTTCCACGCGTCGCGACACGATTTCCTGTTCGCCGTGATGGCGTTCCGCGTGCGTGAGCAGCGCGGACACCAGCAGCGACTGCTGCATCATCAAGCCTTGCATCTTTCCGTCTCCTGGGTTGTGGTGTCTCGCTCATGCGAGGGCGTCGCATTCGGCTCGTCGAGACTCACCACCACCTTTGAATTCATTATTTCGACCGGGAAAGTCGTCACACTCAATCCGCCTGTTCCCGCCATGCAGCCCGTGCGCACGTCGAAGCGCAGACCGTGCGCCGGACAGCGCAACATGCAACCTTCCAGCTGGCCGCTCGAAAGCGCGGCCCCGTTGTGCGGACAGGTGTTGTCGATGGCGTGAAGCGTGCCTGCGATGTTGAACAGCACGATGCTGCGGCCATCGATGAAGGCCAGCTTGCGCTGGCCCGGCGCGAGTTCGCCGGCGCCCCCCACCACGATCCGACGCGACATTTCAGGCTCCTTCTGATCCGACGCTAGCCGCGTCACATCAGCACCAGGCGGCGAATCAATGTCTCCGCCATCGGCCATTCGCCAAAGCCCGAAGCGGGATTGAGGTGCCCGACTTCGCCGAGATCGACGAGGCGGCTGCCCCAGTCCTGCGCCATGTCCTGCACCCGCTCGAACCGTGCGAGCGGATCGTTGCGGCTCGCGCCGACGATGCTCGGAAACGGCAGACGCTTGCGCGGAATCGGCAGCCAGCCGTTCTGCTCGAGCGTATCCAGCTCCGGATAGCCCGCCGGCATCGGCGTCTCGAGGTCCGCGGGCGCCGCGAGCAGCGCGCCGTGAATCTCGCGCTTGTGCTGCGCCGCCCAATGCACGGTGATCATCACGCCCGCGCTATGCGCGACCAGAATGACCGGGCCGTCGATTCTCGCGAGCGCGGCATCGAGCGCCGCAACCCGTGCCGCGCAACTGAGCTTGTCGTGTTCGAGCGGCGGCACCGACAGCGCTTTCGGCAGCCGTTGCTGCAACAGGGTTTGCCAATGCTCGGCGACGTGGTCGCGCAAACCCGGGACCATCAGAATGGTCGGTTTCAATTCGTAATTCATGGGAAGCTACTTGCTGGTTCAGTACGGCTTGTCGCCGATGATGCCGGCGCGTTCCATCTTGCGATGACACGGCGGGTAATCCATCACCGCATAGTGCTGCGTGCTGCGGTTGTCCCAGATCGCGATGCTGTTCTTCTGCCAGCGCCAGCGGACCTGGTACTCGGGGATGTACGCCTGGCTGATCAGATAGCGCAGCAGATCGCCCGCTCCCGGATTCGCGTCCTGACCGAAGCGCACCCGCTCCGGCGTATGAAAGTTCGTGAAATGGCTCGTGAAAGCGCTCACGAACAGCACCTTCTCTTCCGTTTCCGGATGCGTGCGCACGACCGGATGCTCCGCGTCCGGAAACTGCGCCTTCAGCGCCAGACGCTTTTCGATCGGCATCGCGGCACCGAAGCTCGCCTCGATGCTGTGGCGCGCGCGCAGGTCCGCGATCTGCGCCTTCACGTACGCCGGCAGATTTTCGTAGGCGAGGACCATGTTCGCCCACATCGTGTCGCCGCCGACGGGCGGACACTCGACACAGCGCAGCACCGCACCGAACTGCGGCTTTTCGCGCCACGTGGCATCGGCATGCCAAGCGTTTTCGTAACGGTCGTTGGGCTGGTCCGGGGTCTTGTAAATACGCACGAGGCCCGGATTTTGCGGATCGCTGCCCGCGACCGGATGGTCTTCCAGTTCGCCGAAGCGGCGCGCGAACGCCACGTGTTCGGCGCGTGTGATGTCCTGGTCGCGCAGGAACAGCACCCGGTGCTTCAGCAGCGCGGAGCGGATCTGGGCAAACAGGCCATCGTCGTAGATGGCGTGGGCAAGATTCACCCCGGTCAGCTCGGCGCCGATCGAGTACGTCAGTTGTTCGACTCGCATGGCTCGCTCCTTAGATAATGAACACCGACGAACCCGTCGTCTTGCGCGATTCCAGATCACGATGCGCTTGCGCCGCGTCCTCGAGCGCATAGCGCTGATTCAACTCGATCTTGATGCTGCCCGAGGCGATGAGCCCGAAGATGTCCCCGGCCAGCTCGTCCTTCTCGGCCGGATCGGCGATGTAGTCAGCCAGAGCCGGGCGGGTCAGATACAGCGAGCCTTTCATTGCCAGCAACTGCGGATTGAACGGCGGGATCGGGCCGGAGGCCGTGCCGACGCAAACCAGCAGACCGCGACGCTTCAGCGAGTCGAGCGAAGCCTCGAAGGTGTCCTTGCCGACGCTGTCGAACACGACATTCACGCCGACGCCATCGGTCAGTTCGCGTACGCGCTTCGCCACGTCTTCGCGGCTGTAGTTGATGATGTGATCGCAGCCGTGCGCACGGGCCACCTCGCCCTTGGCCTCGCTCGAAACCGTGCCGATCACGGTGAGACCCAGCAGCTTCGCCCACTGCGAAACGATCAGGCCGACACCGCCGGCGGCGGCATGCAGAAGGATCGTGTCGCCCACTTTGAAGGCGTGAATGCGGCGCATCAGGTACGCGGCGGTCAGGCCGCGCATGGTCATGCCGGCAGCCGTTTCGCAGTCGATCGCATCGGGCAGCCGGATCAGCGGCGCGGCCGGAATCAGGCGTTCGGTGCTGTACGCGCCGAGCGTGTTGAGGAAGCCCGTGTAGGTCACACGATCACCCACCGCGACGTTCGTGACGTCGGGGCCCACGGCCTCGACCACGCCCGCGGCCTCCACGCCCATTCCCGCGGGCAGCGGCACCGGATACAGGCCGCTGCGAAAGTACGTATCGGCGAAATTGAGTCCCACGGCCTGATGGCGCAGGCGAACCTGACCGGGACCAGGGTTGCCCACTTCGACGTCCTCGTAGCGCAGGACCTCGGGACCACCGGTTTCATGAAAGCGCACTGCCTTTGCCATGTTGACTCTCCAATTCTTTGCTTGATCTGCACTTCGCAGAATTCGTTGCGCCCGACGCGCATTACAGGTTCCGTTCTCCGCGCCGTCCGCGCGGCACCATCCGATGTCAGCGTGCGGCTTGCTCGCGCAGCGTGTTGAGCCGATCGAGATCGCCGGAGTAGTTCCGTTTGCCGATCATGAATGCGGCGGCTGCGACGAGCGGTGCGAACGGCACCAGTTGCAACGCGCCCAGCAGACCGATCCGGTCGGCGATGATTCCCGTCAGAACAGCCGCCGGCGCGAGGCCCAGCAGGTTGTTCGCGAGCGTCAGCGTCGCAAACGCCGAGGCGTGAATGGTCGGCGGCGTCAGGTTCGCCACCATCGCACCCGACGGGCCGCTCGCACCGGCGCAGAAGAACATGCCGACGCCGATCACGACCAGTTGCCACGGCCCCGCCGTCATGTGGAAGCCGATCGCGAGCAGGACGAAACAGGCGAGGCAGTAGGCGATCGCGGCACTCCACTTGCGTTGCCGCACGTTCTTGCTGAGCCGGTCGGCGAGGTTTCCGCACACCACCATGCCCACCCCGGTCACCAGCACGAACACCGCCGCGCACATCGCAGCCTTGCCTGTGGCCATGCCGTAGTAGCGATTCAGGAAGCTCGGCATCCACGCCCATACAGCGGCGGGAACCATCAGATGCAGACCGCTGCCCACATAGGCGCTCACCACGGACTTCGTCGAAAACAAGCCCTTCATCAGCTCGCGCAGGCTCATGCGCATGCCGCGCGTTTGCGTCTGCCTGGTCACGCTCGCCGGCTGCAGCGGCGCAAGACGCTTTTCGGTGACGACGAGGCGGTAGATCACGACCAGCACGATCCCCATCGCCGCCATCGCGCCGAATGCCGAGCGCCAGCCGAGGTGAGCCGCCACCGCGCCGCCGAGCGCCATGCCCAGCACCGAGCCGAACGCGCCGCCCGCCATGAAGGTGCCGGTCAGCGTGGAGCGCAGCCGCACCGGGAAGATGCTCAGGACAACTGCGATACCGACACTGCCATAAGCCGCTTCGCCGATCCCGACGAAGGCACGCGCCAGCAGCAACTGCCCATAGTTGGCCGAGATCGCGCAGCCCACCGTCGCGAGACTCCACATCGCCGCCATCAGCACGATGCTCTTCACGCGGCCCCAGCGGTCGGCCAGTACCGACAGCGGGAACGTGAGCACACCGACCATCAGCGCGACCACGCTGCTGAGCGAACCCAGCTGCGCATCGGACAAATTCCATGCCGCCTTGAGCGGCGGAAACACGGCATTCAACACCTGCCGCGACATATAGTCGGAAAGCAGCAATCCGACCGTCAACGCAAACACCACCCACGCATAAGCGCGCACATCTGTCTGAGCTGCCGAAACTTCGCCCGTCGTGGGCGCTGCATGCTGAACGAGCATGTTTAGTCTCCTTCCACGCTGACTCCGTGGCGGCCGCCTTGCCCGGCTGGGCCGACGACCTGTTATGGATTCAGCTATCTGCTCCCGCGATGCAGCGGGAGCGTTACCCATGAAGCCCGGCCTCGGCCAACGCGTCGGCCCGGACTTCCGGCATTCACGCCGCGCGAAGCGGCAGGTTCTTGACGCCGGCCTGGCGGTTCGGCGCCATCCCGTTGGCGCTGAGCGTTTCTTCGACCGTCTCGTACTGCACACCAATACGATAGATCTCGCGGGCTTCTTTACCAGTGGCGATTTCGCGGCCCAGTTCGCGCGCGACGCGCACGCACTGCTCGATCTGCTGCACCGACGTGAAGCGCTTACCGTGCTGATCGATGATCGTGTCCTCGATGCCGCAGCGCGGATGCAGGCCCATCGACATCGCCATCATGTTGAACGGCAGCACGTTCTTCAGCAGCGACTCGGCGGTGACCGTGCAGCCATCCGGCGCGCGATGCACGAAGTTGAAGAAGTTGAACGGATTCGGGCCGTCGAAGCCGCCACCGATGCCGATCCACGTCAGGTTCAGCGGGCCCTTGTAGACGCCCTTGCGCACGAGGCGCTCAAGCGTTTCGAGCGCGTGAATGCCGGTGAGCTGAAAGTGCGGCTGGATGCCCGAAGCCTGCAGGCGGCGCAGATGCTCCTCGACCCATGCGGGACCGGCCGGAACCGTCATTTCGCTGTAGGCGGCCATGAACGCGGGGTTGGAAAGCGAGGTGCCCGCCAGATACTCGGGATAGAGCAACTCCATGATGTTCATCTGCGTGGTATTGATCGCGACCGTCACCTGATCGGGCTTCGGATCGAGCTCCGCCAGCATATGGCGCGTATCGTCGGACAGCCACTTCGCGGCCTGTCCGTCGTCTTCCGGTGCGAACGAGATCGAGCCGCCGACCTGAATGATCATGTCGGGCACAGCGGTACGCACACCCGCGATCAGTTCATTGAACTTCGACAGCCGCTTCGAGCCCTTGCCGTCCAGTTCGCGCACGTGCAGGTGCAGTACCGTGGCGCCGGCGTTGTAGCAATCGACGGCCTTCTGGATCTGCTGGTCCATCGTCACGGGGATGTCTTCCGGGAAGTCCGCGGGCATCCATTCCGGGCCGTAAGGGGCAGTGGTGATGACTACCTTGTCCTGATTCTCAGGGTGCAGCGAATCGTCGAGAAATTGCATTTGATTGCCTCCATCCAGTTGTGAGTGACGGTGTTCCGCTATCGCGAGGTCGCATGAAAATTCGCTGGAACACATCGAACGACATGTGCACACGATACGGGAATCAAGCGCTACACTTTTATGATTGGACGCCATCCTTTTAGCGATTCGTGCCACTGCGCGTTAACACCAATAATTGCGCGAAGCAAGCGTTTAATGACTAGAAAAAGACTCAGCGGTTGAATCGTCCGGAGAAACTACGATGGAAACGATGGTGACGTCGGTAGCCATGAGCGGTTATTTCGAGGTGGCGCGACGGCTTGGACTGAACCCGGTCGAACTCGCGAAACAGGCCGGCATCGATGCCGGCGCGCTCGCGAATCCGGACGATCGCGTCTCGGCCACCGCCTGTTGCCGGCTGCTCGAAATGACGGCCGAGAAGGCGTCGTGCCCGACCCTCGCGCTGCAAATGGCGGAAACGCGGCAGACCTTCGGCAGCGGCGTGATCAATGTCCTGCTCGCGCACAAGCGCACGCTGCGCGAAGTGTTGCTGGCCGCGGCCGAATACCGTCATCTGCTCAACGAAGCGCTGGCGGTGTACGTCGAGGACGCGGATAAAACGGTCACCATTCGGGAGGAACTCGTCGTCGAACCGGGTACCCCAACGAAGCAGGCGATCGAACTGGCGCTCGGCGTCCTCGCGCGGCACTCCAGCGCTCTGCTCGGCAAGTTCTGGAAACCGCGCGAGCTCCATTTCACACACGCCGCACCCGCGGACCTGACGTTTCATCGGCGCTTCTTCGGTTGTCCGCTGCAGTTCGGCAGCGACTTCAACGGCTTCGTCTGCGCGAGCGCCGATCTCGACTACCCGAATCCGCTGGCCGATCCCGAACTCGTGCGCTATGCGGAGAGCCTCGCCTCGCCCAAGAACGCGAGCGCCGCGGAATCGGCCGCGCTGGAAGTCCGCAAGGCGATCTACCTGCTGCTGCCGCTCGAGCAGGCGAACGCCGAGCTGGTTGCACGTTATTTGCATCTGAGCGTGCGCACCATGCAACGGCAGTTGAGTTCGGCCGGCACCAGCTTTTCGGATCAGGTCGAGGAAGTCCGCGGCGAACTCGCGGTGCGCTACATGAGCAATCCCACCTACCCGATCGGACGGGTCTCGGCGCTGCTCGGCTACGCGCAACAGGGATCGTTCACGAACTGGTTCGTGTCGCGCTTCCACATGACGCCGCGCGACTGGCGCGCGAGCCATGCGAAGTGACGACGAAAAAAAACGGAGTGCGATGCACTGAACATCACACTCCGTCGTTGCCGCACACGCTATCACCGTCCGCTCATGCGGCGCGAAGCTTCACGTAGCGGCCCGGTGCGCTCTCGATAGCTTTGTACTTCCTATTGCCGAGCCTGGTGCGCGCTTCGACCTGCTCTCCGGAATGCTGCTTGACCCATTCGACCCAGTGATTCCACCAGCTGCCGCGCTGCTGAACCGACGTCGCGAGCCACTCGTCGGCGTTCTCGTTGCAGGTATCGTTGGTCCGGTAGCTGCGCTTGTTCTTCGACGCCGGATTGATCACACCCGCGATATGGCCGCTCGCCCCGAGCACGAACTCGGTTTGACCACCCAGTAGCTGCGTCGACTGATAGGCGGATCGCCACGGCACGATGTGATCTTCCTCGGCCGCCATCAGATAGCTTGGGATATCGACGTTGCCGAGATCCACCGGCGTGTTGCAGAACGTCAGTTTGTTCGGCACGCGCAGACTGTTTTCGAGGTACATGTTGCGCAGATAGAAGCTGTACATCGGACCGGGCAGATTGGTCGTGTCCGCGTTCCAGTACAGCAGATCGAACGCGGTTGGGGTTTTGCCTTTCAGGTAGTTGTTCACGACGTACGGCCAGATCAGATCGTTGGCACGCAGCGCCTGAAATACGAAGCCGAGTTCGCGGCCCGGATAAAGGCCGCCGCGGCCGATCGTATGCTCGCGCATCGCCACGCCCTGCTCATCGATGAACACGCCGAGATCGCCCGGATCGGTGAAGTCGAGCAGTGCCGTCAACAGTGTCAGGCTCGCCACCGAGTCGTCGCCGTTCGCACGCATGACCGCCAGCGCCGACGACAGCATCGTGCCGCCCACGCACCAGCCCAATGCATTGACCTGGTCGGCCCGGCTAATCTCACGCGCCACCTTGAGCGCCTGCATCACGCCGTCCTCGAGGTAGGCGTCCCACGTGGTCTGCGCCATGTCCTGCTGCGGGTTGCGCCACGACACGACGAACACCGTCAGGCCCTGCTCGCAGGCGAAGCGCACAAACGAATTCTCGGGCTGCAGATCCAGAATGTAGAACTTGTTGATGCACGGCGGAACGATCACGAGCGGCCGCGCGGCGACCTTCGAAGTCAGCGGATCGTACTGGATCAGCTGAAACAGATCGTTTTCATAAACCACCGCGCCACTGGAGGTGGCGACGCTACGGCCCACTTCGAACGCGCTTCGGTCGGTGATCGAAATCGAGCCGCTGCCCAGATCGTCGAGCAGATGCGTGACGCCCGACAGCAGGCTAGAGCCGCCCGATTCCACTGCCTCCCGGAGGACCTCGGGATTCGTCGCGAGGAAATTCGCGGGGCTGGCGAGGTCGATGAACTGGCGCATGAAAAAGCGCAGCTTGTGCTTGCCCTTTTCGTCGAGCGCGCTTGCCTCGACGAAGTCCGCGAGCGTCCTGGCGTTGATCAGATAGCTCTGTTTCAGAAGGCTGTACCAGCCGTTGCTGGACCAGTCGTCGGCGTGAAAGCGCCGGTCTCCCGGCTCGGGCTCGGCGACCGCCTTCAATTCCGTGCGCCCGCCGATCAATCCGGCGACGGCATCGCTCCACAGTTGAGCCTGCTGTTGCAGGTAGTGGGCGCTCGTGTGGGTCACGGAGCCTCGCGCGAACGGCCCGTCGAAATCGAAGCCCGAGCCGTCGGTGTCATCCACCGACGCATCGAATTCATCCTTGAGCGGCGAAAACCGCCAGAAATCGAAGCCGGCCTTGACCCAGCCCGTAGAAAACTCTTGTGGCATGCTGAATGGCATTCTCATGGCGGGGCTCGCTATCATGCGTCGCTGACGGCGCAAGCCGCGTCCTCGACAACACGGTCGCGGCAGCTTGTCGGCATCACCGTGGCGTCGCCTTCGACCACCACCTTGCCGCCGACCGTGCAAACGGTGGACAGCACCACGCGGCGCTTGTCCTGAATCAGTTCCTTGACGGTCACTTCTGCCTGCACGGTGTCGCCGGGCCGGACCGGCGCCTTGAAGCGCAGGTTCTGACCGAGGTAGATCGTGCCCGGGCCGGGCAGTTGCCCCGCGAGCGCCGCGGAGATGATGCTGGCAGTCAGCATGCCGTGAGCGATGCGCCCCTTGAAGGGTGTGGTTTGCGCAAACTGCTCGTTGATGTGAACCGCGTTCATGTCTCCCGACGCGCTCGCGAAGAACAGAATGTCCGCCTCCGTGATGGTCTTGGCGAACCGGGCACTCATACCCGGTTGCAGGTCTTCGAAATCGTATCCGTTAAGCTCGTTCATGATTATTCCGCTTGCTGGGGGCGGTTAGCCGAGCGCCTGCTCGAGTTCCGGCACGATGGTGAACAGATCGCCGACGAGGCCGTAGTCGGCCACGCTGAAGATCGGCGCTTCTTCGTCCTTGTTGATCGCGACGATGACCTTACTGTCCTTCATGCCCGCGAGGTGCTGGATCGCACCCGAGATGCCGACCGCGACGTACAGTTGCGGTGCGACGATCTTGCCGGTCTGGCCGACCTGATAGTCGTTCGGCACGAAGCCCGCGTCGACCGCTGCGCGCGATGCGCCCAGTGCCGCGCCGAGCTTGTCGGCCAACGGCTCGAGCACCTTCGTGTAGCTCTCGCCATTGCCGAGACCCCGGCCACCGGACACGATGATCTTCGCGCTCGTCAGTTCCGGACGATCGAGCTTCGTCACTTCACGGCTCACGAACTGCGAGATGCCTGCGTCGGCTGCGGCTTCGATCTTTTCGACCGCTGCGCTGCCGCCTTCGGCCGCGACGGCGTCGAAACCGGTCGAGCGCACCGTGATGACCTTGATCGGATCAGCCGATTGCACGATCGCAATGGCGTTGCCCGCGTAGATCGGCCGCTCGAACGTGTCGGCGCTGTCCACCGCGGTGATGTCGCTGATCTGCGCGACGTCGAGCTTCGCGGCGATACGCGGCGCGACGTTCTTGCCGTACGCGGTAGCCGGCGCGAGGATATGCGTGTAGTTCCTGGCGATGGTCAGCACCGTCGCTTCGACGTTTTCTGCGAGACCCGCTTCGAGTTGCGGCGCGTCGGCGAGCAGTACCTTGGCGACGCCGGCGATCTTCGCTGCGGCATCGGCCGCGGCTTGCGCGTTGTGACCCGCGACCAGCACGTGAATATCACCGCCAATCTTCTGTGCCGCTGCGATCGTGTTCAGTGTCGCGGCCTTGATCGATGCATTGTCGTGTTCTGCTACTACCAGGTTAACCAGATTCGTCATTTCTTGCGTCTCCTCACAGCACCTTGGCTTCGGTCTTCAGCTTCTCGACCAGCGTCTTCACGTCCGGCACCTTCACACCGGCGGAGCGCTTCGGAGGCTCGGCGACTTTCAGCGTCTTCAGACGCGGCGTGACATCGACGCCGAGGTCTTCGGGCTTCACCGTTTCCAGTGGCTTTTTCTTGGCCTTCATGATGTTCGGCAGCGTCACGTAGCGCGGCTCGTTCAGGCGCAGATCGGTCGTGACCACGGCCGGCAGCGTCAGCGACAGCGTTTCCGCGCCGCCATCCACTTCACGCGATACCGTCGCCTTGCCATCCGCCACGACCACCTTCGACGCGAACGTCGCCTGCGGCAGGTTCGCCAGCGCGGCGAGCATCTGGCCGGTCTGGTTGGAGTCGTCGTCGATGGCCTGCTTGCCCAGAATGACGAGCGAAGGCTGCTCCTTGTCGACCAGTGCCTTCAGCAGCTTTGCAACGGCCAGCGGCTGCAGGTCTTCGTTCGATTCGATCAGGATCGCGCGATCCGCGCCGATCGCGAGCGCGGTGCGCAGCGTTTCCTGCGACTGCGTCACACCGGCCGACACGGCGATCACTTCGGTCGCGACGCCCGCTTCCTTCAGACGCACGGCTTCTTCAACCGCGATTTCGTCGAACGGGTTCATCGACATTTTCACGTTCGCAATATCGACGCCCGTGCCGTCCGACTTCGCGCGGACCTTCACGTTGTAGTCGACCACTCGTTTGACTGCTACAAGAACTCTCACAACTCTCTCCTTCCCACACCGATAGGGCCGGGCCCTATCGTTTTGAATGACATTACGTCCTTTGATCGATCAGAACTGGTCTTCGCGCAGCGCCAGCGCGCCTTCGCCATCGCGAGCGCCGCGGATCGTCGCTTCGAGCGCGATTGCACGGGGCAATATCTGCGTCGCGTAGGTGTGCGCGGTCGCGATCTTGGCGTCGTAGAAGCCCGGGTCTTCCTCGCGCTTGTCGGCAGCGAGCACCAGCGAGCGGGCGACTTGCCAACCCGCGAGCACGATGCCAGCGAGCATCAGATAAGAGACACTGCCCGCGAACACCGCATTCGGATCGCTCTTGACGTTCTCGACCACGTAACGCACCGCGCTGTGCAACGCGTCGCGGCCGGCGGACAGATGACGGTGCATCGCCTGGAAAGCCGCGTTCGAACCATACGAGGGGTGCTCTTGCACCGCGTCCAGCGTCGCGTCGATCTGCGCGAGCAGCATCCCGGCCACCTCGCCGTTGTCGCGCATGGTCTTGCGGCCGACGAGGTCGTTCGCCTGAATCGCCGTCGTGCCTTCGTAGATCGGCAGAATGCGCGCGTCGCGGTAGTACTGCGCGGCGCCGGTTTCCTCGATGAAGCCCATGCCGCCGTGCACCTGCACGCCGAGACTCGTCACCTCCAGCGACATCTCCGTGCTCCAGCCCTTTACGATCGGCACCAGGTATTCATAGATCGCCTGATGATTCGCACGCGTCGCGCCGTCCGGATGACGATGCGCGAGATCGCAGTGCGACGCCGACACATAGGCCAGCGCGCGCGCGCCTTCGGTCAGTGCGCGCATCGTCGACAGCATGCGGCGCACGTCCGGGTGCTGGATGATCGCGACCGACTGCTTCGCGGAGCCATCCACCGGACGGCTCTGCACGCGCTCCTTCGCATACGCGACGGCCTGCTGGTACGCGCGATCCGAGATCGCCACGCCCTGCACGCCCACCGCGAAGCGCGCGGCATTCATCATGATGAACATGTACTCCAGACCGCGGTTCTCCTCGCCGACAAGCTGCCCGATCGCGCCGCCGTGATCGCCAAACTGCAGCACTGCCGTCGGGCTCGCCTTGATGCCGAGCTTGTGTTCGATCGACACGCAATGCACGTCGTTGCGCTCGCCGAGCGAGCCGTCTTCGTTGACGAGAAACTTCGGCACGAGGAACAGCGAAATGCCTTTCACACCTTCCGGTGCGTTCGGCGTACGTGCGAGCACCAGATGCACGATGTTTTCCGTCATATCGTGCTCGCCCCATGTGATGAAAATCTTCGTGCCGAAGATCCGGTACGAGCCGTCGCCCTGCGGCTCGGCGCGGGTGCGCACCAGCGACAGGTCGGAGCCCGCCTGCGGCTCGGTCAGGTTCATGGTGCCGGTCCACTCGCCGGAAATCATCTTCGGCACGTAGCGCTGCTTCAGTTCTTCGCTACCCGCCGTCAGCAGCGCTTCGATGGCGCCGTCGGTCAAGAGCGGGCACAGCCCCAGCGACAGGTTGGCGGCGTTGAGCATTTCGATGCAGGGCGTCGACAGCAGCTTGGGCAAGTCCTGACCGCCGTATTCAGACGGATGTTGCAAACCCTGCCAGCCGCCTTCGGTGAATTGACGAAACGCGCCCTTGAAACCGGCCGTGGCGCTCACCGCGCCGTCCTTCCACGTGCTCGGGTTGCGGTCGCCGTCCACGTTCAGCGGCGCGAGCACGCCTTCGTGCAGGCGCGCGGCCTCTTCGAGCACCGCGCGAGCGGTATCGGCACTCGCGTCCTCGCAGCCGGGCAAGCCCGCCAGTTGGTCGATTCCAGCCAGTTCCGTGATTGCAAACAGCATGTCTTTGAGAGGCGCGACGTAGCTCATTACCATTCTTCCGATCAGATAGTCCGTAGGGAAAGTCACCCGTTCGGCACCGATGCGGCCGGGGTAACGTATGGCTGAATCGTAGCGTCGGAGAGGCCCTGCCCGGTTGTCCAAACCGGACGATCTATTGACATCTCTGGCCACGTCGGAGGAAGTAAGCGCCCCGTGGGAACTGCGTCGGCAGGGGTTGCCGACGCTTTGATGTGACGAGATCAGCCACCCCGGCGATAGGCCGCCGGGGTGCTGCCGGTCCAGTGACGGAACGCCCTGTGGAATGCGGTGGGGTCGCCGAAGCCGACGTCGCCGGCGATGATGGCGATGGGCTCGTGCGTGCCGGTCAGGCGCTGGATCGCGATGTCGCGGCGCAGTTCGTCCTTGAGCACCTGGAACGCCGTGCCCTCGGCGGCAAGATGACGGCACAGCGTTCTGACCGAACAGTGCAGGCCTTCCGCCGCCTCTTCGATGGATGGGACGTCGGGCAGCCGGGACGCGAGATGTTCCCGCACGCGATGACTGAACAGCTGCTCGTTGAACGACACGAAGATCCAGTCTTCCGGCGCACGAGCGAGAAACCTGCGCAGGTTCGCCTTGCGCTGGCGCACGGGCAGGTCGAAATAGCTACTGCTGAACTGCATCGAGGTCTGATTGCAGTCGAACTTCGCCGGTCCGGGAAACAGATAGAGGTACTCGAGCGCGTGAGCAGGACGAGGAAAGGCGAACTGCACCTGGAGCAACGCAATGCGCTGACCGATCAGCCAGGACGCGATCCCATGCGCGAGCTTCAGCATCAGCTCCTGGCCCAGCATGCTCGGTTGCGCTCCCGTGCTTCCCGGATGCAAGGCCAGCGTCGCAACGAGGTCGCCGCGGCGCGACTCGAAACGGAAGTCGTCGAGCACCAGATGGAAGAACTGGCCGAACCGATGCATCGCGGTTTCGAGATTCGGCGCATCCAGCAGGCTCAGACACAGAAACTTGAGCGCGCCGCTGCGCAGCGGGCGCGAGAAAATGCCGGGCATCTCATCGTCGAGTTCGATCGCGAGCGAGCGGTAGAGCGTCGAGAACTGTTCCTCGGTGACGCGCGCGCCAGGCTGGTCCAGCAGCGCGCGCGGGATGTTCGCGCCGGACAGGTGCCGGTCGACGATATCCGGCTGCGTCCCGACGCTGCCGAGGAACCCATTGACGAGCGAGATCGGTACGGTGGCGCCAGTAGCTTGCATGACGGGGTTCCGCGAGGCGAAGACGCATCAGCATAGCGCCTCCCGCCGCATCGTGGCGAGGGTTCGGCGAATCGCTGCGCGAGTGCCGAGTTGGCCGCCCCGCACTTTCCGGTAGCGGCTCGCCTATTGCGCCGATGCGTGCGAGCGCAGATACGGCACGTAGCCGTTCTGAGTCTTCAGGATCTTCTCGGCGCACTCGTCATAGTCGTCGCCCTTCGCGCTATCGGGCCCATACATGCCGCGGCACTGCGCAAACAGCGACAACGTCGCGCCGCCCGTGCTCTTGTTCGCGCGGGTCGCTGAAAAAGCGGCCTTGCCCGAATCGTCGGGCACGTCGGTATCGATCGCGACCGCGTCCGCGCGGATCACGTGCGTGTCGGAATGCTGCTCGATATAGCGTTTCGTCGCCGCCCACGCGGCATCGCAATTCGCCGGCGTGCAGTCGATCACCGCGTCGCGTTGCGCGGCGCGGAGGTTCGGCTCGCTGTGAAGGATTTCCTGCTGGGCGCGCTGCGCCTGCTTTTCCGGAGACGACGAGCAGGCGGCGAGTGCGCATGCGACGAGTGCGAAGGCTGCGATCTTTTTCATGAGTAGACTTCGAAGGCCATGTTCGAGCGCGATTATAGCCGCGTGAGGAACGCGATCGCGCATTCAACCCACCGCAACGGCCGCTAAGTATTCGCCACCAGCAGTTCCTCGGCATTGGCCGGCGGACGCAGTCCATCCGTGCGAGCCGCGAAGTAGCGCTGCGTCAGATCGGCCGCGGACACATGCCGCGCGTCGTCAAAGCCCGCTCCACGCGCCATGGCGATCATCTGCTGCGGCATGAAGAAGCTGATGAACGGTGTACCGCTCGCACGCGCGCCCTTCTCCGCCATTTCGAGTCCGGGGCGCACGTCCGGGTCCGCCATCTCCAGCGGCAACAGGAACGTCATCGCGAACGTCGAGCCGCGCGCGAGCCCGGCCACTTCGCGCAGCGTCGCCGCATTCGCCTCTGTGGTCAGATACATGCTGACGCCGGTCGACACGACGACGGCCGGCCTGCTTTCGTCGAAGCCTTCGGCGACGAGACGCTGCCGCCAGCTATCGCCCGCTTCGAAGTCGACCGGCACGAAACGCAGCCAGTCCGGCAGGCCGTAACCCAATTCGCTGAGCCGCTCACGCTTCCACGTTTGCGGTCCCGGCGGATCGACCTCGAAGACGGTGAGCCGCGACGCGATGTCGGGCCGGCGTTGCGCGAAGCTGTCGAGACCGGCCCCCAGGATCACGTATTGATCCACACCGCGGCCGGCCTGCTCGACGACCAGATCCTCGATAAAGCGTGCGCGCGCGACGATCGACGCACGAAACGGCCGCGTGAACCGCGGGTCCATGTCGCCGCGGCTGCGCCAATCCTCGGCGGGAGCCAGCAATTGCAAGCCGACTTCGTCTTCGAGCACGTGCGGCGGCGCGTCGGCCTGCACGTGCAGCGCACGCCATAGCGCGACGCGCGCGGCGGTGCTGTCGGGTGCGATGTGTGGTTGGTTGCTCATGGTATTCGCCTGGGCTCAGTGGAAAAACGGCAACGTGAGAAACAGTTTGATCACGATCGCGTTGACGATGTCCATGAAAAACGCGCCCGTCATCGGCACGATCAGGAACGCGATATGGGAATGGCCGAAGCGGTTCGTGATCGCCTGCATGTTCGCGATCGCGGTCGGCGTCGCGCCAAGTCCGAGCCCGCATTGCGCCGCGCACAACACGACCGCGTCGTAGTTGCGGCCCATCGCGGGAAACGTGATGAAGATCGCATAGAGCGCCATCAGCAGCGTCTGCGCCGCGAGGATCGAGATGATCGGTAACGCGAGCGCGGCAAGCTCCCATAGGTCGAGGCGCATCAGCGCCATTGCGAGAAAGAGCGCGAGCGCGACGTTGCCGACCAGCGCGACCGCGTGCTGGTCGATCCGCACACGCATGAGCGCGAGCACGTTGTTCAGGATCACGCCGATGAACAGCGTGCAGACGAACGTCGGCAATTCGAACACGGTGTCTGCGATCCAGTCGGCAAACACTTCGCCGCCCGCGAGGCAGATCGAGATCAGCGCGAGCGTCGTGATGATCGCGGCGGGCGTGGTGGCCTGCTCCGCCTTCGGTTCTTCGAAGACCAGCGTTTCGTCCGCTAGCTGCTGGACGCGCAGCAATTCGTCGGCGCTGATCCGCCGCATCAGCAGACGCGCGACCGGACCGCCGAGCACGCCGCCCATCACGAGGCCAAAGGTCGCACAGCCGATCGCGATTTCGGTCGCCGACTCCAGCCCGTGACGTTCGGTGAAGACCTGGCTCCACGCGGCGCCGGTGCCGTGCCCGCCCGACATCGTGACGGAGCCGCCGAGAATGCCGAGCAGCGGATCGACGCCGAGCGCGAACGCGAGCAGGATGCCGATCACGTTCTGCAGGATCAGCAGCCCGCTGACCAGCGCGAGAAAGCGGATCAACACCGGCCCGCCCGTCTTCAGATTCGACAGATGCGCATTCAGGCCGATCGTCGAGAAGAACGCGAGCATCAGCGGCGCCTGCAGCGTCGAATCGAACCTGACCTGCACGTGGATGGTGACGCGTGTGATCAGCACGCAGATCGCGACGATGAGCCCGCCTGCCACCGGCGCGGGAATCGAATAGGTTCGGAGCACGCCGATCCATTGCACGAGCTTTTCGCCGAGCAGCAGCACGAGAGACGTCGCGACCAGCGTGGCATATACGCCGACAGTCATGAATGGCCTCCGAGCGCGAACCTGCGACATCTTAGCCAATCCGTCCAGGCTAAGTATGATTTTCCTTGACGCAATGCAATCGGCCCATGACGTCGCGCCACTGCCCGCGACGAAGTCTGCTACGCTGCGCGCTTCACCACCCTTGCATTGAATCGATGGAAATCCCATTCAACGATCGCGGCGTGTCGGTCACGCGCAACGCCCTCTCGGCCGCGGGTCAGGTCTTCCCGCTGCGCGATATCGTCGACGTGCGGGTCGTGACCGTGCAGAAGAACAAGGTCGTGCCGCTCGTGATCTCGGCGGCGGGGCTGATCGGCGCGATCGTCGGCGGTGTGCTGCATTCGGCTTCGGGACTCGTGTCCGGGGCGATGCTGGTCGTGGTCGGCTGGCTGACCTGGGCGAGTCAGGACGTCACGCATCGGTTGATGGTCAAGACGGCCGACGGTGAGCGCGAGGCGCTGATGAGCACGGATCGCGAGTTCGTCGAACGCGTCGGCGAGGCCGTGCATTGGGCGAAGGCCGCGGCCGCCGCGCCGAAGACATGACGCGGCGCGTCGATCGAACATGAAAGAGCCGTGCGCGACTGATCGACGCCAGCCCCGCACGGCTTCTCCGGCTCAGTCCAGGCTGAGCGGATTCACGCGCCAGATATTGCGCGCATACTCGCCTATCGTGCGATCCGACGAGAACAGCCCCATCCCCGCGACGTTCTCGATCGCGCTTTCGGCCCACGCGTGCTTGTTGACGAAACGCGCATCCACTGCGTTCTGCGCCTTCGCGAACGCATCGAAATCGGCGAGCACCATATAGTGATCGCCCCAATCGACCAGCGTGTGAAAGATATCGGAGAAGCGCAGCGGATCGTCCGGCGAGAAGAAGCCCGTGCGAATCTGATCGAGCGCGGTGCGTAATGCTTCGTTTTCCTCGTAAATCCGCCGCGGCCTGTAGCCGCTTGCGCGCAGATCGTCCACCTCGTCGGCGCTGTGGCCGAAGATGAAGATGTTCTCGCGCCCCACCGCGTCGCAGATTTCGATGTTCGCGCCGTCCATCGTGCCGATCGTCAATGCGCCATTGAGCGCGAGCTTCATGTTGCCGGTGCCCGACGCCTCGGTGCCGGCCATCGAAATCTGCTCCGACAGATCGGCCGCCGGAATGATCAGCTCGGCCACGCTCACGCCGTAGTTCGGCACGAACACGACCTTCAGCCTGTTGCCGATCAGCGGATCGTGATTGACCTTCTCGCTGACGTCGCCGATCAGCTTGATGATCGTCTTGGCCATCCGGTACGCGGACGCGGCCTTGCCCGCGAACAGCACGACGCGCGGCACCCAGTCGCGCTCCGGATTCGCGCGAATCTCGTTGTAGCGCACGATCACATGCAGCACGTTGAGCAACTGGCGCTTGTATTCGTGAATGCGCTTGACCTGCAGATCGAACAGCGCGTTCGGATCGAAGTGCAGCTTGGTGTGCTGCGCGAGCCGGTGCACGAGCCGCAGCTTGGCCTGTCGTTTGGCCTCACGGAACGCGTCGACGAACTCGTCGTCCTTGCGCAGATTGCGCAGCTGCTCGAGCTCGAACAGATTGCTGCGCCAATGCGTACCGATGCGCGCATCGATCAGCGACGACAGCGACGGACTCGCCTGCGCGAGCCAGCGGCGCGGCGTGATTCCGTTGGTCACGTTGGTGAATCGGTCGGGATAGAGGCGCGCGAAGTCGGAGAAGATGTCGCGCGTCATCAGCTGCGAATGCAGCTTCGACACGCCGTTGACCTTGTGGCTCGCGACGATCGCCAGATACGCCATGCGCACGCGCCGCTGCCCGTATTCGTCGACGAGCGAAATGCGGCGGATCATATCGACGTCGTGACCCGACTGTTCGCTGACATGCTTCAGAAACTGCGCATTGATTTCGAAGATGATCTCGAGATGGCGCGGCAGCAGGCGCGACAGCATTTCGACATCCCATGTTTCGAGCGCCTCGGGCATCAGCGTGTGATTCGTGTACGAGAAGATCTGCGTCACGTGTTTCCACGCCTTGTCCCACGGCAGGTTATGCACGTCGACGAGCAGGCGCATCAGCTCGGGAATCGCGAGCACCGGGTGCGTGTCGTTCAGATGCACCGCGACCTTCTCCGAGAAGCGTCCGAACGTGCTGTGCGTGCGCTGATAGCGGCGGATCAGATCCTGCATCGTCGCCGATACGAAGAAGTACTCCTGGCGCAGCCGCAACTCGCGGCCGGCCGGCGTCGAGTCGTCCGGATAGAGCAGCCGCGACACGTTCTCCGACATGTTCTTGGTGTCGACCGCGTTGCGGTAGTCGCCGCGATTGAATGCGCCGAGGTCGAGCTCCTCGGTCGCGCGCGCGGACCACAGGCGCAGCGTGTTGGTCGCGTCGGTCGCGTAGCCGGGGATCACGGTGTCGTACGCGGTCGCGTTCACGTGCTCGGTGTCGATCCATTCGGTCTTCTCGCCGCGCTGCACGGTACGGCCGCCGAAGTGCACCATGTACTTGATTTCGGGCCGCGGAAATTCCCACGGGTTACCGGCGCGCAGCCAGTAGTCGGGCGCCTCGACCTGCTCGCCGTTGACGATTTCCTGACGGAACATGCCGTACTGGTAACGGATGCCGTAGCCGAAGCCCGGAATGCCGAGCGTCGCCATCGAGTCGAGAAAGCACGCGGCGAGCCGGCCGAGGCCGCCGTTGCCGAGCGCGGCGTCGGGTTCGATATCGATCAGCGCGTCCATGTCGACGCCGAGGCTCGCGAGCGCCTCCTTCATCTGATCGTGAATGCCGAGCGCGAGCAGCGCGTTGGTAAAGGTCCTGCCGATCAGAAACTCCATCGACAGGTAGTAGACCCGCTTCACGTCCTGCTCGTATTGCAGGCGCGTGGTCTTCATCCAGCGCGCGACGAGCCGGTCGCGCACGGCCAGCGCGGCCGCATGCAGCCAATCGTGCGGGTGAGCGGTGATGGCGTCCTTGCCGACGCCGTACATCATGCGATTCGAAATTGAGCGCCGTAGCGCGTCGACGGTACTGTGGAGCTGGTCGAATTCCAGATCGACGGTCGTCATCGAAGCCTCCGGGAAGTTCGACATGGCAGACGCGAACCGCACGGAAGACGGACGGGAGGCGCGTGCCTGTCGGAACGGTTAAAAAAACAGAGTAGGACATTTTGGGGATCTCGCACATCGCTGCGCGAGCGGACGATGACGCATATGCCGTGCCCGGTGAAACCGCCAGTTGCAGCGCAATGGCGCGCGGCCGATGCACGGATGCAGTGCAAAACCGCACATCGATTATTTTTTCGATGCATGACGGGCGAATGAAACCGCGAATTGCCTAATTGTGTAATCGCATCGGGCCGCCTGTTCTGCCGGACGGTTCGAGCGTACGCGTGTGGGATTCGATGTGGGGCCTTGGCCCGCTTTGGAGATGTCGGGCGGGGTTGACGGTTAGTTGCGTTACAGTCAGATCTCAGCGCCTCTTCTTCGCCCGCCTGCCCGCCTCCCTGCACGATCGTGCCGTCTCTGCAACAATCGCGACGTTGCGCCGCACGAGCCGCCACGCTCCTCCGCCGTGGTCCGGCGCGCGCGCCACCTCGCCCACAACAAAACCGCCGTGCGCGCGTCGCCTCTCCGGAAGCGGCCGACAGCGGCATGCCCAACCCGACGAGCCACGCCTTGTCCGATAAGCTCAGCCCTACCGTCGGCGTCTCCACGCCGGCTCTCCCTGCCGACGGCCCGATGTCGGCCGCCAATCGCCGCGCGATGGCCGCGATCATGCTCGCCGTCGCGCTCGCCACGCTCGATACCGCGATCGCCAACACCGCGCTGCCCGCGATCGCCGGCGACCTGCACGCGGCGCCGGCCGCGTCGGTCTGGATCATCAACGCGTATCAGCTCGCGATGGTCGCGACGCTGCTGCCGCTCGCCGCGCTCGGCGATATCGTTGGGCATCGGCGTATCTATATCGGCGGCATCGCGCTGTTCACGCTGAGTTCGCTCGGCTGCGCTCTGGCGCCGACGCTGCCGCTGCTCGCCGCCGCGCGCATCGTGCAGGGCCTGGGCGCCAGCGCGATCATGAGCGTCAACACCGCGCTGATCCGCTATCTGTACCCGCCGCATCGGCTCGGTCGCGGGCTCGGCACCAATGCGCTGATCGTCGGCGTGTCGTTCGCGGTCGGGCCGACGGTGGCGTCGCTGATTCTGTCGGTCGCAACGTGGCCGTGGCTGTTCGCGGTCAATGTGCCGCTCGGCGTCCTCGCGCTGAGCTTTGCGATGCCGGCGCTGCCGCATACCGCGCAGGGCCGGCATCAGTTCGATCCGCTGGCGGCGCTGCTCAACGTGGTCACGTTCGCCGCGCTGATCTTCGCGCTCGGCGAGGCGGCGCAACGCGCGTCGATGCAGATCGTGCTCAGCGCCGCGGCGGTCGCCGTCGTGTTCGGGCTGCTGCTGATTCGCCGCGAGGCGGGTCACTCCGCGCCGATGCTGCCCGTCGATCTGTTCAAGCGGCCGGTGTTCGCGCTGTCGGCGGTGACGGCCGTCTGCTCGTTCGCCGCGCAGAGCCTCGCATTCGTGTCGCTGCCGTTCTATTTCGAGGACGTGCTGCTGCGCAGCCAGGTCGAAACCGGCTTCCTGATGACGCCGTGGCCCGTCGTGGTCGCGCTTGCCGCGCCGCTCGCGGGCGGCCTGTCGGACCGCTATCCGCCGGGGCTGCTCGGCGCGGTCGGGCTCGCGGTGCTGTCGGCGGGGATGGCCTCGCTGGCGATGCTGCCCGCCCATCCGCACGTGCTCGACATCGGCATCCGCATGGCGATCTGCGGCGCGGGCTTCGGCTTTTTCCAGTCGCCGAACCTGAAGGCGCTGATGGCGAGCGCGCCGCCGGAGCGCAGCGGCGGCGCCAGCGGCATCGTCGCGACCGCGCGGCTAATCGGCCAGGCGACCGGTGCCGCGCTGGTCGCGCTGTGCTTCGGCATCGCCGGACGCCAGCATGGGCCGACGCTCGCGCTCGGCCTCGGCGCATTCTTTGCCGGCGCGGCGAGCCTCGCGAGCGGCTTGCGGCTCTTCGCGCCATCGCATCGCGCGGGCGTGCAGGCGAAGGCGGCGGTCAAGTGAGATGTGCGCCGGACGGCGCATGAGACGAGGATAAAGCTTGCAGGAAGCGCGGCTCGAACGAACCGCGCATGAGTTGAAGCCGGTGCGGGAAGACGAGGCGGCAACTACGCAAGCCGCCTCGCTTCCGACCCATGCAGCGCGATCAACGTGCCGCGAAATACCCCTTCACCGCGTCAATGAACCTGTCGATATCGTCGCGCGACACATCCATGTGCGTGACGAAGCGCGATGCATACAGCATCTGCGTGAGGATGCCGCGCTCCTTTAGCCATGCCTCGAGCGGCGCGCAATGCTGCTGCGGAAACTGCGCGAACACCATGTTCGTTGCGACCGACTGCACCTTCACCTGCTCGATGGTCTCCAGCCCCGCCGCCAGATGGGTGGCGTTCGCGTGATCGTCGGCAAGACGCTCGACGTTGTGATCGAGCGCATACAGGCAGGCGGCCGCGAGCACCCCAGCCTGGCGCATGCCGCCGCCGAGCACCTTGCGCCAGCGATGCGCGACGTCGATCAGCGCGCGGCTGCCGACCAGCACCGAGCCGACCGGCGCGCCCAGTCCCTTCGAAAAGCAGATCGACACCGAATCGAACGGCTCGGCGAGCGCCGCGACCGGCTTGCCCGACGCGACCGCCGCGTTGAACACGCGGGCGCCGTCGAGGTGGGTCGCGAGGCCGCGCTCGCGCGCGAGCTGCGTCGCGTCGGCGACGTACTGAGCCGGCAGCACCTTGCCGCCGATCGTGTTTTCCAGCGCGACGAGCCGCGTGCGCGCGAAGTGATCGTCGATCGGCTTGATCGCGGCGGCGATCTTGTCGAGCGGGATCGAGCCGTCGGCGGCGTTTTCGAGCGGCTGCGGCTGGATGCTGCCGAGCACGGCCGCGCCACCGCCCTCGTATTTGTAGGTGTGCGCAAGCTGGCCGACGATGTATTCGTCACCGCGCGCGCAGTGCGCCATCAACGCGGCGAGGTTGCTTTGCGTGCCGCTCGGGAAGAACAGCCCCGCTTCCTTGCCGGTGCGCTCGGCCAGCGTGGCCTGCAGACGCAGTACGGTGGGGTCGTCGCCCCAGACGTCGTCGCCGACTTCGGCCGCCGACATCGCCGCGAGCATCGGCGGAGTCGGGCGGGTAACGGTATCGCTGCGCAAATCGATCATTGTGTGTCCCTGTGCGTCCATGGATGACAACCTACGGCAGCCGGCCGCGCGTGCACTCCGGGAGGAACGCGTACGCGCCGGCAAACGAGCCATACAGTGTATTCAATTCAGGCGACGCTGAAAATCGGCGCGTCCCCGCAAGGCGCCGATCCGACTGCGAGGAGTCGATAGACACTGGATCAATAGACGCGACGGGGACGCTCAGCCGCCCGGCTTGGGCAGCCACTGCAGCGGATCGACCGGCTGGCCGTTCTGGCGCACTTCGAACTGGATCGACGCGGCACCGCGGCTATCGACCCCGACCTCGCCGATCGTCTGCCCTTGCGCGACCGCGTCGCCTTCCTTGACGAGCAATTGGCTGTTCTGGCCGTACGCGGTGATCAGCGAGTCGTTGTGCTTGATGATGATGAGCGGGCCGTAGGCTTCGATGCCGGTGCCCGCATAGACCACGCGGCCGGTCGCCGCGGCCTTGACCGGATCGCCGGGTTGCCCGCCGATCACGATGCCGTTGTATTTGCCCGGCGCGAACGCGCGCAGGATCGGCCCGCGCAACGGCCATTGCAGCACGCCCTGCTGGGGCCCGGCCGCGGGGGCCGCCGTACCGGGGACGGCGCCCGGCGGCACGTTCGCCGTCGCGCCCGGCGCAGCCGGCTCACTCGGCGTCACTGCAACGGGCGGCGTGACCACGCTGCCCGAGGCCATCGGCGGAGAAACGCGCAGCACCTGACCGGGCGCGACCGCCGCGTTAACCGGCAAGCCGTTCCAGGCCGCGATTTCCTGCGGCTTGCGTCCATATGCCGAGGCGATGCCGGCCAGCGTGTCGCCCGGATTGACGCGGTAGAAGCCGGCGGGCACCGGGACGGTCGCGAGACTGGTCGCGCTCGACGGCGCGTTGTTGTAGAACGGCGTGCTTTCCCACGGCATCGTCGTGCAGCCGGCGATCGCCACGCCGAGCGCCGCCGCGATCAGCAAGCGGATGGCCGTCGGTTGCCATTGTTGTGTCATCTGATTTTCCTCGACGTGTGTCTCGTTCCGATTCAATCGACGCCGCTGCAATTGCCGTGCCGCCACGCTTGCGTAAGGTCGCGGCTGTCTGTTGCCGCGTGGATATTATGCGCGAGCCCCACACGCGCGCCGCGCTGGCGCGCGCCGTCAAACTGCCGTGTTCTTCAGACGCTTGCCTGCGTTTCGACGACCAGCACCCGTGCCGCGCCGAGCGGATGCGCAACATGCTCGGTGCCGACCGTCGCGTGGAAAACGTCGCCGGTTTCGAGCACCGTCGAACGTTCGACGCCGTCTTCGCGATAGCGCATCTCGACGCGCCCGTCGAGCACGGCGAACACTTCCTCGCCGTCGTTCACGTGCCACTTGTACGGCTGGTCGGTCCAATGCAGACGCGTGGTGATGCCGTTCATGTTCGCGATGTCGAGCGCACCCCACGCACGCGGCGCGGTAAAGCTTTTGCTGCGGATGATCTTCATGGTCGATGAGCAATTGGCAAGCGCGCAAACCCCGCGGGCGGCGCCGTCCGCCCACGGCGACGGCGCTTGCGCGGCTGGCCCTATTATAGGTCGCATGGCCCGCGCGTCTCGGCGAGCAAGCCGCCACGTCCGATTCGTCCGATTGTTGCGGGCAATCGGTCATCGCCTATACTCAGTCAAGCCGCGCGGAGCAGTTCACGACAACCTTGGGATTCTGGGAGGAATCGAGGATGAACAAAGCCACCTTTCTGGCCGTGCAACTCAACGTCGACGATGTGGCGGCGTCTGCCGGCCTCGTCGAACTGCTGAACACCCACCTGATTTTCGCCGCCGACGTCGCCGAGGCCGCCGATGCGCTCGTGCAACTGGCGAGCGTCGCGAGACTGTCGAGCGGGGTCGAGGCGAGCGTCGAGCTGCCCGCGGTGGCGATCGAGCGTCTGCGCGAGGCGCTCGACAATCTGAGCGGCTACGACGAATCGTGGCTTCTCGCGCTGGAGCCGAGCCGCGCGCTGTTCGATGACATCGGCCGGCGGCAGCGAACCCTGCATTGACCGATCCCGCCGCAGCACGGCGCAGTAAACGACAAAACGCCATCCGATCGAACTGGATGGCGTTTTTTCTTGCCCGCCGCGCTCGCGCTATTCCACGAAGCGGCGTCTACAACGGACTACGACTACCCACTACACCTGCACACTTCTACTGCGATCAGCTGCCGAAGTACACCGAGTTACGGTTGGCCTTCGCCGGAACGACGGCGTGGCCTGCTTCCGACGTGCCGGCAGCCGGAGCGCCATAGCCGCTGGTGTCCGCGCGGTTGGCTGCGACGGCCGTGCCGCGCTGCGCATCGACGCGTGCTTGCGCTGCCTGGATGTCGGCCGGGTAGTTGACGTCGTTGGCGGACGGGTTGTAGCCGGCCTGTTCGAGTTGGATCAGTTGAGCGCGAACCTGAGCGCGCGTCACCGGCTGGCTGGCTTGAGCGAACGAAGCGACCGGAACAACGAGGGCGGCGGCGATTGCAACTGCGGAAATCAGGGTCTTCATGATTAACCTCCAAAGGACTTGTTGTGGTGCGCTTCGGGGTTTCTGCTTTTCCCTCAGCGATTGAAAACAAGTTTAGAGGCGTCACGATCTAGGGTAAACCCTTAAACCGGCGAAACTCTATTCCTACCAGCGCAATAATCATTTCGCATTTGCTAGGCTTACAGCTAACCCTCGGTATATTTGGCAATAATGCGGCGCCTGCTTGCGGATCCAAACGGAACAATGGCCCGGCGCGCTATCACTGTCGCGCGCCGGGCCGTTTTTTCAACCGCTTAGCTCCACTGTGCGTGGAAGCTGCCTGGCTTATCGATGCGTTCGAACGTATGCGCACCGAAGAAGTCGCGCTGCGCTTGCACGAGGTTCGCGGGCAGACGCTCCGAGCGGTAAGCGTCGAAATACGCGATCGCCGACGCGAACGCCGGTACCGGCACGCCCGCATTGACCGCGGCCACCACGACTTCGCGCAGCGCCGCCTGGTAGTTCTTCGCGATGTCGCGGAAGTACGGATCGAGCAGCAGGTTCGCGAGCGCCTTGTCCTTCGTGTAGGCGTCGGTGATTTTCTGCAGGAAGCGTGCGCGGATGATGCAGCCCGCGCGGAAGATCTTCGCGATCGTGCCGTAGTCGAGATCCCACTTGTACTCTTCCGACGCTGCGCGCAACTGCGCGAAGCCCTGCGCGTACGAGATCACCTTGCTGAAGTACAGCGCGCGGCGCACCGATTCGATGAACGCCTCTTTCGCGCCTTCGAGCGGCTTGCCCCGCGGCCCTTCGAGCACCTTGCTCGCGGCCACGCGCTGCGTCTTCAGCGACGACAGCACGCGCGCGAACACCGCCTCGGTGATCAGCGGCAGCGGCGCGCCGAGGTCGAGCGCGTTCTGGCTGGTCCACTTGCCAGTGCCCTTCTGCGCGGCACGGTCGAGGATCACGTCGACGAGGTCCTTGCCGGTTTCGTCGTCCTTCTTGCCGAAGATCTTCGAGGTGATTTCGATCAGATAGCTGTCGAGCTCGCCCTGGTTCCACTCGGTATAGACCTTGCCGAGTTCCTCGTTCGACAAGCCAACGACCTGCTTCAACACCGCATAACTCTCGGCGATCAGCTGCATATCGCCGTACTCGATGCCGTTGTGCACCATCTTCACGAAGTGGCCCGCGCCGTCCGGTCCCATGTACGCGACGCAGGGCTCGCCGTCCGGCGCCTTCGCGGCGATCTCGGTGAGGATCGGCGCGACGAGGTCGTACGCGTCGCGCTGGCCGCCCGGCATGATCGACGGGCCTTTCAGCGCGCCTTCCTCGCCGCCCGACACGCCGGTGCCGATGAAATGCAGACCGGCCTTCGCGAGTTCCTGGTTGCGGCGGATCGTGTCGGTGAAAGGCGTGTTGCCGCCATCGATCAGGATGTCGCCTTTTTCGAGCAGCGGCTTGAGCGACGCAATGGTTGCGTCGGTCGGCTCGCCGGCCTTGACCATCATCAGAATGCGGCGCGGCTTTTCGAGCGAGTCGACGAATTCTTCCAGCGTGAAAGCCGGCACCAGTTTGCGGTCCGGAAATTCGGCGATGAGTTCGTCGGTTTTCGCGCGGCTACGGTTGTAGACCGACACCGCGTGGCCGCGGCTCTCGATGTTGAGCGCCAGATTGCGGCCCATCACCGCCAGCCCCACCACGCCGATTGCCTGTTTGCTCATTTGAATTCTCCAGAGTCCAATAAATGTCGTGGCGCCGCGCTGCAAAAACACCGGCGCGGCGTCGAGGGTGAAAGGATAAAAGAAATGCGCGCCTGCCGCTTGATGGCGGGCAAGCACGCCGGTTGCTCGTGCTGCTGCGGTGCTCCTGCCGTGCTCCAACTTCCGCGTAACGCCGGGTAGACAGGTATTGTGCGCGCGTCGGCGCTTGCGCGGAGGGTTCGGCTTGGGATCGGACTGAGGTTTGGCGGACGACACGAACGAATGCACGACCCGTCGATCTTCCCGCTACCCTGCCCGCTTCTTGAACACCAGACTGAAGTTGTTCGCGGGCATCGCGACCACCCGTTCGCACGTGAGCCCCGCCGCGTCACCGAGCGCAACGACCGCTTCCATATCGCGCACGCCCCATTCGGGATTGCGACTCTTCAGCCACTGCTCGAACGCTTCGTTGCTCGGTGCCGTGTGCGCGCCGCCGCGCCGGTAAGGACCATATAGATAGAGCACGCCGCCGTCGACGAGCCGCCGCCCCGCGCCGTCGATGAGTGCCTGCGCCGCGCTCCACGGCGAGATGTGGATCATGTTGATGCAGACCACCGCGTCGAGCCCGTCGACGCCCCAGTCCGGCTGATGCACGTCGAGCGCGAGCGGCGCGCGCACGTTCGCGAGGCCCGCGTGCGCGGTCCACGCGGCAATCGACTCGCGTGCTTCTTCGTCTGCGTCGCTCGGCTGCCAGTCGAGACCGGGCAGCGCGCCGGCGAACCAGATCGCGTGCTCACCGGTGCCGCTCGCGATTTCGAGCACGCGGCCGCGCGCCGGCAGCGCATCGCGCAGCACGGCGAGGATCGGTTCGCGATTGCGTTCGGTGGATGGCGAATGTTGCCGGGCATCGGTCATGGTCGGCCTTGCGTTTCGGTTCTGCGATTTACGTTAGTACAGCGTGGCGCGCACGCGTTCGGGAAGCTCGCGATCGTAGGCGGCCGCGTCGAATTTTTCGCCATCGTTCGCGGCGAAGATGTGTTGCAGGATCTCGCCCGTGCTCGGCAGTTGCGAGCGCTCGATATGCCGCGCCGGGTCCCACAGCTGCGAGCGCACGATCGCCTTCGAGCAATGAAAGTACACAGCCTCGACGTCGATCAGCAGCACGGTGCGCGGCAGTTTACCGTCGACGGCGAAACTGTCCAGCAGCGCCGCGTCGTTCGAGATTCGGCCGCGGCCGTTCACGCGCAAGGTCTCGCCGACACCGGGGATCACGAACAGCAGCGCGAGGCGCGGATCGCCGATGACGTTGCGCAAGCTGTCGAGCCGGTTGTTGCCGGGGCGGTCCGGCAGCGCGAGCGTGCGTGCGTCGACGACCCGCACGAAGCCCGGCGCATCGCCGCGCGGCGAGCAGTCGAGACCGGCGGGGCCGCTCGTCGCGAGCACCGCGAACGGCGCGGCCGCGATGAACGCGCGGTAGTCGTCGTTGACATAGGGGATCTCTTTGCGCAGCGAGCGCTCGGCTGGCTGTGCGTAGAGGGCTTCGAGTTGTTCGATCGTCGTCAGCATGCAGTTTCCTCGGGTTTTTATTGTGATTCGCGCAACGTACTCGTTTTCAATCGCCCGCCAGCAACCCGGCGAGCGCGCTCAAGGTGTCGCCGCACGGCGCGGCCATCTTCAGAGACAACAGCGGATCGGCGCGGGTGCGGCCAAGATTGATCGCCGCGATCGGCTTGCCCTGGCGCTGCGCCCACACGCAGAAGCGGTAGCCGGAATACACCATCAGCGACGAGCCGGCCACCAGCACCGCGTCGGCCGCATCGAGCGCATGCGACGCCGCAACGACCCGCGCCTTCGGCACGTTCTCGCCGAAGAACACCACCGACGGCTTCAGCAGCCCGCCGCAGTTCGAGCATGCCGGCACGCGAAAACCGCCGAGATCGTGCCACTCCAGATGCGCGTCGCCATCGGCGGCGGCTTCGGCCGTGACGTCGAGCAGCGCGGGGTTATCGGCTTCGAGCGTCTGCTGGATCGCCGCGCGCGAATGCTGCATGCCGCAGTCGAGACAACTGACGCCGTCGATGCCGCCATGCAGCTCGATCACGTCGCGGCTGCCCGCGCGCTGATGCAAGCCGTCGACGTTCTGCGTGACCAGCGTCGGCACGTGACCGGCCGCTTCGAGCCGCGCGAGCGCGACATGCGCGGCATTCGGTTGCGCGCGCGCGACCAGCGGCCAGCCGACCATGCTGCGCGCCCAGTAGCGCTGACGCATCGCCAGCGTGCCGAGGAACTCCTGCAGCGTGATCGGCGGCGAGCGCTTCCATGCGCCGTTGTCGTCGCGATAGCCGGGGATGCCGGAGTCGGTGCTGATGCCCGCGCCGGTCAGCACGAACAGGCGCGGATGACGCTGCACGAAACGATGCAGATCGTCGAGCGTGTGCGGGTCGGCGAGGGATTCGGTCGGCGTGAGCTGAAGGTCGGTCATGACGGGGACGTGGAGTTGCTTACGCGCATCAGCGGTGTGGGTTCGGTTTGCCGCGCCGGGCTGTCGAGCGATGCGCGTCCGCTTGCGGCTTCGACTTCGCGCCTTGCGTGTCCGGTCGCCGCGCTGGCCGCGCTTTCTGCGCCTGGCGCTTCCGCCACGCAGCCAGCGCGATCTCGTAGCGCTCCAGTGCTTCGTCGTAGAGATCGAAGACGCACTGCGTGCAGCCGCTGTGACAGCAGTCGTCGAAATCGGGCCGCACGGGCGGCTGCGGCGGCGGGTCGTCGCTGGGTTTGGCGCGGGGCACGGCGCTTGGTTTGCCTGGAGAGACGGCGGAGCGCCCAGTATAAGTTGAACCCGCGCGCGCCGCTCCCGCTTGCGAGACGGTGCTGCGCGCCGCTCAGCCGCGCCCGACGAACGGCATCTTGCTCGCCATGATCGTCATGAACTGCACGTTCGCCGACAGCGGCAGGCTCGCCATATGCAGCACCGCGTCGGCGACATGCTGCACGTCCATCAGCGGCTCGACCGCGATCTCGCCGTTCGCTTGCGGCACGCCGCGCGCCATCCGCGCGGCCATCTCGGTTCCCGCGTTGCCGATGTCGATCTGCCCGCACACGATGTCGTATTTGCGGCCGTCGAGCGACACCGCTTTCGTGAGCCCGGTGATCGCGTGTTTGGTCGCCGTGTAGGCGGCGCTGTTCGGACGCGGCGCGTGCGCGGAAATCGAGCCGTTGTTGATAATGCGGCCACCGCGCGGGTTTTGCGTCTTCATCAGCCCGAACGCCGCGCGCGTGCACAGGAATACGCCGTTCAGGTTGGTGTCGACGATCGAGCGCCATTCGTCGATGCTCACTTCGTCGAGATCGACCGGCGAGCCGTTGCGTCCCGCGTTGTTGAACAGCACGTCGAGCCGGCCGAAGCGCGCGCGGATGGTGTCGAATAGCGCGGCGACGCTGTCGGCGTCGGTCACGTCGCACGACACCGCGAGCGCTTCGCCGTGCTGCGCTTGCGCTTCCTGCGCGACCGCATCGAGCGCGGCCTGGCGTCGTCCGGCAAGCACCACGCTATAGCCGTGCTTCGCAAGCGTGAGCGCGCACGCGCGGCCGATGCCGCTGCCCGCTCCTGTCACCAGCGCCACTTTGCCGTTTCCTGTTTGCCACATCGCGCATCTCCCGTTGTATTGGATCGCGACGCGCGCTTTTTCCGGCAATCGGTCCGATCGCCATCGACACGCGCGCCGCTTTTCGCTCCGCACCATACAACAGCGAATCGGCGATCGCAAACCGCGGGAGTCTTTCAGCGCGCTTTCGCCGGGTACGTGGCCGCCGAGCGCGGCACGTCGACGCGCGCAATAGTGGTATCGTTCGCGGTTGCGCATCGCGCGCAAGATTCACAGCCTTCCCTGGACGGACGAAGGCGTACTGGAAGCACGTTTCGATGAATGAATGCCCGAACCCGTCGCGCCGCTGGCCGCGTAGCCGCAACTCCGCACTGATGAACGGCACGATCGGCTGGCACGTGATCGTGCTGATCGGCGTGGCTGTTGCACCAGCCGCGTGGCCATGGTGGCTCGCCTCGATCATCGCGAATCACGCGCTGTTTACGATCACCGGACTGTTGCCGCGCACGACGCTGCTCGGACCGAACTGGACCCGACTGCCCGCGAGCCCGCGCAACGCGGATGCGATCGCGCTGACCATCGACGACGGCCCCGATCCCGTCGTCACGCCGAAAGTGCTCGATCTGCTCGACGCGTTCGACGTGCGGGCGACGTTCTTCTGCATCGGCTCGAAGGTCGAGCGCTATCCGCAACTCGCGCGTGAGATCGTCGCGCGTGGACATGCGCTCGAAAATCATTCGCAGGTGCACGTGCATACGTTTTCGGTCACGTTTCCGCACGCGTTGACGCGCGAGATCGCCGCGGCGCAACGCACGCTCGAATCCGTCAGCGGCGCGCGGCCGATGTTCTTCCGCGCGCCCGCCGGACTGCGCAACCTCTTTCTGGAGCCGGTACTGCGCAAGCTCGATCTGCGTCTCGCCGCGTGGACACGGCGCGGCTACGATACGCGCGAGCGCAACCCGCACGTGGTCGCGCGGCGGCTGCTCGATGGCCTCGCCGCGCGCGACATCCTGTTGCTGCACGATGGCAACGCCGCGCTGACGATCGAAGGCCAGCCGCTGATTCTCGCGGTGCTGCCGAGCGTGATCGAAGCAGCCCGCGAGCGGCATCTGCGGTTCGTCACGCTGCGCGAAGCGCGCGTCGATGCGTGACGACGCGCGTGAGTGACACTCCACGTGAACAGCGCTACACGCGAAAATCCGCCGCCATCTCCTCATCGGTACGCGCTTCGAGCTTGCCGGCGCGACACGCTTTGATGAACCCCTCGTAGTCGCGCTCGACCTGATCCGCGTAGGCACTCGCGTAGCCGCTCAGCGCTTCGGCGAACTGATCGCCGCGGCCGATGTACGCGCTGATCTCGATCGCCTGCCCGCTCGCCTTCGCATGCGCGCGCGCCATGATCCAGCCGCATAGCCGCGCGTAGCCGTCGAGCAGTTCGCTGTCGAACAACTCGATATTCGCGGACAGCTTCATGTCGCGCAGTTGGCGGAAATAGAACTGCCGCCCGTGCGGCCCCGTCCCCCAGCCGAGGAACACGTCGCTCGCGGTTTGCAGCAGCCGCTGACCTTGCACGACCCGCTCGCCCTGATGCTTGACCGTCGGCGACTTGTAGAACTGCGCGATGACCGATGGCCGCGCCTCCTTCATCTGGAGGAACAACGGCTCGCCCATGTGATCGACGAGCAGCACGACCAGACAACGCGTGCCGACGCTGCCGACGCCAGCCACCTTGAACACGACGTCATGCCTCGTGAAGTGATCGAGCAGATCGCGCCTATCGTGCGACATCGACTTGCGGTACTCGTCCCACACCAGCTCGATCATCTTTTCGATGTTGCCGGTCCGGTAGGTTTCGGTTTCCTCGGCCGTAAATAGTGTGTTCGCACCGAGCACGTGAAACAGCGCGGGCGGCGTGTCGTGGACGGTCCAACGATTGCCGTCGAACGATGCCATTTTTCCCAGCAGGCTTTGATGCGTGCGGCTCGCGGCCTTTTCCATGGCACGCCGCACCGTGCGCCGGCGCTCGGGCGTCAGTGCGATCTCGGCCATGCGGTCGAACGTGATGCGGTCGTACCACAGATCGAGCGCGCCGAACTGCGCGTATTGCGCGACGCGATCGCGATACGAACCGACCGCGGTCATCACGAGACTCTCGGCGGTGCCGCGGCTCAGGCGCATCTGCCGCGCGGCCACGACGAGGCTCGCGCACAGGCGTTTCAGGTCCCATTCGAACGGGCCGATCGAGACTTCATCGAAATCGTTCAGGTCGAAGACCAGTTGCCGCTCGGGTGTCGCGAATCCGCCGAAATTCATCAGATGGCCGTCGCCGCAGATCGGCATGCTAAGACCGCTGTCGTGCACCTTGCTCAGATCGTGCGCTTGCAGAATCGCACTGCCGCGATGAAACGCAAGCGGCGAGGCTGCCATGCGCCCATAGCGCAGCGGCACCAGATTCTCGACGCGCTCCGCGCTGCTTCGCTTCAGCAGCTCGATCGGATCGCGGTGCAACTCGCCGACCGCCCGATGGCTCGAGCGTTTCGAATGCTCGCGTGCGGCGCGGCCGCGCGCTTCCCGTTCGGCAATGGTGCTGGCTTTCATGCTTTCTCTCCGCTTCCTTGCGATTTTTCAACCGGCGACGATAGAGACTGCTTGCCGCGCGTGGCGCTGTTAATAGCTAGGGCTGCAGTCGCGATCATAACGGGTCGGAACAACACGGTTAAGCGCGTTCGTCGTCAGCAATCCGACCTCCGTAGTACCCCGTAGTATTTTCGCAACCGCCGGCTCGCATGCGCGAGAAAGCACATGCGAGCGAGCGCCCACCGCGCGTAGAATCGAGCGCATGCGCCCTACCCTCGTTCCGCAGCGCGAGTCCGAGCTGCCGCTGCATACGCCCAGTGTGTCGTCGCTGACGTTGGCGGCGGTGATTGCGCTGATCGCGTGGATGGCGATCCTCGCGCAAGCCGACCTGACCATCGATCGCACGCTCGCGCACGGTCTCACCGTGTTCGACGCCCTCGCGCGCATGAGCAGCTACCTCACCAATCTGACGGTGCTCGCCAGCGCCTTCTGCTTCACCTGCGTCGCGCTGTGGAAGCACCGCTCGCCGCTCGTGCGCTTTTTCCGCCAGCCGACCGTTGTGACCGCGGTGGTCGCGTACATGGTGTTCGTCGGCATCGCGTACAACGTGCTGTTGCGCGGAATGTGGCCGCTGTCGCCCTACCGGCGCCTGCTCAATGAGTCGCTGCACAGCGCGCTGCCATTGCTCGCCGCGCTCTACTGGGTGCTGTTCGTGCCGCGCTTCCATCTGCGCTTGCGTCACTGCCTGCTATGGCTCGTCTATCCGCTCGCCTATCTCGGCATCACGTTCTGGCGCGGCAGCCTGTCGGATTTCTATCCATATCCGTTCATCGACGTCGAATCGCTCGGGCTGCGCCAGGTGCTGGTCAATTCCGCGCTGCTGTTCGGCGGTTTTCTAATGCTGCTGGCCGTGTTCGTCGGCATCAATTCCAGGCGCCGACGATGATGTTCCAGCACATTCCATCCGACCGGATGCGTTGCGCCGCGTTTCCAGGCGCATTTCTTGCACCCCTTTCGTCACTGACGCAGGCTGACGCCGCACCGGCGCGGCTTGCGCGGCGCCCTTGTGCGGGCGCGTTGCAATTGCAGCGCGCCCGCACGTAAATATGACAACAGGAGCGATGCATATGGACACGAATTCAGCGGCAGGCGCGGTAAAGGAAGTCGCCGGCAAGGTGCAGAGCGCAGTCGGCGACGCAGTCGGCGACACCAGCGCGCAGGTAGCGGGCAAGGCGCGCGAATTGAGCGGCAAGGCGCAGCAGTTATGCGCGAACACGACGAGCCTCTTGCGCGACACGACGGCCGAAAGCCCGTTCACGACGCTGGCCGTCGTCGCACTCGCCGGGTTCGTGATGGGCGCGCTGTGGTCGCGCGGCGGTCGCGACTACGACTGATGCAGGCGCGGCGCCGGATCGTAGGCGCCGAACGATAGTGCGAAGCAGTCGCACCAAAGCGGGCGATTCGCGGCAAGCGGATCGCCCGCTGCTTTACTAGCCGCTCTGCTTTACTAGCCACTCTTCTTCTTGCGGCCGGTGCCCATCTCCAGTTCGATCCACGCGGGCGCATGATCGCTCGCATGCGGTTCGCCGCGCACCCAGCGGTCGACGCCCGCGTCTCGCAGACGCGGCGCGAGATCGGCGCTCAGCAGCAGATGATCGATGCGCAACCCCGAATTCGTGTCCCAATGACGGCGGAAATAATCCCAGAACGTGTACACACGTTCGTCGCCGAAATGCGTGCGCAGCGCATCGGTCCAGCCTTGCGCGAGTAGCTTTCGATAGCGCTCGCGGCTCTCCGGCTGCAACAGCGCATCCTTTAGCCACGAGCGCGGGTTGTAGATGTCTTCGTCGGTCGGCACGACGTTGAAGTCGCCGGCGATCACGACCGGGTGGCCGCTCTCGTAGAGCTGCGCCGCATGCGCGATCAGATGATCGAACCACGCGAGCTTGTAGTCGAACTTGGGACCCGGCTGCGGATTGCCGTTCGGCAGGTACAGACACACGATCAGCACGCCGCCGACCGCGGCCTCGATGTAGCGGCTATGCGTGTCGTCTTCGAAACCGGGCAGACCGCGCCGCCGTTCGAGCGGCGCTTCGCCTTTGGCCAGAATCGCCACGCCATTCCATGCGCTCTGGCCTTGCCAGACGGCGCCATAACCGGCTTCGCGCAAGGCGTCGACGGGAAACGCGCTATCCACCGCCTTCAGTTCCTGCAGACACACGACGTCCGGCGCCTCGCGCTCGAGCCATTGAAAAAGCGCCGCCTGGCGCGAGCGGATTCCGTTGATGTTGAACGTCGCAATGCGCAGCTTCGCCATGATCGTCCCTCCGTCGCCTGTGGCACCGCGAGCACCGACCCCATTTTGGCCCGGTTGGCCCGTTCCAAATTTATCACCCGCAACTTTCCATCCAGCTCGAAGCTGTCGACATCCGCAGCGAAGCTACCCGCAAGTCTGATGAATGGCGCCGAAAGCAGATGCTAATTGGAAGGTAAGAGGATGTGTATTCCATTATAATTTTGTGCGCCCATGAGCCGCCGGCACGATGCCGACTCTGGCGAGGCGGGTTGCCCGCCTGTTTTTTACTGACTGTCTTCACGTCGTTTCAATGGAAACTGCAATGAACGCTGCCCCCGCCTGCCCGCAATGCGCGATGGAAAACACCTACCCTGACGGCACGCTGTACGTGTGCGCGGACTGCGGTCACGAATGGTCGGCAAACGCTGGCGCCGATGCGAGCGATGAACCCGCCGGTAGCGTCGTCAAGGATGCGAACGGCAACGTGCTGGCCGACGGGGATTCGGTCGTGCTGATCAAGGATTTGCGCGTCAAGGGTTCGTCGATCACGCTGAAGATGGGCACCAAGGTGAAGAGCATCCGGATCGTCGGCGGCGATCACGAAATCGACTGCAAGACCGACGCCGGCAGCTTCATGCTCAAGGCCTGCTTTCTGAAGAAGGTCTGACGGGCCGTTCGCCGTTGGCGGCCCCGCTCCGAAGCGCGGTTCGCACTGCATGATTCAATCGACTGGTTGGCTACCCGAGCATACCGAGAATGGCTGAGGATCGAACCTCGTACGACGCGTTCGTCAAATTCCTGTCCACGCCAATCAGTGATGGGCAACCGTTCGTGCTGGAGACGCAGCACGCGGTGTCGCTACACTTCGATCACTTCTCCACTCAGAGCTTCATGTCGCTCAGCAACCCGGAGAAGCTCACGCTCGGCTATACCCGCGCGATGATGGGATTTCTGTTGCTGCAGCCCGCCCCCACGCACATCTGCATGATCGGACTAGGTGGGGGTTCGCTGGCGAAATACTGCTATCGGCATCTGCCCGAGGTCGCGATCGAAGCGGTCGAGATCAGCCCCGAGGTGATCGCGCTGCGTGATGTATTCAGGATTCCCGCGGACGACGCGCGGTTCAAGGTGGTTTGCGCCGATGGCGCGGACTACCTGGTGCAGGATGGCATCCGCACGGACGTGATCCTGCTCGATGCGTTCGTCGCGGAAGGGATCGCGAGCCGCTGTGCGAACCTCGCATTCTTCGCCGCCTGTCGCGAGCGACTGACCGAGACGGGCGTCCTCGTCATCAACTTCACGGACGATGATCCGGCCATACCGCAGCAACTCGAGTGGCTGAGATCCGCATTTGGCGTTTGCTATGCGCTCGTTCGGTGCGGCGACGACAGCAACTTCGTCGCGTTCGCCTGGAAAAGCGGGCATCGTTTGCCGCCCAGACAAGTGCTATGCGAGCGTGCCCTCTCGTTTGCCTTTGCAGACGAACTCAAACTGTCCGTCACTGCGCGCCGCCTGAAAGAGGGAGAGCGCCTCGATCCGAAGCGGCTGATCTGGCATGAGCAAGGACAGGGGCACTGGGAAGTCGGCGGTTGACCGGCGTGAGGCGTCAACCCGGGCGTTACTTTCCGCGCTTGGCGAGTGGGCTCTTGGTCTTGTAGGTCACGCCGTGACGCTCGAGATACTCGCGGATCAGTTGGCGGACGACTTGTGACGGCGTCAGATCCTGCGCCGAGCAGAGCATTTCGAATGCCTCTTTCTTGGCGGGGTCGATCAGGACGGTCAGGCGTGCGGTTTTCGTTTCCATTGCGAGGACGAGTCGGCAAATATGCTAACCAAATTATAATGCATTTGCTTTGGACGGCACGACCAGAACCGGCATTTCACGCCAGCATTCCCCCGTCCTCGCGTGAGCTCAGTGCCTGCGCTCGAACCGGCAGAGACAGGTCAACAGATCATCGACGACGGGCACGATCGCCAGCGTGACGAGTGCGCCAGCGAACCGATGCCAGCCAGCACGAGCCGGAGGTCGCCGAGCGCCGCCTGGTCCGCGATCGCGGACACGATGCCGCTCATGTGCGACGTGTATTGCCTGACCGCTAGAAAGCCGCCCGCATTGGTGGCGCCGGCGACGAAGGCAAGAGAAAACCCGAGCTGACGGTTCGCGCTCGTGCTGCGGTGTTTTCCCGTCAGGCTTCGAAAGTACTGCGCAGGCATAGGATCACTCAATCGCTTGGAGCAACAGCAAAGACGTGGCAAAGACGTGGCGAATATGTGGTTCACATGATAATGACATTATCATATCCTGTTATCCAGATTGGTTTCTGATGTCATAATGCGATTCGAGTGAGGCCGGCAAGCCGGAGCTCATTCCATGCTCCTCGTCCAAACCGAGCGTACTGGAGACATTCCGGATGGCACCTTTCCCGGTCGTCCATTTCGTCCTGCTGGTCGCAGCCGCCTGGCTCGCGATCGGCACGCTGGGTCTCGGAGTTCTGCATCGCACGCGATTCGTCGCTCACGGGCTGTTTCCGCTCGGCGCGCTGGGAGGGCTGCTGCTGGGTGCGGCGGGACTCGCCGCCATCTTCACCGAACCAACCACCGCGGTGCTGCCCATCGGCCTGCCCGGGTTGCCGTTTCATCTGCGCGTCGATGCGCTATCGGGCTATTTCCTGTTCGTGCTGGGTGTCGTCAGCGCGGGGATCGGCGCCTTTTCCGCCGGTTATTTCCGCAAGGGCGAAGGGTCGGCGCCAGGACTCATCTGCTTCGAGTACCACGTTTGCATTGCGAGCATCGCGCTCGTGCTGATCGCCGACGACGCCTATGTGTTCATGGTCGCCTGGGAAACGCTGACGCTGTCCGCGACGTTCCTCGTGATGACCAATCATCGGCTCGGCGAGATCCGCCGCGCGGGTTACCTGTACTTCCTGATCTCCCACGTCGGCGCGCTCGCGCTGCTGCTTTGCTTCGGCATCCTGCAGGCGCGCACCGGCGACTACACGTTTGCCAACCTGCGCGCGCAGTCGCCCGACGCGTTCTGGGCCTCGCTCGCATTCCTGTTCGCGCTGGTCGGATTCGGTGCCAAGGCGGGCGTGTTCCCGTTGCACGTGTGGCTGCCGGACGCCCATCCCGCGGCGCCATCCCCCGTATCGGCGCTGCTCAGCGGGTTCGTGCTGAAGGTCGGTCTGTATGGCCTGATCCGCACCGTGTTCGACCTGCTGCACGTGCAGATCGCCTGGTGGGGCGCGCTGCTGCTCGTGCTGGGCATCGGCACGGCGCTGCTCGGCGTGGTGTTCAGTACGATCCAGGTCGACATGAAGCGTCTGCTCGCGTATTCGTCGATCGACAACGTCGGCCTGATGATCGTCGCGCTCGGGCTCGCGGTGCTGTTTCGCGCGTACGGGATGACGGAGCTGTCCGCGCTTGCGCTGACCGCGATGCTCTACCAGATCGTCGCGCATGCGGCCTTCAAGAGCCTGCTGTTCCTCGGCACCGGGGCCGTGCTGCACGCCACCGGGGAGCGCAATCTCGGCAAGCTCGGCGGCCTGATCCGTGTCATGCCGTGGACCGCCTGGGCCGTGCTCACGGGCGTCGCGGCCAGCGCTGGCTTGCCTCCGATGAGCGGCTTCGTGGCGGAGTGGCTGCTGCTGCAAAGCTTTCTGTTCACGCCCGGTCTGCAGAATTCCGTGCTGGCGATGACGGTGCCGATCGCGGCCGCGCTCGTCGCGATGACGGCAGCGCTGGCCGGTTACACGATGGTCAAGTTCTTCGGCATCGTCTTCCTCGGGCAGCCGAGAGAAGCGAAACTGAGTCGCGCACACGACGCGAACAGATGGGAACGGCTCGCGTTCTGCTGGTTCGCGGTGGCCGGTGTGCTGCTCGGACTGATGCCCACGCAGTTCGTCAAGGTCCTGGACCGGGTCACGCGCGTGCTCGTCGGCGCCGGAATCGGCGCGGAGAATCATGGCTGGCTGATCTTCGTGCCGGTATCGACCGCGCGGGCGAGCTACATGCCCGTCGTGTTCATGCTGTTTTTCGTCGCCTGCTGCGGCCTTGCGTGGGTGCTGGTGCGGCGCTTCTACCACGGTCGGCTGCGACGGGCCGCGCCGTGGAGTTGCGGCTTCCCGTTCACGACCGCGCGGATGCAGGACACGGCGGAGGGCTTCGGGCAACCGATCCGCGAGATTTTCGCGCCGCTGCTGCGCATCGAGCGGCAATTGCCGTCGCCATTCGACGCGCAACCGGCCTACCGGGTCTCGGTCGCCGACCGCACGTGGTCGATTCTGTACGAGCGTATCGCGGCACTCACGCAACGCGCGGCGGAATGGGCGGGTCGGCTGCAGACCGGCCGGATCGCCGTGTACCTGACCTACAGCTTCGCCGTGCTGATCCTCCTGCTGATGCTGGTGAGACGATGGTGACTGTATCCGGCGTGCTGTCGCAAAGCCTCGAGATCATCGTGGCGCTTGCCGCGGCGCCACTGCTCACGGGCTGGGTCAACCAGTGCCGCGCGTGGCTGCAGAACCGGCGCGCGCCCAGCATCTGGCAGCCGTACCGGATGCTCCACAAGCTGTTCAACAAGGAGTCGGTCGTCGCTCGTGGCGCGAGTCCGGTGTTCCGTGGCGCGCCCTATGTCGTGTGGGCCGCGATGACGCTCGCCTGCGCAGTCGTGCCGACGCTGTCGACCGAATTGCCGCTGTCTCCCGCCGCGGATGCGATCGCGCTCGTCGGCCTGTTCGCGTTCGCGCGCGTCGCGCTGTCGCTAGCGGCAATGGATGTCGGCACGGCATTCGGCACGCTCGGCGCGCGCCGCGAGATGCTGGTCGGTTTCCTCGCGGAACCGGCCCTGCTGATGGTGCTGCTGTCGGCCTCGCTGATCACGCAGTCGACCCTGCTCACGAGCATCGTCGCGACGCTCGGCCACAGCGAGCTGACGATCTACCCGAGTCTGGCATTCGCCGGCATCGCCTTCACGCTGGTGTCGCTCGCCGAGAATGCGCGGCTGCCCGTCGACAATCCGACCACTCACCTCGAGCTGACGATGATCCACGAGGCGCTGATCCTCGAATATTCGGGGCGGCACCTCGCGCTGATGGAATGGGCGGCCAGCCTCAAACTGTTCGCCTACTCGTGCATCGGTATTGCGTTGTTCATGCCGTGGGGGATCGCCGCGGCGGGTAATCCGCTCGCGCTGCTGTTCGCGGTGCCTGCACTGTTCGTCAAGCTGATGGTCGGCGGCGCCGCGCTGGCGGTGGTCGAGACCGCCAACGCGAAGATGCGGATTTTCCGGGTTCCGGAGTTCCTTGCGAGCGCCTTCCTGCTCGCCGTGATCGGCATGCTCGTCCATCTGCTGCTGGGAGCCTGAATGCACGCCTACGCGACGCAACTGATCAATTTCCTCGCGGCCGTGCTGCTGATGCTGTCGTTCGCGATGCTGAGCCAGCGCCGCATCCTGTCGCTGATTCATCTCTATACGTTGCAGGGTGTGGCGCTGGTGCTGGCAATCCTGATCCTCGGTTTCGTGACGGATGATGCGCATCTGTACGTGTCGGCCGGACTGACGCTCGTGCTGAAGGTCGGCGTGATTCCGTGGATTCTGTATCGGCTCGTGCGCAGGCTCGACATTCAGGCCGACGTCGAACCGCTGATCAACATTCCGACCACGCTGCTGATCGGCATCGTGCTCGTGATCATCGCGTTCAACGTCGCGTCGCCGATCAGCCAGCTCGCGACGTCGGCCGCGCGCGGCACGCTCGGGATCGCGCTTGCGTGCGTGCTGTTGTCGTTCATGGCGATGATCACGCGCGCGAAGGCGGTTCCCCAGGTGATTGGCTTCCTGTCGATGGAAAACGGGCTGTTCTTTGCCGCCACGGCCGCGACCAACGGCATGCCGATGATCGTGGAACTCGGCATCGCACTCGACGTGCTGGTCGGGATTCTGATTCTGGGCGTCTTCATGTTCCAGATTCGCGAGCAGTTCGACAGCCTGGACATCCATCACCTCGAGAAACTCAAAGATGAATGACGCCCACGTCGTGCTCGCCGTGCTCGGCATTCCGCTCGTGGCGGCCGCATCTCTCGCGGGCGTGCGCCCCGCTCCGGTCGCGCGCAACCTGAACGCCGGTTTCAGCTTCGTGACGTTCGCGGCGACGCTGGTGCTCGCCGCGCGCACCGTCGAACGCGGACCGTCGTTCGCGTTCGATCGTGCATTCTTCGTCGATCCCCTGAACGTGTACCTCGTCGCGCTGACTGCATTCGTCGGCTGGACGACGTCGCTGTTCTCGCGGCCGTACATGCAGATCGAAGAGGCGCGCGGGCGGATGACGGCGACGCGGATGCGCCTCTATCACAGCATGTACCAGTTGTTCATGTTCGCGATGCTGCTCGCGTTGCTGACCAATAACCTCGGCGTGCTATGGGTCGCGATGGAGGGCGCCACGCTCGCGACCGTGCTGCTCGTCAGCGTGTATCGGACCGCCGCGAGCCTCGAGGCCGCCTGGAAGTACTTCATCCTGTGCGGTGTCGGCATCGCGCAGGCCTTGTTCGGCACGATCCTGCTGTACCTCGCCGCGAGCCGGCAACTGAGCGACGGCGATGCGCTGCTGTGGACGAGCCTTGCAGCCGTCAAGACGCACCTGGACCCGTCCATCGTGTCGATCGCCTTCGTGTTCCTGCTGGTCGGCTACGGCACGAAGGTCGGACTCGTGCCGATGCACAACTGGCTGCCGGACGCGCATGCCGAAGGCCCGACACCGATCTCAGCGGTGCTGTCCGGGCTGCTGCTGAACGTCGCGCTGTACGCGGTGCTACGCTGCAAGGTGCTGGCGGACGGCGCGCTCGGCAATGGCCTGCCGGGACGATTGCTGGTCGGGTTCGGGCTCGTATCGGTGCTGATCGCGTCGTTCTCGCTGTTTCGGCAGAAGGACGTCAAGCGGCTGTTTTCATATTCGTCGATCGAGCACATGGGACTGATGACGTTCGCGTTCGGCCTCGGCGGCCCGGTCGCGACGTTCGCCGGTCTGCTGCATATGACCGTCCATTCCCTCGTCAAGTCGGCGATCTTCTTTGCGGTCGGCCACGCGACGCAAAAGGCGGGTACCCAGGCGATCGATGGCATTCGCGGGCTGCTGCAGGTCAGCCCGACGGTCGGCTGGGGCATGATGCTCGGCGCGCTCGCGATTCTCGGACTGCCGCCGTTCGGCGTGTTCGCAAGCGAATTCCTGATCCTGACGACCGCGATGAACACGCTACCGTGGACAGCGCCGTTGTTGCTGCTGGGCCTCGCCGTTGCGTTCGCGGCGATCTTCGCGCGCGTGCAGCGAATGGTGTTCGGCGAAACGACGACGGCCAAACCGCTCGAGCATCGCCCCGCGCCGCTGCCGGTATTCGTGCATCTCGGCTTGGGGCTGATGCTTGGGCTCTATGTGCCACCGTATCTGGCAACATGGTATCGCCAGGCCGCAACGATGTTGGCGGGGTGACGGATGCGACTCGAATCGATGCAACTTGCCGCCAGCCGCCTCACACATCGTGCGGGCCAGATTCCAGCAGCAGTGGTGAGTGCTGATGAATCAGCATGGCTCGAGCTTGCGCGCACCGCGCGAGCGGAGCAGCGGCGCCTCGTTGCAATGTGGGGCAGCGAAGCAGTCGAAGACGGTTTCTCGGTGAACGCCGCGTACGAATGCGACGACGGCATAGCGTGGGTGCGCCTGCCGATCGGGCGTCAGCAGAATGCCGGTGGAGACTATCCCGATCTCGCCACCGTTTTCCCGTGCGCGACTCGCATGCAACGAGCGGTCTTCGATCTGATCGGCCTGCGCGCGCGTGGCGCCCAGGACACGCGCCCGTGGCTCAATCACGGCAACTGGCCCGATGATTATTTCCCGCTGCAAAGGCAGGCGACCGGTGTCGAAGCCTTCGAATCGAGCGAGGCGGACTACCCGTTCGTGCAGGTTGCGGGCGATGGCGTACACGAGATCGCTGTCGGGCCGATTCATGCCGGCACCATCGAGCCGGGGCATTTCCGCTTCTCGGTCGTCGGCGAGAAGGTGCTGCGCCTCGAAGAACGTCTCGGCTATGCGCACCGCGGCGTCGAGCGGCTGTTTGAACGTACTCCCGCATCGCACGGTCATCGGGTTGCCGCGAGGATTGCGGGCGACTCGACCGTCGCGTTCGCGTGGGCCTTTTGCATGGCGCTCGAGCAAGCCAGCGGTACGCAACTGTCGAAGCGCGCACTGTATCTGCGTGCGCTTCTGCTCGAACGCGAACGCGTGGCCAACCACCTCGGTGACCTCGGCGCGCTCGGGAACGACGCCGGGTTCGGCTTCGCACTCGCGCAATTCTCGCGGCTCAAGGAGGACTGGATACGCACGAACGCCCGCCTGTTCGGACATCGGTACCTGATGGATCGGATCGTGCCGGGCGGTGTATCGGTCGATGTTCGCCCCGACGACGCGGCGGTGATGACCGAGCAATGCGAACGCATCGAACGCGAGGTTCACGTGATGCGCAAAGTCTACGAAGACCAGTCCGGGCTGCAGGATCGGTTCCTCGGCACGGGACGATTGACGCCCGCTGTCGTCGAGCATTTCGGCGTGCGTGGCATGGCCGCCCGCGCCAGCGGCCGAACCTTCGACGTTCGCGCGAACTTGCGCGCTGCTCCGTATGACGACATAGCGGTCAATGCGGTCAGCGATGCGCGCGGCGACGTTGCCGCACGTGTCGCGGTGCGCTTCGCCGAAATCGATGAATCCCTGCGCCTGATCCGGGCGCTGCTGGCCAATCTTCCCGATGACGGTCCCGCGGTCGTCGCCATGACGCCTGCAACGGCGCACGCGCAAGGCGTAGGCTGGGTGGAAGGCTGGCGAGGGGACGTATTCGTCGCCCTCGATCTCGCCCCAGGCGACGTCATCGGCCGATGCCATTGCCACGATCCGTCATGGCAGAACTGGCCGGCGCTCGAACACGCGATCATCGGCAACATCGTTCCCGATTTCCCGCTGATCAACAAGTCGTTCAACCTGAACTACGCGGGGCACGATCTCTGATGTGGCAACTGATCCGGCAATTCGCGCGCACCGATTTCCCCGACGAACCCGCGCCGGCGGCGGAAGACGCATGGCTTCACGAGGAGCGACGCATTCGCGGGGACATACTCGATCTGCTCGGGCGGGCGCTGTGCATCCGGCAGATCGATGCGGGTTCATGCAACGGTTGCGAGCTGGAGATTCACGCGCTGAACAACCCCTACTACAACATCGAAGGGCTTGGCATCAAATTCGTCGCGAGTCCACGGCATGCGGACCTGCTGCTCGTGACCGGGCCGGTGACGCTGAATATGCGCGCGGCCCTGCTCGCCGCGTACGACGCGACCCCCGCGCCGAAACTCGTCGTTGCCGCCGGCGAGTGCGCATGCACGGGCGGCATTTTTGCCAATAGTTACGCGGTGTGCGGCCCGGTTTCGTCGATCTTGCCGGTGGACGTGACGATCCCCGGATGTCCGCCGCCGCCGCTCGATTTGCTGCGAGGCATCCTCACAGCCTGCCGGGCGCGTTGAGCCGCAGGTCGTTTTCCCCAGTGCAAAACGCGCAACTTCGCCCGTTTTGCGCGACTCCACACGGGCTCCATCCCGATCATTGCGCATATTGGCCTGCTTTTATTGCGCGGATCGGCTTTGCGTTTGCAGCGAGTCTTTAATACCGTTGTAGCTGCACCTGCAACGGCACTTAAATTGCTGCTGAATGGTTTTGTGTCAACGCGATGCGTTGGACATCGACGCGTCGTCAGCCTGCATTGACCTTTCAATGGAGTCAACAGATCGTCATGACCACGCCTACAGAATGTCAGCATTGCGGGGACACCCCCGCTTCAGAGTCGGCCGCCGAGCAAACCACCATACCTTCCCAACCGTCACGCCGCCGCTTCCTGCAATCGGCGGCGGCCGCCGCGACGATCGGCGCGGCGCCGCATCTGCGCGCGCAAGCGCAGGCACCCGCCCCGCCCGCGCCGCAAAGCAACCCCGTGGTGCCGCCGCGCCCCGTTACATTGACCGTCAACGGCCGCGCATACGCGCTACAGCTCGAACCGCGCGTGACGCTGCTCGACGCGTTGCGCGAATACGCCGGTCTGATGGGCACGAAGAAAGGCTGCGACCGTGGTCAATGCGGCGCCTGCACGGTGCTCGCCGACGGCCGCCGCATCAACTCGTGCCTGACGCTCGCGGTCATGCATGAAGGCGAGAACATCACGACCGTCGAAGGACTCGCGAGCAACGGCACGTTGAGTCCTGTGCAGGCCGCGTTCATCGAACACGATGCGTTCCAGTGCGGCTACTGTACGCCCGGGCAGTTGTGCTCGGCGACCGCCCTGCTCGGCGAATTCCGCAGCGGCACGGCGAGCACCGTGACCGCCGACGTGCGCGCGCGTCCCGCCGCGCTCACCGACGACGAAATCCGCGAACGCATGAGCGGCAACATCTGCCGCTGCGGCGCGTACGTGAACATCGTCGCCGCGGTGCGCGCCGCGCACGAGCACGCCTGACGGAGACCGACATGGATGCGATCTCCTACGAACGCGCCAGCGACGTCGCCAGCGCGGTACGCGCCGCGCAACAGCCCGGCGCGGTGTTCATCGGCGGCGGCACGAATCTGCTCGATCTGATGAAGGGCGGCGTCGCGCGGCCGGTGCGGCTCATCGATATCACACACATCGGCGGCCTCGACTCGGTGACGACGCTGCCCGGCGGCGGCCTGCGCATCGGCGCGCTGGTGCGCAATAGCGACGCGGCCAATCACGCGCTGGTGCGCGAGCAGTACCCGCTGCTGTCGCAAGCGCTGCTCGCGGGCGCGTCGCCGCAGTTGCGCAACATGGCGACGGTCGGCGGCAATCTGCTGCAACGCACCCGCTGCGGCTACTTCTACGACACCGCTTTCACGCATTGCAACAAGCGCCTGCCCGGCAGCGGCTGCGCGGCGCTCGACGGCCATAACCGCGCGCACGCGATCCTCGGCGCGAGCCCGCAATGCATCGCGGTCAACCCATCGGACATGAGCGTCGCGCTGGCCGCGCTCGATGCGCTGGTGCGCGTGAGCGGCCCCGGCGGCGAGCGCACGATCGCGTTCGCCGACTTCCATCGGCTGCCGGGCGACCGGCCCGACGTCGATACCACGTTGCAGCCCGGCGAGCTGATCACTGCGGTCGACCTGCCGCCGCCGCTGTTCAGCGCGCATTCGCACTATCTGAAGGTGCGTGACCGCGCGAGCTATGCATTCGCGCTCGTATCGGTCGCGGCCGCGTTGCAGATGGACGGCGAGCGCGTGCAGAGCGCGCGCATCGCGCTCGGCGGCGTCGCGCACAAACCGTGGCGTGCGAACGTGGCCGAGCACATGCTGAGCGGCCAGCCGCTCAGCCAGGCCACGCTGAAGAACGCCGCCGCGGCCGCGCTGAGCGGCGCGCAGCCGCGTCACGACAACGCCTTCAAAGTGCAGCTCGCGCAGCGGGCGATCGTGCGCGCGGTCAACCAGGCCGCCGGCAACGCGGGAGGTGTCGCATGAATCTGATCGGACAACCGCTCGATCGCGTCGACGGTCTGCTGAAGGTGACCGGCGACGCGCGTTACGCAGCCGAATTCCCCGGGGCGCGCCTCGCGCATGGGGTGCTCGTGACGAGCACGATCCCGGCCGGCACGATTGCGTCGATCGATGCGAGTCGCGCCGAGGCCGTGCCCGGCGTGCTGCTCGTGATGACCTACCAGAACGCGCCGCGTCTGCCGAACGGAGGCAAATCCGCGTTCTCGCCTCCGGCCGGCCGGTACCTGTCGCTTCTGCAAGACAACCGGGTGCACTACAGCAACGAGCCAGTCGCGGTAGTCGTCGCCGATACGCTCGAACATGCAACCGATGCCGCGCGCCAGCTGCGCATCGTCTATCAGCCGGACACCGCGGCGCTCGACTTCGAGCAGGCGAAAGCGCACGCGCATGCGCCGGACAAGCCGCAGGGCCGGCAGACCGATACGCAGCGCGGCAGCTTCGAAGACGGCATGCAAAGCGGCGACGTGCATATCGAGGCCACCTACACGACGCCGATCGAGCATCACAACCCGATGGAGCCGCACGCGACGATGGCGCACTGGGACGGCCCGCAGTTGACGGTCTACGACTCGACCCAGGGCGTGAGCGGCACCGCCCAGGTGCTCGCGAAGACGTTCGCGATCCCCGTGTCCGACGTGCGCGTGATTTCGCCGCTGATCGGCGGCGGCTTCGGCTGCAAGGGCTCGTCGTGGTCGCACGTGTCGCTGTGCGCGATGGCCGCGCGGCAAACCGGGCGGCCCGTGCGGCTCGTGCTCGAACGGCCGCAGATGTTCGGCCCGGTCGGCGCGCGGCCGCGCACCGAGCAGCACTTCGTGATCGCCGCGCGGCATGACGGCACGCTGACCGCGATGCGCCACGACAGCATCTCGAACACGTCGATGATCGAAGACTGGACCGAGACCTGCTGCATGGTCACGCGCATGCTGTATGCGGTGCCCAACCAGGTGACGACGCACCGGCTCGTACAGCTCAACGTCGGCACGCCGACCTTCATGCGCGCGCCGGGCGAGACCACCGGCTCGTTCGCGCTCGAATCGGCGATGGACGAACTCGCGGTCGCGCTGAAGATGGACCCGCTCGCGCTGCGCCTGAAAAATTACGCGGAAAGCGATCCGCAGGAGCACAAGCCGTGGTCCGGCAAGTCGCTGCGCGAGTGCTATCAGATCGGCGCCGAGAAGTTCGGCTGGTCGCGCCGCTCGCACACGCCACGTTCGATGCGCAACGGCAACACGCTGATCGGCATGGGCATGGCGACCGCGACGTATCCGGCCAACCGAAGCGAGGCGTCGGCGCTCGCGCAGATTTTGCCGGACGGCACCGCGGTGGTCGCCTCGGGCACGCAGGACATCGGCACCGGCACCTACACGGTGATGACCCAGGTCGCCGCCGATGCGCTCGGCTTCACGCCCGAGCAGATCCACTTCGCGCTCGGTGATTCGTCGCTGCCGCGCGCGCCGGTGTCGGGCGGCTCGCAGTCGGCGGCAAGCGTGTCGCCCGCGGTGCGCGACGCGGCGAGCCAGGCGCGCAGCCAGCTGATCGCGCTGGCGCTCGCCGATGCGGCTTCGCCCGTGCATGGCTTGCCGCTCGACGACGTCACCGTCGCAAGCGGCTGGGTCGTGAGCCGCTCGCAACCCGACAAGCGTGATCCGGCCGCGGCGATCATCGCGCGCGCGGGCGGCAAGCCGATCGAGGCGACCGCCACCGTGAAGCCAGGCGACGAGAAGCAGAAGTACTCGTTTCACTCGTTCGGCGCGGTGTTCGTCGAGGTCCACGTCGATGCCGAGTTGGGCACGATCCGCGTGCCGCGCGTGGTCGCGGTGTACGACGTCGGCCGCGTGCTGAATCAGAAGACCGCGCGCAGCCAGATGATGGGCGGCATCGTGTGGGGCATCGGCGCGGCGATGCAGGAAGAAAGCACGCTCGATGAGCGCTTCGGACGCTTCACCAACGCGAACCTCGCCGAGTATCACGTGCCGGTGAACGCCGATATCGGCACGATCGACATTGCGTTCATCGAGCGGCCCGATCCGTACATCAACTCGCTCGGCGTGCGCGGGATCGGCGAGATCGGCATCACAGCCGTGGTGGCCGCGATCGCGAACGCGGTGTACAACGCGACCGGCGTGCGGGTGCGCGATCTGCCGATCACACTGGACAAGGTGGTGCGGACCTGAACCGGCGGCAGCGACAAACGATGCAACAGCGAAAGCCGGAGCGGCGGGCGGCTGGCATCGGGCTTGCCCTGCCGCGCTTGCCTCCCGCCCCGTTGCATCGCACAATCGGGGCATTCCTCTCTACCGGTATCCGCCGATGGCCTATGCCTCGCTCGCCACTGGCGTGTTGCTCGCCGCCGGTTCCGGCTCGCGCTTCGATCCGCGCGGGCTGCACAACAAACTGCTCGCACGCATGCCCGACGGCACCCTGGTCGCGCATGAAGCCGCGCATCGGCTGCTGCAGGTCGTCACGCGAGTGCTCGCCGTGGTGCGGCCGGGCTCCGACGCGCTCGCGCGCGTGCTGAACGATGCCGGCTGTGATGTCGTGTTCGCGGCCAACGCCGGGCGCGGCATGGGCGCGAGCCTCTCCGCCGGCATCGAAGCGAGCGATGACGCCGAAGGCTGGATCGTCGCGCTCGCCGATATGCCGCGCATCGCAATTCCGACGATCGAAGCGGTAGCCCGCGCACTCGACAACGGCGCGCCGCTCGCTGCGCCGTTTTACGACGGCCAGCGCGGCCATCCAGTCGGCTTCGGCAGCGAGTGCCGCGACGCGCTGCTCGCGCTGGACGGCGACACCGGCGCGAAGGCGCTACTCAAGTCACGAGCGCTGACGCGCATCGACGTCGACGATCCGGGCATTCTGCGCGACGTGGATACGCCGGATGATTTGCGCACGCTCTAGCAGGCGGCCAATCTCAGCCTAGCCGCGACTGGCTGCTGACGCGTTTCGATCTCAACCTTCTGGTCGTACTCGAGGCAAATTTGGGCCGAGAGGCACGTCGGCCGCGCCCGCCGAACGACTGCATTTGTCCCAGTCCGCAACCAGCCACGCTTTATCGAGGCTGCGCACTGCTTTTGCAGATCTGGCGGACAGTGTTCAGAGAATTCGCGAACTACACAAAACACGTGCGCTCCCAGGGCCACGACAGCGACGCGCGACGAGCCGAAAAGCCGCGACCGTCGCTGGATGGACAGATTGAGCGCTCGATCCGCGGCCTTCCAGGCACGCGATTTGCGCGCTGCAAGTTTCGCGCGCAAGCCGTGCCGATTACGCCTAAGCTGAGGTGTCGCCATGTTTTTTTCACATGCGGCGCCTTGACGACCGACGGCCTCGACGCCTCATCCGCCCCGCCTCGAACCCCCAGACGCAAGCCCATGAGCGAAACCACTCCACGCCTTTTCATCGTCTCGCCCCATTTCGACGACGCCGTGTTCAGTTGCGGCGCCTTGCTCGCCGCCCATCCCGACGCTGCCGTCTGCACCGTGTTCGCCGCGCCGCCCGAACACGACATGCACACGGAGTGGGACCAGAAAGCGGGCTTCGCGAACGCTCATGAAGCGGTCCGCGAACGCACGGTCGAAGACAACCGCGCGCTCGAAGTGCTCGACGCGATTCCGCTGCGCATGCCGTTTCGCGACAGCCAGTACGCCGACTCGCCGTCGATCAGCCAGATGGCGGCGGCGCTGGAGGAAACGATTTACCGCACGACCGCCAACACGCTGCTGATGCCGCTCGGCCTGCATCACGAGGATCATGCGCGGGTATTCGAAGCGTGCTGCGAAATCCTGCCGCGCCTCACGCATCTGGACTGGTTCGGTTACGAGGAAGCGATTCACCGGCTCACGCCGGGCGCGGTGCAGGCGCGGCTCGCCGATCTCGCGCAGCGCGGCATCGTCGCGACGCCGGCAACGCCGAGCGCGGGCCACACGATCGATGTGCAGCGCCGCGCGCATCTGAAACGCGAAGCGGTCAACGCGTACGCGAGCCAGTTGCGGGCGTTCGGCCCCGGCAATTACGAAGACGTGTTCGCGACCGAGCGCTACTGGCAGCTCAGCGTCGGCCGCAAACGCGCGAGAAAATAGCAAAAAAGGAGCGAGCAGGAAGCGCGGCGAGCGCCTACGCTTGAAGACAGATAACCGACGCGGCGGCGGGCATCGACGGTAACAACCGCCCCGCCGGACCCGCGCATTTCAACCGCAAGGGTGACGCAATGAGCTACGACATGCACACCAGCCCAATTCCCGACCCGAACGCCGATCCGAACCGCGACCCGGAAGCCGACCCGCTGGTGCCGCCGTCGCCGGGGCATCATGTCGAGGAGCCGCAGCGGCCTGACGGGCCGCCGGACAAGGACCCGGTGTAAAGGGAGCCGCGCCCGACGCAGCGTCAGCCTGTCAAGTCGCTGAAGCCCTGCAGCAGGCGGTCGATATCGGCCGCGCGAATGTTGCCCATCGTCGAGATGCGGAACAGCTCCGCCGACAGCCCGCCCTGCCCCGCATAGATCACGAAGCCGCGCGCCTTCAACGCGTCGTGCAGTTGCGGATACGCGATACCGTTGGGCAATCGGTACGCGCGCAACACCACCGACGACTCCCCAGCCGGCAACACACTGCCGATGCCGCGCGCGGCCAGGCCCGCGCGCACCTGCTCGGCAAGCGCCGCATAGCGCGCATGACGCGCGCGCCAGCCGCCTTCGTCGGCGAGTTCACGCAGCGCCTCGACCAGCGCGTAATACGCGTGTACCGACGGCGTAAACGGCGTGTTGCGCTGATCCTGCAAACGCGCGAGCCGCGCGAGATCGAGGTAGTACGTGCGGCTCGCCGCGCGTGCGAGCGCCGCGCGCCGCACCAGTACGAACGACGCGCCCGGCACGCCATGCAGGCACTTGTTGGCGGTCGCCGCGAGCGCGTCGAGGCTCGCGTCCGCGAAATCGATCGCTTCGGCGCCGAAGCTGCTGACACCGTCCACCAGCAGACGCAGGCCGCGCTCGCGGCACAATGCGCCGAGCGCCGCGATGTCGTTCAGACGGCCCGTGGTCGTTTCGTGATGAATCACCGCGACGTGCGTGAACGACTTGTCGGCGTCGAGCCGTTCGGCGATCTTCGCGAGATCGGGCGCGTCCATCCAGTCGTGCTTCAGCGCTTCGTGCGCGATGCCGTATTGCGCGGCGATCTGCGCGATGCGCTCGCCATACACGCCGTTTTCGACGACGAGCAGCTTGCCGTTTTGCGGCACCAGCGCGGCCGTCATGCTTTCGACGGCGGCCGTTCCGGAACCGGTCATCAGCACTGCCTGCCATTCGTTCGGATCGAGCCCGTACACGTCGACGAGACGCGTGCGCGCCTCTTCCTGCAGGTCGAAAAATTCGCTCTCGCGATGGCACAAGTCCGTCTGCAACAGGCTGTTGCGGACACGTTCGGTGAGCGTCACCGGGCCGGGATTGAGCAGCAGCATGCGTGCTCCTGTTGGCATAGGGTTCAGATCGCGCCGATGTGGCGCATCAGGCGCGTCTTCACATCGGGCGGCGCGATGGTCGGGCGCGGCAGGCCGGCGGGCGTGCCGCGGCGGATCGTCAGGCGTGCGAAGCGCGGCCCGTCGAGCGGCGGCGCCGCGAACAGTTCGTCGATGACTGCCGGATCGTCGCTCTCGACCGCCGACGCGTAACCGCACGCGGCCGCGACACCCGCGAACGACACTTGCGGCGACACCGTCGCCTGGCCGCCGGTCGAATCGTGCGCGCCGTTATCGAGCAGTACGTGCGTGAGGTTCGACGGACCGTACGCGCCGAGCGTCGCGAACACGCCCATGCGCATCAGCGCGGCGCCGTCGCCGTCGAGCGCGACCACGCGCAGGTCCGGGCGCGCGAGCGCTAGGCCGAGCGCGAACGGCGTCACGCAGCCCATCGAGCCGACCATGTATAGCTGGTTCGCGCGATCGTCGATCGCATAGAGTTCGCGGCCGCAAAAACCGGTCGACGCGAGCACCACCGTCGAGTCGAGCGGCGTATGCGCGATGACCTTTTGCAGCGCGTCGTGGCGCGTTGCGAGTTCGTTCTCGGCGATATCGCCGAACTGCGCGCGGAACTGCGCACGAGCCTCGACCGGCGCCCGCCGCGCGGGCGCGCCGCCGTCCTTCAGTTCATACGGTGCGACGCTGCCCTTCCGCATCACGAGCGCGTACGGACGGCCGGTGGCGTCCATATGCGCGATCGCGCGATCGAGCGCCGGGCCGATCGCGGCGGCCTCGGTCGGGAACGTCTCCCAAGGAATTTCCATTGTGTCGAGGATCGCCGGCGTGATCGGGCCCATCAGCGCGTGTTGCGGCTCGTCGGCAACCCCCGGCTGGCCGCGCCACGTGACGATCAGCAGTTGCGGCAGGCGGAAAGTCCAGGTGAGCGAGGTCAGCGGGCTCACCGCATTGCCGAGCCCGGAGTTCTGCATCATCGTGATGCCGCGCCGGCCGTTCTTCGCGCCGAGCGTGACGCCCGCGATCAGCGCGACCGCGTCGCCCTCGTTGGCCGCCGACACGTAGTGCAGCGATTCGTCCTGCAGCACGTAGTTGATGAACGGCGTCAGATACGAGCACGGCACGCCCGCATACCAGTCGAAACCGCGCTCGCGCGCCGCCTCGACGAACTGTGCTGCTTCGATCATTGCGCGCCTCCGTGTGCATCGTTCGCCGTTGCGCCGTCGACGGCCGTCGCGAACGGAGCCTGCGCGTGCGCGAAGTCGCCCGCGCGGCGGAAATCGTCGAGATCGTTGACGCCGCGCCAGTGGCCGTGCACGTATTGCACCTCGATCGACTCGCCCGCTTCGATCAGCGCGTTCAGCAGCGCGGGCATGTCGAGCGACGCGAAATCGTCGCGCGTCCGCAAGCCGCGCATTACCGCTTGCAGGCGTTCAAGGCCCGCGCCGCGCACGTTCAGCAGCCCCACCCAGCGGCCATGCGGCACTTGCGCGGCGCTCGCCGCCGACGACTGCTCCCGCCCGCTCGCGACATGCCGCAGCACGACCTTGTTGCCGAACAGACCGCGGTCGTCGGCGGCCGAGCACCACGCGAAATCGCGCACGCTCGCGTTCTCCGTATCCGTCAGCGACGAATCGACGACCACGCTGAAGGCGGCCTCGCTTTCCACCAGATCGCGCAGGATGTAGCTGCGAAACAGCAGGTCGCCGTACGAAATGACGGTGTCGCCACTCAGTTTATCGAGTGCGCATGCGAGCGACGCGAGTTCGCCGGTCTGCGCATGCTGCTCGTTGACGACGAGGCGGATGCCCGCGGTATCGATCGCGTCGGCGCGATAGCCGCCGACCACGGTGATGTCGTTGACGCCCTGCTTCTTGAACGCATCGACGAGCCTGCGCAGCAGCGGTTTGCCGGCGATCGGCAGCATCACCTTCGGACGCTCCCCGGTCAACGCTTCAAGGCCCTTGCCGCGGCTCGCGGCGAGCACGACGGCCGAGCCGGCCGCGCGGCCGCCCGACAGATAGCGGTCTTCGGCCTCCGAATATTCGTCGGCGTCCTGCAAACGGAAGATTTCGTTGACCGCCGCGATGCTGTCCTCGACGTTGACGAGCGTCTCGCTCGCATGGATTTCCTTCGCGATCGCCTGCATCGCCGAGGTCGCCGCGCGGATCAGATGGTTCGCCCAGATCACGGTGCTGATGCCCGCTTCGCGGAACACCTCGGTCGGCGTGCTGTAGTACTTGGTCGGCACGATCACGAGCGGCGCGCGGCCGGCCCATTCGCGCGCGAATTCGAGAATCTCGTCGGGGCGCGACAGCTTGCTGTGAATCAGGATCGCATCGGCGCCTGCCCGTCGATACGCTTCCGCGCGGCGCAGCGCTTCGTCCATGCCCCAGCCCGCGATCAGCGCCTCGACGCGCGCGACGATCGAGAAATGCTCGTCGTTCTGCGAGTCCTTGCCGGCCTTGATCTTGCCGCAGAATTCGTCGATCTCGGCAAGCGGCTGCGCCTCGCCATTGATGAAGCTGTTGGTCTTCGGAAACTGCTTGTCCTCGATGCACACGCCGGCGATGCCGCGCTGTTCGAGCTTGCGCACGAGGCGGCGCACATTGTTGAAGTTGCCGTAGCCGGTGTCGCCGTCGAGCAGGATCGGCAGATCGCTCGCGTCGGCCATGAATTCCAGCGTATCGACCACCTGCGTCCAGCTCGCCTCGTTGTTGTCGCGCACGCCGAACTGCGCGGAGATCGCGAGGCCCGAGCCCCAGATCGCCTTGAACCCGGCTTCGCGAACGATGCGCGCGGACAGGCCGTTATGCGCCTCCATCATGAATTCGAGTTCACTGCTGACGAGCATCTGGCGCAGGCGCGCACTGCGGGACTGGGAAACGAAAGCGGGTTCGCGTGCATTCATTCTTCGGGACTCCTGGTGGCGGGCGGATTGACGTTCTTCTATGCCCGGCTGGCAATCGGAAAACGGCGACTATAGCGGAATTTTTTATGGCGAGTCTTTTGGAATGCCGCAGCGATTTTTCGTGGTTGCTCTTAAGTGGAAAAATGTGTCGTTTTTTGCATTCGCAGTCAATTAATGAGATTTTTGGATTGGATTGGCGTTTTGTGGAATGTGATGCGAACCTTGCTGGATTTGGCTCGGCAGGTTGTCCGGCACTTCGTGCCGCCCGTTTTTATGTCGATTTTCGTGCGCATTTTTCAATGCCCTGCGCTTTATCGCAAATCGCCAATTAATTCAGATTCCCGAATACTTAGCAAATGTCTTTTTCGAATTGCGCGCATACCAGCGCCGCTAAAACACTCAATAAATCCGCTTATTAATCAGATGAATGGCGATGTAAAACAGAGGGTTTCCCCTGCCTCGACCAACACGATTTCCCGCCGTTAACACAGCGAGCGGCATCCGACCGCAAACCACTAGACCCTAAGGCCAGAAATCCCATTCCCCTCGCTATGACTCTGAACCGAAAACTGACGTCGATGATCGCCGTGCTGTGGGTTGGCCTGATCCTGATCGGCGCGTTCGGCGCGTGGCAGAACCGCGCGTCGATGATCTCGGACCGACGCGAGCAATTGCGCTCGCTGATCGAAGAGGCCAACCACGTCACCGCCCATTACTACGCGCTCGTGCAGCAGCATGCGCTGTCCGAGGAGGACGCGAAAAAACAGGCGCTCGCGACGCTCGGCGCGATGCGCTACGGCAAGGACGGCTACCTGTCCATCAACGACTCGCAGCCGGTCATGCTGATGCATCCGTTCAAGCCCGAACTGATCGGCAAGAACCTCGCACAGTTCACCGATCCGGCCGGCAATCATCTGTTCGTCGATATCGTCAACGCAGGCAATCACGACGGCGGCGGCTTCGTCGACTATCTGTGGGCCAAACCGGGCAGCGAACAGCCCGTTGCGAAGACCAGCTACTCGATGCACTTCGCGCCATGGGACTGGTACCTCGTGACCGGCATGTATATGGACGACGTGCAAAGCGCGTTCTACCGCAACCTGCTGCGCTGGCTGGCGATCACGGTCGCACTCGGCGCGCTCTCCACGGTCGTGATGCTCATCGTGCTGCGCAGCATCCGCCGCTCGCTCGGCGGCGAACTCGAAGCGGCGGTCAAGCATGCGCGGCTGATGGCGCAAGGCAATCTCGCGACGCCGGTGTCGATCGCGCCGCACGACAACAGCAGCCTGCTGCATGCGCTGCGCACGATGCAGGCGGGACTCGTCGACACGGTCTCGCGCGTGCGCCAGGGCACCGAGAACATCAACGTCGGCGCGAACGAAATCGCCGCGGGCAACACCAACCTGTCGCAGCGCACCGAGGAGCAGGCGGCGGCGCTCGTGCAAACCGCGTCGAGCATGGATCAGATGACGGTCAACGTGAAGCAGAACGCGGACAGCGCGAGCCAGGCCGCGCAACTCGCGAGCGACGCCGCGAACGTCGCGACGCGCGGCAGCCGCGTCGTCGACGACGTGGTGCGCACGATGGGCGAGATTACCGCAAGCTCGCGGCAGATCGGCGACATCATCGGCGTGATCGACGGCATTGCGTTCCAGACCAATATCCTCGCGCTGAACGCGGCCGTCGAAGCGGCCCGCGCCGGCGAACAGGGCCGCGGCTTCGCGGTGGTCGCGGCCGAAGTGCGCAGCCTCGCGCAGCGCTCGGCGACGGCCGCCAAGGAGATCAAGGCGCTGATCGAAACCTCGACCGATACCGTCGAGACCGGCGCGTCGCTGGTCGCCAACGCGGGCGCGACGATGGGCGAGATCGTGCAGTCGGTGCGGCGCGTCAACGAAATTCTCGAAGAGATCAGCCACGCGTCGCGCGAGCAGAGCGCGGGCATCGAGCAGGTCAATCGCGCGGTCGGCGAGATGGACCAGGTCACGCAGCAGAATGCGGCACTGGTCGAAGAGGCCGCGGCCGCCGCGCATTCGCTGAAGGACCAGGTCGGCGTGTTGCGCGACGCGATTGCGAGTTTCGCGTTGCCGGCTTGACGCTTCTGCGCCGCGCCCGCGACGGGCGCGCATAAAAAGAAGGCGCTCCACAGGCAGGGAGCGCCTCATCAACACGCCGCGTCGGAGTCGACGCATCAATCGAACGAATCAGCCGCGCGGATTTTGCAAGTCCGCGCGGCTGTTCGTTTTTGAGCTTCGGCTCGGCTAGCGGTTGCTCGAAGGCAAACACTTCGTCTTTCACATCCCTCGCATTTGAATTACGTTTTGTTTACACTCGGCCCAGCGAAAGTCCTTGCCGCCAGGCCACGTGGTTTTGGCGGCCCTGTTCAATCGAAGGTACGTAACGTCCGCTGCCCGCCGCCATGATCCGCCAGAAAAAACCTCCGTCGCCCGATCCCTATGCGTTAGCCGCGAAGAACCCGCTGCTCGATGCGCGGCTGCCCGCGTGGCGCTCGAAGTTCATCGTGCTGCTCGTGTTCGCCGCGTTCGCGACGCTCGCCGCCCGTGCGTTCTGGGTGCAGGTCGTGAATCAGGACTTCTACGTCGACCAGGGGCAGAAGCGCTATCAGCGCCTGCTCGAGCTCGACGCGACGCGCGGCCGGATCGTCGATCGCAATGGTTCGATGCTCGCGGTCAGTCTCGCGACGTGCGAAATCTGGGCCACCCCGAAGCTCGTCGACGAAAGCGCGTTCGCGCCGCTCGCCAGGCTGCTCGATCTGCCGCCCGCGGAACTGCGCAGGCGTCTGAACGGCGAGCGCAGCTTCGTGCTGCTCAAGCGCCAGCTCGATGCCGACACCGCCGAGCATCTGTCCCGACTCGGGCTCGCCGGCATCACGCAGGTCGCCGACACCAAACGCTTTTATCCCGAGGGCGAGTCGGCCGCGCACGTGGTCGGCTTTACCGACATCGAGGACAACGGCCAGGAGGGCGTCGAGCTCGCCGCCAACGCGCGGCTGCAAGGTGTGCCGGGCCAGCGCGAGGTGATTCGCGACCGGCTCGGCCGCGTGATCTCGGAGACGCGGCCGCTCGTGCCCGCGCGCAACGGCGCGACGATCCAGCTGACGATCGACCGGCGCATCCAGCAACTCGCGTACACGCAACTCAAAGCCGCGATCGCGCAGCACCGCGCCGAAGCGGGCAGCGTGGTCGTGCTCGATGCGCGCAACGGCGAGATCCTCGCGCTCGCCAACTATCCGAGCTTCGATCCGAACGACCGCACGCACCTGTCCGGCCGGCAACTGCGCAACCGCGCGGTGATCGACACGTTCGAGCCGGGCTCGACGATCAAGCCGCTCGTCGTCGCGCTATCGATCGACGAAGGCAGGGTGCGGCCGCAAAGCATCATCGATACCGCGCCAGGCTGGTATCGGATCGGCCCGGCCGTGATTCACGACACGTCGAATCACGGCGCGATGACGGTCGCCGAGGCGGTGCAGAAGTCGAGCAATATCGCGCTCGCGAAACTCGCGCTGAACCTGCCGGCCGAAACGATCTGGACCAAGTACCAGCAATACGGGCTCGGCATGAAGCCCGAGCTGCCCTTCCCTGGCGTGGCCGCCGGCAAGCTGCGGCCATATCGCCGCTGGCGCCCGGTCGAGCAGGCCACGATGGCGTACGGCTACGGGCTGTCCGTATCGCTGCTGCAAATCGCGCAGGTCTACACCGCCTATGCCGGCGACGGCACGCTGCGGCGCGTGAGCCTGCTGCGCGAGCCGCGCGATGCGGACGAGCCGACGCCGTTCGCCGCTCGCAGCCAACCGGTCACGACGCCCGGCACCGCGCGCGCGATCCGCAACATGCTCGAAATGGCAACGGGCGATGGCGGCACCGGACGCGCCGCGAGCGTGGCGGGTTATCGCGTCGGCGGCAAGACCGGCACCGCGCGCAAGCAGATCGGCGCGGGCTACGCGCCGAATCGCTACCGCGCGCTGTTCGTCGGTATGGCGCCGATGAGCGATCCGCACCTGATCGTCGCCGTGATGATCGACGACCCGGCCGGCAAGGCGTTCTATGGCGGTACGGTCGCCGGACCGGTGTTCAGCGGTGTGATGGGCGGCGCATTGCAGCTGCTCGGGGTGCCGCCGGATGCGGCCGGAGTGTGACGCGCAGTTATTGTTGGTGTTGGCGCCGCTCGATCAGCCCTGCTCATCGAGCGCATCGGCGTGCGCCTCGATGCGATTGCGGCCGTTGTGCTTGGCCTGATACATCGCGCGATCGGCCTCGTCCATCATCGCCTGACCGAGCGACATCGCGTCGGCCGGGCTGCCCGCGACCACGCGCGCGGCCACGCCGATCGACACCGACAACGCGATGCGCTCGCCGTGCACGTCGCGCACGTCGAGATTCTCGACTGCCCGCCGCACGCGCTCGGCGACGGTCAGCGCGTCGCTGCGATCGCCTTGCAGCAGCGCGGCGAACTCCTCGCCGCCATAGCGCGCGACGGTGTCGCCAAGCCGCACCTGCTGTCGCACGCAGGCCGCCACCGCCGCGAGCGCGCGGTCGCCGATCTGATGGCCGTGGCTATCGTTGATGAGTTTGAAACCGTCGATATCGATGAACAGACACGCGACCGGCGCGCGATAACGGACCGCGCGCATCAACTCCTCGCGCAGCCGCTCGTCGAAATACCGGCGATTCGCGAGGCCGGTCAGCGCATCGGTCATGCCGAGTTGCTTGAGCCGCTCGCGATGCGCGACGTTGTCGAGACTCGCGGTGACGATGCTCGCGAAGCGCTCCAGGATGTCGGTGGCCATGCCCTCGCCGAAGCGCGCGGGGTCGTCGCTGCCGAGGCATAGATAGCCGCTGACGTTCTTGCCCGCGGCGAGCGGCAGCAGGATCGCGCTGGCCGGCACTTGGGCCGTCACGGCGCCGAAGAACGCGCGGCGCGCGTCGTCGAGCTCGTCAGGGCGGCCGAGCCACGGCCGATCGTCCTCGCACAAAGACCGCGCGATGAGACCACCCTCGCGCGAGGTCTTCAGCTGTGCATGATCGAGCGCTTGCAGGTTGTCCGGCTCGAGCAGTTCGAGCAGCATCGGCGCGCGGTCGTCGAGCCACAGCAGCACGTTCGCGAGAGCGAACTCGCGCGGCAGATGGCTGAACAAGGTATCGAGAAACGACGCGAAATCCTGCGCGCCGATCAAATGCAACTCGACGTTCTGGAAGCGCCGCAACGTGCGCTCGTTGTGCTGCACGGTGTCGACGAGCGAGCGAAGGCGCTCGGAAAGCGGCGTTTGGGCGAGTTTCGTCACGGTATCGGCAAGGCGGCCCTGAAGGCGAACGGGGTCGACGCCCCAACTCTACTGATAACGGCCGATCCGCCGGGGTCTTGAGGGCAGGCTCGCGACGCGTCGGCCGGCATGTGGGCGTGCGCGCCCACTGTTGTCAACGCTCGCTTGCATTCGCTTGCACTCGCTTACACGCTGCGAGATCCGTTTGCGTAATGATTGCGGTTCTTAAGTTTCGCTTAATTGTTCGCTGCAAGTATGTACTTCATCCCCTGTTGAGCCGCCAGAACATCGGCGGCGTTTTTTCTTGAAGGGTGCCGAAAACGCGGCCGCGAATGGTCCCGCGCACAAGAAGAAGGAGGTAAATCATGGTTGAAGAGATGGTAGTCGAACACCTGCGTGCGATGCGCGGCCATCAATGGACTCGCCAGATTCATTCCTGCAAGGTCTCCGATCCGCTGCAACAGCCTTGGGGCCGTTCATACCGGCTCGTCGAATGGACGATGAAGCACGAGCCCGAATCGAGCCGCCGCGTCGTTCCCGCCGAAAGTACTCCACTCGAAATCGCTCAGGCCGTGGTCTCTCATGTACCTGGCCGGCGCTTCTGTCAGCAGGCTGATTGAGCGCTCCGTTCGACGTTCATTGGCGTGCCGATCGTGTCGCAGTAGTCCAACGCGTCCTCCAGCCTGTCATTTCCCCAGAACATCTCGCCGCCGACAAAAAACGTCGGCGCACCGAAGATGCCCTTGCTGATGGCCCGTTCGGTCTGCTCGCGCAAACGGAGCTTGTTCGCGTCGCTTTGCGCGGCGTCGATCACGCTCTGCACGGGTAAGCCAAGCGAGTCGAGCGCTTCGCTGACGACGTCGATCGAGCCGATGTCGCGGTCGCCGACGAAATTCAACTGCATGATCTGGCGGCACCAGGCGCCGATCCACGGCTCGTTCGCACCCAGCAGCGCGATGCGCATCGCGAGAAGCGCCGCGCGCGGAAACGTGCTGGGACGCGTGAGCGCAAGGCCGTATTTGCGGCATTGACGCTCCATGTCTTTCCACACGTATGCGCCTTTTTCTTTCTGCAACACGAAGGGCGAGTTCTCGAACCCAAGCTGGCGAAATACCGGGCCGAGCAGAAACGGCCGCCAGACGATCGTCACGTTGCGCGCGGCCGCCAACGCTTCGACCCGCATCATGCTCAGATAGCTGTAGTTGCTGCCGAAGTCGAACCAGAACTCGAGCGCGCGCGCCGTCGAGGTTGAGTCTTCATTCATCGCTGTCTCCTGAATCGCGCGTGCCAGTCGCGCACCCACACTCAGCGTGTTTGCACCGCCACGCGCAGGCCAAGCGAAATGAACAGCACGCCGATGAGCTTGTTCTGCCAGCGCGTCAACCACGTCAAACGCTTCACGAGTTTGCCCAATGGCCGCATCGTCAGGACGATCAGCGTCGTGTAAAGCGCGCTCATGGCAACGAAAATCAGCCCGAGCGTCGCGAACTGCAGGAACGTCGAGCCATGCTCGGGCCGTACGAATTGCGGCAGAAACGCGAGGAAAAACAGCGCGGTCTTCGGGTTCAGCACTTCGGCGGGAATCGCCTGCAAAAACGCCTTCGAACCCGACACCGGCGCGACGACCGGCAGATGCGCACTCGCCTGCTTTTCGCGCAACGCGCGAATGCCCAGATAGACGAGATACGCGGCACCGACGAATTTCACCGCATTGAACGCGAGCGCGGACGTCATCAGCAGCGCGGAGAGGCCAACCGCGGCGCCCAGCGTATGCACGAAGTCGCCGGCTGCGATGCCGAGACCGGTCAGAATGCCGGCCTTGCGTCCACCGTGCATGGTGCGCGTCAAAACCAGCAGCACGGCCGGGCCAGGAATCAGAAAGAGCCCGAGCACGACGGCAACGAAAGTCCCCAACGTGGATAGGTCAAGCATGTCGTCTCCTCGCGATGCGCAGCATCGAAATGACGGGCGCGCGTTCAGCGGACCATTGTAGTCGAACCCGCGAGCCTGCCCTCGGCGCCTCGCTCGCGTGGACGATCCGTTACCATGTCGGACATCGCGGCGCGTACCGCGTGCGTTCTTTCATCCACCGACGTTTCCGCCTTGCCCACCTATACCCTGCCCGCGCCGCTGAGCGCGGAACTCGAGATTCGCAAGAGCCGCTTCATCGCGTATGCGCTCCCGGTCGCCGATCGCGATGCCGCGATGGACGAATTGCAGCGTCTGCGCGACGAACATCCGGCCGCGACACATGTGTGCTGGGCGCTGCTCGCGGGCGGCCAATCCGGCATGTCCGACGACGGCGAACCGTCCGGCACCGCCGGTCGGCCGATTCTCGAAGTGCTGCGGCATCACGATCTGGATGGCGTGCTCGCGGCCGTCGTGCGCTATTACGGCGGTGTGAAGCTCGGCGCGGGCGGTCTGGTGCGCGCGTACACCGATGCGATCGCGTCCGCGCTGCTCGACGCGCCGCGCGTCGAGAGGATTGCCCAGGTTTCGCTGGGCGTCGAAGTCAGTTATGCCGACGAAGCCAAAGTCCGTCGATGGATGGACGCCGAAGGCTATGCACTGGTGGACAGCGCCTACGGCATGCTGGTGAAGATGACGATGCGCGTGCCCGCCAATGCGCTCGACGGCGCCAAGGCAACGTTGACCGATATCACGCAGGGAAAGGCGGGCTTTTTCTGAGCGGCTGCGGCGAACCCCCTTCGGGCGTTGTCCCGATGTCCATCGCTATTGCGGCCCGTTATGATGGCCGGGCTAGCCAGCCAGACGCAAGGTTCGCTGCTACCATGCTGTTCTTCACCGGGCCGACTCCACTTAAAAGGGCAACTCCTCTGACTTCGACCGCCGCTTTCTCCCGCATGGCTGCTGCGCGTTCGCCGTTGAGATCCGTCGTGCTCAAGGGCTGCGGCGCCGTGCTGCTGCCCACGCTGTTGTCCGCGTGCTCGTGGTCATGGTTCGGCCTGAACAGCAGCGCCAGCGCGACGCACCCGAAGACCCACGGCACGGGCTCGCTCAGCGTCGCCCCTGCAAGCGACTTCGCGTATCTGCCCGCGCGCGACGGTCATGTCTCCCCGAACCGCATCGAAAACACCGCGATGACCGGGCTCGTCTTGAAGGACGAGGTCAGCCTGGTCGTGCGCAATGGCGTCGCGAACAGTCTGCGAGTGGCCGGTTTCCGTATCGACGACAACAAGCGCGTGCTCAGTGGCAGCATCGAAGCCTTCACGGTGGACGATAAGCGCTCGCCGGCGCTGTGGACACTGAAGATGCACTACGTGGTCGTCGATGCGGCAACCCAGAAAGTCATGTACACGACCACGCGCACCGTGAAGCAGAAGTCGCCGAAATTCACCAGCAACACGATCGCGATCGAAGACACGGTCAAGCTCAGCGTCGATACATTGATCGGCGACCCTGGCTTTATCAAGGCGGTGAACTGAACACGCGGCCGGCGGAAGCGCGGCGCGGTTTCGCTACAATCCCGGTAACGCATCGCGCGCGATCCTCCGCGCGATGCATCGTGATCTCCCGTTCGGAATGCAGCCGTCATGTCCCTTACCGCCTGGCTATTCTTCTTGCCCGCCTGCTTTGCCATCAACCTCGCACCCGGGCCCAATAACCTGCTTTCGATCAACGTCGCCGCACGGCATGGCTTCATCAAGGCATTCGTCGGCGGCAGCGGCCGGCTGCTCGCCTTCGCGATGATGCTGGCGCTCGCCGCGACCGGTCTCGCCGTCGTGCTGCATGCGTCTGAGTGGATCTTTCTGACGATCAAACTCGCGGGCGCCGCTTATCTGATCTGGCTCGCGGTCCAGCTGTGGCGCAGCGACGCGCCCGCCATCGATACATCGCAACCCCAGGAAGCCGCGCTCACGCGCATTGCGCGGCACGAGTTCTTCGTCGCGGCCGGCAATCCGAAGGCAATTCTGGTTTTTACCGCGTTTCTGCCGCAATTCGTCGACGTCGCGCAACCGATACTGCCGCAATTCGCCGCGCTCGGCGCGAGCTTCCTGGTACTCGAATGGGTCGCGATCGCCCTGTATTCGTGGGCCGGTATGTATCTCGGCAAGTGGCTGATGCGCGCGAAGATCCGCCGCTGGTTCAATCGCTGCTGCGGCGGCTTTCTCGCTGCGATCGGCGTGAGTTTTCTGCTGGTTCGGCGTGCCTGAGGTGAGGCCTTTTCATAACGAATAGCTAATACATCGACGGAGAAACTTTAACTATCAGCTTTCGTTGCTCCACCTTATGCTCGAACCGTGACCGGCCGCGAAGTGGTGCAATGCGGCATTGGGCGAACGGCTTTTTCATCGTCACGGAGCGACATCATGAAGATCTGCATCTTCGGAGCGGGAGCGATTGGCGGTTTAATGGGCGTGCAATTGGCGCGCGCCGGCGCGGACGTCAGCTTCATTGCGCGCGGCCCGCATCTGGCGGCCATGCGTGAGCACGGCGCGCGCCTCATCATGGATGGCGAAACATTCAGCGCGCCGGTGCGCTGTACTTCAGACCCAAGCGAACTCGGCGTTCAGGACGTCGTCATCGTCACGCTGAAGGCGCATTCGCTGCCCGGCGTGGTCGATTCGATGCAGCCACTGCTCGGCAAGCACACAGCGATCGTTACCGGCGTCAACGGCATTCCATATTGGTACTTCTATCAGCATGGCGGACGCTTTGCCGGCACTCGCCTTGCGAGCGTCGACCCCGACGGTTCGCAGTGGACCAAGCTCGGCCCCGAGCGCGCGATTGGCTGCGTACTCTATCCGGCGGCGGAAATCGTCGAACCGGGGGTTATCAAACACGTGTACGGCAAGAAGTTCCCGATCGGCGAACCGAGTGGCGAACGCACCCCGCGCATTCAGCAATTGCACGAGATCATGCAGGCAGCCGGCTTCGAAGCGCCGATTCGCGACAACATTCGCGACGAGATCTGGCTCAAGCTGTGGGGCAATCTGTGCTTCAACCCGATTAGCGCATTGACGCATGCAACGCTCGATGTCCTCACGAGCGACCCGGGCACGCGGGCGGTTTCACGCACGATGATGCTCGAAGCGAAGCGAATCGCGGAACAGTTCGGCGTGCACTTTCGTGTGGACGTGGAAAGGCGTATTGATGGCGCGGGCGCGGTCGGTGCGCACAAGACGTCGACGCTCGTCGATCTCGAGAACCGCAGGCCGATGGAAATCGATCCTTTGCTGACCGTCGTGCAGGAAATGGGCCGACTCGTTGCCGAACCGACACCCACCATCGACGTCGTACTCGCACTGATCAAATTGCGCGAGAAGATGGCTTTACAGGGTAATTGACCAGATACTCCTTTTCGTCTTGCACCGCGACTCAAAGGATCGGATGCCATGCATCCGATCCTTTTTCACATTCGCCGCTATTGATCGATCGCCACCCACACCGCTTTCGGTTCAGTGAAATTCTCGATCGCGACATCGCCATGCTCGCGACCGAAGCCCGAATCGCCAGCACCACCCCATGGCAAACGCACATCCGTATAGCCGTAAGTATTGATCCACACCGTGCCCGCCTTCAGGTCGCGCGCCACGCGATGCACGCGGCTCAGGTCAGCGCTCCATACGCCGGCCGCGAGACTATACGATGTGCCATTGGCGATGCGGACCGCGTCCGCTTCGTCATCGAACCGAATCACGCTTGCCACGGGCCCGAAGATTTCTTCCTGCGAAATGCGCATCTCGTGCTCGACATTCGCGAACACGGTGGGCTCGACGAAAAAGCCGCGATTGCCGACGCGCGCGCCACCCGTCACGAGCGACGCGCCTTCCGAGCGACCTGTGTCGACATAGCTCAATACGGTTTTCATCTGCGCGGCCGAAATCAGCGGTCCCATCGACGTTTCGCGCAGCGACGGATCGCCGACCTTGATCGACTTCGCGCGCGTAGCCAGACGCTCGACCACTTCGTCATACACGTCACGATGCGCGAGTATCCGCGACCCAGCGGAGCACACTTGCCCCGTATTGAAGAACACGCCCGACGCCGCGGCGCGCACCGCATTGTCGAGATTCGCGTCGGCAAAGATCACGTTGGCCGACTTGCCGCCGAGCTCCAGTGTCACGCGTTTGAAGTTGCCCGCCGCGCCCTGCAGGATGCCTCGTCCGACCGAAGGCGAACCGGTGAACGTGACCTTGTCGATACCGGGATGCGACACCAGCGCGTCGCCCACCACACTACCCTTGCCGGTGACGATATTGAGCACGCCCGGCGGCACACCCGCTTCGAGCGCCAACTCGCCGATGCGCAACGCGGTGAGCGGCGTGATCTCGGCAGGCTTGACGATCAGCGTGCAACCGCATGCGAGCGCGGGCGCGATCTTCCACATGCCGATCATCAGCGGAAAATTCCACGGCACGATTGCAGCGACCACGCCGACCGGTTCGCGCAGCGTATAGGTCAATGCATCGGGACGCGTCGGCACCACCTGGCCGTTGATCTTGTCGCACCAGCCTGCGTAGTATTCGACGGTATCGATCGCGGCGGGCACGTCCTGACGCATCACCGCGGCAATCGGCTTGCCGCAGTCGAGACTTTCGAGCGCGCTGAGTTCTTCCATGTTCTCGCGCATCAGGCCCGCGAGCCGTTGCAGGATACGACCGCGTTCGGCGGCGCGAATCGAATTCCATACCTTCAAAGCGCTGCGCGCCGCGCGCACCGCGGCATCGACGTCGGCGGCGCTGCCTTGCGCGACCAGCGCGATCGGATCTTCGGTCGCGGGGTTGATATCGACGGAATATTCGCCGGTGCCTGGCGGCATGCGCTTGCCGTCGATCAACAGATCATGTTGCCTGAGGTCGGACTGGATATCCATCATGAAGCTCCTTGAGTAGGACGTTATGTGGCTGACTGGCGGCGCATCGATCGAATGCCGCGCATCGCGCGAGCTTTTCGGTCGGCCCCTATCAAAGGTTCCGGCAACAGGCTTTGCCGCACCGACTGCCAGCTGAAGCTTTGCGTTGCAGCAGCGGCTGCGGCAGGCACTTCGTCCGCGATGCGCGCATGACCGGTCGTCGATGCGACGAACTGCGCCCACGCAGCAGCCGCATTGGGACGAAGCGAGCGGTTTCTGCGGTGCACGAGTACCGTCGTCAATGTCGCTTCGGGAACCAGCGGACGACTCACCAACGAAGCGCCCGGCGAAGGCCAATGCGCATCGACAGGCAATACGCCGACACCCAGTCCCAATTCGACCATGCGCGCTACCGCCGCGACGTGTCCGAGTTCCTGCATCGGCCGGCGCTTCAATTCGTTCGCGGCGAGTACGGGTTCGAGCGCGGCACGCACGCCGGTATCGGCATTCAGCGTGATCAGCGGACAATCGCGCAACGCGTGCCATTCGATGCTGTCGTTCCGGGCTAGCGGATGTACGGATGGAAGCACCGCATGCAGTGGCGTAGTGAAAAGTACCTGAGCATGTAAGAGAGGACTATCGACGGGTGCGGTCACGCAGACCGCGCCGAAATCCACTTCACCCTGCTCGACACTGGACATTACGCTGCATTGAGGCTGATCCTTGACCGACACGACCAGTTCGGGATAAACCGACGCGCACTGCGCCAAAGCCCGCGGCACCCAGCCCGACGACAACACCGGATTACTCGCGAATAACACGACGCCCGTGTGTCCGTCGTAAGCAGCGCGCTCTTCGAGCAGCGTCAATTCGATTTCGTCGAGCAGCCGGCCGATTCTTCTCTCGAGACTCGCACCCGCATTCGTCAGTTCGACCTGGCGTGTCGTGCGATCGAATAGCTTCAATTCAACCGCGTCTTCCAGTTCACGCACACAACGGCTGATGGCCGACTGCGTCAGATCGAACTCGCGCGCCGCGCGCGTGAAACTGCGCTCGCGCGCGACCGCGACGAATACCTTGAGCTGCTGCAACGAAACATTCATGGCGTCGGTTCCGGGCGCGCGACGCTCACGTTATTCGCCGGACTGTTCCGGCCAGTGACTCATTCTCGACGCATTGCCATTGCCATGACCCGCGACGGCCAGCGCGCCCTGAGGTTCATCGTGCGATTCGATCCAGCGCGTGCGCATCGGCTCGAGGATGAACTTCGCGGAAATGCCCGCTGCGATCGTGATGACGGCGGAAACGATGAAGACGAGGTTCCAGCCGCCCGTCGCCGCGAGTACCGACGCGATCGGCACCAGCAACGAGGCCGTACCCTTCGCGGTGTACAACGTCCCTGCATTGGCGGCCGCATACTTGCTGCCGAACGTATCCGCGCACGTCGCCGGGAAGATCGAGAAGATCTCGCCCCAGAACAGGAAGATCAGCGCGGCAAAGACCATGAAGGCATACGGATTACTGCCGAACTGCATCATGCCGAGCAACGCGAGTCCCTCGCCGATGAAGATCACGAACATCGTGTTTTCACGGCCGATCTTGTCGGAAATGAAGCCGCACAGCGGACGCGTCAAGCCGTTGAAGATATTGTCGATCGACAGCGTGAGAGTCAGCAGCGGCAACGTCGCGCCGAAGACCGACATCGGAATGCGCGCTATGCCCCAGTCTTTCGCGATCGGGCCGATCTGCGCGGTCGCCATCAAACCACCCGCCGCGACCGCGACGAAGGACGCGTAGATCACCCAGAACACTGGCGTTTTGATCATCTGTCGCGACGTGAAATCGACTTTCGACACCGCGAAGCGGCTCTTGCGTACCCCTGCCTGACGCAGGATCGGCCGCGTCAGGAGCATCGCGAGCAGCAGAATGCTGACGCCTTGCACGATGCCGAAGAACAGGAACGTCTCTTCATAGCCGCGGCGCGTAATCATGTTTGCAATCGGAATCACCGTCAGCGCCGCACCCGCGCCAAAGCCCGCGGCCGTCAAACCAGCGGCGAGACCGCGCCGGTCGGGAAACCATTTGAGCGCATTGCCGACACATGTTCCGTACACGCCGCCCGCGCCTATGCCGCCAATCACCGCGGCGAAATACAACATGCCGAGCGTCGTTGCATACGAATTGAGAATCCAGGACAAACCCGCGCATAGCGCGCCGCCTGCCACCACCGGGCGCGGCCCGAATCTATCGACGAGCCAGCCCTCGAACGGCACGAGCCACGTCTCGGTCAGAATGAAGATCGAGAACGCGAGCTGGATCGACGCCTCGCTCCAGTTATGCCGCGCATGCATCGGAGCCACGAATAACGTCCACGCATATTGCAGATTCGCCACCAGCGCCATGCATATCATGCCGATGACCAATTGCGACCATCGGTTACGCCATGACATACCCGTCGTCGATTGCTGAGTGATATTGTCCATGAGCCTTGTCTCCACTATTTATTTAGTGCAGCCGGCTTACGCGCCGCGCTGGATGCGTCCCGCCTTATCGTTATGGCCCGAGAACTTCGCTATTCGGGAAATCTCGAAGTCGATGCTTTCATGCTTTTCCGCAAATCCCCCGAACCCGCGTTTCGATGATAGTTCTTGCTTTATTCCGACCATAACCACGCTTCGTGCCGGTAAGCATTGCAGCTTATTCCCCGCTATTGAGTCCGCCGCCCCACATATCTATGCGTTAACCCGCGTATTGCAGTGGCTATTCGGCTTGTTATGGGTTTCATGCTAGGGTCATCGCTGAATTACTCATAATTAAAGTTTGTTATTATGTCGATTCACGTTTCCTTATACATCGACCATGACGATGCGCAATGCAACTCTGCGGCAACTGAAGGTCTTTGAAACGGTGGCGCGCCACCTGAGTTTTTCGCGCGCCGCGGAAGAATTGCATCTGACTCAGCCAGCCGTTTCCACCCAGGTCCGGCAACTCGAAGAACATGCGGGGCTGCCTCTGTTCGAGCAACTCGGCAAAAAGATTTATCTGACGCCGGCCGGCACCGAAATGCTTCACTACAGTCGCGCGATCATGCAGCAGTTCCATGAAGTCGACGAAGCGATGAGCCAGTTGAAGGGCGTCTCCGGCGGCAAGCTGAATGTCGCCGTGATCAGCGCCGGCGACTATTTCTTTCCGCGCCTTCTCGCCGAATTCACGCGTCGCTATTCGGGTGTCGATCTGAATCTCGCGGTGCACAACCGCGAAGAACTGCTGCATCAACTGGCGACCAATCAGACCGACCTCGCGGTGATGGTGCGTCCGCCGCACGAAACCGACGCGACCAATGAACCGTTCGCGCCGCATCCGTACGTGATCGTCGCGGCGCCCACTCATCCGCTTGCGCACAAGCGCAATATCCGCTTCAGTCAACTCGCGAACGAAGCGTTCATCGTGCGCGAACGCGGCTCCGATACATGGAATTCGATGGAAGAGGGTTTTGCCGGCCGACTGTCCAATCTGAAGATCGCGATGGAGATCAAGAGCACCGAGACGATCAAGCAGGCGGTCATTGCCGGAATGGGCATCGCGTTTCTGTCCGCCCATACGATCAGCCTCGAATTGCAATTGGGTCATCTGGTCGTGCTCGACGTCGAGAGCTTTCCGGTCATGCTCAATTGGTACGTCGTGCATCGGAAGAACAAACGTCTGCCGCCGGTCGCCGTCGCCTTCAAACGCTTCCTGATGGAGGAAGGCGCCAATCTGATCGAAAAGATCACGCGCGTGAAGGAACTGAGCGTGCATAAGCCTTAAGCTATGGAAAGCCAATAAAACTTTAACTATTGCAAATCGATCGCGACTTCTATGCTGCAAGCGAGTTCTCTCACTTGCGAGCCGAGGAGGCCGATCATGAACCACACTCCGGTTGAATCCCGTATCAGTACACGCAACGCTCGCACAGCGGCGGCGGATCACGAGGACCATCCCGACGATGCGCATCTGAGCGCCTACAATGCCGCGTTCAGCGATCTCGGGCTGCGGTTTCGCTGGGACCGCGCGACGCTCGACATGCTGAAAGAGTTCAATGGCGAGTTGGCGCGAATCACCGCTTATATCGAGCGCTATCACAGCCATCTGCATCGCGCGTACGATGCCGACTTTCTCGCGCAACTCATTCTGCACAGGAAGACGCAGTACTACAGCGAATTCGCCGCGGCGGTTGGTGACTAGAAGCATTGAACAAGACTCGGGCGGCGGGATCATCATCCCGCCGTCTTCGCTATTGGCAACCAGGTTTGTCAGAGGTGTATGCATTGTCGACTAGCGGCGCGTAGTGAAATGAACCGGCCGCTTGTGTGTACATTTGCGTGAACCGTCGCGCTGGCGCCCATTACTTCGTCTACCGTCACGCGCATTCCGACGATCTGCCCAGGCGCTCAAGCGCATCACCGCCGGCGCGACATCGCGAAGCGCCCAGGTTTGCTCTTCTCCACCATGCCACTCGATGTTCGCGAGCAGGCCCGGCTTGCCGATCGCGAGGCCCTCGCTGCGCGCGGCGACCGTACGCATGCGCGGTGCGCAACCGTCGTGATGCGCCGCGTGAGCGGGGTCGGCCGAGTACTCGCGGCTAAGCATCAGATGCACGCCCATCGCCATTGCCAGCGCGCCCGTCGCGAGCAATGCCGCGAGTCCGAATGGCTGTGCCTGTTCGGTGACGAAGCTGTAACCGAGCCAGCCGCATAACAGCAGCGCAAACAGATTGACGACGTGATGGCCCGGCAGCGCGGCCGCCTCGAGTTGCAATACGCCGCGCAGTTTGCAGAAAGCGATCGCACAGGTCGCGAAGATCAGCGCGCCGAGCAATACGGCTGAAAATAGTTCGATGCGTTCGGTGTTCTCGCGCGCCGCGGCCAACAGGTAACCCATCAAGCCTATCGACGCGACCGTCAAACCAATGCCGCTGCCGAGCAATGCAAGCATCCGGGCCCTGTGTGTTGGATCTCGTTTGCGCACGCAAGTGTGCCGATGCGCCGAACGCCCGCCGAACTGTCGTCGCGTGAGTACGGTCACTGCCACCGTCAGCACGGCGACCAACGCCATCGCGACGGCCACCGCAAGCAGCAGCAACAGATCCATCAACACGGCACTCCCACAGGCTTGTGGCATGCGTGATCCTCCGTGATGCGATGAAAAGGCAAGAGCCCGAGGTCACTGGCCTCGTCAACCGGCGTTCGCGGTATCGCCCAATCGCCGTGGCTCGTCGCGCGGCGCCGCGCTCAAGGTATTGCTCAGCGTGCCGATCCCATCGATCGTGATCGACACCGTTGCACCGTCCTTGATCGAACCCACGCCCACCGAAGTGCCGCACGCGATCACGTCGCCGGGTTCGAGCGTCAGATCCTGTGAGATCAGACTCACCTGCTCGGCCGGCGAGAAGACCATATCGGCGAGCGGATAGTTCTGACGCTCGACGCCGTCGAGCGTCGTCAGCAGGCGCGCGGCCCGCCAGTCGAAACCGGAGACGATGGCCGGACCCAGACAACAGAAAGTATCGAAGCTTTTCGCGCGGCACCACTGCGGAAAATGCGGATTCTCGTTGAGCAGATCGGCGGCGGTGACGTCGTTGACGAGCGTGAAGCCGAAAATCGCCGCCTCCGCCTGCTGCAAATCCAGATCGCGGCAACGCTGGCCGATCACGATACCGAGCTCGCCCTCGTAGACGATCTTGCCCGCGTAATGCCGTGGCCGGTGGATCGGCTCGCCCGTGCCGATTACCGACGCCGCCGGCTTCATCAGAAACAGTGGATGGGTAGGCACGGGTTTGTCGAGCTTCGCCGCGAGCGCGTGATAGTTATTCCACAGTGCGACGATCTTGCCCGGCGCGCACGGCGCCAGCGGCGTCAGTGCGCGCAGCGACAGAACCGCGCCGGTCGGCACCGGCTGCGCGAGACTTTCGTACTCGTGCAGGTAGGCGCCTTCGACACGACCGAACACGATGCCGCCGTCGCCCGACATGAACCGCATCCACGTCTGCATGCCTCGCTCCTAGATCGCGCCAGCCGTGCGCAGCGCCATGATCTGCTCGGCCGAATAACCGAGCTCGGCCATCACTTCATCGGTATGTTCGCCAAGCAGCGGCGAGCGTTTGACGTCGGTCGGGCTGTCGGACAGCTTGATCGGATTGCCGACGGTCAGATACTTGCCGCGCTGCGGATGATCGACTTCGACGATCGTGCCGGTTTTGCGCAGCGACGGCTCCTCGGCAATTTCCTTCATCGACAGGATCGGCCCGCACGGAATGTCGTATTTGTTCAGGATCTGCATCGCCTCGAATTTGGTCTTCGTCATCGTCCAGCGTTCGATTTCGGCGAAGATCTCCTTCAGTCGCGGCAGGCGCGCGGGCGCTGTCGCGTAGTCGGGGTCCGTGGCCCACTCTTCCTTGCCGATCACGTTGCAGATCTTCGCCCACACGGGCGCCTGCGTGATGAAGTAGATATATGCGTTGGGGTCCGTCTCCCACCCCTTGCACTTCAGAATCCAGCCCGGCTGCCCGCCGCCCGACGCATTACCCGCTCGCGGCACCGCGTCGCCGAACGTGCCGTTCGGATATTGCGGATACTCTTTCATCACGCCGGTGCGATCGAGCCGCTGCTGATCGCGCAGTTTGACGCGGCACAGATTGAGCACGCCGTCCTGCATCGCGGCGAGCACGCGCTGGCCGCGTCCGGTATGCGTGCGTTGATAGAGCGCGGTGACGATGCCGAGCGCGAGATGCAGCCCCGTGCCGCTATCGCCGATCTGCGCGCCGGTCACGATCGGCGGGCCGTCGTCGAAGCCGGTGGTCGACGCGGCGCCGCCCGCGCATTGGGCGACGTTCTCATAGACTTTGCAGTCCTCGTAAGGACCGGGACCGAACCCCTTCACCGATGCGACGATCATGCGCGGATTCAATTCCTGAATCCGCTCCCACGTGAAGCCCATCCGGTCGAGTGCGCCCGGTGCGAAGTTTTCGACCAGTACGTCGCATTTCTGGATCAGCGCCTCGAGCACCTGCTTGCCTTCCGGATGCTTGGTGTCGATCGTGACCGAGCGCTTGTTGTGATTGAGCATCGTGAAGTACAGGCTATCCACGTCGGGAATATCGCGCAGTTGCTCGCGCGTGATGTCGCCCGCGCCTGCCCGTTCCACCTTGATCACGTCCGCGCCGAACCATGCGAGCAATTGCGTGCAGGTCGGTCCCGATTGCACATGCGTGAAATCGAGGATGCGCACACCGTCGAGTGCCTTGGCCATGTCGTGTCTCCTGAACGATGAAGGTTATTTGTACATGGTCTGGTTCTTCGTGCCCGGTGCGTATTCACGCGGGTCGACCCAGATGTTGACCACCGCCGAGCGGCCGGTGCGATGAATCGCTTCGCGCGCACGCTGTAGCGCGCTCGCGATCTGCGCGGGATCGCGCACTTCCTCGCCATAGCCGCCGAGCATTTCGGCGAATTTGTTGAACGGCACGTCGCCGAGCAGATTGCCGACGTTGCCGCGTTCCTCGCCGTACTTGGCAAGCTGGCCGTAGCGGATCTGGTTCATCGCCGAGTTGTTGCCGACCACCGCGAGATACGGCGCGCCGAAGCGATTCGCGGTTTCCATGTCGAACGCGGTCATGCCGAACGAGCCGTCGCCGTAATAGCAGAGCACTTCCTTGTGCGGATGCGCGAGCTTCGCCGCGAGCGCGAAGCCGGTGCCGACGCCGAGCGAGCCGAGCGCGCCGGGGTCCATCCACTGCCCCGGTCGGCGCGGCCGCACCGCTTGCGCGGAGATCGTCACCACGTCGCCGCCATCGCCGATATACACGGTGTCGTCGGACAGGAATTCGTTGAGTTCGTACGCGACGCGGTACGGATGAATCGGCGTGCTATTCGAGCGGAACAGCGGCAGCAGTTTTTCGGTCGCGGTCGCTTCGGCGTCGCGCAACTGCGCCATCCATTTGCGGCGCGCCTGACGCCTGTCGTCCTTGATACGACCGCTCGCGGCTTGCAGCACGGCAGCGAGAATCGCGCCCGGATCCCCGACGAGGCCCAGATCGATATCGCGATTCTTGCCGACGGTTCGGTAGTCCATATCGATCTGCACCAGCGTCAATTCCTTGCTGATGCGTCGGCCGTAGCCCATGCGGAAATCGAACGGCGTGCCGACCACGATCAGCACGTCGGCATTCGCAAACGCCTGCGAACGCGTGCGATCGAAGTGATGCGGATCGCCGGGCGGCAGCAGTCCGCGGCTCGCGCCGTTGAAGTAGCCGGGAATCTCGATGCCGCGCAGCAGCGCGATCGCTTCCTCGTGACCGCGCGCAGTCCACACCTGCTGACCGTACAGGATCGCGGGGCGTTCGGCGTTGACGAGGATATCGGCGAGTTTTTCGATGTCGCGCGGATCGCCGATCGATTTCGTCGACGCGCGATAGCGGCCCGGCCGCGGCACGATCGCGCGCGTCGCGTCGACTTCGCGGTCGAGCACGTCGCGCGGAATTTCCAGGTAGGCGGGACCGGGCGCGCCGTTGAAGCATTCGCGAGCGGCCATCGAGATCATGTCGGCGACGCGCTCGGTGCTCGATACGCTCGCGGCGAACTTCGTGATCGGCGCCATGATGTCGACGTGCGGCAGGTCTTGCAGCGAACCCATCTTGTGCTGGGTCAGGGCGCCCTGCCCGCCGATGTGCAGGATCGGGCTTTCCGAGCGGAACGCGGTGGCGATGCCGGTCACCGCGTTCGTGCAGCCGGGGCCGGCGGTGGTCACGACGCAGCCGAGCTTGCCGGTCTGGCGCGCGTAGCCGTCGGCCGCGTGCGCGGCGACCTGCTCGTGGCGCACGTCGATGATGCGGATGCCTTCGTCGACGCAGCCGTCGTAGATATCGATGATGTGGCCGCCGCACAGCGTGAAGATCGTGTCGATCCCCTCGTTTTTCAGCGCCTTCGCAACCAGATGGCCGCCAGACACGATGCCCGCGTCGCGGGTCTTCTGCTTGAGCGTGTCGTCGGCGGTCGTGGTGGCCGTGGCCGGACTCAGGGATGAAACAACTGCAGACATGGTCATCTCCTCATCTATCGGATGTGCAACGGTTATCGACGGACGCGTCCGCTTCGATATACGTCCGGCTGCACCGACGTCTCACGGCTTCGAAGATACCGTATGTGATATATCACATTGGATCAAGCCGAATTTCGAGACAGAAACGGCGCGAGGTTCGTGCTGCTCAAGCTTGCTAGCCGTAGCTTTGCGCTGAATCTGCAAGGCTTTGCGGCGGTTGTTTCAAGGGAAAACACCGAGTCGCGAATGGCGGCTGTCGTTGTTGATATATCACATACCATATTTTTAAGACCGTCAAGCACTGTTTATCCCGCAACGGGGCGGCAGTCTTCCCGTGCAGGTGCCACCGCTCGCGCGAAGCGCGCGCGAAAAAGCCCGCGGTGCTTGCACACCGCGGGCTTTTCGAAATCGGCAGGCAATCAGGCGTCTACGCCGCCATCAATCGAGAAAATCGCAATTGGCTTCGACGAACGCCGCGAGATCGAGCGAATGCTGACGCGTGAGCCGCTCGGCCAGTTCGGTATCGCGCTTCTCCAGCGCCTCGATGATGCGCAGATGATCGACGATCGAGCGCGCGGCCCGGTCGCTCTGCGAGATGGTCATGCGCCGGATCGCGCGCACGTGGATGAAGATGTTTTTGATGGTGTCGAGAATGATCTGCGACTTCGACAACTCGACGATCGCCTGGTGAAACGCGATGTTCGCGTCCGAATACTCGGCGATATGCTCGGCCGGCGTCGTGTCGCGGAAATTGTCGAACATATGACGCAGGCGGCCGATTTCCTCGTCGGTCGCATGCAGCGTGGCAAGGCGCGCGGCCATGCTTTCGAGCGCGGCCCACATCTGGATCATCTCGACGATTTCGCGCTTGCTCTTGCGCACGATGTAGATGCCGCGCCGCGGCACCATGCGCAAAAAGCCCTCCTGCTCGAGCAGTGTCATCGCCTCGCGCACCGGCGTGCGGCTCACGCCGAGCGATTCGCTGAGCACGCGCTCGTCGAGACGGATTTCTTCGCGATTCTGGTAGATATCCGCGTCGGCGATCGCCTGGCGGAGCATCGCATACGCCTGATCGCGCAAGCTCGCGCTCGCGCCGATGGGCTGCAACGACAGGGTCAACGGGGTGGCCACTGTTTCAGTTGGAAGTTCTGACGACATTCATCGCCTCTGCTCGAACACGCGCGCGATTCGGCGCCGCCGCTTTGCCGCGCTGCTCGCCGAGTCCCACGAAGCGGCCATGCTGCGATGCACGCGCTCCGATCGAGTCGGGAATCCAGTCGGTCAGCAAAACGGTGGCGGCACAGCCCAACCCTACGACAGCGACGGCGAACAGCGCGAGAGGGACGAATTCCACGTGCAACTCCGAAGATTGAGAAAGATGATTCCTCAATCATATGCTGCAACGCCGCATTTTTCAATATTCGGTATGTAGTATATCAACACCTGTTGTTTTTAAGATGCCTCACGTTAGCACGCCATAGGGCTTCGTGGTTCGCCCACATCATTGCCCGCGATGGGTTCCTTGGCGCTTGGCCCGAGAAAAAGAAGGCCTTCTACAGCAGCGGCGTGCAGGTCGGCTACGGCGTCGGGCTCGTGTGTCGACGGGTCTCGTCGCGCCGGCGAAACTCGCCGCCGATACACGACGGGCCGACGTGGCAAAGAAGCCGCGCCAGCCCGTTTCTTTTTCGTGCCGGGCGATCTGCGCGGCTCGCTTGTCGCGCACTTTGCATAGTGCCTCTAGTCGAAAGTTCGAGGCGACCCGGTCGGCGCGTCCCACGCGATTTGCAGAATCGCGTGAAGCGTCGTCGCGTTTGACCAGGATCACACCTTATGTCCGCGCGCTTCATATTGCGAAGCCATCGTCCACGTCCTATTGTCGACCCAGCATGATTTTCGGGTGTGTCGGACCGGTCATATGAAATAAAAGTACATATAGCGATGACGGGGCCGCCCGCGCAAGTTACACTCCGCCGCCTCAGGTAATTGCACGAAACGCCGATAAACAGAACAACTGTAAGGAGACCCACTTATGAGTAGCATCAGCGAGCCGGGCAGCCAACAAGGTTCAGCCCCATTCTTTTCGAAACAGGCCACCATCGCGCAGCCCGGTTTCTCGCGCTGGATGGTGCCTCCCGCCGCTCTGGCCGTGCATCTGTGCATCGGCCAGGCCTACGCGTTCTCGGTCTTCAACGGACCGCTGACCAAGGTGGTCGGCATCACGCAGTCCGCGCCCGATGACTGGTCGCTGACCGCGCTCGGCTGGATCTTTTCGCTTGCGATCGTGTTCCTCGGTTTGTCGGCGGCGTTCGCCGGCAAATGGCTCGAACACGTCGGTCCGCGTCGCACGATGTTCACGGCCGCTTGCTGTTTCGGCGGCGGCTTCCTCGTGTCCGCGCTCGGCGTGTACCTGCATCAGATCGTGCTGCTGTATCTCGGCTACGGCGTGATCGGCGGGATCGGGCTGGGGCTCGGTTATGTGTCGCCGGTGTCGACGCTGATCCGCTGGTTTCCGGACCGCCGCGGCATGGCGACCGGCATGGCGATCATGGGCTTCGGCGGCGGCGCGATGATCGCGGCGCCGTTGTCGGTCGCGCTGATGAAGCACTTTCAAAGCGCGACGAGCATCGGCGTCGCGGAGACCTTCATCGTGCTCGGCATCGTCTATTTCATCTCGATGACGATCGGCGCGCTCGCGATCCGCGTGCCGCCGGCGGACTGGAAGCCGGCCGGCTGGACGCCGCCCGCAGCGACGCAGCACCGGCTGATCACGAGCAATCATGTGCATATCGACCAGGCGTTGAAGACACCGCAGTTCTATCTGATCTGGCTCGTGCTGTTCCTGAACGTGACGGCTGGCATCGGCATTCTCGGCCAGGCCTCGGTGATGATCCAGGAGAGCTTCAAGAACACGGTGACGGCTGCCGCGGCGGCCGGCTTCGTCGGGCTCCTGTCGCTGTTCAACATGGGTGGGCGTTTCGTGTGGGCGTCGGCGTCGGACTGGATCGGCCGCAAGAACACCTACTACATCTTCTTCGCGCTCGGCGCGGTGCTCTACTACCTCGTGCCGAGCTTCGCCGCGAACGGACAGATCGCGCTGTTCGTGCTGACATACTGCATCATCCTGTCGATGTACGGCGGCGGCTTCGCGACGGTGCCGGCCTATCTCGCCGACATGTTCGGCACGACGTTCGTCGGCGGCATTCATGGACGTCTGTTGACCGCGTGGGCCGCGGCCGGCGTCGCGGGTCCGGTGCTCGTCAACTACATCCGCGCGTATGAAGTCGCGAACGGCGTAGCGAAAGCGGACGCGTACACGATGACCGTACACATCATGGCCGTGCTGCTCGTGATCGGCTTTATCTGCAACCTGCTGGTCAAGCGTGTGGACGAGAAGCACCACATGACCGATGCACAAGTCGCCAAGGGCGCGTGAGGAGATCCGTATGTCGACCGTTCAAACCGTACATCCGACCAACAAGGTGATGCTTGTGGTGTTCTGGCTGTATGTGATGGTGCCGCTTGCGTGGGGGGTCATCAATACGCTGACGCAGGCGACGAAGTTGTTCAAGTGACGATGTGATGTGGTGCGCACCCCGGCCTGGTTGAAGGACGGGGTGCCGAAAACAGGCCGCGCCGCGGTGCCCCCTCACCGCCCCAACCCGCTATGCGCGATCTGCTGCTCGACGAACTGCGCAAACAATGCGTGCATATGCGTGGTCGGATGCAGATCATCGGCGAACATGTAAGTCCGATCCGCGTTGGCGCTCACATAGGTCGCCGGCGAGCATAGCAGCGAGGTGTCATCGGGCGTCTTCTTCGGGTCGCAGGCCTGCCCCGTATTCGACACGGTAAAACCGTTCGCCTGAAAGCTTCCGATCACCTGATTCGTCCACGTGTACGAATCGATCTCGATCACCTTCGATTGCAGTCCATCGGTTTGCAGCGCGCTATTGAGCGTAGCGTTGAATAGCTGCGACAACTGCGTGAGGTTCGCGCCACCATCGGCCGAAGCGAGCCCCTTCGGCGACAGCCCGATATTCGGTACATTGATCACCACCACATGCACGCCGCCGTTCTGCACGATCTGCCCGACGAGCTGGGCGAGCGTGGTGGCCGCCGCCTGCACGACCGGCGCAGCGGCGGGCAGGTTGCCGGCGCGCAGCACATCGTTCGAGCCCACCCACACGAGCACGAGCTGATTGGCGTTGAAGCTGCCGTGAGCGCCCAGATAGCTCGACAGTTGCTGATTGACCGGCATTTCGATGTTGCCGATGACGTCGCTCAGGTAGTCGTACTGGTTCGCCGGTGTCGCCACGGTCGAGCCGCCTTCCGCATAACCGAGGCCGCTCTGCGCACTCAGCCTGTGCGTGAGATCGATCGTGAACGCGGCGCTCAGCGTATCGCCATAGTATTGCGCGACGTTCTGGGCCCATACCTGGCCGGGGTTGGTGGTGAAACGCCCGCCGCCCACCGCACTCGCGAGGGGCGCATAGGTCCCGACGTCCGACAGGCTGTCGCCGAACGACACCACCTGCAGCTTGACGCCGCCGGCCGGCTCGGTCGCCGTGCCGCCGCCGTTACTCGACCCGCCGCTGCCGCTGCCGCCCCCGCCGCAAGCCGACAGCAGCACGATCGACATGGCAAAAACTACAGCGCGGACCTTGTCATTTATGCCTCGCATTTGCTCCTCCTCGCCGGGCGGGCCAGACAGTGCCGCGTGCCTGACGTGCGCGGCCGGTACCCGACCGCACGCGGCTCTTCAACCAAGCATCGCGTATGCCCAGCAAGGAAGTGCGGCCCGCTCAATGCCTCTCGAACACCACCTCCTGCGCCCCCTCCCACAGCACCTTCGTGCCGAGTTCGCGCAGTTTCTCCTTGCCTTCGACGATCGTCAGAAAATGATTGCCCGCGAGTTGCCCCATCTTGCTCGCGAAGCAGCACGAGCCATAGGCGAGGATGATCTCGGTCTCGCTATAGCCGCCCGGATAGAACAGGATGTCACCGACCGACGGATGGCTCGTGTGATTCTCGAAGCCGACCGCGATCCCGTCGTTCTCGAGCTTGAATTCGCCGAGCGGCACCCAGCAGCCCTCGCCGCTCCAGCGCACGTGGATCAGCTTCTGCCGGTACGGCAGCAGCTCCAGGAACGCGGCCACGGTCTGCGGCGCATCGGGATGCGTTTCGGCGATGAAGGTGTGGCCGCAGGCGGTCATCTTGAGTCGGGTCATGGCGCGTTATCCGGTGTATGAAATTGAAAGGCGCTTCGATTCTGTCGTCCGATGCAAGGTTCCGACAGGTACACTTGTCCGCGTCGCGGTCAGTCCATTTAGACCAGATACGATCGCGGGTGGCGGGCCGAACCGCAAAGCCTTGCGCGACGTGCGATGCCAGTTTGCAGCGCGCGCAGCCACGAATGTTCGTAGTTTGCAAGCCGCGCAATGCAACGCACACTGCGCAGGTGCGTGATTCCGACTGGAGAAAAAAACAAGCCGTTGCGGATCGTCCATCTCAACCGCGCAGCCGGTAGGCGAGCGGCGTCGCGCCATAGCCACGCTTGAATTGCACGGAGAAGTGACCGGCATTCTCGAAGCCGACTTCGAGCGCGATTTGCAGCACGGTTCGATCCGTGGCGCGCAGCAGCCTCGCCGCTTCCTCGAGCCGTAAGCGCGTGACGAACTGGTGTGGCGTCTCCCCGGTCTCGCGGCGAAACACCCGGGCAAAATGAAAACTGCTTAGGCCGGCCTGCTCGGCCAGTTCGGCGATTGCCAGATCTTCGGCGAGATTGGCGCGGATGTAGTCGATCACCCGGCGTATGCGGCGCGGCACCAGCCGTTCGGGGCCCGTCGCGCTGCCGCGGCGCGCGCCGTTGCCGCTCGAATAGTGCTGCAGCAGGTGCGCGGCGAGCGCGTGAACCAGCGTATCGACATACAGACGCGAATCGGCGGGATCGCGGGCGGCGCGATGCAGTGCGGCAAGCATCGCGGCGATCAGCGGATCGTTGAAGCGCATCGCGTCGCCGAGCGACAGTTCACGCGACGCGTCGAGCCCCATCTGTTGCGCGACGCTGTCGATCAAAGCGCGCTCGATGTGCACGTGCAAGGTAGACAACGGCTCGTCGCTGATCGAATGCCAGCGCCACGAGATCGGCGTGGGCGGCACGAACCACAGGTCGTTCACGCGCATATCGGCGCTTTCCCAAGTTCCGCCGAGGTTGCGTTCGAGATGCTCGGCGCCGCTCGCGAGCGTCATCAGCGTGAAGTCGCGCAAACCGGGCGCTTCGAGCAGGTCTTGCCGCACCGGTTCGAGATACGAGCGCAGCACCAGATGCCGCCACTCGCGATCCACGCTCGACACGAGTCGCTGGCCGGCCATATAGCGGTCGTAGGCGAGCGTCGTCGTGAGCTTGGGAATTCGTGCCATCACATCCCTTCGAAGGAGGTGCCGTATGGAAGGAGAAGCGCCGCCGTACCCGTATTGCCGGTCCACTGTCAGCGCAAGATCACAAAAATGATAGCAAGGAACCGGCTACCGACATTTCACGAAATCGCTAATCATTGAGGTTGTCGTATTTCACGCGTTTAGAACGCCGGAGCTACCGTTTCATGGAACATGAATGCGATACGCTGCCGCAATGGCTGAACGGCTCGCCGCAAGGCGAAGCCGGGCACGCGTCGGCAGCACACCCGAGAGCGGCATCCGCCCAACCGGCTTATCCGGCCGGCGCGCGGCACGCCGCGAAATCAGCCCACGCGGCTGAAGCAGTGAAGATGTCTCCCCGCACCGTGAATGGCGCGGGGCGCAGTGGCTTTCTGACTCTGTTTACCGAGGAGGAGATCGGCACGCCGTCGCCCGCGGCGCGCCGCGCCGCGCCGCTGATCAGTCCGCTCGGACGGTTCGGCAGCGCGCAGGACCGCATGGAGTTCGTGCGCCAGCGCATCAGGCAGTTGGGCTTCGACTCGTTCAGCTATACCGCCACGCGCACGTCGTCGCATCACAAGACGATGTTCGTATTGACGAGTTACGAGTCGCAGGCATGGCTCACGCGCTATTTCCGCGAGCGCTATTTCGAGCTCGATCCGCGCGTCGCGCACGCGTCGCCGACCGGCATGCCGTTTCTGTGGAATACCGCCGACCTGCGCGCCGATCTGCCGCGCGCGCAGTTGCGCAGCGAGCGGCTCGGCGCTTTGATCGACATGCTGGAAGCGGCCGGGCGCAAGAGCGGCATTCTCACGCAGATGCCGCTGCCGGAGCCGGAGCTGAGCGCGAGCCTGTGCTTCAACTCGGCGATCGGCAACCCGCGCTGGATGACCGAATCGATCGTCGCGGAAACGCTGATGTTCGCGCACTCGATTCACGAGTTCATCTGGACGCACGCGAAAAGCGTGATCGGCATCGCGCCCGCGCAGCAGCAGCGCATCGCGCTGAGCAAGCTGCAGCATGCGGTGCTGAAGGCGGTCGTGCAGGGGCAGCGGGACAAGGAGATCGCGTATTTCCTCGGCCTGTCGCCGCATAACGTCGACTATCATCTGCGGCGCTTGCGGCAGTTGTTCAACGTGCGCAACCGCGTGCAGTTGATCAATGTCGCTCAGGCGTATCTGTCGTAGTCGGCGTCACCGCGTATCGATGAAGAGGGCGCGACGGCATTTCGCCGTCGCGCCCTCTCCTCATTTCAGTGTCGCATGTCTATCAACTTTTCAACCGATAGCCGGTCCTGAAGATCCAGCCGACGATCACGAGGAACACCGCGAGAAACAGCAGCGTCATGCCCAGACTCAGGCCGACGCCGACGTCACCCAACTCGAAGAAACTCCAGCGAAACCCGCTGACCAGATAGACGATCGGATTGAACAGCGTGACGGCATGCCAGAACGGCGGCAGCATGTCCACCGAATAAAAGGCGCCGCCTAAGAACGTGAGCGGCGTGACGATCAACAGCGGCACCAGTTGCAGCTTCTCGAAGCTGTCCGCCCAGATGCCGATGATGAAGCCGAGCAGACTGAACGTGACCGCCGTCAAAACCAGAAACAGCACCATCCAGAACGGATGCATGATCTGCAACGGCACGAACAGCGCGGCGGTCGCGAGAATGATGAGTCCGAGCAGGATCGACTTGGTGGCCGCCGCGCCCACATAGCTGACGACGATCTCCAGATACGACACGGGCGCCGACAGCAGCTCGTAGATCGTGCCGGTGAAACGTGGAAAGTAAATCCCGAACGACGCGTTCGCGATGCTTTGCGACAGCAGCGACAGCATGATCAGCCCCGGCACGATGAACGCGCCATAGCTGATGCCCTCCACTTCCTTGATGCGCGAGCCGATCGCCGAGCCGAACACGACGAAGTACAGCGAAGTGGAAATGACCGGCGCGATGATGCTTTGCATCAGCGTGCGCCACGTGCGCGCCATTTCGAACTTGTAGATCGCGCGCATTGCGTAGATGTTCATGGGTTCCCCCGCAGCAGGCTGACGAAAATGTCTTCGAGCGAACTCTGCGTAGTGTGCAGGTCCTTGAAGCGGATGCCGGCATCGTCGAGCGACTTCAGCAGCGCGATGATGTCGGTGCGGCCGCCCTCGCCTTCATAGGTATAGATCAGCTCGTTGCCGCCGTTCGCGACCGCCAGCCCGTAGCCGGCGAGCGCAGCCGGCACATCGTCGAGCGGGTACTCCAGTTGCAGCGTCAACTGCTTGGTGCCGAGCTTGCGCATCAGCTCGGTCTTCTCTTCGACCAGCATGATCTCGCCCGCATTGATCACGCCGATGCGATCGGCCATCTCTTCGGCTTCGTCGATGTAATGCGTGGTCAGGATGATCGTCACGCCGCTCGCCGCGAGCGAGCGCACGAGCTTCCACATGTCGCGCCGCAGCTCGACGTCGACGCCGGCGGTCGGTTCGTCGAGGAACAGCACGCGCGGCTCGTGCGACAGCGCCTTGGCGATCAGCACACGCCGCTTCATGCCGCCCGACAGCGTGATGATCTTGTTGTTGCGCTTCTCCCAGAGCGACAGGTCGCGCAGCACTTTCTCGATGTAAGCGGGGTTCTTCGGCTTGCCGAACAGGCCGCGGCTGAACGACACGGTGGCCCAGACGGTTTCGAACGCGTCGGTGGTCAGCTCCTGCGGCACGAGGCCGATCAGCGAGCGGGCCGCGCGATAGTTGGCGCCGATGTCGTGACCGTCCACCGTCACGCTGCCTTCGCTCGCGTTGACGATACCGCAGACGATGCTGATCAGCGTGGTCTTGCCCGCGCCGTTCGGCCCGAGCAGCGCGAAGATTTCTCCACGGTGGATTGCCAGATTGATGTTCTTCAGTGCCCGAAAACCGCTGGCATAGGTTTTCGACAGATTCGTGACCGAAACGATAGGCTGCATGGACTCGATAATGGCAGACACCGCTGTTGAATGAGGGAAACCGGCGTGAACGGACGCGCCGCATCCGCAATGTAATGGAAAGTGCGAAAGCCTGCAGGGCACGGAACCACGCGGCCGCGGATTCGCCGCGGCGCGAGATAGTTCGGCTTACTGATGGGTTCGGATGCGGACCGAGGCCCGGCGCGGCCATCCGGGCGCGCGCGACGCGCGCCGGCAGCCTTTTACGCCGACGCGCTGTGGTGCGCGCCCGGAAAGCGGCTTGCGATCACGTTCTGGATTTCCTCGACCGACACCGGCTTCACCAGATGATGATCGAAGCCGGCCTCGCGCGAGCGCTGCCGGTCGGTGGCCTGGCCATAGCCGGTCACTGCGATCAGCAGCGCGTCGACGGTGACCGGACGGCGGCGCATCTCCTGCGCGAGCTCGAAGCCGTCCATGCCGGGCAGGCCGAGGTCGAGCAGCACGATCTGCGGCTGGAAGTGCGCGGCCAGTTCGAGCGCGGTGTTGGCCTCGTGCCCGACGCGCACCTCGTACCCGTCCGCCTGCAGCACCAGCGACAACGCGAGCGCCGCATCGACGCTGTCGTCGACGAGCAGCACGCGCAGCGCCTGGCCGCCGTGATTCGGCACCGCTTCGGGCGCCGCCGTCGACGCTTGCTCGGCGTCGGCAAGCCGCGTCAGCGGCAAACGCACGACGAACTCGCTACCGCGCCCGAGTCCCGCCGAATACGCCTCGATCCCGCCGCCGTGCAACTCGACCAGCGTACGCGCGAGCGGCAGGCCGATGCCGAGGCCGCCTTCGGAGCGTTCGATCGAGATTTCCGATTGCACGAACAGATCGAAAATATGCGGGATCGTTTCGGCGCCGATGCCCACGCCGTTGTCGCGTACGCTGATCAGCACGTCATCGCCCGCTTCGCGGACTTCGATGCGGATGTCGCCGCGCTGCGGCGTGTACTTCGCCGCATTCGACAGGACATTGCCGAGCACCTGCGCGATCCGCACGCCGTCGCCGACGACGAACAGCGGCTCGCCGGGCAGATCGGTGGTGAGCGTATGGCCCTTGCGATTCAACGCGGGCCGCACGGTTTCGATCGCGGCTTCGAGCGCGGCGGCCAGCTCGACGATCTCGTGGCGCAGCGTAATCTTGCCCTGCGTGATGCGCGCGACGTCCAGCAGATCGTCGACGAGCCGGCTCAGATGCTTGACCTGGCGCCCGATCACCGCGCGCATCGCCTCGAAGCTTTGCTGCGAGGGCGCACGGCTCGGGTCGAGCAGTTCGATCGCGTTGCGGATCGGCGCGAGCGGATTGCGCAGCTCGTGCGCGAGCATCGCGAGGAACTCGTCCTTGCGGCGATCGGCGTCGCGCAACGCCATCTCGTTGGCCTTGCGATCCGAAATATCGTTGACGATGCCGGCGAGCCGGTAGATGCGCCCGCGCGCGTCGCGCACCGGAAAGCCGCGCTCGACTGCCCAGCGCGTCTCGCCGTCGGGCCGCACGATCCGGTATTCGATCTCGTACGCGACACCGGTCGCGAGCGCGCGATACGCGGCCTCGAGCGCGGCCTCGTCCTGCGGATGAATGTGGTTGGCCCAGTGGCGCCCGCTCGGCGTCGGCTCGTGCGCCGCGTCGCCCCAAAGACGTCGATACGCGGGGCTCACATACAGCAGTTGCGCGCTCGATGGGTCGAGCATCCAGAACACGTCGTCGATGTTCTCGGCCATCTGCCGGAAGCGTTCTTCGCTCTCGCGCAACGCGCCCTCCGCGCGGCGCACGCGCAGCAGCGCGCGCACCTGCGCGATCAGTTCGGCCGGCTCGACCGGCTCGGTCAAATAGCTGTCCGCGCCGCCTTCGAGGCCGCGCACCCGGTCCATGCTCTGCACCGCGGCCGCCGACGTGTGGATCACGAGCACGCCCGAGGTCTCGGGCGCGGCTTTGATGCGGCGGCACACTTCGAAGCCGTTCAGATCGGGCAGATTGACGTCGAGCAGCACGAGGTCCGGCTGCGAAATGCGCGCGCGCTCGATCGCTTGCGCGCCGTTGCCGGCCTCGATCACTATGAAGCCCGCGCGCGACAGGATGCGCGTTTTCGCGTAACGAGCGCCTTCGTTATCGTCGACGTTGAGGATCAGGTTCGCGTTCGCATCGGTCATGAAAAGGCGTGTCCGTAGGAGAATGCCCGCGATGCGGAGCATTCATGATGCAGTGCCCGAGCGCGCCGCGCCGTGCGCTTCGGTGCGGATGCGCTCATGCTTCTCCCGCCGCGGCCGCGCCGCCAGGATCCGCTGAAATGCCGTCGACGCCGCGCTCGCCGAAGTGTTCGGTTGCGGTCGTATCGCCAGTTCTGCCCGACTGGGCCGCCGTACGCTGCGCGATCTGGTCGAGGCTCGCCGGACCGAGCCGCGCGAACGGCCGCCTGCGCCGCCCAGACCGAGGCCCAATCCGTTGCCGCTCGTGAAGCCGTCGGTCAACGCCTCTTGAATTCAGCAATTCCCGGACCTTGGTCGATGAAGTCGAACCGCACAGCGGTGCGGCGGCCATTGCGTTGCACCGTGTAGAAGCAGACGTCGCCGCCGCGGCCATACGTCAGCGTGTTGCGCGCGGGTTCGCTCGTCGCGGTCACCGTTTCAGCGTCGAGCACGCGCGCCATCGCGGCGCTCTCGCCGATCATCCGGCCGATCAACCCCGAGGCACACCCCTTGCGGCCCTTGCAGGACAGCAACTCTTTTGGTGGAGGTAAATCATGAAACGCATGACCAGGACGATCTTTGCTTCCGCGCTCGTGATGGCGTTGTCGGGTGGCATATACGCGCAGGCGGGCGGTGCTGCCGGCGCGGGCGCCGGCGGTAGTGCGGGAGGCGCGGGCGGCGGTGCTGCCGGCGGCATGAGCGGCGGCGGTGGTGGCGCGGGCGGCACCGGCACCGGCATCGGCGCCGGTGGCGGCACGACGGGCGGCGCGGGCGGTACGGCCACTCCGGGTGTTGGCCCGGGCTCGGTCCGCACGCCGGGCAACACCGGCTCCGGCTACGGTTCGCCGGGTGTGACGGGCACCGGCGGCGGGATGGGCACGGGCACCGGCGCGAGCCCGAATAGCCCGGCGACCGGTGGTGCGACAGGCGGCATGGGCAACAACATGAACAACGGCATGCGCAGCGGAACCGGCAACAACATGAACAACGATAACGACATGAACAACGGCAGGATGCAGAACGGGCAGTAACGGCCGTCGAGCTTCAGCGGGCGACGCGGCGTCGAGTTGCTGCGTCGCCGTTTTCCTGTGTGGCCCGCTCGTCCGCACAGGCGCTGCGAGGACTCATACCTCAAGGCTGCGCACAGACAAAACTACTCGCCAGATTTACATTGCCTTTGCCGATATAACGCGGAAACCCGGGATAGCGGCACAGCGGCCGCGAACGTCCATTCGTCGCCGCGGCGAGATCGGTGGCCGTCAGCGTTTCCGGCGCGACGCCGCGCGTGACCCACGCGTCGAGCGCGCCGAGCAGATCGACCGAGGGAATGAACACGCCGTTGCCATGCTGGAACCCCGGCACCATGTAGAGCCGCATGAAACGATCGACCTCGTCCTTGCCGAAACGCGCGATCAGCGCGTCGTGATACGCGATCGTCTGGTTCGGGCTGATCACTTCGTCGGCGAGACCTTGCAGCGTGATCAGCTTGCCGCCGCGCGCGATATAGCGCGACAGGTCCGGGTTCATCGAGCCGATCGTGGCCGACAGCGCGATCAACTGCGAGAGATATTTGCCGGGCCGTTGCGGATCGAACGTCAAGGAATCGAACTGCGCGTCGCGCGCGACGAAGTAGCGCAGATAGCCGTCGCCTTGCGCGAACAGATATCCGTTCGCACGGAACGTCGGCACCGGCTGACGCCCCGGTTGATGCGCGAGCCCGAGCGCGCCGGTCAGTTGCGTGCCCTGGAACACGTTGTAGCCGCGATAGCCGCTCACGCCCCACGCGAGCCGATACGGCAGCGACAGTCCATCTCGCATCACCAGCAAGGTGGCCAATTGCGCGTCGGTCAGACACGCATCGTGCGATGAAGGGCGCAGCGCGCAGCGCAGGGAATCGATAATTTCCGCCTGGTGCGCGCGGCACGCTTCGACGTCACTGACGATGCCGTCCTCCGTGCCGTCGAGCCGGTCGCATACCTCGAGCGTGCGTTGATGGACGGCTTCGAGCAGCGCCGCTGGCACGAAGCCACCCGGCGTGCCATATTCGGCTTGACCGAGCTTCACGCCGAGCAGCCGCACGCCGGAAAAATTCAGCGCGGGCGAATTGGCGATCACGCCGTCGTAGTCGTCCGGAAAGCGCTGCATCACCGTGTAGCCTTCGCGGCCACCCGTCGAACCGCCGGCAAAATACATGCGCTGCGGCGGCCTGCCGTACGCGTTCGCGATCAGCGCGAGCGCGACGTCGTGGGTTTTCTTCAGATGCGCGTAGCCGAAGTTCGTCACCGCTTCATCGACGAGACCGAACTCCGCGAGCGACGAATCGCCGACATGCCCCGAGTCGTCGCCGAACGTCGCATAGCCTTGCGCGAGCGGCGCGCGATCCGGCGAAAACGGCATCACGCCAATGCCGCTGACGACCACGCCGTTGTACCCGCCACCGCCGATCTGCAACGCGCGGCCATTCCAGCGGCGCGGCAGATTCAGATCGAAGCGGATGTCGGGTGTGGTCGGATTCAGTGCCTTGATGCGGCCCGTGATGCGGCAATACTCGCCGCCTTGCTGATTGCCCCGCGCGGTCGCGCCGATCATCGCCGCACTTTCGATCAGCGCGCCGGCCGTTGGCATCTCGATCAGTTCGGGCGACAGCACCGCGCCCGCGAACTCCGCGCAGTGCATCGCGAACGGTGTTTCTTTGGCCTGCGCGGCCGTGCGATGTATCGCAAGCCACGCGAGCACCACGACGCTCATCACGGTTGCGAGTCCAACGAGCTTGCGCGTGGTGCGCATCGGAGTCGTGACGCGCCCACGGCGCTCGCGTCGTGTCATCCGCAACCCGCGCCCTTCGCGTGCGCGCGCGGCTGCTGCCCCTTCCAGCCGCTCCACCCGCGCGCGATCATCAGCAGCGCGCCTATCGCCGCGAGGTCGCCGCCGAGCCCGACCAGCACCGCGCGAAAACCATGAAAGGTGTGCGGTGTCGCCGTGTCGATCATCAACGACACCAGCGTGCCGGCGACGAAGCACACGAGCCCGGCGCGCCCGACCGTCACCACGACGGGCAGCCGCGTCGCGAGCCACGCGATGCTGCCCATCCGCACGAACTGGGCGGCGAGCCAGGCGATGACGATGAAATTGATCACACGTTCCACTGAAAGATTCTGTTTGTGCGTGCCGGGCAAAGGCTGCGTCAGCACGAAAAGTTTGACGATCGCGAAGGCGAGCACCGCAACGACCGCGACGCGCGTGAGCCACCGGGCGGCGCAGCTCGCATGAAAACGTTCGCTGATCGGCTGCATACGACACAGCATGCCGAGCACGAACATCAGTTGCCACGCAAATGGATTAAAAGCCCAGCCGGCGACATCGTCAATGCTGAATAACGCGGCAAGCGGCCGCGCGACGGCCCACAGCGCGAGGCTCACGGCAAGCGCAAGCGATACCGAGCGGCGCGCGAGCGGCACCATCACCGGCACACATAGCGCGAACAGCACATACATCGGCAGCACGCTGGACAGATACGGCTGCCGTCGTAACAGCGCGATGTCGAATGCCTCACGCCACGGCTGCAACGCAAAAGGTGGCCAGCCGGTCATTTCTACCATCGGCCGATTCAGATCGAGCCGCGCGAGAACCGCGCCGGATACGAGCATCAGCATCGCCGTCAATAGATACGCGCGATAGATTTCCCAGCAGCGTTTGACGAAGCGCAGCTGCGCCGCGTGTTCGCCGCGATGCGCAAGCACCGCCGTATACGCGGCCGCCGATGCATAGCCGCCGAGAAACACGAACACCTCGGCTGAATCGCACAACGCGTACGCGTGCAGCATCAGATGCGATAGCGTGCTGCCGGGAATGTGATCGAGCACGATGACGATCAGCACGATACCGCGAAAGAAATCGACTTCGACCGATCGTCCACGACCACGGCCAGATGTTTCCATTCGTCTTCTCGAAGAATGCGCGCGCCGACTGCACGCAAGAACGTGAATGGCCACGCGTCAGCGGCCAATGCCGTGCGAACTGCAAAAGGCTAACTCGTTCCCCGCATCGCCTATCTGAAATCGAGTCGTTGGCGACTGGTAATACTCGGTGCGTCTTTAACGAACGCGCGGAAAGTTTTGCGGCTTTTGATGCACGAAACAGGGACGCCCGCATTGATGGGCGGACACAAGCCTCGAAAAAAAATCATCGAACGCGCGCGGCGATTTTTTTCGCATTTTTTCCCCGTACGATGTTTTCGTGCTTTTCAGCCGCTTTGCGAATAGAGGTTTATGAAAAACAGAATTGCCGGATTCGATGGGTTGCGCGCGATCGCCGTGCTAATGGTGTTTCTGCAGCATCGTCTATTCGGCGACATCGGCGAGATCGGGCATCTCGGCGTGTGGATCTTCTTCGCGCTGAGCGGCTTTCTAATCATCGGCATCCTGTCGTCGCAACGCGCGCGCATCGAATCGGGCGACAGCCGTTTCGGCGTCGAACTCGCACGCTTTCTGTTTCGTCGTACGGTGCGCATCTTTCCGATCTATTACCTGATGCTCGTCGTGATGTGCGGGTTGATGGCATTCGGCCTCGCGAATCCGGAACTCGCGAGCGGCATGCCGTTTCACTTTGCGTATCTGTCTAACTTCTGGATCGGCTCGGTGCTGCGCTACTGGCCGGGCCGCTATTCGCACTTGTGGAGCCTCGCGATCGAGGAGCAGTTCTATCTCGTGGTTGCGCCGCTTTTGCTGCTGCTTGCCGCGCGGCGACATCGAGCGGCATGTTGGGCGATCGTGGCCCTCGGCCTTGCTGGGTTGTTCGCGATGCGTGCCGCGCATTGGGATGAGATCGCGATCTATACGCACCTGTTGAGCAATGTCTGGCTGCTCGCGTTAGGTGGTATCGGTGGCTTGGTGATCGCGGACGATCGCGGCCGCGTGCGTGCCTGGCTCGGTCATGGCCTGACGCTGTTCGCGCTGAGTCTCGTCGTGATCGGTTTGTGCGCGGCCGAGCCGAGATGGAGCACGCTCGACGATCCGTTGCTGTTTACCGCGATCAGCGCAATGTACGGGATTGGTATCGCGGCGCTAGTGGCTTCGATCGCGTGTTGCCGCAATGCTGCCGTGATGGGTCTGCTGCAGACGCGTTGGCTCGCCGGTCTTGGGCGCATCAGTTACGGCTTTTATCTGTATCACAACCTGATCCCCGATCTGACGCGCAACCGTCACGCCGAAGCGTTGTTCGGCGGCACCGTGCCAATGTGGGCACATATGCTTGGCATCGTCGCATCGTTTGCGATTTCGCTAGGCATCGCGTTGCTGTCGTGGCGGCTGATCGAGGCGCCGATTTTGCGCCTGCGCGGATCACGCCATAGTTCGGCCTCACCATCCGGCCGCCCCTCACCTGAGGCACTGCGCGGGACCGAACCGGCCAAACGATAGAAGCGCGCCGCTTCAAACATCCGCCACGGGACCGTGGCACGCGCATTGCTGTCCGAGAGCTTATCTTCAGCAACTGGAGACGATTGTGTCGAACACCGCGAACTCTCCGAGCGAGCCTGATCGCCCGGCGGACGACGATCCCGGCAGTCCGCCCGCCGAGGTCTCGAAGCCCATCGGCGATGCACTCCCCACTCCGGTCGAACCGGGCCTCGACCAGCCTCTGCCGAAAAAAGGCGAAACCCCCGAACCCGACCCGAACAAATCAGGCCCAGGGGGCGGCGATCCGTCAGGTGATACCGATGCGTCGCCGGGCGTGCCCGATCCGGGACCGTCCCACTTCGCGTAGCGCTTCGAAGCGACCGTCAAGCCGCCGCGGGCTCATGCACGATCTTCAACGTGCTCTTGTGCTCGGCAATGAGCCGATAGACGGTATCGCCGGGCACGGTCTCATGCTCGAGCAACTGCTCTGAAATGTCGCGCAGTACCGGCTCGTACGCGTGCAACAGCCCGTAGCAAAGTTCGTTGAGCTCCTTGAGCAGCACGTTCGCATGCTCGATTGCGCTCTTCATTTGCAGGCCCGCGTACTGCGACGGCAGCGCCGCGAGACTGAACAGATCGCCGTCGCTGTTGAAGCCGAACTTCGACACCATGTCGAGGCTGATACGCGAGGCCTCCTGCAAGTCCGATGCGGCGCCGCTCGATGCTTCGGAGAACATCAGAATCTCCGCGTTGCGTCCGCCGAGCAGCACCTGGATTTCATTGCGGATCTCCGTTTCGCGATACAGGTGCTTGTCCTGCGCTTTCGTGATCAGCGCGACGCCGAGCGCGCCGCCGCGCGGCAGGATCGTCACCTCCTCGAGCACGCCGGTGCCAAGCAGCGCGGCGACCAGACCGTGACCCGCCTCATGCACCGCGATGCGCTTGCGCTCGTCCTCGGTGAGCGCGCGCTCGGCGCCGCTCACGTCGCCGATGCGCGCGATCTTGATCGCTTCCATGAAGTGCTTCGCGGCGATTTCGTTATCGCCCGCCTTGCGCGCGATCAGCCCCGCCTGATTCACGACCATCGCGACGGTGGCCGGCGACAGTCCAGTCGTCAAACGCGCGAGCTGGTCGTAGTCGATATCCGAGGCTTTCGACTTCAGCCGCTGCGCGTAGAAACGGAAAATCTTCGCGCGGTCTTCGCGGTCCGGCAGACGCACCTGCACCGTGCGATCGAAACGGCCGGGGCGGCGCAACGCTTCGTCGAGATTGTCGGGATGGTTGGTCGCGGCCACCACGATCACGCCCTCGTTCGATTCGAAGCCGTCCATCTCCGCGAGCAGCTGGTTGATGATCCGGTTGCTTTCGGCTTCGACCGGGCCACCGCCGGTATCGGTGCGCTTCGCGAGACCGTCCGCTTCGTCGATGAAGATGACAGTCGGCGCGTTCTTGCGCGCGAGTTCGAACAGGTGCCGCACCTTCTGGATGCCGACGCCGTAGTACTTCGCGCTGAAATAGCTGCCGGTGATCGAAATGAAGTTCGCGCCGCATTCGCCGGCCAGCGCCTGAGCGAGCCGCGTCTTGCCGACGCCGGGCGCACCCACCATCAGGATGCCGCACGGCGCGCGCACGCCCAGCGACGAGAACTGCTTCGGATCGGACAGGTAACCACGGATGTCGGCGAGCGCGGCCTTCGCTTCGTTCGCGCCGATCACGTCGTCGAAACGCAACGTTGGCGTTTCGCTGAGCAGCGTCGCGCCGCCCTTCATCTCGCGCCGCATGAACCACGCCATGCCGCCGATCAGCGCGAGCGGCAGCAATACGCTCAGCACGTCGCGCAACTGCTCGAACAGTTGCGTCCAGCGCGCGCCATCGCTGTGGATGTCGACGTCGGGCAGCCACACGAGCTGATACGCGGCGGCGTCGGAGCGCTCGCCGAGCAGCAGCGCGTGCGAGAAGGTGGCGTTGTGATCGGTGACGAAGTACTTCGAGCCGTCGCGCAGCGACACCAGAATCGCATTGGGACTCACGCCGATCGCCGCGACGTTCGCGTCGTGAATGTCGCGCAGCATCGTCGACGCGTCTTTCTCTTGATGCGTCCACGCGGATGCATCGTGACGCATCTGGCTCGCAATGCCGTTCAGCGCCGGGGCCTGCGGCACGGCGCGATGCTGGAAATACCAGCCGCCCCAACCGACCAGCACCGCGATTAGCACCGCCACAGCGCCCAACGCAATTTTGCGTGCGCGCTTTTTCCTAAGCGAATTATTTCCCGGCTTCATGAGTCATTTCCAAAATGAGGACTTGAACAAGCCCTTACTGAATCAAGCTGTCTGTCAAAATTACCTGTCGAAAGCGCAAGGTGGAGTCTGCGGAAAATCGGCTGAGGCGAAGCGCCACACGGGCGCGTGGCTTAAAGGACAATCCAGAAGGACGACGAGAAGTGCGTCCCGGTGAGCCGCGGTTGCCGAAGGCAGTATGCCCAGGTTACGCGTCTGTCAAATTCGCGAAAAAGGCCTATTTGTACCGTCTATCCGGCCGTCGACACGCCGGAAGGGGAATGCGGCGAGGGCGCGAAAGGCGTCGCCGCATTGGCTCCGGCGCACAGTTTATCAGTGTAAAAAGCGGCGCGTGTTTTCAATGTCTATATCAAACCGCACCCCAATTAAGATCAGTCAGAATTACTGGGAAAAGCGAGGTTTTGGAAAGACATAATTGATCTGAAAAAACAGCTCGCGATTAAGTCAGGATTTTGGAATCCGGCGGCCATATCGGGCGGATGCGCGACGGGCCTCTGCGGGCCCGTTCGCGTCATCGCCGCTTTTCTCTCAGGTTCTGCTTTTTTACGTCGGCGCCGAGCGGCGTCGACGGTACTCTCCTCCACTGCACTGCTTCGGTCCTCGCGGACCACCCCGACATCTCAGGCCGCCGTGCGCCACGCGACGCTGGCCTGCGCCTGCTAGCGCAACATGTCGCGCAGCTTCGCAATGCGCGAGCGCTGGCTCTCGACAAGATGATGCGTATCCTCGAGCGCGCGGATGCGCCGCTCCCAATAGACGTGGTCGAGTTCACTGGATTGCGTCGCGCGCTTGCGCGTCGCGTAGCCGAGCACACTCTCGAGATGCTGCAAATGGCTATCCGCGAACCTCGCCGGTAGCCGCCCGCCGCGTTGCGCGGCTGTTTGCCTGCTCGTAAGGCTCATCTTCGCTCCCCCCGCGTCCTGCCTGTTTGCCCGATGACCCCGCCGCATCGATCGCTCAAACCGAAAGCGATCTGCAATCTACGCGTGTGACGTTAGCGCAGTTTTGGGGCACGGCTTGACCGTGCGTCTCAAAATTGGGCGCTTGCGTCAGAAATGCCGACTGCCCGCTGCTTGAGATCGCGGAACTCGCGAATGGATTCGGATGGGCGGCGCTCAAGCCGCGCGCGGCCGCCCCTTGCGCTTCGGCTCGACCGGCCGCACGACCGCCACTGGCGGCGCGACGCGCGGCGTGCGCTTGAAATACGGCGAGCTGAGGGTGGCCGCGCTCATGTCCGACGCGGCTTCGAGCAGCGCCGGCGCGAGTTCTTTCAGCCGCGCCTCCGGCAGGCGGCTCGTCGGCCCCGCGAGGCTGACGGTGCCGACCACCAGCCCGGTCACCGGATGGCGAATCGCGGCCGCCATCGACGTCATGCCCGCCTCGTAGGTTTCGCTCGCGATGCCGTAGCCGCGCTTGCGCGCGCCGCCCAAGTCCTGCAGAAACTGCTGGATCGTCTTCGGCGCCTTCGGCCCGCGCGGGCCCGCCTTGCCGATGCCGCCCTGGCGCGACACGAGTTCGAGCGCTTCCTCGTCGCTCATGGTCGCGAGCCACGCCTGGCCGCTCGCGGTGCAATGCAGCGGCGGACTGCTGCCCATGTCCGGGTCGTAGCGCAGCCCGGAGCGCGCGCCCTGCGCCTTGCCGACGAACGTAATGTGATCGTCCTCGATCACGCCCAGGCGCGCGAGTTCGCCCGACGCGCTCGCGAGCCGATCCAGCACGGGCTGCGAAATATCGAGCACGCCGGCCGTGGACAGCCACATCAGCCCGAGCGACACCAGCTTCAGCGCAAGCACGTACTCGCCGTGCTCATCCTGACGCACGTAGCCTTCGTCGCCCAGCTCCGCGAGCAACCGATGCGTGCCGCTGCGCGGGATGTTCAGCGTGTCGGCGATTGCGGCCAGCTGCATGCTGCCGCCCTGCTTCGCCAGCAATTCGATGATGGCCAGCGCCCGCTCGAGATTTCCCGCCATGATCCACTCTCATTCGATTCGAATCCCACATGAGAACATGATTCCACATTGGAATTCAAGGGCACGGCGGGCGCCGGTTCCGGCGCGCTCAATGCCTGATGCCCGCGCTCACGCGCATGCCTGCTGTCTCCAGATCTTTTATCGTGATCGATTGGCCGAGCCGGTCCCTCGCGCCTCTTTGCCGTGCGCTTTCGTGAAGGACCAGCCGGAGGTGAACTGCGGTTTGCGGTTGCATCATGACGTGATGGATGACGGCGTCGCCGCGTAAGTCCGTTCGAGCAGAGCGAGTGTCGCCTCGCGCAGCCTGCGTGCGCGTTCGAGCGCGGAGGCGGTTTTCGCCCATTGCTGCATCGGCACTTCGAGGCTGATCGGCAGATCGTCGGGCAGCGCGCGCAGAATGCCGGCGAGATCGAGGCCGCCCTCGCCCGGAATCATGCGCTCGCAACGTGCCTGATGCAGCAACGTGTCGAGATCGGCTGGCCGTTCGGCCGGCGCGTCGCAGAACTGCACGTAGCCGAAGTACTCGCGCGGCAACGCGCGCAACGTATCCGTCGGCGTCCCCGCGCGATCGAAGTGGAGCGGATCGACGATCAGCCCGGTATTGGGTCGCGCGGCCGCCTTCACGATGCGCGCACCTTGCGTGACGTCCTTCACGTCGGTCCACGGCATCGGTTCGAGCGACGGCGCGAGGCCGCGCGGTTCGGCCAGCTCGCACAATCGTGCAAGCCGCTCGGCGGTGCGCGCTTCGTCGGGATCGTTGCCCGCGACCAGCACATAGCGTGCGCCGAGTTCGGCGGCGGTGTCGAGCATCGGCAGAAATGCGTTTATGTCGGTGTCGGGCTTCAGGCGCAGAATTTCGACGTCGAGCACCTTGACGCCGGTGTCGCGCACACGCGCGAGCGTTTCGCGCTTCAATGCGCCTGGGCTAATGATGTCGTGGCGCACTTCGTGATCGGTGGCGGGCACGAGGCGCAGGCCGACGCAGTCGTAGCCGGCCTGCGCGGCGCACTCGACCATCTGCGGCGGGCTCAGTTCGAGCACGGTCAACGCCGACAGCGACAGCTCGCGCGAGTTGGGCGGGGTCATGTCGTTTCCTCGAGTTCAGCGCAGCGGCGAGAACGGCGCCGGCATACAAATCGTCGACTCCATCGTCGTCAGATGGGCCGGGCCGCCCTTCGGCGGCCAGATGCCGTCCTTCACCGCTTCGGCGCGAATCCGCGAACGCTCGTCGACGCTCGCATACGGCCAGATGTTCAGGAAGCGCGGCACGGCGCCGTCGAGCGCATACATCGCGCCGACGAGCGGCGAGCGCCGCGTGCGCTCGGGCACCGCCTTTTCCCAGGCGTCGATCGTGTGCTGCAGGCTCGCGAGCTTGGTGCCGTACACGCGCATCTCGTAGATACCGCCATGCACGGCCGGCTCGATCGGCGGCAGAAAGGGGAACAGCGCATAGCTGTCGATCTTCACGTCGGTGATGAATTCGCCGCAGCCGAATGGATCGCCTTCGAGCAGCATACGCTTGCGCCCGGCGATCAGCGACGCTTCGGAATCGAAGCCGCGCAGCACCAGCACCTGCCCGAGCGTGCCGATATCGGAGTACCAGCAGCCGAGCAGCTTCGAGCCCGGTGCGTCGCCGTGGGCCTGGATGTTTTCGAACACCTGTGCGTTGGTGCCGATCTTGACGGTGAGCGTAACGAGGTCGTAGAGAGTCATCAGATGCGTCCTTGTGACGGGATGGAGGAATTCGGAGTGGGTTCGGTGCGCGCGGCACGGGCCGTACCATCGGCCTGCGCCGCGCCGGCGAGCGACAGCCCCGCCAGATACCCGAAAGTCATCGCGGGTCCGAGCGTGATGCCGCCGCTTGGATAGCAGCCGCCCATCATGCTCGCGCTGTCGTTGCCGACCGCGTACAGACCCGGCACCGGCTGGCCTGCGTCGTCGAGCACGCGCGCGGCGGCATCGGTCGCGAGACCGGCGAACGTGCCGAGGCTGCCGGGCAGCAGCTTCACCGCATAGAACGGACCGTGTTCGAGCGGCGCGTTGCAGGGGTTCGGCTTGTGCCCTGCATCGCCCTGCACGCGGTTGTATGGCGTCGAGCCTTTGTGAAACTGCGGATCGAACCCGTCTTTCGCGTAGCTGTTGTAGGCGGCGACCGTCGTTTGAAGTCCCTGCGGGTCGATGCCGCAGTGGCTTGCGAGTTCGGCAAGGCTGTGCGCGCGCCGCAGATAACCGGAACGGCGATAGGGCGCGGTCGGGAACGGCAACGGCTTCGAAAAGCCGAGCCCGTAACGGCGCTGGAAGCGGTGATCGCAGATCAGCCATGCGCAGACTTCCTCGCCCTTCGGCGTCGTGCCGATCAGCGCATTAATGAAGTCGTGATACGACGACGCCTCGTTGACGAAGCGCCGACCCGCGCGCGTGACCGCGATCACGCCCGGCTTCGCGCGCTCGATCAGATGCGGAAACGCGACGGCCTCGCCGCTCTTGCGCGGCACCAGCGACACCGGTGCCCACGCCGCCGGCGTTTCCAGCGACGCGTCGAAATGCGCGCCGACCGCTTCGCCGAGACGAATGCCGTCGCCGGTATTGGTCAGTGGTGCGGCGGACCAGTGCTCGCGACCCGACGGCGTATAAGCGAAGGTTTGCGCGCGCCGCGCGACGTCATGCGGATAACCGCCGCATGCGAGCACGACGCCGCGCGCGGCGCGCACCTCGTGAGCGACACCGTCGATCTCGACGCGCGCTCCAGTGACGCGCCCGCCCCCGGCCCCGCCTTCGCGCAGCAAAGCAACCGCTTTGGCGCTGGTACGCAAATCGACCGCGCGGTCATACGCCGATTTCAGCAGACGCGCGACCAGCGCATTGCCGTTGACCAGATGCATCGAGCGGCCATAGCGCAACTTGTCTCTCGCGAACGCGGCGAGCCGGCGCAGCACATGCAAGGCCGAACGCGGCGAGCGCGTCGCATTGAAGAAATGCGCGAGGTCCTGACCCGACGCGATCGCCATGCCCTTCAGCGTCACCACGTCGAGCGCTGGACGCAAGCGCTCGATCAGCGAACCGAGCTCGCGGCCATCGAACGGCATCGCGCAGACAGATCGGCCACCTGTCATTGCACCCGGCGTCGTATGAAAGTCGGGAATACGATTGCCGTCGATAAAACGCACCGCCGTCTCGCGCTCGAAAAACTCGATCATCTCCGGACCGCGATCGAGCAGCGCGTCGACCTTGTCGGGATCGTAGTGGGCGCCGAGTTCGTTGCGCAGATAGGTGCGCGATGCTTCGGGTTCTTCGACGATGCCCGCGCGCGTCGCGAGCGGATTGCGCGGAATCCACATCCAGCCGCCCGACCATGCGCTCGTGCCGCCGAACACGTCGGCCTTCTCGGCCACCATCACGCGCAGACCTCGCGTGGCTGTCGTCACCGCGGCAGACAGTCCCGCCGCGCCGGAACCCAGCACCAGTACATCGCATTCGAGGATCGGTTCGCGCTTCATCGCCATTCGCTTCGTCGGGTGGGAAAATCCGTGATGCCGCAGTTGTTGAATACTATTCCACTTCTTAACCTGGTTCGAACCAGGCGTGCCCCTGGTTCGTCAGACGATCTTTTCGTTGGCGGTCTCAGTCGTGCCGCGCGCAACGAACGACGCCGCATCGCCCCGCGCGGCTTTGGCGCGCATCGCCGCATCGCGCGCCGCCAGATACGCGAACGCGAGCCCCGGTCCAAGGGTGATGCCGGGTGCCGGGTAGACACCGCCCATCACCGATTGCATGTCGTTGCCGCATGCGTACAGGCCGCCGATCGGATGATCGTCGCGATTCAGCACGCGAGCCTTGTCGTCGCTGACGAGGCCGGTCGCGGCGCCGATATCGCCGGGATAAAGCGGCACCGCGTAAAACGGCGCGCGCACGATCGGGCCGAGGCACGGATTCGGGCCGGGCCAGTTCGCGTCGCCGTTGGCGCGCTGATAGTCGGTCGTGCCGCGCTGGAATTCCGGGTCGACGCCGGTTTTCGCGTAGTCGTTGATCCGCGCGACGCTGTCGGCGAGACCGGCCGCGTCGATGCCGAGCCTGGCAGCGAGTTCGTCGAGCGTCGCGGCTTGCGTCAGATAGCCGTCCGCGAGAAACGGCGCGAGGCCCTTGCCGCCCGGCCGCACCATGCCGAGACCGTATTTGCACAGGCCGTCCGCGTCGGTGACGAGGTAGGCAGGCACCGATGGGGTCTTGCGATGTGCTTCCTGCATCGCGATGCCGAACAGGTGATACGACGTGTTTTCGTTCAGGAAGCGCCGCCCCTGCTGATTGACGACGATCATGCCGGGCTTGCCGCGATCCATGATGAAGTGCGGGAACGCCGCGGTCGTGCCGTCCGCGCGCTTGCGTATCGACACCGGCGCCCAGAACGCGTTGCTGAGCGCGCCCTCGCCGTAGCGCCCGCCCGCCGCGAGCGCGAGATCCTGCGCGCTGCCGTCATGGCCCGGCGCGCCCGGGCACCACGTGAGGTCCGCATCCGGCAGCATCGCGCGGCGCCGTTGCGGATGCCGGTTGAAACCGCCGCTCGCGAGAATCACGCCACCTGTGACCGAGATTTGCCGGCGCTGCCCGTTCTGACTCAGCGTGATGCCGTCGATCGCGCCGCTCGCGTTCGTGCGCAACGCTTCGAGCTTCGTGCTCACGAGCACTGTGACGTCGCGCGCGAGCAGCGAAGAGAGCAGCCGGCCGATCAGTGCATTGCCCATCACGAGACGCGTGCCGCGCGGCCAGCTGATGCGGTCGCGCGCATGCCGTACAAGCAGTTTCACCGCGTGGCGCAGCGACCTGAACGACTTCGTCATATTCAGCAAATGCCCGACGTCGTCGCGATCGACCATCATGCCGCCGAGCACCGTGAACTCGGGGATCGGCGGACGGATCAGCGCGAAGTGACGGCCGAGCTTGCGGCCGTCGAACGCGAGCGGTTCGAGCGCGCGGCCGCGCAGCGTCGAGCCTTCGAGCTCCGACAGATAGTCCGGATGAAACGGCCGCGCCCGATACTTGACGTCCGAATTCGCCTCGATATGCGCGACCGCCTGCGGCCCCGCCTGCAGGAACGCGCGACGCAACGCTTCGCTGCTGCGCTCGCCGACCGCGCGGCGTAAAAAGCCCTCGGCGTTGGCGCTGCTGTCGTCGGGATTGATCGACGGGCCGTGCGGCGAGTTCGGTATCCAGGTGGTGCCGGCCGAGTATGCGGTCGTGCCGCCCACGTATTCGGTGCCTTCGACCAGCAGCACGCGCGCGCCGTCGATCGCCGCGAACAGCGCCGCCGACATGCCCGCTCCTCCCGCACCGATCACCACGACGTCGAAGGCTTCGTTCTGCTGCAAATCGCTCAATGTCTCCCCCATCTGCTGCTCCTTGTGTGCTCGTCGTTGCATCCAGCCGCAGCGGCGGTTCCGCATTCTTCTCAATATCTAGAATTCGCTTTGTAGTTGGAATACTATTCCAGTATTGAGAAAAAGCAAAGTTTTCTGAACCCACTCGACAACAGCAACACATTGACCCCCGCATCGGGCACGATGCGAACGGGCACCCATCTCAGGAGATTCGACTATGCAGCAGGCTGGAAACTCTTCGTTCGCGGCGTCGCTCGACGCGGGTCTGAGCGGCGCGACGCGCGTGTATTTCATCGTCGGCGATCCGATTGCGCAGGTGCGTTCGCCGTCCGGTGTGACCGCCGCGTTGCGTTCGGCCGGCCGGGATGCGCTGGTGGTGCCCGCGCACGTCGCGCCCGCCGATCTGCCCGCGTTTTTCGCGGGCATCGCGCCGATGCGCAACGTCGACGGCGTGATCATCACGGTGCCGCACAAATTCAGCGCCGCCAGCTATTGCGCGACGCTCGCCGAAGAAGCCGCGTTCCTCGGCGCGGTCAACACGCTGCGCCGCAACGCCGACGGCGGCTGGCATGGCGGCATGTTCGACGGCACCGGCTTCGTCGCGGCGCTCGTCGCCGCGGGCTGCGAGTTGCAGGGCAAACGCGCGCTGCTGGTCGGCGCGGGCGGCGCGGGCTCGGCGATCGGCCATGCGCTGATTCAGAGCGGCGTCGGCTCGCTCGACGTGCGCGACAACGACGTCGAACGCACCGGCTCGCTGACCGCGCGGCTCAACGCGCTCGGCCGCGGCACGGCGGGTGGCGCGGCGGCCGAACTGGAATTGACCAGGTACGACGTGGTCGTCAACGCGTCGCCGCTCGGCATGCGCGAGGGCGATCCGTTGCCGATCGACGTCGCGCGCTTGCCAGCCACGACTTTCGTCGGCGATGTCGTAACGAAACCGCCGCTCACGCCGCTGATCGAAGCGGCACGGGCGCGCGGCTGCCCGACCGTGACGGGCACACAGATGTTCGAACGCGTATGCGATCGGATGGTGGAGTTCTTGCTGGAGACATCGCCGGCTGCGTAACGGCGCAAAAGAAGCAGGTGCACGCTGCTACACTGGCGCGAAATTACCCGCACGAAATGCGGCGCAATCCTGCGCCGCGGTTCACATCGCCCTTTGCGCGCCAACCCATGCTTCGATTCGACAACCTCAGCAAGCGCTACAGCGGCCGGGTCCTGTTCGAAGGACTGCACTTCGACACGACGTCCGGCTGCGTCGCGTTAAACGATGAATCCGGCAGCGGCAAATCGACGTTGCTCGCCATCCTCGCCGGCGCGCTCGAAGCCGATAGCGGCGACGTATGGCTCGGCGGCCATTCGCTGCGTACCGCGCAGCATGCCGCGCAAGCGCTGCTCACGTACGTGCCGGAAGACAGCATGAGCTGGCCCGATCAGACCGGCCGTGATTATCTGCGGCAGATCGCGTCGGCGCGACACACCGTGCTGACCGACGACGTGCTCGCGCTCGCCGAACGCTTCGGCCTCGCGCCGCATCTGGACAAACGCTTCGAGCAGATGTCGTATGGCAGCCGCAAAAAAGTGTTTCTGACGGCGGCCGCGCTCGGCGACACCCGAGTGCTGATCGCCGACGAACCTGCCGGCGGACTCGACGCGTCCGCGCGCACGGTGCTCGCGGAGCTGTTCAGAACGCTCGGCACGACGCGCACGGTGTTTTTCACGAGTTACGACGAAGGGTTCACGCAGGCCTGCGAGGCGACGCGTGTCTGTTTCGCGGACCTCGCGAGGCACTCTTGAGCTAGAACGCTCGCGCGCGCCATGCCGGGCCGCGCGCGAGCATTCCATTCTCAGATCGCCACGCAAATCTTGCCGAAGTGCGCACCCGATGCCTCGTGCCGGAACGCGTCGGCGAGCTTGTCCAGCTCGAAGGTGCTGTCGATCACCGGCTTGATGCCGGTCGTCTCCAGCGCGCGCACCATGTCGATCTGATCCTGCCGGCTGCCGACGATCAGCCCTTGCAGACGCTGTTGCCGCACCATCAGATGCGCGGTCGGCACCGGGCCCGAGCGGCCGGTCAGCACGCCGATCAGCGCGATATGCCCACCGATGCGGCATGCGGTGATCGACTGCGGCAGCGTGCCTGGACCGCCCACTTCGATCACGTGATCGACGCCGTGCCCGTTGGTGATGTGACGCACTTCTTTGCCCCACTCGGCATTGTCGCGATAGTTGATCGTATGATCGGCACCGAGTTCGCGCAGCTTCGCGAGCTTCGCATTCGACGACGACGTCGCAATCACCGAAGCTCCCATCGCCTTCGCCATCTGCAAGCCGAAGATCGACACGCCGCCGGTGCCGAGCACCAGCACACTGCTGCCCGCCTTCAACTGACCATCGACGACCAGCGCGCGCCACGCGGTCAGCCCCGCCGTGGTCAGCGTCGCCGCTTCGGCGTGGCTATAGCCGGCCGGCGCGTGCGTGAAGTAGTGGCTCGGCAGCACGACGACTTCGCGCGCGTAACCGTCGACGCCGTCGCCGGGGGTCGTCGAAAAATCGCCGAGTGCGGGCGAGCCGTTTTCCCAGTGCGGGAAGAAGCACGACACGACATGATCGCCGGGCTTGAATTCGCGCACGCCCGCGCCGACCGCTTCGACGACGCCCGCGCCATCGGCCATCGGAATGCGGCCCGCCTCGGCCTGCAGATTGCCGCAGACGACGCCGTAGTCGTGGTAGTTCAACGAGCTCGCGCGAATGCGCACGCGAATCTGCCCGGCCCCGGGCTGACCGGGATCGGGCAGATCGACGACCTGCAGGCTATCGACGGTGGCGGGCGAACCGATTCTGACGGCTTTCATGTTTTTCGTTCCTCGATGAGTGATGCGTGATAGGTGTCGGACGCGCATGCACCATGTCCGCGCGAGCGCTGCGCTATTTGACGGTCTGGATGACCTCGAAGCCTTCGAATTCCGGGTGGCCGAGATACAGTACGCGGCTTTCGTTACCGGCACTGCGATGCGCGGCGCGAAACGCGTCGGACCGGGTCCATGCCTCGAACGATGCCTGGTCGCGCCAGATCGTATGGCTCGAATAGAGCACGTGATCGTCCTTGCGCGGTCCCTTCAGCAAATGGAATTCCACGAAGCCCGGCACCTCTTTCAGATGGGTGTCGCGCGTGGTCCACAGATGCTCGAAGGCGTCCTCGGAGCCCGGCGCCACTTTGAAGCGGTTCATCGCGATGTACATACGGTCAGCCTCGTCGAGTGAGTGATGCTGCCAATGATGCTGGATTGGTGATCCGGTGGCATTTCATTATAGGCGTGCATTGCTTTGCCTTCGCTTGACCTTACCACGGTGGGAAGCTCCACGATGTCCGAGGTGACCGTTAGAATCGCGCGGATCACGTCGCCACTCTCTTCAACAACGGAAATCGAATATGAAAAACCTTCGCGCGGCGCGCGCTCTCTGTGTGTTCGGCGGTTTGGCATTCGCGGCGGCGGCTCTGCCCGCTCACGCGCAACATCAGGGCATGCCCGGCATGAATATGCAGGATTCGGCGCATGCGGACGCGGACGCATCGACGCAAGCCTTCAAGGCCGCCGATGATCGCATGATGCATGACATGAGCGCCCCCGAATACACCGGCGACGCGGATCGGGATTTCGTCGCGCACATGATTCCGCATCACCAGGGCGCGATCGAGATGGCGCAGGCGGAGTTGAAATACGGCAAGGACCCCGAGATCAAGAAACTCGCGCGCAACATCATCAAGGCGCAGCATGACGAGATCGCGTTCATGCGGCGCTGGCAGGAAAAGCACGGCGGCAAGTAACGCGCCGCCAGCGTCACCAGCGTGGGTGCTTGCGCAGCAGCGGCGACATCGCGATCAGACCGATGATCGGCCCCGGCAGCAGCAGCCACGCGACGCGCACATCGAGCGCGTGAAACACGCTCGTCGACCACAGGATCGAGCATGCGGACAGGAAAAAGCCGAAGCTGTTCTGCAGCGTCAGCGCGCCGCCGATCTTGTCGGCGGGACAGGCCTTCACGGACAGCGCAGAAAACTGCGGCGAATCGGCGATCACGCTGATGCCCCACACGAGTAGCAGCGCAAGCTGCGCGGCGGTGCCGAGCCCGGTGGTCAGCGGATAAATCGCGCACAGCGTGCCCGACATCGACAGTGCAAGCGCGGCGGTGCGCGCGCTGCCGACCGCCTGGCTGAGCCTGCCGCCGAACAGGCAGCCGAGCGCGCCAATTGCGATGATCAGGAACGACCACAATGCAACAGTGCCCGGTGCTGCCGGCGCGCCGCTCGCGAACGCGCGCTGCACGAGCAGCGGCGTCAGCGTCCAGAACGCGTACAACTCCCACATGTGACCGAAGTAGCCGAGCGCGGCCGAGCGAAACTCGCTGATGCGCACGACCTGTCCGACGCCCGCCGACAGACCGAAGCGCCGGTTGCCCGCGCGCCGCGCGTGCGGTCCCTCGCCGAGCACGAACACCAGCAGCGCGCCGATCACCGCGAGCCCCGACGAGGTGAGCACCACGGTTTGCCACGGCACGCCCGACAGCAACGCGCGAATCGCATGCACCGACGCCGTGCCGAGCGTCAGCATCGCGACGAGCAACGCGAGGGTCTGCGCGGCGCGACGCGGGTCCCACGTCACGAGCAGTTTCATGCCAAGCGGATAGATGCCCGCGAGCGCGACGCCCACGCCGAAGCGAAACACGAGCGCCGACGCGAGCCCGCTGCTGCACAGCGCGAACAGCGCATTCAAGGTCGCACCGAGCACGCCGCAGACGGCGAACACCTTGCTCGCCGACAGGCGATCCGCGAGTCCGGTGGTCGCCGACAGCAAGGTCCCGACGATAAAGCCGGCCTGCACCGCATTCGTCAGCCAGCCGATCCCGGACGCGCTCAGTTGCCACGCGATCTGCAAATCGCGCATCGCGCCGTTCGCGCTGAACCACAAGGAGGTGCCGAGCAATTGGGCAATCGCGATCACGAGCACCGCGCGTTTGGCACGCGCGTTGTCGCGCGCCGCGCCGGCGGAATTCGTTGCGTCGGCGTCCAGCCTGTTCTGCATCGTGCCTCCTCTGCGTCGGGTCTGAGCCGGCCGCTGGGAGTCGTTATGGGAGCGGCCGTCTCGAGCGGCCATTGTAGATGACGCGTCGGTTCACAGCGGCGGATGCGACGGCTGCGGCGCGCCTGGATCGGGGCGTTCGCGGAACACGAGCCGTGTCCACGTCACGCCGCTGTCGCGGTTGGCCTGTTGAACGGCTGACGTGCGCAACTCACACGCACGAGTCGCAGGCGCCACCTCAGCCCTGCTGCGGCACCCGCACCCAACCCTCCATCAACACGCGCGCGCTGCGGCTCATCATCGCCTTCGTGACGACCCACTCGCCGTCCTTCAGGCTCGCCTGCGCGCCGACGCGCAACGTGCCCGACGGATGCCCGAAGCGCACCGACTCGCGCTCGCCGCCGCCCGCCGCCTGATTGACGAGCGTGCCGGCGATCGCCGCCGCAGTGCCGATCGCGACCGCCGCCGTGCCCATCATCGCGTGATGCAGCTTGCCCATCGACATCGCGCGCACCAGCAGATCGACGTCGCCCGCGCGCACCGGCTTGCCGCTCGACGCCACGTAGTCGACCGGCTTAGCGACGAACGCGATCTTCGGCGTGTGCTGGCGCGTCGCGATCTCGTCGAGATTCTTGATGAGCCCCATGCGCAGCGCGCCGTGCGCGCGGATCGTCTCGAACATCGCGAGGGCCTTCGCATCGCTATTGATCGCGTCCTGCAACTCGGTGCCCTTGTAGCCGATCGCTTCGGCGTCGACGAAAATCGTCGGGATGCCCGCGTTGATCATCGTCGCCTTCAGCGTGCCGACGCCGGGCACTTCCAGGTCGTCGACGAGGTTGCCGGTCGGGAACATCGCGCCGCCCGCGCCTTCTTCGTCGGCGGCCGGGTCGATGAATTCGAGCGGCACTTCCGCGGCCGGGAAGGTCACACCGTCGAGCTCGAAGTCGCCGGTTTCCTGCACCGCGCCATTGGTCATCGGCACGTGCGCGATGATCGTCTTGCCGATATTGGCCTGCCAGATCCGCACGATCGCGACGCCGTCACGCGGCACGCGGCTCGCATCGACGAGGCCCGCGCTGATCGCGAACGGTCCCACCGCGGCCGAAAGGTTGCCACAATTGCCACTCCAGTCGACGAACGCCTTGTCGATCGACACCTGACCGAACAGATAGTCGACGTCGTGATCGGGCCGGCTGCTGCGCGAGATGATCACGGTCTTGCTGGTGCTCGACGTCGCGCCGCCCATGCCGTCGATCTGCTTGCCGTACGGATCGGGACTGCCGATCACGCGCATCAGCAGCGCGTCGCGCGCGGCGCCCGGCCGTTGCGCGGCCTCAGGCAGATCCTGCAGACGGAAAAACACGCCCTTGCTGGTGCCGCCGCGCATGTAGGTGGCCGGAATCCTGATCTGTGGTGAGTGCATGAAAGTGTCCTGATGTGACCTGTTCTTTGATGAGGAAGGGCGATGCGGCGTATCGAGCCGCATCGCCCTCTTCTGCTGTGACGTTCAGTGCAAAACTCGCTTCAAACCATCAAGCCGCCGCCCTGGCCGACTCGAGAAAGTCCTGCGCGAAACGCTGCAGCACGCCGCCGGCTTCGTAGATCGACACTTCTTCGGCCGTATCGAGCCGGCACGTCACCGGCACTTCGACACGCTCGCCGTTGCGGCGATGAATCACCAGCGTCAGATCGGCGCGCGGCTTGCGCTCGCCGATTACGTCGAACGTCTCGGTGCCGTCGATGCCGAGCGTCAGGCGATTCACACCCGGCTTGAATTCGAGCGGCAACACGCCCATGCCGACCAGGTTCGTGCGGTGAATCCGCTCGAAGCCTTCCGCGACGATCGCTTCGGTGCCCGCCAGCCGCACGCCCTTCGCGGCCCAGTCGCGCGACGAACCCTGGCCGTAGTCGGCGCCCGCGATCACGATCAGCGGCTGCTTGCGCTCCATATACGTTTCGATCGCTTCCCACATGCGCGTGACCCTGCCCTCGGGCTCGATGCGCGCGAGCGAACCGGTCTTCACCTGGCCGTTCTCGATCACCATCTCGTTCTTCAGCGTCGGGTTCGCGAAGGTCGCGCGCTGCGCGGTCAGGTGATCGCCGCGGTGCGTCGCGTACGAGTTGAAGTCCTCTTCGGGCAGGCCCATCTTCGTCAGGTACTCGCCGGCCGCGCTGTCGGGCAGAATCGCGTTCGACGGCGACAGGTGGTCCGTCGTGATGTTGTCGCCGAGCACGGCCAACGCGCGCATGCCCTTGAGTGTGCGCTCGCCGGCGAGCGCGCCTTCCCAGTACGGCGGACGTCGAATGTAAGTGCTGTGCGCGCGCCAGTCGTACAGCGGGTCGGCCTTCGCGCCGGTGTCGGCGGACAGCGCGAACATCGGTTCATACACCTTGCGGAATTGCTCCGGCTTCACGCTCGCCGCGACGATCGCATCGATCTCCGCATCCGCCGGCCACAAATCTTTCAGCGTGACCGCATGACCGTCCGCATCGACGCCGAGCACGTCCTTTTCGATGTCGAAGCGGATCGTGCCCGCGATCGCATAAGCGACCACCAGCGGCGGCGACGCGAGAAACGCCTGCTTCGCATACGGATGGATGCGGCCGTCGAAGTTGCGGTTGCCCGACAGCACGGCGGTCGCATACAGATCGCGCTCGATCACTTCCTTCTGGATCACCGGGTCCAACGCGCCGGACATGCCGTTGCACGACGTGCACGCATACGCGACCACGCCGAAGCCGAGTTGTTCGAGTTCCGGCAGCAGCCCTGCCTCTTCCAGATACAGCGTGACCGCCTTCGAGCCCGGCGCGAGCGAGCTCTTGACCCACGGCTTGCGCACGAGTCCGCGCCGGTTCGCATTGCGGGCGACGAGGCCCGCGGCGATCATGTTGCGCGGATTGTTCGTGTTGGTGCAGCTCGTAATCGCGGCGATGATCACCGCGCCGTCCGGCATCAGACCGGGCTCGTTCTCGACCTTGCCGCTGACGCCGCGCGCGGCCAGCTCCGACACCGGCAAGCGGCGATGCGGATTCGACGGCCCCGCGAGCGTGCGCACCACGGTCGACAGATCGAACTTCAGCACGCGCTCGTACTCGGCATGCTTCAGCGTATCGGCCCACAAGCCGGTGTGTTTCGCGTACGTTTCGACGAGTTTGACGAGTTCGTCGTCGCGGCCGGTCAGCTTCAGATAGCGAATGGTCTGCTCGTCGATGTAGAACATCGCGGCGGTCGCGCCGAACTCGGGCGCCATGTTCGCGATCGTCGCGCGATCGCCCAGCGTCAGGTTCGCCGCGCCTTCGCCATAGAACTCCAGGTACGCGCCGACCACCTTCTGCTTGCGCAGGAATTCGGTCAACGAAAGCACCACGTCGGTCGCGGTGATGCCCTCGCCCGGCTTGCCGCTCAGCTCCACGCCGACGATATCGGGCAGCCGCATGTACGACGCACGGCCGAGCATCACGCTCTCCGCTTCGAGGCCGCCGACGCCGATCGCGATCACGCCGAGCGCATCGACCATCGGCGTATGCGAGTCGGTGCCGACCAGCGTGTCGGGAAACGCGACGCCGTCCTTCACCTGCACGACCGGGCTCATCCGTTCGAGGTTGATCTGATGCAGGATGCCGTTGCCCGGCGGAATCACATCGACGTTGCGGAACGCGCGCTTGGTCCAGTTGATGAAGTCGAAGCGGTCTTCGTTGCGGCGGTCTTCGATCGCGCGATTCTTCGCGAACGCGTCCGGATCGAAACCGCCGCACTCGACGGCGAGCGAGTGATCGACGACCAGCTGCGTCGGCACCACCGGATTCACGAGCGACGGATCACCGCCTTGCGCGGCGATCGCATCGCGCAGACCCGCCAGATCGACGAGCGCGGTCTGGCCCAGAATGTCGTGGCACACGACGCGCGCCGGGAACCACGGAAAATCGAGCTCGCGTTTGCGTTCGATGATCTGTTTCAGCGAAGCGGTCAGCGTCACCGGATCGCAGCGGCGCACCAGGTTTTCGGCGAGCACACGCGACGTGTAGGGCAGCTTGTCGTAGGCGCCGGGTTCGATCGCGTCGACCGCGGCACGCGTATCGAAGAAGTCGAGTTCGGTGCCCGGAAGGCGTTTGCGGTTGGCAGTATTCATGACGTAGGGACAGGACGGTTATCGGCTGCCGGACGGTGTGCCGGCGGCCTCCGGGAGCGCGTCGCTCGCGCGGCCGGACGGGCAGTGCAGGTAGTTTAGCTCGCTGCTGACGGGTTGCTGATTTGCGATTGTTCGATGCTTCCAGCGGAGCGGCCGCGCGATGCGTGCCGCTCCGAGGCTCACGTCAAACGCGCTTCGCCAGCGGCACGAACGGCAGGTCGTCCGGTCCGGTGTAGTTCGCGCTCGGCCGGATGATCTTGTTGTCGACGCGCTGCTCGATGATGTGCGCGCTCCAGCCGGCCGTACGCGAGATCACGAACAGCGGCGTGAACATCGCGGTCGGCACGCCCATCATGTGGTACGACACCGCGCTGAACCAGTCGAGGTTCGGGAACATCTTCTTCGCTTCCCACATCACCGATTCGAGGCGCTCGGCGATCGAGAACAGCTTCATGTTGCCCGCTTCCTTCGAGAGCTTCTTCGCGACGTCCTTGATGACCTTGTTGCGCGGGTCCGAGATCGTGTACACCGGATGGCCGAAGCCGATCACGACTTCCTTGTTCTCGACGCGGCGGCGGATGTCGGCTTCCGCTTCGTCGGGCGTCTGGTAGCGCGACTGGATGTCGAACGCGGCTTCGTTGGCACCGCCGTGCTTCGGGCCGCGCAGCGCGCCGATCGCGCCGGTGATCGCCGAATAGATGTCCGAGCCCGTGCCCGCGATCACGCGGCCCGTGAACGTCGACGCATTGAACTCGTGCTCCGCGTACAGGTTCAGCGACACGTGCATCGCATCGACCCACGCCTTCGACGGCTCGACGCCATGCAGCAGATGCAGGAAATGGCCGCCGATCGAATCGTCGTCGGTTTCGACCTCGATGCGCTTGCCGTTGTGCGAGTAGTGATACCAGTACAGCAACATCGAGCCGAGCGAGGCCATCAGCTTGTCGGCGATGTCGCGCGCGCCGGGCAGGTTGTGATCGTCCTTCTCCGGCAGCACCGTGCCGAGCACCGACACGCCGGTGCGCATCACGTCCATCGGATGCGCGGCGGCCGGAATCCATTCGAGCGCGGCCTTCACGTTGGCGGGCAGGCCGCGCATCGACTTCAGCTTCGTCTTGTAGGCGGTCAGTTCGGACTGGGTCGGCAGCTTGCCGTGGACCAGCAGGTAAGCGATCTCTTCGAATTCGCACGCCTCGGCGATGTCGAGAATGTCGTAGCCGCGATAGTGCAGATCGTTGCCGGTCTTGCCGACCGTGCACAGCGCGGTGTTGCCCGCGGTCACGCCCGACAGCGCGACGGATTTTTTCGGCTTGAAAGCGCCTGTGTTCGGCGTGCTGTTGTCTGCTTCACTCATTTGGATTGTCTCCGGGAAAGGATTGGAATTTGGGGCATTGCCTTGACTGGGCTGCCTAGAACGCAAGGAACGGGCCAGGCCGCACGCCGCCTGCTAAGTGCCTGATTTGACGCAAGTGTGGCGAACCAATCAGGCGGCCTCGCCACACACTCGATTTCATTAATGAAACTGCGAATTTCAAATTGGGAACGAATGCTCGCATAATGGAGTCTCCGAACCAACCCGCCGTCGCGAGTCGCCCACCTTGAGCACCTCTCTTTACGAACCGCCACAGCGTCCGCGCGTCTGGGCGCTCAGCATCAGCCGCCTGCGCGATCTGTTCTTCGACATCGCCGGCGAATATGTGGATCGCGCGGATGTTCGCATCGTGTCGCACGCGTTCGAAGACGCGGTGCGGGAAATCGAAGGCGCGGGCGCCGCGCGGCCCGATGTCGTGCTAGCGGGCGGCTCGAATGGCGCATATCTGAAGACGCGCGTGTCGGTGCCGGTCGTGCGCATCAGTCCGACCGGCTACGACGTGATGCATGCGCTCGCCCGCGCGCGTCGCGAAGGCGCGCGCGTCGCGCTCGTCACGCACGGCGACACCCCCGACGAAGTCCGCCGTTTCACCGCCGCGTACGCGCTCGACGTCACGTTCGCGTCGTATCAGTCCGCGCAGGACGCCGAGAGCGTCGTGCTCGATCTCAGCGATCGCGGCATCGACGTCGTGGTCGGCCCGGGCATGGTCACCGATCTCGCCGCCAACGCGGGCATGGACGCGGTGTTTCTTTATTCGCGCGCGTCGGTACGGGCCGGCTTCGACACCGCGCTCGAAGTCGCGCAGGCGACGCGCCGCGAAACCGTGCGACGTCAGCGGCTCGACACGTTGCTGCAGCATCTGCGCGACGGTGTGGTCGCGCTCGATGCGCAAGGCCGCGTCGAACTGATGAACCAGCGTCTCGCGAGCGTGCTCGGCATCGATGCCGCGAAGGCCGTCGGCCGCGCGCTGCTCGAACTCGCGCCCGACCTTGCGGGCAGTCTGCCCGACGCGGAGGGCGACAGCTTCTGCACGGTACGCGGCGCGAGCTATGTCGTGCATCGCGGGCCGCTCGCGAGCAGCGGCGCGGCGCCGGGCACCGTGCTGACGTTTCAGGAATCGCGCGCGGTCGAGCGGCTCGATCGCACGTTGCGCGCGCGGCAACGTGTGCAGCAGTTCACCGCGCGCTACCGGCTCGACGATATCGTCGGCGCGTCGGAATCGATCGAACGGGTGCGCGCGCTGGTCGCGCGTTATGCGAGGTCGGACGCGACCGTGCTGATTCTCGGCGAGAGCGGCACCGGCAAGGAGATGGTCGCGCAGAGCATGCATCAGTTGAGCGTACGGCGCGACTTCGCGTTCGTCGCGATCAATTGCGGCGCGTTTCCGGAGGCGCTGCTCGAAAGCGAGCTGTTCGGCTACGAGGAAGGTGCGTTCACCGGCGCGCGCCGGGGCGGCAAGGCGGGGCTGATCGAGGTCGCGCATCGCGGCACGCTGTTTCTCGACGAGATCGGCGAGATGCCGTTGCCGTTGCAGAGCCGCCTGTTGCGCGTGTTGCAGGAGCGCGAGGTCGTGCGGCTCGGGTCGACGGAGCCAATGCGCGTCGATATCCGCGTGGTCGCGGCGACGCATCGCGCGCTGACCGACGCCGTCGCGGCCGGCAGTTTCCGCGCCGATCTGTACTACCGGCTCAACATCCTCAGCATCGCGCTACCGCCGCTGCGCGAGCGGCCGAACGACTTGCTGCCGCTCGCCGCCGAACTGTTGCGCCAGGCGGCCGCGCGCGAGCCGAGGCTGGCCGCGCGCGTGCCCGACGCGCAGACCGCCGCGCGCATGCTCGAGGGGTTGGGTGCGGCGCTGCGGCGCTATGCGTGGCCGGGTAATGTGCGCGAGTTGCAGAATGTGATCGAGCGGATCGTGGTTGAACTCGCCGATAGCGACGCGGGCACGGATGCCAGCGCGGCGCTCGTCACGCGCGACATGCTGCGCGTGATCGCGCCGGAAGTCGTCGAGCCCATCGCGCGCACGAAGCCGGCGGCGCTGACGCTGCGAGAGCGCAGCCGTCATGTCGAGGCCGATGAAATCCGCGCGGTGCTCGCGTCTCACGAAGGCGATCGCGATGCGGCTTGCGCCGCGTTGGGCATCAGCAAGACGACGTTGTGGCGCAAGTTGAATGCGGGGCGGTAGGTGTTTGCGGCGAAGTTTGGAACGGCGGACGTCATGCTGGGCCGAGACCCCTTTGGGTCGCGAATTGAAAACGTCGCACCGAGGCCGTTGGCAGCCCGAAAAGATGGTATTGCTTTTTGGTGCACAGTCAATACAAGGACCCGGGATCGACCTTGCCGCCTTCGATCACAAAGTGCTTCGCATCGGGATTCGAGGAGAATAGGCGCCAGTCCTCATCGTCAGGTATTGCATCCGCAAGAATTACTAGACGCATACCTCCCGCCTGCCAAATGACGGCATTACCGCCTTCGCCCGCCTCGATATCCAAAACAGCCGTTGGGCCTTGAGTCACAAGGAGATCGCGAATTCGTTGTGTTGTTATTCTCGTACTCTCTTCAGATGCTGCAAAGTCCGAGTAAGACGCAACGATCGCGCTTCCTTGCTCGATGCGCCAGTCACACTGAATATGTAGCGCCCAATCGCCCAGATGCTTGATGGTGCCTCTATTGGTCTTTACTTCCCGAAGCGGTCCGAACTGTAGCGTGAGCATGTCAGCCGCATGCGCCACTCCGCTAACGTCAAGCCCGATCAAAGTGGAAAGGTGACGAGCTACCTGCTCTTTCGTATCGATCATTCCGATTTGTCTCCAAACAAGTATAGGGCGCGCTCCATCATGCCGTGTTACTCAAGATCGTCGTTCTGGATATCGCAACGAAGGCGGCGAGTCTGATCCTTGTTCAGTCCAAGTGAGGGCAAGTGAAGTCATCGTGCCTCACAGCCAATGAAGAAGGCCCAATTGTGCAACAAGACACCATCCCAAAAAATCCGCCTCAAAGGAGGCGGCAATGGCCATAGCACTAGCTAGAACAGCCAGTCATCGAAGCAACTGGCCGATCAACATACGGACCGGCGCCGCATTGTGCATCGGATCGTTCTGATTTGCGTTTGCGTTGGTAGCACTAGTCTGCAGATGGCTTCTGCTTATCCCAATTGATTGGCTCTGCGGTCGTGATTTGGAGTCGCTCACGAAGTTCTACATGTACCCCTGCCTGCATGAGTATTGCCATCGCACCAAGCTTACGGGCGTCTTCATCCCCGATTGGCTCCGTCCCATACTCCTCTGCTCCGGGCGGAATGGTCATACCGCCGCTTCTGGCTATTTCACGGTCAATGACGGTCTGCACTTCTCTCCTGAATACCGTACACATTTTCAATTGCTGTGTTTGTTCGTCGTAGAAAATGATAGTTGCGCGTGGGGGCTTCGACATCTCAGTATCCTCGACAGCTTTGATAATTGAAAAAAGCGCGCTGGGTGCATAGGGCGTATGTGCGCGGATCCTGATATATCGCCCGCGCGACATTGCATTGCTCGATGTCCCGATCATAGAGTGCATAACATTCAGCCTCGTGGGCCTCACTGACGCCGCGCGCCGCAATGGTCTGCACATCGTCGCTTAACGCGTCCGGTGTGTACTCAAACGGCTTTGCGTTGCCAAGATTCTGCGGCACGCGCGGGCGGTTCCCGTAGATCGACCTTAGCATGTCCACGTCGCTCGATTGCTGCTCGCGCACGGGGCCCGCCCGGGACGCCATCTCCCGCTGCTCCCGTATCGCCTGCACGCACTTTCGCATCTCGTCCCGCTCAGGGACAAAGATCAGACTACCGCCCTTCACCTCGTTGTACAGGGCTTTGGCAACCTCATCGTCTTTCATCCTGTACATATGAAAGCGGTTGTGACTCCGGCCGAGCATATCGCGCAACTCGTACGACTGGTGCGACAGCAGCATGGATGGGCTATATCGCAGCCACGCTGCGCGCGCTTCCTCCATGCCCTGCACGATGTCATCGTGCGACTCGCGGGGTACGCTCGCCGGCAATGCAAAATGGAACCACCGGTCAACGTCAAACAACCAGTTAGATTCGAGGTGAAGGTTGAACGATCTGTAAAGACTGATCGAGAAGAAATGTCCGTGCCGCCTTTCACGGACCTCATGGAAAGAACCGAGGGAAAGTGAAGTCATCGTACCTCACAGCCAATGAAGGAGGCCCGATTGTGCAACAAGACACATCCCAAAAAACCCCTCCTTCAGCCTCGCATGAGATGCGTGCCGCGCCTTCCTCGTCGCGCAGATTCTCAAGTCATCGGATCAATATGCACATCCATCCCCGCCTCCGCCGGAACGACAAACCGCACGAACGAACGCGCCACGAATAAAATATCCGTCACCGAATCCCCAATCCATTCCCCAAGGAGGAGCCCAGCATGTCGAACAAATACCGGATTGCCGTCATCCCCGGCGACGGCATCGGCGTCGAGGTGATGCCCGAAGCGCTGCGCGTACTCGAGGTCGCAACGCAACGCTTCGGTATCGAACTCGAGTATCAGCACATCGAGTGGGCGAGCTGCGACTACTACGCGAAGCACGGCAAGATGATGCCGGACGACTGGAAAGCGCAACTTCAATCGGCCGATGCGATCCTGTTCGGCGCGGTCGGTTGGCCCGACACCGTGCCCGATCACATCTCGCTGTGGGGGTCACTGCTGAAGTTTCGCCGAGAGTTCGACCAGTACGTGAATCTGCGTCCGGCGCGCCTATTTGCAGGCGTGCCGTCGCCGCTCGCGGGACGCAAGGCCGGCGACATCGACTTCTGGATCGTGCGCGAGAATACCGAGGGCGAGTATTCGTCGGTGGGCGGCGTGATGTTCGAAGGCACCGAGCGCGAGTTCGTGCTGCAGGAGTCGGTGTTCACACGGCACGGCAGCGAGCGCGTGCTGAAGTTCGCGTTCGATCTCGCGCAGCGCCGCGCGCGCAAGAAAATCACCGTCGCGACGAAGAGCAACGGCATCGCGATCAGCATGCCGTGGTGGGACAAATGCGCGGCCGGCATCGCCGCGCAGTATCCGGACGTCACGTGGGACAAGCAGCACATCGACATCCTGTGCGCGCGCTTCGTGCTGAACCCGGACCGTTTCGACGTGGTCGTCGCGACCAATCTGTTCGGCGACATCCTGTCCGATCTCGGCCCCGCGTGCACGGGTACGATCGGCCTCGCGCCATCGGGCAACCTGAATCCGGACCGCAAGTTTCCGTCGCTGTTCGAGCCGGTGCACGGGTCGGCACCCGACATCGCCGGCAAGCACATCGCGAATCCGATCGCGATGATCTGGTCGGCCGCGATGATGCTCGACTTCCTCGGTCATTCGAGCGGCAAGGAACGCGAGGCGCACGACGCGATCCTGACAGCGATCGAGGCGACGCTGATCGAGGGTCCGCACACCGGCGATCTCGGCGGCAACGCAAGCACGAGCGAAGTCGGCAAGGCGATTGCTGCGAAACTCGCGTGATATGAAGCAAAGACGGCACGCGCCCTACCTCGCGCAACTGTGCGGCATTCCCGTCTACGGGATCGCGGGCTTTCTCGGCAACCGGTATTGGGCGATGCGCGAACGCACACGCTGAAAATGCGCATCGTATCCACACCTCATTGATATCTGTTCACGATTTTGTCGATGTCGCGGGATACGGTGAGCACATATCGGAAGAACATTTACTGTCTTTTGCGCAAGGCGCCGAACATAGCGACGTCTTACGGAAAGATTACCCATGCCATTCACCCGGGACGCCGCTATGAGCCGAGAAGCCTATCCGATCGAAGTCGAATTCCCCGATATTGCGCAGCACGAGCAGTCGTCGTCGGGCATCGCATACGTTCACACGTTCGATTCGGGCGTGCCCGGGCCGCACGTGATGATCAACGCGCTTACACATGGCAACGAAGTGTGCGGCGCGATCGTCGTCGATGAGTTGCTGCGCCGCGCGCTGCGGCCGCGACGCGGGCAGCTCACGCTGTCGTTCGCGAACGTCGCCGCGTACCGGCGTTTCGATCCCGCGAATCCCGACGCCGCGCGCTTCGTCGATCAGGACTTGAACCGCGTGTGGACGGCGGCGGTGCTCGACGACAGATCGCGCACGTCGAGCGAACTTAAGCGCGCGCGTGCGATGCGCCCGGTGATCGACACGGTCGACGCGCTGCTCGACCTGCATTCGATGCACGAGCGGTGCAAGCCGCTGATCGTCGCGGGACCGCTGCAAAAAGGCATCGACCTCGCGGTGCGGCTCGGTACGCCCGCCACGGTGATCTGCGACGAAGGGCATCCCGAAGGCCGCCGCATGCGCGACTACGAAGGGTTCGGCGATGCCGCGAGCCCGAAGAACGCGTTGCTGATCGAATGCGGCCAGCATTGGGAGCGCAGTGCGGTGGCGGTCGCACGCGACGCGACCGCGCGTTTCCTGTTGCTGGCCGGCGTGATGGACGAGACGGATCTGCCGCCGGGGTGGCTCGCGCCGTTGCCGCCCGAGCAGAGCATCGTGCGCGTGACACAGCCGGTCGTCGCGACCAGCATGGACTTCAGCTTCGCGGCGGCGTACACCGGCCTCGAGGTTTTCGCCAAGGCAGGCGCCGTGATCGGCTGGTCCAACGGCGAAGAGGTGCGCACCCCCTACGACAACTGCATGCTCGTGATGCCGTCGCTGCGGCAGTTGCGCCCCGGTGTGACCGTCGTGCGGCTGGGACGAATCGAGCGGACGGTGGCTCATCCCGCGGTGACGAGCTGACCGGCGGGTGTCTCGAAGCCGTTTGCCGCTTGTTTCGGCGCGCTGAGCTTGGCGCGCCTGGCCCTTTCTCCGGCGCGTTTGCAGCGCACCGCCCTGCCACGCATCGACAGCGCGAAAACTCGGGTATTCCCCCGTTGACCGGATTGATTTCATTCCTTACAGTGGCGCGCGTTCGCGTAGAGAATCACCGTTCTGTATACGAACAACATTCCTCGCCCGGCGCGATTCCGTCAAGCCGATCCGTCCGGGTATGATTCATTGCCGATGCATGGCCAATTCGGCCACTGCAGGCAGCGTGCGCCGTTGCCAGACGGCGTACAGTTTGAGAAGAATCGCTCGTCGTGTCGGGCCTTTCGCTGTCAGGAGACCATCATGAACCGCAGCCCCGCTGTGAACGTTCAAACCTTCATTAACGAGCATCCGTTTTCGCCGTTCCAGTGGCTGATCTTTTTCATGTGCTTCATCATCGTCCTGCTGGACGGTTTTGACACTGCTGCGATCGGCTTCATCGCGCCTTCGCTGGTCACCGAATGGGGCATCGAGAAGCCCGCGCTCGCGCCGGTGCTGAGCGCCGCGCTGTTCGGCCTCGCGTGCGGCGCGCTCGGCTCGGGCCCGCTATCCGACCGCCTCGGGCGTCGCTCGATGCTGGTCGGCTCGGTGCTGCTGTTCGGCCTTGCCTGTCTCGCGTCGGCGTTCTCGACCAGCATCGACCAGCTGACCGTGCTGCGCTTCATCACCGGCGTCGGCCTCGGCGCCGCGATGCCAAACGCGGTCACGATGATGGGCGAATACTGTCCGGACAACCGCCGCGCCACCGTGATCAACCTGATGTTCTGCGGCTTCCCGCTCGGCGCCGCGTTCGGCGGTTTCCTCGCCGCGTGGATGATTCCGCATCTGGGCTGGCGCAGCGTGCTGATCCTCGGCGGCGTCACGCCGCTGCTCCTGTTGGCGCTGCTACTCGCCAAGATGCCGGAGTCGGTCCGCTACATGGTCGCGAACAACAAGCCGGCCGACCGGATTCGCGCGGCGCTTGCTCGCATTTCCGGCGACGCGGTGCAGGCCGTCGGCTTCACGATGACCGAAACCGCGCCGCAAACCGGCGGCAAGGGTCTCGGCGTCGTGCTGTCGCGCTCGTACATCGTCGGCTCGGTGATGCTGTGGCTCGCGTACTTCATGGGCCTCGTGATCTTCTACGCGTCGATCAACTGGATGCCGATCCTGCTGAAGGACGCCGGCCTCACGCCGCAACGCGCGACGCTGATCTCCGCGCTGTTCCCGCTCGGCGGCGTCGGCGCGGTGCTGGCCGGCGTGCTGATGGACCGCTTCAACGCGAACCGCGTCATCGCGGTCTGCTATGCGCTGACCGCCATTAGCGTGTACTTCATCGGTCAGGCGGCCGGCAACGTCGGCGCGCTCGTGCTGATCGTGTTCATCGCCGGCGTGCTGATGAACACCGCGCAATCGTCGATGCCGGCGCTCGCCGCCGCGTTCTACCCGACCGCGGGCCGCGGCACGGGCGTCGCGTGGATGCTCGGCGTCGGCCGCTTCGGCGGCATCGCGGGCTCGTTCCTCGTGGCCGAGCTGACGCGCCGCCACTTCTCGTTCGGCGGCATCTTCACGACGATCGCGGCCGCGGGTGTGCTGTCGTGCGTCGCGCTGCTGATCAAGCAGGCGGCACGCCCGCATACGTCGGAAGCGGGTGCGTCGAAGACGCAATCGTTCGGCCATTGAGCGTGCAATGAAATGTGTCCGCTAGCGGACCGTTAACGGTTCGAACGAGTGGTGACCCAGAAGCCGCCCTGCGATTCGCAGGGCGGCTTTTTATTTGGCTGAACGCATGGAATCTCGCGCCTATTTGAACGCGAGGAGCTGCTCGACACACAGCAGCACGGCAATCAGAACCATCGCCGCGCCCGAAACCTGGCTAACCCTGCGCGCGACGCTCGGACGCGTGCGCAAAACCACCTTCGAGCCGAGTCCGACGACCGAATAAACCACCGCGCAATTGGCCATGTGCAGCAGGCCCAACGCGCCGATCTGCACCGGAATCGACCACGCGTCGGTCGCACGCGTGAATTGCGGCAGCAGCGCGAGAAACAGCAGCAGCGCTTTCGGATTGAGGCCGCTCACCGCGAAGCCGCGGATGGACCAGTCCAACGCCGCGCCGGATGCGCGCTGGGCCGCTACCGTCGGCACCGCGGGGCGAGCAAGAATATTGCCGCCGACCCACAGCAGATAGCCCGCCCCCACGAACGTCAACACGGCCAGCACCGCTGGCGCCTTGGCGACCAGCGCGCCGACACCGGCCGCCACCACCACGGTGATCGCCAGATAGCCGGACAACATGCCGGCGATGGCGGGCGCAATCGCCCGCTCGCGCAATCCAGCCGAGATCGCGTACGCCCAGTCCGCGCCGGGTACCAGCACCAACGAAAAAGACACGAGCCAAAAGGCCGTCAACAAGCTCACTTCCACAGCCTTCTTCTCCCCGACGAGCATATTTGGACGGAGGGAATGTTACGGCTTTGGCTGTCGAAGGTGCTCCCTCTTTCTTGCCCCCACAAAGCGGTCTGCGCTAGAATTTTTCATATGGACGAAATTGACCGCAAGATTCTTGCTGAATTGCAGCAAGATGGACGACTCACCGTCACTGAACTCAGTGAGCGGATCGGTCTGAGTCTTTCGCCGTGCCAGCGGCGCCTGCGGGCTTTGGAGAAAGCCCGGGTCATCAGCGGCTATCGCGCGGTTATCGATCCGGCAACGATCGGTTTGAACTTCTCGGCAATCGTGTTCGCGACGTTACGGGAAGGCAGTAGCCAAAACATCGAGTCTTTCGAACGCGCGCTGTCGGACATCCCGGAGATCACCCGGGCGGAGCGCCTGTTTGGCGATCCGGATTGCATGCTGCACGTCGTCACCCGCGATCTGAAGGCGTTCCAGGTGCTTTACGACCGCTATCTGTTGACGCTGCCCTGCGTGCTGCGACTGTCGTCGACGCTGGTCATGAAGAGCATTTTCGAAGATCGGCCGCTGCCGTTGTGACGCAACGACGTCACGCCCGTTCGCCTGCGGCGTTGTGATCCACCGCGGCAAAAAGCGCCCCAGGCCACTTCCCGATACACTACGCAACAATTTTTCCGCGCGCGGCCCGGCGCGGCGACCACCGCCGCTTCCCCGCCGCCGCCGTCTCATCTCAGGATTCCGGTAATGAAACGCGTTGTCGTATCCGCGCTCGTCGCGCTGTGCGTCGCGCAGCCGGCCACTCAGGCCGTTGCGCAGACCGTCAGCAATCAATGTTTCGCGCTCGGCGATATCGCCGGCCAGGTCGCGTCGTGGCGCGCCCACAAGAAGACCAAAGCTCAGGCGCTCGACCAGGCCGCCCGCTACTACAAGGACCCGTCCGACCGCGCGGCCGTCAATGCGATCATCGAAAAGATCTACCGCCCCGACGCGCCCCACATGACGCCCGATCAGGCGAGCATGGCGATCACGTCGGAGTGCGTGAACCAGCACAAGGGGCAGGCAGCGCCGGCACAGTAATGCCGGTGTGTCGCCCGCGATGCGCTAACGCCGCCGGAACGCCTCCAGCGACGACAACGCATTGCCGTGGAAATCGAACAGCGTGTTGTTGTCCCACTGATCGCCGGCGCCAACTTTCCAGCCGACGTTCGGCGTCGGAATCCACTCCGGCTCCCACCAGAACACGCCCTTGCCGTGGCGGTCGGGGATCGCCTTCACGATGTCGGTCACCGCGCCGAGGGACTGCGCCTGGCCGGCGGGCGTCTGCGGATACGGCGCAGTGCCGACGTTGGTCATCGAGTCCGGTTCCGGATCGCCGTCGCTGGTCGTCCACGGATACGCGGTCTCGACGACGATCACGTCCTTGTCGTAGCGCGTCGCGAGATCTCACATTGCCCTGCAGGTCGCTGAACGAGCCCTGCCACGGCGGGTAGTACGACAGGCGGATCACGTCGAATGTGACGCCGCGCTGCGTCATGCTGTCGAACCTGGTTGACTCTCCGACATGACGTGACATCCGCACCACGTCACGTGTCTTTCCACACGCAAACGTCGCAGGTATTCAGGCGCGGCTCGCCGAGCACGAACGTCGCATGGCGCGGCGCCGGCACCTGCACCGGTTGCGCGCCGAAATTGAATGCGAAGGTCAGGCCGCCACGGCGGCGCAGCCGCAGTCCGTCGGCGAGCATCTGCGTATCGAGTCCCGCGTCGCGCGCCGCCTGCCGCAACACCGTGCGATGCAGTTCATGCGACAGCCAGCCGGCCACGTAGCGCACGTTGCCGTGCATCAGCAGCGCGGGCCACGCATCGTCGAAGCGCGCGGCAATGCGTGTCTCGCCATTGGCGCGCACATGCTCGCGCCAGTGCAGCGCGTGACCCGTCGTGCCGTCGAGCGACAGCGCGGGCGCGAGCGTCGAGCGCAGTGTTTCGACTTCGAGCACCTGGATCGGCAGCACGCGCTGCAATGCGCCGGGCGGGAGATTGCCCGGAATCGCGAACGCGTCGGTTTTCGAGCCGCTGCGCGGGCCGAACACCCATTGCGCGTTCGAACGCGCGATCTGCTCGACGAGTGCGGCGTCGACCACCGCGAGACTCGGCACCACGACTAGCTGGTAGCCTGAAAGATCCGCCCGGCTCGACACGATGTCGACATCGAGCCCGAGTTCGCGCAGCGACTCGTAGTAGTCGAACGCGAGCGTCTGATAGTCGAAGCCGTTGCCATGTCGCTGAATTTCGAACATCCACTGCGTCTCGTAGTCGAATACCAGCGCGGTGGCCGCTCGTGCGGGCGCGGCAAGCGTCGACAGCGCCGTACTGCCCGCGATTTCACGCGCGGCCCGTTGCACCTCGAGACCGCCCGGCGACAGTTCGTTGTTCGGCAGGTTGAGCCCGGAATGCATCTGCTCCTGCGCATATGGGCACTGGCGCCAACGGAAATACGACACCAGCTCCGCGCCATGCGCGAACGCCTCGTAAGCCCACAGCCGCACCATGCCCGACGCCGGCACCGGATTCCACGACGCCCAGTTCACCGGACCGGCCTGCTGCTCCATCACCCAGAAGCGCCCGCCGCCAATGCCGCGGTAGCGGTCGTGATCGAACGCGGACACGTCGGGATGTCCGGTACGCGCGAAGCGCGCCTTCTGCTCCTCCGGCAATGCGATCGATTCGGTGCGCGCGATCGGATAGCTATCCCATGCGGCGATGTCGATCGCGTTGTCGGCGGCGAAGCGATAGTGATCGAAGGTCGTGAAAAAGCCCATGAAGTTGTGCAGCAGATCCGCGTTCGGCGCATGCTCACGCAACACGTCGATCTGTTCGCGATGGAAGCTCGCGACCTCGTCGGACATGAAGCGGCGGAAATCGAGCAGATGGATCGGATTGGCGTCGGTAGGTGTCAGCGTCGGCAGACCGATCGCGTCGAACGACGGGTACTCCATGCTCCAGAACACGTTGCCCCACGCGTCGTTCAACGCGCCGATCGTTGCATAGCGCCGTTGCAGCCACGCGTGAAAGCGCTGCAATGCCGTGGGCGAATAGCTCGGCACCGTATCGTGGCAGCCGAGTTCGTTATCGGTCTGCCACGCGACGATCGACGGATGCCGTCCGTAGCGCTGCGCCATCGCGGTGACGATGCGCACGCATTCGCGCCGGTACGTGTCGCTCGAAATATCGTAGTGACGCCGCGAGCCGAAATTCCAGCGCGTGCCGTCCGCGCGCACCGGCAGCACGTCCGGATACGCGTCGACGAGCCACTTCGGCGGCGCAGCGGTCGGCGTGCCGAGCACGAGTTTCAGGCCCGCTTTGGCCAGCGTGTCGAGGGCTTCGTCGAGCCATTGCCAGTCGTATTCGCCGGCGCGCGGCTCCATGCGGCTCCACGCGAATTCGGCGATCCGCGCATGCGTGATGCCGAGTTCGACCATACGTTGTGCGTCGTCGGCCCACATCGCGCGCGGCCATTGTTCCGGGTAGTAGCAGACACCAAGTTGCATGTGAAAGTCTCGTGGTGAGGTGACGTCGAGCCGTCGTTTCAATCGTGTTTCAAGCGCCGGTTAGCCCTTGCTTGCGCCGAACGTGAGTCCGGCGACGAAGTGCCTTTGCATTCCGAAGAACATCAGCACCGAAGGCAATGCGGCCAGCACCGAGCCCGCCGCGACCAGGTTCCACGCGGTCGTCCATTGCCCTTTCAGCGCGGCGACGCCGACTGTGATCGGCGCGGCGTCGTCGCCTTGCGTCAGACACAGCGCCCAGAAGTAGTCGTTCCACACGAACGTGAACACGAGGATCGCGAGCGCGGCGAGCGCGGGGCGGATCAAAGGCAGCACGATGCGCAGATAGATCGTCCACTCGCTCGCCCCTTCGACGCGCGCGGCCTCGATCATCTCGAACGGCAGCTGCTTGATGAAATTGCGCAGAAACAAGGTGCAAAAGCCGGTCTGGAACGACACATGAAAGATCACCAGCGCCCACACGGTGTTGAACAGGCCGAACTTCAGCGCCATGTCGCGCACTGGAATCATCAGGATCTGGATCGGCACGAAATTGCCGGCGACGAACGCCAACAGCACGGCCGTGTTGCCCGGAAAGCGATACGTCGCCAACGCGAAACCCGCCATCGACGCGAGCACGATCGCGCCGATCACCGAAGGCACCGTGATCAGCACGCTATTGGCGAAGTAATGCAGCATCGGCGTTTGCGTGAGCGCGGTGCCGTAGTTCTCCAGCAGCGCGAAGTGTTTCGGCCATGTCCAGTAGTCGCCCTGCGACAACTCGTCCGTCGAGCGGATCGAGGTCAGCAAAACGGCGAGCATCGGCAGCAGCCAGATAAACAGCGCAAGCGGCAGCGAAGCCTTGTAAAGCGTGCGATTCAGCGGTTTCCAGCGTTCGACGGGAAGCGGATACATGAGCTGGTACTCCTGACGTACACAGAATCAGCGTTCCTCGCGCAGCATGCGGCGCAAATGGAACACGATATAGACGAGCATGATCGCGAACAGCACGACCGCAATCGCGGCGGAATAGCCTTCGCGGTAATACTTGATCGCCTCGTCGTACATGAAATAGGCGAGCACGGTCGAACTGTCGAACGGACCGCCGCCGCTCATCACCGCGATCAGATCGAAGCTGCGCAGTGCGCCGATCACGGTCAGCACCACCGCCATGAAGGTGGCGGGCCGCAGTTGCGGCAGGATCACGTGCCACAACAGTCGCAGCCCTTTTGCGCCTTCCATGCGCGCCGCTTCGACCACCTCGGGATTGATGCCGGTGAGTCCGGTCAGATACAGGATCATGCAGAACGGTGCCTGCGGCCACAGCGCGGCGAAGATGATGCCGAACGTGACCGTGTGCGGATCGCCGAGCACCGGAATGCCGCGACCGACGATCAAGCGCAGCAGCCCGAACGTCGGATCGTAGAACCAGCTGAACACAAGGCCAACTACTACGCCCGACAGCACAAACGGCGCGAAAAACAGCGATTTCACGACGCGCATGCCGCGCACATGCTGGTTCAGATACAGCGCGAACAACAGACCGAGAGGCGGCGCGAGCAGAAACAGCGCAAGCCAGATCAGGTTGTTCTTCAGCGCCGTGTAGAACGTATCGGACCGGAACAGCTCGACGTAGTTGGCAAGACCCGCGAAGGTCTTCGGCGTCATGCCGTCCCAGTTGTAGAAGCTCAGTGAAATACTGCTGATGATCGGATAGATCACGCACAGCGTGAACAACGCACAGCCGGGCAGCAGAAAGAAAAACGCTGCGCGATGCTGATGACGGCGCGTCGTCGAGACGCGACGGTGCCGCGCCGCGGGCAAGCGGCGCGCTGCGGTATGAGACATGGAACGGCCTCGTCGGAAATCGAAGGCGGAGTTGACCCAGAAGCGGGGCCCGCAAGCCGGCCGCACTCACGCGGCCGGCGCCGTGGGACTTACTTCTGGTAGATGCGCTTGCGGGTCGCTTCGAGATGAGCGAGCACGCTGTCGAGTTGCGACGGATCGCTGTAGAACTGCTGCATGGCCTTCATGCCTTCGTCTGCCATTTCCTTCTGCATGTCGCGATCGTAGAACTGCGCGATGCCGCCCTTCGTGTTCGCGAGCGTCTGGAAGCCGACCTTCGAGATCGCGTCTTCAGGCGGAGCGGCCTGGCTGTTCGACGGCAACTGTCCCCAGCCCTTTGCGAGTTCCGCGTTGATCTTCGGCGTCTCCATGAACGCGAGCAGCTTGCGCGCGTCGGCCTTGTTCTTTGCCTTCGCCGGGATCAGCAGCACGTTGACGGGACCGTCTTCTGCCATCGGCACGTTTGCGTCGATCACCGGAAAGCGGAAGAAGCCGATCTGATCCTTGACGGACGGCGGGAAGCTCGCCGAGAAGAACGTGCCCATCAGCATCATCGCGGCCTTGCCGTTGTTCAGGATCGGGCCGATCGAATCGACGTCGTACGACAGCGCGTTGTCGATGAAGTCTTTGTTGTCGAGCAGCGTCTTCCACGTCGTGTAGACCTTCTTCACGCGCGGATCGGTGTACGGAATTTCGCCGGCCATCAGCTTCTGATGGAACTCGTTGCCGTTGATGCGCAGATCCAGATAGTCGAACCACGCGGCCAGCGTCCAGCTATCACGTGCGGCCACCGCGATCGGCGCGACACCGATCGCCTTCAACTTCCTGTTGGCTTCGAGCAGTTCGTCCCACGTTTTCGGCTCGCTCTTGATGCCGGCCTTCTCGAACAGATCCTTGCGATAGAAGAAGCCGTACGCGTCATAGCCGAGCGGCGCCGCATACTGCTTGCCCTTGTACGTCGATGCGTCCTTGACCGACGCATACTGCTGCGACCAGCCGTTCTTCGCCCAGTCCGAGCTCAGATCTTCGAGCAGACCACGTTGCGCGTAATAGGCCATCCGCTCGCCGTCGTGCCACGACACGACATCGGGCGGATCGGTCGCGAGCCAGCCGCCCATCTGCACCTTGTACGCTTCCTCGGTCACGTAGGTGATTTTCAGGTCGATGTCGGGATTGGCTTTCTTGAACTGATCGAATGCGTCCTGCCAGGTCGAGCGCTGATTACCGCGCGCCGATACGTTGACGTTCAGCGTAGCCGCGTCGACCACGGCACTGCCGAGCGCGCCGGCTACCACGGCGGCGGCGATCGATACCTGGGCAAGACGGCGAAGGCGAAGAGCAATCATCTATGTCTCCTTGTCTACCTGTTGACCGGCTACGCAGCGTGGCCGGCGATGTAACCCGCTCTATGGCGGAATTCGGTCAGGCGGCCGCGCGTTCCGGTTCGAACGTGCTACGCCGCAGCGCGAGCCCCTGTTCGTCGAACAGATGGCAAGCAGCGGGCGGCACGTGAACGCGGATGCGTTCGCCCGCGCCGAGCGGCGTATCGCCGGGCGCTTTCGCGATCAGCGTGCCGCCTGCATGATCCGCGTGGATATAGCTGTGCTCGCCGAGCCGCTCCGACAGCACGGTCGCGCACTGAATGAACTGTTCATCGCCGTCGAGCCGCAGATGCTCCGGGCGCACGCCGAGCGTGACGGGCTGGCCGCGTTGCAGCCGTTCTCCATCGACGTCCGCGACGAGGTTTTGCGCGCCCGCCGCCAGCGCCACCGTCACTCGGCCCGGCTCGATCGATTCGACCGCTGCATCGATGAAGTTCATGCGCGGCGAGCCGATAAAGCCCGCGACGAAGCGCGACTTTGGCTGGTGATACAGCTCGAGCGGCGCACCGCTCTGCGCGATGCTGCCGAAGCGCTCGGCATCCGCGCCCGCATGCAGCAGCACGATGCGATCGGCGAGCGTCATCGCTTCGACCTGATCGTGCGTGACGTACACCACGCTCGCGTTCGCGAACCTCTGATGCAGACGCGCGATCTCGACGCGCGTCTGACCGCGCAGCGCGGCATCGAGATTCGACAGCGGCTCGTCGAACAGAAACACGCCCGGCTCGCGCACGATCGCGCGGCCGATCGCGACGCGCTGCCGCTGGCCGCCCGACAGCGCTTTGGGATGCCGGTCGAGCAGGCTGTCCAGTTGCAGAATCCGCGCGGCTTCACGCACCTTGCGCTCGATCACGTCCTTCGGCTGCTTCGCGAGCTTCAATCCGAACGCCATGTTGTCGAACACGGTCATGTGCGGAAACAACGCGTAGCTTTGGAACACCATCGCGACGCCGCGCTCGGCGGCCGGCACGTCGTTGACGAGTCGCCCGCCGATATGCAGCTCGCCTTCGCTGAGGTCCTCGAGACCAGCGATCATCCGTAGTAAGGTTGACTTGCCGCAGCCCGACGGGCCCAGGAACACGCAGAACTCATGCTGCGCGATCTCCAGATTCACGCGCCGGATCACCGGCGGATGGTCGCCGTAGGCCTTTTGCACATCGCTCAAACGAATCGTCGCCATGCTGTCTCCGCCTTGATTTAACCGCTTAAATTTTCGCCGAAATAAAACGCCCGGGCCTTGTGCGGGCGGCATTTAATCGCTTAAATTCGAGTTCGACGGAAAAAGTCATGGCAGGTGTCTCCGTTACGTTTTTGGGAAAGTTAGCAATCTCGCGGGTCGTTTGCAACATTTGAATTGACCTCCCTAAATCTGGGATAACCCAACATGGTCACGTTGTCCGAAGTCGCGAAACGCGCGCAGGTTACCGCCGCCACCGTCTCCAACGTGCTGCGCAATCGCGAGAAAGTCCGCCCTGAAACGGCTGAGCGCGTGCTGCAGGCGATCGCCGAGCTCGGCTATCGGCCGAACCTTAATGCGCGAGCGCTCGCCGAAGGCCGGTCGTCGACGCTCGCACTGATGCTGTCGAACATCTCGAACCCGTTCTATCCGGAGTTCGTGCTCGCCGCCGAGCGCGCGGCGCGCAAGACCGGCCACTTCCTGATGGTTTGCAATACTGACGACGACGCCGAAATCGGCCGCGCGTATCTGAATCAGATCGCCGGCACGCTCGCCGACGGCGTGCTCGTGATGAACACGGACATCACGATCAACGACCTGTGCGCATCGGCGACACATAGCGCGCCGATTCTGCTTGCGATGTGGGAGCACCCAGAGTCGCCGCCCGCGCTACCGTGCATCGCGGTCGACTTCGCGCGCGCGGGCGAATTGGCCGCGCGGCATCTGCTCGGACTCGGCCATCGCGAGATCGGCTTGCTGATCGGCGACGGCTGCGGCGGTTTGCAGGACGCGCGCTCGAACGGTTTTCGGGCGGCGATGCGCGCGGCCGGCTTCGAAGCCGACGCGGCCGCGGTGCTGCAAATTCGCGACTCGATCGACGCCGGCTTCGCCGCCTGCATGGAGCTGATGGCGAATCGCCCGCAACTGAGCGCGATCTTCGCGACCAACGACCTGCTCGCGATTGGCGCGATCCAGGCGTTGATCACGCTCGGCCGCTCGGTTCCCGGCGACGTGTCGGTGATCGGCATCACCGACATTCAGCTCGCGCATCAGGTGCATCCGGCGCTGACCACGGTCGCGATTCAAACCGCGGCCGTCGCGGAGTTGTCGATCCAGAGTCTGATCCGTTTGATCCAGACGCCGGAGCGGCAGCCGTCGATGGTGCTCGGGCCGCCGCCCGAGCTGGTGGTGCGTGCTTCGACCGGGCCGCGCAGGAAACGCTGACGCGCCTTAGCTAGCTCGCTCCATCGCCATCTGCGTGACGACACTTTCCTTCGTCTCTGTCGATTCATTCGACGATGTTGAAATCGGCAAGATACTTGTCGCTCAATTGGATGCCCAGGCCCGGCACGTCGTCCGACAGTTGCAGATAGCCATTTTCCGGTTGCGGCTCGCCTTCGAAGATGTAGTAGAACAATTCGTTGCCCACTTCGACGTCGAACACAGGGAAGAACTCCGACATCGGACTCGCGGTGCTCGACATCGTCAGGTGATAGTTGTGCATCTGCCCCGCGTGAGGGATAACCGGCACCGACCACGCTTCGGCCATCGCATTGATCTTGCGTGCCGCCGTGATGCCGCCCACGCGATTCGTGTCGTACTGGATCACGTCGATCGCGCGGCGTTCGAGCAGATCCTTGAAGCCGTAGCTCGTGAACTCGTGCTCGCCGCCCGACACCGGCATCAGGTTCATCTTCTTCAGCTCCTGATAGCCTTCGATGTCGTCGCCGATCACCGGCTCCTCGATCCAGCGCGGATTGAATTCTGCGAGGCGCGGCAGCATTCTGCGCGCGTATTCGAGCGTCCAGCCCATATAACATTCGAGCATGATGTCGACTTCGTCGCCGGCCAGTTCACGCAACAGGCGCACCTGTTCGATGTTTTTCGCCATGCCTTTCGGGCCGTCTTTCGGGCCGTAGCCGAAGCGCATCTTCATCGCGGTGAAGCCGGTGTCCAGGTAGCCTTGTGCTTCGCCGAGGAACGCATCGCGGTCGTCGTTGTTATAGAGCTTCGACGCGTAACACCAGATCTTTTCTTTCGTGCGGCCGCCGAGCAGCTTGAATACCGGCTTTTTCACGGCCTTGCCCATGATGTCCCACAGCGCGATATCGATCGCGGAGATCGCCGCCATGCCGATGCCTTTGCGGCCCCAGGCGAGCGTGCGGCGATACATCTTCTGCCAGATGTACTCGTTGTCGAACGGATCTTCGCCGATCGCGATCGGCACAAGGTATTCGTCGATGATCTGCTTCGCGATGCGCGGCGCGAGCGCGCAATTGCCGATGCCCACCGTGCCGTCGTCGCATTCGACTTCGACGACGAGCCAGCCGTGAAAGCGGAATGAACCCATCGCGTCGCCGCGCTCGTACAGAATATCGACCGCGTTCGTGCAGAAATGCGCTTGCGGTGGGACGACTTTGCCTTTCCACTCGAAAACACGCGTACGGATATGCTTGATCTTCATGTTCGACGATTTCCTTCTAAGAGTCGGTGAGTCAGTGGCCCGTGCGTTCGCCGAGCGGGCTATTGCGATGAGAGACGGAACTGGAAGCGGAAGCGGACGTGAAGCGGAACGTCAGCAACAGCAATGCGCCGATCAGGCCGACCACCGCGAGCGAGAACATCCCCGCCTGCGACGAGCCGATCGCGCGCTCGGCCAGCCCCTTCAGGTTCGGTGCGACGAAGCCGCCGAGATTGCCGATCGAATTGATCAACGCGATGCCGCCCGCGGCTGCGGCGCCGCCAAGGTAACCGGTGGGTAGCGTCCAGAACAGCGGCTGCACGCAGACGAAACCGATCGCGGCGAAACAGAACGCGGCAATCGCCAGCGTCACCGACGACGTCATCGCGGACGCGGCAATGCCGATCGCCGCGAGCGCGAGCATCGCCGCGGCCCAAATACGGTGATGACCGTGACGGTCGGCGTAGCGCGTCACGCAGAACGTCCCGATGATCGCGGCGATCCACGGAATCGCGGTCAGCAGTCCGACCTCGACGCCGACATGGCCACCGCTCGCGAGCCCGGCGATGCGCGTCGGCAGATAGAACACGACACCGTACACGCTCATCTGCACCGCGAAGTAGATCAGGCCGCAGAACAGCACGCGCGAGTCGCGCAGCGCCGCCAGCACCGAAGCCGGACCATGCGCGAGCTTCTGGCGGTCTTCCTGGCGCAATGCGTGATCGAGCGCATCACGCTCATCGGCATAGAGCCAGCGCGCCTCGACGGGCCGGTCGGTCAGATAGAAGTAAGCGACGACACCCACCGCCGACGCCGCGAGCCCCTCGACGACAAAGAGCCACTGCCACGGATGCATGCCAAAGGGATTGCCCGCATCGAGCAGCAGACCCGATATCGGGCTGCCGAGCAACAGCGCGAGGGGGAAGCCGAAATAGAACATCCCCATCGTCTGCGAGCGCGTTTTCGCGGGAAACCAGTTCGACAGGAACAGGATGATGCCCGGGAAGAAACCGGCTTCGGCGATGCCGAGCAGCGTGCGCAGCACATAGAAGCTCGTGGCGCTGTCGACGATGGCGGTGCACGCGGACACGATGCCCCACGTGACCATGATGCGGCTCATCCAGACGCGCGCGCCGAAGCGGTACATCAGCAGGTTGCTCGGCACTTCGAACACCGCATAGCCGACGAAGAAAATGCCGGCGCCGAAGGCGAACGCCGCGTCGCTCAAGCCGGTGTCGGCCCGTAGCACGTTCTTCGCGAAGCCGACGTTCGCGCGGTCGATGAACGCCAGTACGTACATCAGGATCAGAAAAGGCAGCAGCCTCGTGCGCGCTTTGGTAATCGCGCTGTCGAGCGCGGGGCTCGCGGTCATCGTCATGCGTCGTCTCCAGTTTGGTCTTGTCAACGCGAACGGCGTCGCGATTGCCGTTCTGCAATAAGCGCTAGTGTGCGAAACTATCCGATAACTGACCACTGAATAATTCGTATCGGCCGATTCCTTAAAGTTATCGCTCATGATCCCGCCCGCCTCCACCATCCGCAAGCGTCTGCGCCTACGTCATCTGCAACTGATGGTCGCGCTGTCGGAAACCGAATCGCTGCGACGCGCCGCGGACGATCTCGCGATGACCCAGCCCGCAGCGACCAAGGCCTTGCAGGAACTCGAAGACACGCTCGGTGTATCGCTGTTCGTGCGACATGCGCGCGGCATGGAGCCGACGATCTTCGGCGAGGCCGTGATGCGCTATGCGCGTGTCGTGTTCGAGGATCTCGACGAGCTGCGCGAGGAGTTGGCCGGCATCGAGGCCGGCGATATCGGCAAGGTACGCATCGGCGCGGTGATGGCGCCGTCGCCCGAATTGCTGACGCACACGATCGTCAAGCTGAAGGAGGCGCATCCGCGCCTGCAGATGGCGGTCACGATCGACACCAGCGACGTGCTGGTGCAGTCGCTGCAACAGGATCAGCTCGATATAGTAATCGGTCGGATTCCCGATGGTTTTCCGGCACTCGACCTGAGCTTCGAGACGTTGGCGGAAGAGGCGCTGTCGATCGTCGTGCGGCCCGATCATCCCGCCGTGAAAACAGGCAAACAAGCGCGGACGCGGCCGAAGCTCGCGGACCTTGCGCGCTATTCGTGGATCATCCAGCCGCATCCGAGCCCGATGCGCCAGGTCATCGATCAAACGTTTCGCGAGTCGCGCGTCGCGCCACCGGTCAGCACGGTCGAGACGTCGTCGATTCTGACCACGCTGTCGTTACTGCGCGATTCGGACATGCTCGCCGTGCTGCCGAGTTCGGTCGCGCAGTACTACGTCGCGCTCGATGCGATCGCCGCGGTCGCGACGCCGTTGCGCGGCCGGCTCGCACCGTATGGGCTGATTCTGCGCAGAAACCGGCGCGTCACGCCGGCGATGCAACTGGTCATCGATTCGATTCGTGCGGCGTGAGGGCTTCTGTGAAACGCTGCTATTCGACGTCTCGGAGGAGAAGAACTATTTCATCGTCGGTGTTCACGGTCGGCACAAATTCATCGCGTCACTCTAGCAATCCTTGTTACCGACCTCTTCGAAGTAACCGATTGACTGCAGCACATTTTGGAATTTTTGACGTTTCCATATCTTCGGGACAAGACAGCCACTTATAGAACTCCAGTTCCTGCGAAGCGATATTTAAGCGGCATTCCGCAACCTGAAAACCCGTATCGGGAGCATAGCGATCACTCCACTCGTTAAACGAATAAGCAATCAATGTACAGTCCGATGACATTCTTTCATTCCAGATTCCAAAATTCTTGTCGAGAGCAATCTGTTTATCTCCAGTCGTACCTTTCCTGATGCCTCGATACAGCTTCTCTGCGTTCGCGAGAATTTTTTCTGTGTCGGCGTTGGTGCAGGCAAGAAAATCGTTTCGCGTTTTTGCCTTCTCTTCACATGCCGTATCCGCCAACGCTGAAATAGACGCCGATATCATCAGTACCGCCCCGATGGTTTTAATGGCTGTGGTCATAATTTCCTTCTTTGAAAAGACTGCCTTCTGAGCGACGACGCTTGATCAGTCCACGCGGCCGCACACCGCCAGCCATCGTATATTCCAAAAATTTGGCCGGCACGCGGTCATAGTGACCCGAGTTAACAAGACTCAACAAGCCAGCGTTACCACTTGGAAGGTTATATACAAAGCAAACGAGCGCATCGTACTCGTACTGATATAGTGGAACGCGAATCTTTCTATTTAGAATGTGCTCAGGGTAATCAAGGTCAAGCAGCAACAATTCTCGGGCCTCGGCAATTGTTATGCCATTGCGAAATTGCGCTTCAGACACCGCCCCTGATATTGGCCCCATATGAACCAGATGTCCATACCCAATAGTTGCATTACCTCCTTTACCTGCACCGTCGTTGTCGTAAATATGTGGCTTGAAAGCTTCCCAGCCTGCAATGAAAGTTATCCCTTGCTGCGATATCTTCCATGGCTTGCAGAGTCTGCCCGAATGGACAGTCACGCATGAATTCGGATTGGTATTCGTTATCGCTGTTCCAAGTGCGTCGGGCATTACGCGTCCTCTCGGTGACCAAGATAAATAGATATGGATTGAGGGCCGTTCGTTTTGTAGCGTTTAGTGCGCCCCAAACCATCTGTAACGCCGTGTGCGAGCGAACCAGACGGCAGACGAACCGTGTAATACGTGTCGCGCATAATCCGGCCGCCAGCAACTTTGAGTGTGTATTGCTCGTCGTGAGTCCGATCGTTCGACGTTAGCGCTGACTCTGCCTTGCGTTCGCGACAATTGCACGTCCATGCATATCCCAGGGCCTCGGCCATGGCGTAACCGGTTGGAAGCGAGCGGAGCTTATCGAATGGAAAGAACTCCCCAGTTTCGGCGTTCAAGGCCATTGCGGATGGCATTGGGGGAAAATTGGAATATATCGAATAGGTAATGCGGCAAACCCCGCATACTTCCTCCTCAACGCTCCAAGTGTTTTGCTGTCTCTGTTGCTCCATTGAAGTCCTCATCAGGTTTCGGGGTGATGCCCCGAGAATTGACACCTGAAACGGACCACGGTCAACCGTTTTAAATTGGGATAAGCCGTTTTTGACAACTATTTACAATGATGTCGCGTATCTTATTTTTATTGCATATCCTGCTTAGGCGGCATGACTAGAAAAAGGCGGCATTGAGCCGCCCCCTGATCGTCAGGAATTGACGGCCCCGGCACCGCATTGACGACCCATACACGCCCCGGCGACAATCTCGCGATCCATCGCGCGTTCGAATTCTGCCGCTCCGGCGACCTGCTCCTGATCGACGGTGCGACTCGCGACGCAGCGCGACCGGATGATGAACGGCTCATGAACCCCTTGCTACTAGCCACATGGCGCACTACCTGAACACTGCAACCATTCTCGACCTCGCGCGTGCGGCGCAGCGGCGCCTGGAACAACAACGCGCCGCCGCGCCTTGCGAATGCACGCGCACTCCCCTCGACGGCTGGCAATCGCAACCGCTTTCACTCGACGAAACCTTGTTGGAGGAGATCGGCACGCTGATGCCGGAAGACGATCCGGAGCCGACCTTCAGCGAATATCTGCCCAATAAAACGAGCTACTGGTCGGCCGATGCGCCGATCGCGCCGCGCTATTTCCCGTACAACCGCTGCGGCGTATGGCAATGCTCGACGTGCGGGCGACTGTACTTGCGCTACGTCGAAGGCGGCGGTTACTTTGTCGACCGCAGGATTCGCGCGGTGAACGCGGATCTGATCGCGGACGTGCCGCTGCCCGCGTAACGCGGTTTGCCATCGCCACGGTTCAGGCATCGTCCCTGTCCGCGCGTGCGACACCCAGCAGTTCTTTGACGCGCCGCGCGAGATTCGACAGCACGCTGTCGGGGCGCGCCGCAGCCTGCTGTCTATGCGGCATATGCTGCAGATCGTGCCAATCGGTATCGAGGGCTCTGGCGTGACCGTCGGCGCTGAACGGCCATTCGACCACCACCGCGCGCAAACGCGCGGCACGCGAGCCTCTTTCGGCGCGATCGATATACGCATTGATCGCCGACGCCTCGTGCCGCGCCGATTCCTCCGAATCGACGGCGATGAAGTCGTTCAGCCCTTCGATGTGGACGCACCATAACTGTTCGCTCACGTCGCGTCTCCCGCTGCGTTTATTGTCCTGCCCGGTCAGACCGGTGGCAGCCGTCCAAAGTCAGGTTCGGCCCTGAGCCGTTCCCAGTTCAGATCCGCGAAGCACGGGCCTTGCGTCGCCTCGCTGAATTTGACGTCGTTGTGCTTGCCGTTCCACTCCATCAACTTGACCTGGTCGTTCGCGTCGACCGTGAGATCCCAGCCGATGCAGCGCGCAAACGGAATCTTCCTGTGCAGGCGCAGCACGGTCGCCATGCATTTGTCGAAACACGGAATCTTCACGCCCGCAAAGCGCACGCCCGAGTCCGGATGCGCGTCTACCGCGCCCCAGTCGCTCATATACCCCAGGTCGCAGAGTTCGCCCGTCTCCAGATTGACCGACACACATATTTCGCGATTCGCCAGCACATGCGTATCTTTGGCTCTGCCGAGGCGCAAGTAGCAGGCTCGAACGGAAATGTGGCCGGTGTCGTCCACCACGGTCGTGAAGCGCAACGTCGCCACCGGTTTCGAAGCAAACGCCATGAACAGACTGTGCTGGTCGATGAAAGTCTGAATCACGCCATTGCCGAGCGACCTGATGACCGCGGGGTCGAAGTTGGCACGGTCGAAGAAGTAGACACCATTGCCCTGTCCGGAACCGTCGAGCTTGAATGCGACGCGCTCGGTATGCTCGAACACGACGTCCTTCAGGTCGCGCTCGGGTACCACGACGCTTTTGTCCGTAAAGAACAGTCCGTTGGCAAAGTACGCCAGGTCCGGCAATTCGTCGCCGTCGAATATCAGCCGTGAAATCGGCTTAAGGCTCGAAATCTTGCCGTACCAGCCTTTCAGATGCGGCACGACGACGATCCCATAGTAGTTGTCCGGAATCCAGCCTTCCTTGAATGTGCCGCAAAACGCGGTATAAACGCGCAGCCAGGGCGCGTAGACCGGGTCGCCGAACACGTCCCGCGCATAGGCGTCCGCGAGCCGCAGGTTGTTCGGGTCGGCCTTGCCATATCTGCTTTCCAGTCGCTCCAATATTCTTCTCGCCTGCATGCCGTGATCGTGGTGAAAGCGGTAAAGCGAGACCCGCTTTGCTGATCGTCTCACTACGTTTTCAACTCCGGATAGCATCATGCTTAGTACGCGTTTGGATGATGAAGCCCCTTGAAAATCGTGGCCAGAATGATCTTCATGTCGAGCCAGAATGACCAGTTGCGCAGGTAGTACAGATCGTGTGCAACACGGCCTTCCATTTTTTCGAGGCGATCGGTCTCGCCGCGATATCCGTTGATCTGCGCCCAGCCGGTAATGCCGGGTTTGATCCGATAACGTTGAATATAGCCCGACACGATGTTCTGATAGAGATCGTCATGTTCGAGCGCATGCGGACGCGGCCCTACCACCGACATATCGCCGCGCAGCACGTTGAAGAACTGCGGCAGTTCGTCGAGACTCGTGCGGCGCAGGAATGCACCGACGCTGGTGATGCGTGGATCGCCGCGCGTCGCCTGTTCGAGAATGCCCGGCTTCTGCTCGTGCAAGCGCATCGTGCGGAACTTGTAGATCGTAAATACTCGGCCGTCGGCGCCTTTGCGGCGCTGCTTGAAGAATACCGGCCCGCGCGAACTCAGTTTGACGGCTATCGCGCAGCCCAGCAGGATCGGCGAGATCGCGATCAAAGCGACGAGCGCGAACAGACGGTCGAACAGGTCTTTCTGCACCAACGCCTTGGGCGGCAGCGGCGACGCGGCGAGATTGATCGTCGGCAAGCCGAGCAACTCGGTCATGCTGCCTTCGAACAGCGCAAGCGAGCGCACGTCGGGCATGAAGCGCACATTGATCAGGTCGTTGCGAAACTCCGCCACCAGCTTGAGAATCGCGCGCTCCTCGGTGAGCGGCAGTGCCAGCCACACTTCGCCGATCTGCTGCTCGCGCACGTAGCGAGCGAACGCGGACTGTTCTTCGAACATCTGCACCGACGGGTGCGGCGGCACGCAACAGTCGGGGTGCAGGTTATACAACGCATTCGCGCGAAAGCCAGCAGCGGGCGAGGTCTCGATCTTGCGAATGATCTCGTCGCAATGATCGCCGCACGCCGCCACCGCGACCTGCTGCAAGTTCATCCCCGCATGACGCATGCGGCCGAGCAGCGCATGCGTGACCAGCCGGCCGGACATCATCGCGGCGCCCGAAATGCCGGTCCAGTACACGAACCAGAGCCGCGACACGATGTCGATCCGGTGCAGCGAGAACATCAGCACCATCGCGCACGCCTGCACGACGAGCCAGCCGAGCGCCACCTGGCTCGCCAGCACTCTTTTCGAGCGGCCCCGCCAGGACTCGTATACGCCGAGCGCCGGAAAGACCGCGAGAGCAAACGCCGCGGCAAAAGCGACGAACGCGAAATAGAAGCTCCGTTGCGAGCCGCCGTCGAAGCGCACCTGTGAGGCCGCGAAGGCCCCAGCCACGATCATCGCGACGTCGAACGCTCTCGCCAGCAGACCAGTCAGCAATCGCATCACAGCCCCCTCATAGGACGTATCAGGTCGACTTCGTCGCATCAGCCACAACGCCCGTACTTGTCGTCGAAACGCACGATGTCGTCTTCGCCGAGATAAGTGCCGGACTGTACTTCGATGATCTGCAGCGGTACGCGGCCCGGATTTTCGAGCCGATGGCGAACACCCAGCGGGATGTAGGTCGATTCGTTTTCGCCGAGGAGAAACTGCTCTTCTCCACGCGTGACGAGCGCGGTGCCGCACACCACCACCCAATGCTCGGCGCGATGATGATGCATCTGCAACGACAGACGGCCGCCCGGCATCACGACGATGCGCTTTACCTGAAAGCGCTCGCCATGATCGATCGAGTCATAGAAACCCCACGGGCGACGGACTTTTCTGTGAGCATCGGCTTCCGGTGACTTCTCGGCCCTGATCCGCGACACGAGTCCCTTGATGTCCTGCACATGCGAGCGATCCGCGACGAGCACCGCGTCGTCGGTTTCGATCACGATCATGTTGTCGGTGCCGACGCAAGCGAGAAGCCTGCCTCCTTGCGAGCGTGCGTAGGTCGCGGTGGCTCCTTCGAACAGTACGCGGCCGCTGGCCGCGTTACCGCACTCGTCCTTCTCCATCGCTTGCCACACGGCATCCCACGAGCCGAGATCGGACCACCCCGCTTCGAGCGGCACCACCACGCCCGAAAACGCCGACTCGGGTTTGCCTAGCTGTTCCATCACCGCATAGTCGATCGAGTCGGACGGCGAACCGAGAAACCCGTCGGCGTCCGGCATGATGCATTCTTCAGTCTTCTTCGCGTCGCGATACGCCTGAATGCAGGCCGTGTGCATGTCCGGCTGAAACTGCTGGATGACCGAAAGCCACACCGACGCCCGCACGACGAAGATGCCGCTATTCCACCAGTAATTGCCCGACGCGACGTACTGGGCCGCGAGTTCCGCAGCGGGCTTCTCCACGAAGCGCTCGATGCGACGCGCGCCGTCGGGCAATGCATCGCCGAGCCGGATATAACCGAAGCCCGTATCGGCCCGTTCGGGCGGCACGCCGAGCGTGACGATCGCGCCGTTGCGCGCATGCGTTGCGGCGATGTCGAGCGAGTGATGCAGCGCTTCCAGATTCGCGATCGCGTGGTCGGCTGGCATCGCGACGAGGATCGCGTCTTCGTCTTCGGTGCATGCCGTCAGCGCGGCAAGCGTCAGTGCCGGCGCGGTATCGCGACGCGCGGGCTCGACCACGATCCGCGCGTTCACGCCGATCTCGCGCGCCTGTTCGTAAGTGGCGAAATAATGCTCGGTGCCGCAGACGATCACCGGATCGGCCGCGACGTTCCATGCGGCATCGAAGCCCGCCATGCGCCCCATGGTCGCTTGTAGCAAAGTCTGCTTACCGATCACGTCGATCAGTTGCTTGGGAAACTGTTCGCGCGACACCGGCCACAACCGGGTGCCGGAACCACCGGCGAGAATCACCTGCACGAGCGTCGGGAAATCCGACTCGGCGGCATCCTGTCGCATCGTTTCGACATCCACTGCGGCTGCTGCCGCGGTAACCTTACCCATCGCAAACTCCTTCGCATTGAAACCGGCTCGGGAACGCGTCTTCCTGGACGACACCGCACAACGCGGTGTGCCGCGATCCACGCAAATACCGTCTGATGTGATTTATCGACAGGGCGTCCGCGTCAAACGGACCGGACCAGTAGTTCAGTTCACAGTGATAGAGGCACGCGCCGACGGCAATCCGGCGCGAGCTGGAAGTACAGAAACTGACTGGCCGAATCGCAGTGATCCGCTCGACAACGACGACCGGAAAACGATTTGAAAACGAAAGAACGAATGTGGCAACGACGTACATCGGATCTGGTCGACGTCGTGCCCCGATGAATTCATCATAGTGAGAGCGCCTTGCGACACAGGCCATCTGGCGCGAAGCGCGGAAGTTTTGGCGGCGCTCGCGGACCGGATTTCGCAAGCTTGCGAACGAGCTTGCACTTCTATTGCAGTGCGCACGATGGAAATAAGCAGCGACACGTGCTACCGTTTAATGAACGTCCCGTGGCATTCCTGTCAAAGACAAACAGCTGTGTGATCCGCACGGCCACACTGTAAGTCTTTCGCTGTTCCCAATCTCGCCATCATCCAGCGCATGGGCACAACCCCAACCGGCGCGCCATCCGTTTTTCTGGAGCTGCAATGGCCTATCTTTCGCTACTCGCACTTTTCATGACGGTCACGAACTTCGTGCCCATCAGTGCGATAGGCTTCGTCCCGCTTGTATTGCTGGCATGGCGCTTTTACGGCCGCACTTATCCCGCGTTCATCACGCCGCTTACCGCTTTCACGGTGCTCGCGATCATCTCGACGTTGCTCTATGATCCGCAGTCATTCCTCGAATTCGACTTCTATCGGCGCGACGGCAATTTCTTCATCTCCTATCTGCCCATTTTTGCCGGTTGCGTGTATGCGCACCGCTGGGATCTGAATAAGGTGCTGCGTTCGTTGTTCATCTTCGCAGTCGTCATCAATCTGCCGATGTACGCGTACTACATCGCCACGAACGGGCTGTTCAGCATCTTTATTCACCCTAACGACACCTTCGGCAGCTACTTCATTGCCCGTAACGCGGCCGGCGGCTTCCTCGCGATGCTGTTCTGTCTCGGCGTAGCGTGCTACCTGCAAAAACGCAGCAAGCTGATAATCGCGCTGCTGTTCTGCACTACGCTGATGCTGTTTTCGACCTACAGCCGCGGCTCGCTGCTCGGCGCGGTGGCCGTTCTGCCCTACCTGTACTTTGGCCGCAAGCGCTGGATTCTCGGTACGCTGATCGCCGTGCTGCTGATCGCCTCGGCCGCCATCGCGATCTACCATACCCAGCCGAACGTCGACTACATGGGCTATACGTTCGCGATTCACGCCAACGACGCCAAGGTCAACAACCTCAACATCCGCTACGAGTGGCTATGGCCACGAGCGCTCGCGTATTTCGTGCAAAGCCCGCTCGTCGGTCTCGGCTTCGGCTCGTTCGACGATCATATCGGCAGCCTCACCTCGTACTTCCATCTGTTCGCGGTACCGTCCGACATCGTGATCGAGCACAGCGACTCGCACGCTCACAACTCGTACCTGAATATTCTCGCCGAGCTCGGCGTCGTGGGCTTGACGCTGATCCTCGCGTTCTTCTGGAAACTGGTGGAATGGAGCAAGCAGGGGGCGGCGTATGCCGCGTTGGTCGAGGGGGGCCGCCACTTCGCGGCGTTCCGCTTCGTCGAGATTTCGTCGGTATGCCTGCTGGTGATGTCGGCAACCGAACATCGACTGGTCACGCCGTCGAATGTATTGATTCTTTCTCTTGTAATCTCGCTGCTGCTAGCCGCGCGTCCGCTGGCGGCCACTGCGTTCAGGCCCGGCCCGCGCGGTGCGCGCAAGGCGGGCGTCGTGGGTGCGCGAGCTACACAGCCCGTGCCCCGGCGCCCGACTCACGGCGCAACGTCGGCAAGATGACGTTCTTCGGCCGGCAGCGACTGACTCGGCGCATAGGGAAGGAACTGCTCGACGCACGCATAGGGGAGCCGGGCATCGACGAAGCCCATCAGCGCCTTCTTGAAGTTCTCAGACGAAAAACGCTCGGCATTCTTGCGGCACACACGTGCATCGAATAAGGCGGCGTTGCTCTCGAAACGGCTAACGGCTTCGAGCAAGGACGCGGTGCTTTGCTCGCCGAAGAAGACCCCGGTGGGCCGCTCGAGAGGCAATCCCACCACCGATTCAAGCGCGCCGCCGCGGCCGAAGGCAATCACCGGTGTACCGCATGCCTGCGCTTCGACCACGGAAATGCCGAAATCCTCTTCCGCCGCGAACACGAATGCACGCGCGCGCCGCAAATGATCGACCAGCACGTCGGACGGCTGATGCCCGAGGATCTTGACGTTGTCGCCGGCCACCGCTTTGATTTTCTTCATATCGGGACCGTCGCCGATCACGACCAGCTTGCGCTCGGGCGTTTGCGAAAAAGCCTGAACGATCAGATCAATACGCTTATAAGGCACCATCCGCGACGCCGTCACGTAGAAATCCTCTTTCTCCGTACCAATGGACATATTCGCCAGATCGACTGGCGGATAGATCACGGTCGCTTCACGCTGATAGGCCTTTCTGATTCGCCGTGCAATGAACTGGGAATTAGCAACGAGATGATCGACGCCGTTCGCAGAACGCGAATCCCAGCCGCGAATGTAATGAAGCAGCACTCGCGCCAACGCGGAGCGCAGTCCCCTGTCGAGATGGGATTCGCGCAGGTACTGATGTTGCAGATCCCACGCATAGCGGATCGGCGAATGAATGTAGCTGATGTGTACCTGGTTCGGCCCGGTCAACACGCCTTTGGCGACCGCGTGGGAGCTCGAAATGACGAGATCGTAGCCGGACAGATCCACCTGCTCGATAGCAATCGGCATCAACGGCAAATAGGCGCGGTATCGTCTTCGCGCAAATGGCATCTTCTGGATGAAGGACGTATTGACGGACTTCCCCTTCACGCAATCGCGGTCTTCGAGAAAATCGACAATCGAAAAGACGTCCGCATCCGGGAAGCACTCGATGATGTTCTTCAATACTTTCTCGGCGCCGCCGGACACTACCAGCCAATCGTGAACAATAGCGACTTTCACTTCGACCTCCTGTGACAATCCACCCAAACTCCCGCACACCCACGCGCCACTTCAATCGTCTTTTGCGCCGCCCGCTTGCGTACGAAGCCCACACACCACCCGCACCCGCGCGAGCGCCCGCTCGGCGCCGGGCAACAGCCCCACCAGCTCGAGGCGAATCAGCACGCTGAGCAGCGTGACCGAGAGCGCTGCTTCGCCGATCACCCGAGCAGAGGCCATGCCAATCGCGCCGAAACGCGGCGCGAGAACGAGCGCCGCCACGAGATTGACCAGCGCCGAGGCGACGCCCGCAATCGCGAGTACCCGGTCTTTCCTGCGCGGTACGAATACGTAGAACGCGACGAACTCATTGAAGGCCGCGAACGGGAACATCCATGCAAATACCTGCAATACGTGCACACTCGGCTCGAACGCGGCGCCGAGAATCAGCGGCAACACGAAAGGCGAAAGCGTTAACGCGCCGCACAGCACGAGCACGCCATAGCCGAGCAGCAACAAGGCGCCGCGCCGCGTCGTTACATGCGCACCCGTCTTGTCGCCCTGCGCGAGTTGCCGGGTTATCGTCGGAATAAAGACTTGCGCCGCGGGGGCCATCAGGCTCAGACCGATCGTCGCGAAACGCTCGGCCGCGCCGAAATAGCCGACCTCCGCGGGCGTCGAGAACAAGGTCAGCAAATACGTCGACGATGCCGTCAGCACGACGGAGCCGGACGAAAAGCAGAACAGCATCGTCGACCTGCGCACGAGCGGCAGGACGCCGGAAAACGCCAGACGCGGCCAACCGAGTTGCCACGTCGTCAAACCATACGCAATGACCAGCGACGCGACGCCCGCAATCAGCAGGCTCGCCAACACCCATACGGCGTCGTTCGGACCTTTGACGAGCGCCAGCACCAGCACGAGACTCAGCGCGAAGCCGAACACTTCGATCATGATCGGCGTGCGAATCTGCTGCCGCCCCTGAAACAGCCAGCCGAGATTGCACGCCGACACGATCCCTAGCAGGGTTGCGAGCATGCCGATCAGAGGCTGCTCCGCCAACAACGGTGAGCAGAACGTCGCAACGATGCCGATGCCCGCGCCAATCACGGCGAGTGTCAGCCGCGCGCTGACATGCAGCGAATAGATCGCATTGCATTCCTGAGTCGACTGCGCTTTCGCCACCTCGCGCATGCCGACGAAGGTGAAGCCGAAGCCGACGAACATCCATATCACGTTCATCAGCGACATCGACGCGAGTACCCGGCCGTATTCGGCCACGCCAAGCACCCTGCCATAGAACGGCACCACGATCATGAGGTACACGTACCTCATGAAATAGCCGGCGTACACAAATACGATCAGGTTGGTGCTCGTTCGTCTATCCATGCCGTCCCCCTTCGCCTAGCGTCCTGCGACGCGACGGCGCGCAAGCGGGTTCGCGATATAACGCACCGCGAAATCCGACAGCGGCGAGTACGGCACGAGACACAGGCTCGACAGTACGAGCGTGCCGAGCTTCTTCTTCAGGCTCCAGAACGGATTTGCAATGATCGTGTGCAGATAGTTGCGCGAATCGCGGAGCATCCAGTGCCAACGCCTGAAAAACGTCGCGCGATAAACGGAAGAGCAGAATGTCGCTTTCTCGTGTGAAAAGTCGAGAAATGTGGCCGGTAATTCAATGTCGAGGCGGTCTTTTGCAATATTGCGCAGAATGGCCCAGCGCATGTTGAACGCGCGCGGCGCTTTCGTCAGTTGTTCCGAGTTTGCGAACGACACCGTTTCACTGCCCGCGTTATGCACACGATAGCCGCCTAGCGACTTCGACAAAGTCGCGATCGGTCCAGCCAGCGCGACGCCATAGATCGCGTAAAAGTCCGCGCCATAGCGATTCACGCCCTCTTCGGGGACCGGGAAGATCTGCTTGAGCGCACTCACCCGGTAAGCGTTGCCAGACGCGGGCGGCGACGGATAGAGCCAACCGCCGCGCAGCAGACCGCTGCAGTCGGGGGGCGGCTCGCTGTTCGGCACGTAGGCACCCGTCAATTCTCCATTGCTGTCCATCACGTCGAGGCGGAATTGCACCTTCGCCCACTCGCCGTTCTCGAAGAAGCGCATGACCTCGGTGACTGCGGATGGGTACAGCACGTCATCCGAATCGAGCAAGATCACAAACTCGGTGGTGAGCGACGCGATTGCATGGTTGTAGGCGGACACCTGTCCGCCATTTTTCTTGTACACCGACACGACGCGGTCGCCGTAGCCTTCGATGATCGCGCGTGACCCGTCGGTCGATCCATCGTCGACGATCATGACCGTGGTCGCCGGATAGTCCTGCGCGAGCGCCGAGTCGATCGCCGCCGCCAGATAGTGCTCGTAGTTGTAATTGCAAATCGCAATGGTGACCTGTTTCATGATGTGTCAACGCTATCCATCAGGTTCGGTCCGCCGGCTCCCGGCGGCCGCAAAGTTCGCGAAATCTCGCTATGCCACTGCCTGCGCCGCACTCCGTACCACCAGATAAGCCAGATGTTTGGGCGGATTGTTACCAGCACCATTCACCTTGTCGGGTACCTTGAATCGCACGTTCATCAAATCGTTGTCCCAACTCAATGCAACATTGTCCGGTGCGCTCGCCTCGCCACTCACCGCGTCGATGAAATCGGCCTTTACCGCATGCGAGCGCAGCGTCTGCAGCCCGCCGATGGAAATGTTCTGCCAGCCCGCGCTGCTGCTCACCTGCATCACCAGGTCGTTGCCGGAAACCAAAGCATTTGCAGCAACACCCGGACCGCATTGCAGCGGCTTCGAAAAACTCGCCAGATGCCCACCCACGGTTTGTCGCAACACGACCAAGCTTCGACCGGAAACGTTGTAGGTTCGTTCGGGCGGACCGGGATGCGTGAGACGATACGGTTCATAGCCCTCCCAGTGATAGATCATCGACAGGTACTTATTCGGATCGTCCCAGTTCCTGCCCAGCGCCCACACCGCGAAGTCGAAGAAATAGCGCGGCAAATAGTGCGGGTCTTTGATGTACTCGTTGCCGATCTCGGTTTGCCAGAAGCCGCGCGCGGGACCGTTCTTCACGTACCTCTGGTACAGCGGTTCCATGTCGGAGACCGGCAAATAGTGCGTGTCGATATAGTCGACCCAATCGAGCATGCGCTCTTTCAATGCCGGACTGCGATATTCGAGCCAGCGGTAGAAGTTGTCGAGGCCGCCCTGGTCGGGCCAGCCGCCATACACCACGTACGCGTGATGACTGCGAATGATGCGGGCGGCCGGAATATGAACCCGCTCGACGTAATCCTGCATCGCGCTCTCGTACGGTTTCGAGCGTTTTTCGTCCTTGCTGAACCCGGGGCCGCGCCAGAACACCGACTGCTGCAAGCCGCCGGACAATTTTCCAGCCGCCTCGTTCCAGATCTGGAAATAGCGCAGGTTATAAGGCGGCGCCGAATACTTGCGGACCACCGCCTCGACGTACTGCTTCCATGCATCCACGTCGACGGGTGCCGAATTGCTTTCGCCCGGCACACTCGCATTCCATCTCGGCGTAAAGCCGAGCATCAGCAGCGAACCGATTCCATTGCGTTCATTTCGCAACAGTCTGGACGGCAGATCGACATCGTACGCCGAGCTGGTTTTGTCGATGCGCATCGGCTCGCCGCGCCGATCAGGTTGGCCCGGGCCGACCGTGTCGCGCCCCCAGCTGATGCCCATCGCTCGCCACATCTCGATGTCGGCAGCCGATCCGGCCCAGCCGTTCACGCCGATCAGATCGCTCATCATGCGGCCGCGCGCGTGCGCAGGGTCCTGTACCAACGCGAGAGCGGGCCTGATATCCGACAATGGCGCGGCCGCGCCCGCCGCCAACGCGGCGAGTGTGCGCAACGCACGTCTTCTGCCAGCACGGGTCTTGATGCGATCCATCGCTAGCTCGCTGACGCGCGCGGTGCCAGTTCAGGCAGCCGCTCGCCGGTCTTTACATCGAGGATTTCGAGCACTTGTTGCGCCGCGCGCTCCCAGCGAAACTCGCGCGCATGCAGCAGCCCAGCGCTGCGGTATTGTTGGCGCAGATCGGCGTCGCTCATCATCTGCTCGATCTTTGCGGCGATGTCGTCCGCGGAGGCCGCGTCGCAGTACATCGCGGCATCCCCGCACGCTTCCGGTATCGACGTACGCGTCGACGCGATCACCGGACAGCCGCAATACATCGCTTCCAGAGGCGGCAGGCCGAAGCCTTCGTACAACGACGGAAACACGAGGCATCCAGCGTTCTGGTAGAGCCCCTTCAGCTCCTCGTCGGACACGAATCCGGCCCACACCACCTGCCGCGACTGCAGCTGATGCTCAACGCCCGCACTGCTGAAGATGCGCGGATACTGTTTTCCCACGATGACGAATTTCACGTCGCGCAGATGCCCGAGCCGCGCAATTGCGTCCAGCACGCCGCGCAGATTCTTGCGCGGGTCGAGACTGCCGACGATCACGCAATACGCGTCCTTGTTCAACTCGAGCCGTTGCAGCACCGACGGGTCGGCCACGATCCGGTCGAGATGATCCGCGCCGGGCGCCACCACTTTCACACGCGATTCGTCGATCTTCAGGTGATGGCAGATCCGCATTTTCGAATACGTCGACACCGTCAGAACGATCGGATGCGTGCGCGGCAATAGCGTGAAGACGATGCGATACCAGAGCCGGAATTTCCTCGAAAAGCCTTGCGGCACGTCGAAGACGGCCATGTCGTGAACCATCACGACCTGACTGTGCTTGAACAGCGGATTCGTATTGCACAGACTGAGCAGTGTGATCCCGCGAGCAGCGATCGGCAGCGTGATCTGCTCCCACAACGTGCCACGCAGCCACGGAAAGCGCCGCTGCGGTCTGAGCAGCGCCCCGGGCTCGACTGCGTTTTGTGGCACGAACAATTCCGGTTCGTCACCGGGCGCGGCGCGCATCTGCATGGCTCTCGTCAGCTCATACGCCACGCGTTGAACCCCCGTGATGGACTGCGAAGTAAACTTTCCGTTGATTGCAAAGGCCATCTGGTTCTCCGTTTTACGCCATCGCGAACGCGCGTTGCCGCGTTGAGGCCTCCACACGCTCAGGCGCCTCGCGGCGCTTGCTGCCCGGCGTCGTTTTCGCCGAAATCGCTGGCATAGTTCGTTTCGTAGCCGTAATTCTTCGTGCTTCGACGCAGCGGTATGCCGTTGAACACCGCGCCCGCGATGCGCCCTTCCGCGCGTTCAACCTTTCTGATCGTGTCGGCGATCTCCTCCTCGCTCTGCATACCAGAGCGCAGCACGAGCAGGGATGCGCCCGCCTCGTTCGCGACGATCGAGGCGTCGGTGACCGCGAGGAAAGGCGGCGTATCGATGATCACCAGATCGAACTGGCTCGACAGCCGCTCAAGAACATCCTTCAGGCGCGGCTTCATCAGCAGCGCGGCGGGATTCTCCGGGCGCACGCCGCACGACAGGAACGTCAATCCGTCGATGCGGGTGGAGCGCAACGCATTGCGCAACGGCAAGCGTTCGGACAGCACTTCGGATAGGCCTCCACGATTGCTCTCGTTGAATAGCGAGGCGAGATGGCCACGCCGCATATCGGCATCGATCAGCACCACACGCTGACCGACTTCCGCGTGCAGGATCGCCAGATTCGCGGCGACGAAGCTCTTGCCGGCGGACGGCGTGGGGCCGATGACCATGACGATGTTGTTGCGTGCATGCGCGAGATCGCGCGTGACGGCGGTCCGTACGCTGCGCAGCGCTTCGACCGACGCGTCGTGTGGAAAGCGCGCGGCGAGAATCCTGTTCGGAATGCCCTTATCGAGCTGAATCTCGTGCAGACTCTTCTGCAGCGGCGGATGGGCACGCCCGGTCGCTGGCGGCAGAGATTTTCGGCCTGCGGTCGCATCGCGATCGAGCAGCACTTGCTGATGGCTGAACAGAATCTCGCCAAACACCGGCACGCTCATCTGGCGCTCGACGTAGCGCGGGTCAGTCACGCCGATCATCACGTGGCGGCGCATGAAGACCAACACGACGCCGGACACGATACCGAGCATCAATCCGCCGCCGAGCACGAGAATCGGCTGCGGCATGACCGGCATATGCGGTCTCATCGCCGGATCGAGAATATGCGCACCGCCCGTCGTGCTGGCGCGGCGCACCTGCAATTGCTCAGCCTTCTGGACCATGCCGAGATACACCGTTTCAGCCACCTTCTGCGCGCGGATCAGATCGACGCTCTCGCGCTCCGACGCCGGCATGCCGTTGAAATGGTCGGAGAATTTCGCTTTCGCTTCTTTCAATTGCGCCAGTTGCTCGTCGATGTTCTGCACCCAGCGGCTCTGCGGCGTATAGCGCTCGAGCATTTGCGTGCGCTGCAATTGCAACGTCGCGATCTGCTTGTCGAGATCGAGGCCGCCCTGCAAATAGGCTTGCGCCTCGTTGGTCGGCTGCATCGATTGCGAGTTCGAGCGGAAGCTCTTCAGCGCTTCCTCGGCTTTTCGCAGATCGGCGAGTAGACGCGGGAGTTCGCCGTTAATGAACGCGAGCGTCTGCGTGTCGTTCGATTGTCGGCTCGCCACCGCGGAGGCGAGGTATTGCTGTCCCAATGCATTGGCGACGGCAGCGGCTTTGTCCGGACTCTTGTCGCGGTACTGGATTTGCAGCAACCCCGAGTCTTTCACCTTGTCGCCGATCTTGATCAGACTCTCGAAGCGCTTGATCGCATCGAGCTCATTCCAGCGGATCACTTCGAATTTCGTGCCGGGCCGCGCAGCGAGTTCCTTCACGAGCATCGACACGCCGTTCTGCTTGAGCGGCATGCCGACCGTGCCACTCGCCAGCAACTCGCCGGACGGGCCATGCAATTCGAAGCCGCCATTGTCGAGCGCGGTCAAGGTCAGCTTCTCTTCCTCAAGTTCGCGCGGCACGTCGAGCGCCGCGATCTGCACGCGCTCACCGCCCCATGCATACGATTTCAGGCCGAGCCACGGCGCCGAAGGCTGTCCCGGTGTAGCAAATTTTTCGGCGATGTCGCCGAGCACCGGAAGCTTGTGCGGCTTTACCGAAATGTCGAAACGGAACTGGTCGATCACCGGCTGCAAAACCGACCGGCTTTCCATCACCGCCATTTCCGTTACCGACGACGGTGTTGGAGGCGGCAACAGGTCCTGGTTCTGCAACGCAAGTCCGAGCGCATTCGGCTCGGGCGGGTCCACACGAACGATTACGTCGGCGGAATAGATGGGGGTGGTAATCAGAAGATACGCGACCGCGAGCGTGAGGACGACGACCGTCGTCACCACGATCTCCCAGATGTGGTCACGCATTAGCGTAAGCATCCCGCTGGCACTGAGTTGTCTGCGCTCGGTATCAACAGCGGGATAGAGCGAGTTTTGCGGATAGTAATCCACCGGTCTGATCCTTGCAGGTTGATGAAACAAAGCGATCGGCGATCGCTTTGCGTCGCCACGTCGCTATTTATGCCGCCGGCCGGATAGACCCTGAATTGGCTGGCAGCACGGCGAAGCGACGTGCTGTGTCGGGTTAGGTCGGGGAGCCGTGTTCGGGACCTCTCGAACCACGGAAGGCTACACACCTATTGCTTATCCACCGCGGCATTGCCGATTGTTCTTCTCACGAATCAGCGAATGCGGTACCCGCCATTCACGTAATCCGCGATTGACAATTTCTCTCTCGATGTTGCGGTGAAGCATAGTCCGCAAAGGATCGGGGCATTCGCCGGCGGCCCAAAGTAGGGTGCTATTGGCCGATAATGCGGAGCCTTTTACAAATGAAACAGAAGCTGGAAAGCCTTGTTGCGATCTGCAATTGCTGTAACAGAGTTATACGATAGGCGCCGTACATCGCGACAGAACGCCAAATGGGCGGTTGGTGTGCAAAGAATGCCGTTGATATCCCGCAAATCGTGCCGATTCCGCGCCACTCGGCGCATTCCGCCGATGCCCTGGCTTCTCGCCTGCAAAAATCGCGCTAGTCGAGGTGGAAAAAAATTCCGCGCAACGTTAATTAGTAGCACGCAATTTAGCTAATAGTGAGGTAAGAATTTCTCGAATCTTGACGATTACGCCAAAACACCCGCGCCTGCCGGCCAAGCTCGTCTGACAGAAATCGATGCGCTAATCTCAATGCGTAGATTTTCCTGTCTGGAGAAGCTGGCGTGATGAAGCACATTGGTCTATTCGTCTTTCAGGATTGTTCGATGGCAAGTACCGGCGCGATCGGCGACGCGTTCCGGCTTGCCAATGAGTTCAAGAGAACGGCTGGCGAAGAGGCGCCATACCGGTTTACCGTGGTATCCGATGGCGGTGGTCTGGTGACCAGTTCTTCCGGCATATCGATCTGGACGCAAGGCCTCGAACGCTATTGCCTCGCGGATTTCCACGCGTTCTTCGTGGCCTGCCGCGACGTCACCGAAGTGGCGGAATCCAACGATCGGTTTCTGTCGTGGATCTCACTGCAAGGATCGATCGCATCTTTCGGCATGCAACAGGGTGCGAATCTCGCGGTCGTCTGCAACGATCCGCTGCAATCGATCGTGCCGATTTTTCTGTTCGACGACAGCGGTGATACCGCGCGCACGCAAAGCAATGTGACGCCGACCGATCTCGCGCTCGCGCAGATCGAACGCGACATCAATACCGACACGGCCCGCAAAATCGGCCGCATCCTGCAAACCGGCTACGCCGAGAAGAGCCGTTCGGAGTTCGACGACGTCAATATCACGACGACGACCGAGAAGATTCGCGAGTCGGCGCGCTGGATCAAGGAGAACTACAGCAAGGCTATTTCGGTTGCCCAGGCGGCCGAGTCGGTGGCGATGAGCAAGCGCAATTTTCAGCGCCGTTTCAAATGCGAGTTCGGCATGACGCCACTCGAATATCTGCTGCGCACACGCTTCGAGATCGTTCGCTCGATGCTGAAGAACACCGATTTGCCGGTCGATAAGATCGCGCGTCGCTGCGGAATGGGCGACGGTAATCGGCTCGGGCGGCTATTCAAGGAGCGCTATGGCATGTCGCCGACGCAATTCCGCGCGCAACAGCATGTGGACGCGGAAGAACGCTGGCTGACACCGGAGGAAAGCTGGAGTGCCGCGACCGAGATGTTGCGGCAAGCGCCGCTGACGCTTTGATTTCAATTCCCTGTTACTCCGAGCACGACTCGTCGGCTCGACCGCAAAAGGGATAAGAACATGACGATCATCAAAACCGCCGAACTGGCCGCGGAGGACGCGGCCGTCGCGCCGGAAAACATGGCCTCCCTACAATCCGTTGACAGTGCCGTGGCTGCGCGCTGTAAGATGCCGGGCCTGCACGCAGGCGCGCATTTCTCGCAAGGGCAAGCGCCATCTACCGTGAGAAAGATCAAGGAAGCGGCGAAGACCTTATTGCCGGATGCCCTTTTCCTAAGCCTGTTACATCACAAATGCACTGGCCGTTATCCGAATCTGATTCGTCCAGTGACGTTCAATGAGAAGATCCTGCAGCGCAATCTTCACCCTGATCCTCGCTATATCGAGCTGACCGACAAGCTGCTGGTGCGGGACTATATTGCCCGGAAGATCGGTGACAAGCATTTGATACCGCTGATCGCAGCGCCCGCTGTATTCACGCCCGAAGTGTTCGACGCGTTGCCCGATGCTTTCGTAATGAAAGCCAATCACGGCAGCAATTTCGTCGAAGTGGTGAGAAACAAATCGGAGACCTCGTTCGACAAGCTGAAGAAGCTTGCCGACCAGTGGCTGCGCACCGAATTCTATTACGTTGGGCGCGAACGGCACTATCGGTCGATCGAGCCTCGCGTCTTCTTCGAGAAGCTGCTGCTCGATCAGCGCGGCCAGATTCCGGCGGATCTCAAGATGCACTGCTTCGGCGGTCGGCCTGGGGGGCCGATCATCTATATCCTCGTGATCTCCGACCGGTTCGGCACCGCGACGCACGGCGACGTGTATGACGTCGACTGGAATCACCTCGATATCGCAATCGGCGACTACAAGCGCAGTGCGGCACCAGGTCCGCGCCCGCCGAATCTGGATGCCGTGCTCGATATCGCGGTCCGTCTGTGCGAAGACTTCGACTATGTGCGAGTGGACCTGTATGCGCCGGACGACCGCGTTTATTTCGGCGAACTGACATTTACGCCCGGTGCAGGCGTGCTGCCCTTCACGCCGGACAGTATCGATTACGAGTGGGGCAAGCTGATGGCTTGAATCCGCTTTCATTCGCGGCGTTTGGATTCCACCATCGAGCCGGGGCGGCGAACGCCGCCCCCCATCAAGCCGGCGACATGCCGTTTTGCAGCTTTGCGCCGTCGGCCTCGCGCGAGACCAGAAACGTCAGCAACGCCTGCGCCGCTTCGGGGTGGCGCGCCGCCGTGCAGATCGCGGCGGTGAAAGTCGTGGTGGACTGGATGGCGGCAGGAAGCTCGCCGAGCACGTCGATACCGGGCACGTGAATCAATTCGCTCATCTGCTGAAAGCCGAGCGCGACTTCTCCGCGCGCGACGAGCGTGCCGACCGGCACACCCGGCGGCGCCTTCACGATACGCGAAGCGATCTGCCCGGCAATGCCCCAGCGTTCGAACAGCTTCAGTAGATGCGTGCCGCTCGGCCCCGTCGAGTAACCGATGCTGCGCGCACCGAGAATCGCGTCGCGCAGCGCCGCTTCGGTCGCGATGTCCGGGTGTGTCGCTCCGGCCGCGACCGCGACCGCGATGCCCGAGCGCGCGAGCCCGACGCGGCTCGCCGCTTCGACGCAACCCGTCACCACGAGCCGCTCGATCGCGTCTGCTGCGAGCACGACGATATCGAAGACTTCGTCATCCTCGACCCGGCGCGCCGCATCGACGCCGCCGACCGATTCGATCGTGACGCCCTGCCCGGTGCGCCGCTCGTACGACGCGGCGAGTTCGGCGAGCACCTGGCGCGTGGCCATCGACGAAATGCCGGTGATCGGCGCGCGCACGGCTTGACCGTTGATCTCTGCGACCACGCCTGTCAGTCCTTGTAACGCAGTCCAGCCTGCTCGAGCGGCCCGCGCATGTTGTACATATCGAGACCCAGCACACCGGAGGCGAGTTTCGCGCGCTTCTCGGCTTCGTTCGCCTCGCGCGCCGCGGCCTTGTCGAGCACCGCTTGCGCGGCGGCCGCCGGCACCACGACCACGCCGTCGTCATCGGCAACGACGACGTCGCCCGGCGTGACCAGTGCGCCCGCACACACGACCGGAATGTTCACCGAGCCGAGCGTCGCCTTGACCGTGCCCTTCGCGGAAATCGCCTTGCTCCAGACCGGGAAGTTCATTTCGGTCAGCACGCCGACGTCGCGCACACCGGCGTCGATGATCAGCGCATGGGCGCCGCGCGCCTGGAAGCTGGTTGCGAGCAGATCGCCGAAGTAGCCGTCGGTGCTCTCCGCGGTGACACCCGCGACGACGACGTCGCCCGGCCGGATCTGTTCGGCCGCGACGTGCAGCATCCAGTTGTCGCCCGGTTGCAGCAGCACCGTGACGGCCGTGCCGCTCGCGCGCGCGCCGGTATAGATCGGACGCATATACGGCTGGAGCAAGCCCGTGCGACCCATGGCTTCATGCACGGTGGCCGAACCGAGCGCGCCGAGTTTCGCGGCCACGTCCGCATCCGCGCGCTGGATGTTGCGATACACGACTCCGATTTCATACATGATTACAGCCCCTTCTTTTTCAGCAAGGCATCGAGACGCGGATAGACGCGCCGCGCGTTGCCTTCGTAGATCTTGTAGCGCTGCTCCGGGTTCATATCCGCGGCTTCAACGTAGCGCTTCGTGTCATCGAAATAGTGGCCGGTTTCCGGATCGATGCCGCGCACCGCGCCGATCATCTCGCTCGCGAACAGGATGTTGTCCACGGGAATCACGCGCGTGAGCAGATCGATGCCCGGCTGATGATAGACACAGGTGTCGAAAAACACGTTGTTCAGCAGATGGTCCTTCAGCAACGGCTTCTTCATTTCCTGCGCGAGGCCGCGGAAACGACCCCAGTGATACGGCACCGCGCCGCCGCCGTGCGGAATCACGAACCGCAGCGTCGGGAAATCACGGAACAGGTCCGAGGTCAGGCATTGCATGAACGCGGTGGTATCCGCATTCAGGTAGTGCGAACCGGTGGTGTGGAAGCACGCATTGCAGCTCGTGCTCACGTGAATCATCGCGGGAATGTCGTACTCGACCATTTTCTCGTAGATCGGGTACCACGAGCGGTCCGACAGCGGCGGGCTGGTCCAGTGGCCGCCCGATGGATCGGGATTCAGGTTGATCGCGACATTGCCGTATTGCTCGACGCATTTGACGAGTTCAGGAATACAGGTGACCGGATCGACACCCGGACTTTGCGGCAGCATCGCGGCCGGCACGAAGTTCGCGGGAAACAGCTGGCTCACGCGATAGCACAGTTCATTGCAGATCGCGGTCCACGTGCTGGAGACTTCGAAGTCACCGATGTGATGCGCCATGAAGCTCGCACGCGGACTGAAGATCGTCAGATCGAGGCCGCGCTCGCGCATCAGTTTCAACTGGTTGTTTTCGATCGACTCGCGCAGCTCGTCGTCGCTGATCTGCAATTCCGACACCGCCGGCATCTCGGACGGACTCTTGATGCCTGCGATCTGGCGCTTACGCCACGCCTCCAACGCTTTGGGCGCGGTGGTGTAGTGGCCGTGAATGTCGATGATCACCGTGATTCCTCAGTAGATGAATTTAACCAGCGGCGCGCGCGAACCGCACGCGCGCCACGTACCTGCGTGCGTCAATGCGCGGTATTCGGCTGCGCCGCCGTACCGGTGCCGCCCGCGCGCTGGCTCACCAGGATGGCGATCGCGGCGAGCGTAGCGGGGATCGCAAGCATGGCGAGGATCGCGCCGAACTGCCAGCCGAAGCCGAGCAGCGCGCCGCCGATCGCCGAGCCGAAGATGCTGCCGAAGCGGCCCATGCCGAGCATCCAGCTCACACCGGTCGCACGCGCAACGGTCGGGTAGCGGCCGGGCGCAAATGCGTTCAGACCGGTTTGCGCGCCGCTCATGCAGAAGCCCGCGGCAAACACCAGCAATGCGAGCGACGACGACATCGCGCCGATGTAGCCGAGCCCGAGCACGCACACTGCGCCGCCGATATACGCGGCGCTGATGACCGGCGCCGGACGCGCCTTGTCCATGACCCAGCCGACCAGCACCGCGCCGATCGTGCCGCCGATCTGGAACATCGCCGTGATGTTGGCCGCGGTGGTGACCGACAGACCCGCATCCTTCATCAGCGTCGGCAGCCAGCCGGTCAGCAGATAGATCACGAGCAGGCCCATGAAATACGTGACCCACAGCGCGATCGTCATCGAGCCATAGCCTTGCGAGAACAGCACGCCGATCGGCTTGCGCGTCGGCAGCGGCGGTTCGTTCGACACGAACACTTCATTGCCGGCGAAACGCACGCCGCACACGCGGCCGAGCACCTTGCCGATACGCTGCGCAGGCGCGCCGCGCACCGCGAGCAGACGGGCCGACTCAGGCAGCAGCCAGATCTGGAACGGGATCAGCACGAGCGGCAGCGCGCCGCCGAAAATCAGCACCGAGCGCCAGCCGTGAACCGGAATCAGCCAGCCGGCCGCGAAGCCGATCAATGCCGAGCCGACATTGAAGCCCGTGAACATCACGGTGATCAGCAGCGCGCGCTTGCGTTGCGGTGCGTACTCGGACAGCAGCGTCGTCGAGTTCGGCATCGCCGCGCCGAGGCCGACACCGCTCAACAGACGCAGCGCCGCCATCGAAAACGGCGATTGCGTGAATGCAGTCGCGATCGTGAACACACCGAACAGAAACACCGACGTAATCAGCACCCACTTGCGGCCGATGCGGTCCGATGCCGGACCCGCGAACAATGCGCCAATCACCAGACCGATCGGCGCCGCGCTCATCACGAGACCGAATTCGGGACGCGAAATACCCCAATCATGAATGATGGACGGTGCGACGAAACCCATGATCGCGACGTCCATGCCATCGGCGGTCACGATCAGAAAACACAGCACTACCAGCAGCCACTGGTAGGGCGAGATCGGCCGTTCGTCGATGAACTTCTTGATATCAATTCTGTTACTGCTGGTAGTACTCATCAAAACTCTCCTGTCTCCTTCAATGGCCTATCGCGCGCTCGACGCGGGTTGCTTCGCAAAGTGCGTCGTAACCATCGTGGCGATGGGGCCCCTGCACGCCCTACTCAAACAACTGGCGTGACGGTACGTTCCGTCCTTCGCGGGCCAAAGCGCGGGTTAACCATATGATTGAAGCGAGTATCCGCATTTTCACCGTTCCGCATAGCATCGTCGAAGTCTGTCCGATTCGCGCAAAGCGGCGCCGGACCGGCGTTCGACCTAGGCCCACCGGCCTTCGAAGCGGCCTTGCGGGACGCCAGTTGGCACACCAACTGATAAACAAAACAGATGACGCGGGAACGAACTCGCATAGAACGGCAGCGAGACGCCCCGCTTTTGCGATCGACGTGAATGCGCCGCGCTGGCAGCGGATTTTCCCCACGAAAAAAGGGCTCAAAAGAAAAAGCGGATGACCGTGTCACGGCCATGCCGCTTCGGGATGAGCCGGCGTCGCGGACCGGCTCGTACTCAGTTAGCGCTCTGTGCGAGACCCGGTTCAGGGCGCCGCGACACCGCGCGTCGCCGGCGCATAAGGCGTGTAGAAGCTCGAACCGGCCCACGTACGCGAGGCTGCCGCGTAGAGCGGTGTGCCTTGCGTGTAGTTCGCACCGTCGTGCCAGTCGCCCGAACCGGTGTACTTCGCGACCGCCGGGTACGGATAGACCGGACGCGAGGCCGTCACGTTGTTCGACGAATCGGTCTGATACGTCATCACGGAAGTCGGCACCCTGGATTCTTCGACCCAGTTGGTGATCTTCGACACGAGGTCGATATTCGGGTTGCCTTCGCCGCCACCACAGTGACCGACGCCCGGCACCAGATAAAGACGCGCGAACTGGTCCACGCTCGACGTGCCCATCGTGTTCTGCATCGCCTCGTAGTACTGGATCGTGAACAGCGGCGAGATGTGCTGGTCCGCCCAGCCGTGCCACAGGATCAGCTTGCCGCCGGCAGCATTGAACGCGGACAGGTCCGGGCTCGTCGCGTCGATGAACGGATGGTTCGCCTTCAGGTAAGTCGCGTAGAAGCTGGCGTCCTGGTAGCCGAAGGTGTCGATGCTCGGCATCGTCGGCGAGCCCGTGAAGATCAGGTTGTACGCGCCCGTCACGATCGAATAGCTGAACAGCTTCGTCACGGAAACCGGGGCATCCGTCGAGTTCGACGTCGGCACTTCGACGCCAACCCAGTTCGCTTCCGAACCATACTGCGGCGAACCCGCCAGCATGTACTCGCCGGTCGTCGCATCGGTCGGACCGCTGTAAATGGCCTTCGCTGTCGTGACTTCAGCCGCGGTCAGGCAGTTGCTGGTGCTCGCCGCGCCGCTCGAGCACTGGATCGTCGCGGGGTCGAAATGGCAGGTACGCGGATCGGCGATCAGGCCGTCGGCCGCGCCGCTGCCGCCGCCGCATGCCGCCGCGACGGCTTTATGCAGCAGCGTCGCCTTGTCGGCATACAGAATCGCATTGCCGGCGCTGGTGCCGGTCGTGCTTTGCGACTTCACGCTCCAGCCGTGATACAGCGAGTTCTGGATCTGGAAGTGCGCAGCCGGCGCACCGGCGACGATACCGTTGTAGTCGGTCGGGTAACGTTGCGCGGCCATCAGCGCTTCGCGGCCGCCGTCCGAGCAGCCGATGAAGTACGAATACTTCTGCGTCTGTCCGTAGTAAGCCTTGATCAGCTTTTTCGCGGCGAGCGTCGTGATGTGCTGTCCGCGATACGCGAAGTCAGCCTGCTTTTGCGGGTCCGTGGTCCAGTTCGAATCCTGGCCCGAGTGACCCATGTCGGTCGCCGCCGTTACGAAGCCGCCTTGTTGCACGAGCGGGCACTGGTACGAGAAGCTGAACGAGCTTTGCTTGGTCGGGTCGCTCAGATTGCCGCACAAACCACCGCACCCGAGTTCCGCGAAACGCTGTGTCCATGTGCTGACCGGCAGCGCGACTTCGAACGTGTTCGACGGAGCGAGTGTGCCCTTCACCGTGCAGAACGCGACCGTCGCGCCGTTGACCGTTGCGTTGGTCACGGTCGCCGAGGTAATCGAACTACCGGCGCCGCCGATGTCGGTGATATCGATTGAAGCGAGCTTCGAGCAATCGACGACCGGTTGCACGGCTGCCAACAGCGTGTACGTGAGCGAGCCGCCACCGCTACCGCCACCGCATGCAGCGACGATCGCAGCCGTCGCGCAAACGCCGACGAACGTCAGCAGTGAAACGCCGCGCGCCTTGATGCGCGACAACAACTTGAGGGGTTGCAGTCTTCTCATACTTGTTCTCCTGCGCGGTTGTCACGGTCCACTATTGGGCCCGTGCGTGTGTTCGCGGTGCGCATTGCGCATCCGCGATGCGTGACGCATGTCGTCTTCACCTTCATCGATTCACATCTCCTCTTTTGGTACTTCGGCTTTTAGAAACGTCCTCGTTCTTCCGGTCGCGGCGGTGCGGTCGCACGGGCTTGCCGGGTTGACGCGACGTTAGCCAGACGGTGAATGACATGAAATCGCGGGTTAACCACAGGGATCAGCGATATCGGCGGCTCTCCGATGCGCTCGCACGCCGAACTCGATGACGCTCGACACCACGCTCGAGCCGATGGCACAAGGAATGACAAGGGGCGCCGCAAGCCGATTCGAGCGTGCACCGCCAACTCCCACGGTCGCACCCAATAATTTTTTTAGATGCGAAGAGAAACAAATTGAAATCAGTAGTCGGTAGCACTATGAGTCGCGAATGAGTTCCACGAAGTAATCACGGAAGAAAGCCGAAACGCTATTTCCAATCGCGTTGCGAATCTACGCGAAAAGCTTTCTGTTTTGTTTATTGATGCGTTTGTCGTGACATTTCAGCCTCTTACACCTTCCATTCGTCTGCTTTACGGCAAGCAAAACATCTTGTTGCCGCGATGCAAACGCAAAGCTTTTATTGCAATGAACTACCACACATAGTCGGAAATGAAATAGTCAGAGCGCCGCCTCGCGAGTTCGCGTAAACCCCGCGATGTCTGACAGCCCGCCAATACCGCCATAGCCATACGACTTCGCTTGGCATGACGAAATATAGAAAGGAGATCAAATCAATGAAGAAGACGCAGATCGCGCTCGCCATTCTCACGGGTGCACAACTCGGCGAATGGCGGCTCGGTCTATGAAGCCTCGGTCGGCGTGCTGTACCGGTTCACGCCGGCACTCGCCACCGGCGCGTCGTATATGTACATGAAGGGCAATTCGGTCGTCGACAATAATCACGCGCACCAGGTCGCGGCGATTGTCGACTACTCGCTGTCGAAGCGCACGAGCGTCTACGTGACGGGCCTGTACCAGCGCGCAAGCTCGGGCGGCTTCGCGCAGATCAACGGCATGAACAGCGCGGACGGCGCATCGAGCGGCCAGACCCAGGCTATCGCACGAGTCGGCTTGCATACGCACTTCTGATACCGGAACGATCGACGAGTTGGAGACGATCGCACGCACGTTCGATACGCCGCTGCTCGTGAACATCGTCGAAGGCGGCCGCACGCCGCAACTGATGCCCGCTGAATTGCAGAAGCTCGGTTTTTCGATTGCGATTTATCCGGCATCGGGCTTTCTCGCGGCGCGATAGCACTGCAAGATGTCTACGACCAGATCGAGGCGCAGCGCGGCACCACGCAGGTGGAAGACACCATGTACCCGTTCTCCGGAATGTGCAAATCGATGGGCTTCCCAGCGGTATGGCAGTTCGACCGTGAGCACGCCGAATGACGACCGGCTGACAAAATATTACGTTTTTCAGCGTGCTAGACGCGTAGCATATCGGGGGCATGTCCCGCGAGCGCCCCACTCGCATTCGTCATTCAACCGCGGAGATTTCGGAAATGAGTATTTTTGGTGACATCGTGCACAAGCTGTTCGGCAAAGCGAAGCCGGACCAACCTCCTCCCGCGACGGAAGCCACCCCCGACCCGGCCGCCGCGCAAGCCGCGACGCCCAACGCGCCCGCCGCACCCGCACCGCTGACCGACGTCGACGTGGCCGCCGTGATGGATCAACTCGTCAGCGAAAGCGGACAGACGTTGAACTGGCGTACGTCGATTGTCGACACGATGAAGGCGCTCGGCGTCGACAGCAGTCTCGAACACCGCAAGCAGCTTGCGCAGGAATTGAAGTACAGCGGGGATATGAACGACTCAGCGAGCATGAACATCTGGCTGCACAAGCAGGTGATGCAGGCGCTCGCTGCGAACGGCGGCAAGCTGCCGCCCGATCTGGCATGCTAAGCACGACAAAGCAGGCGTTTACCCGCAGTAAAAATCAATCGCTCAAACGAAGTTGCCCGGTCGAAGCACTGAACCGGGCAACTCGAACCTTCTCGGCGCGGCAATCAATGCTCGCACAATCGGCTGGCAAAACGCGCATTGCACGCGCCCTGGACAGCACGATTGCCGTCAGCCCACGTATTCAAACGCGGCTGACCGAACAGATTGCGATGGGAATATACGCGGCTATTGTGCCGCGGTGAGCTTGAGTCCCGGCCGGAGTGGCTGGGGAGGCTCCAGAGGAGCCTTGCGTTCGTCCGATACCTGTTCGATTCCCTTTCTCGTGACTTCCTCGAGGAAGGTCAAGCGAGCCCGATAGTAATCGGCACGCAGCTGTGCGTCGAGCACCAGCTGTTCGGCCTGAAACAGTTCCATGCGCAAGTTGTTCAGCGCGCGTTCGGCCTGTTTCTCGGGAGTAGGAGCATGTTGTGAAGCCCAGTTAGCAAGCCACCTTATCATGGTGAATCCCTCCTTGAGTTCAATGCTCTGCTGCGACAAAGGCTATCAAATAATGGACGCGGCGTGTGTTAAATCGTTACAGGCGTTGCAAGCTTCACTACTGATACCACAACCCGCGCGACAAGAAAAAAGCCCGCACAGCAAAGGCGGGCAATCCCACTCTCTTTGAAAGCGTGTCACGAGGATGACACGCCACAAGTTTAACCGTCATGCAACCCGGACCTACGTGTGCTGGCGATCAGTTCCGCACGAATATATCGACCGCCATTGAATCTATTGAAGCGCCGCCACGTTTTTCGCAATGGCCCGCGCAAACTGCGCGATCTGCCGGCCCTGCTCGATCAGATCCATCGCCAGCCGGAACGTGACGACGTCCGCCTTGTCGGCCAACTGAAGCTTCGCGAGCACGACCTGACGCGCGGTCGCGGCGAGTTTCTCGATGCCGGCTTTCGCGTCGATGACCTTCGCGACTTCCTCCGGATCGGGCGCCTCGATCGTGCGGATCGCCTGCTCGAGATTGCGGATCACCGCCTCGGAAAACTGCGTGGTCGCCGCATCGCGCAGGCGCAACAGGTCGAGCTGCTGCGTCATTCGCTGCTGCGCGACGCTGAGCAACGTCGTGCCGACAATGCCGCTGATGCTTTCGAGGTGGCTCGTGACCTGCGTATAGCCGACCATCTGCTGACCTTCCTCCTCCGAGTGCTCCCCCTTCGACAGGCGACCGATATATTGAAGAATCTCGAACGAGAGCCGATCGCTCTCCTTGTCCTTATCGAGCATCTGATTGATCTCTTCCATCGTGCCCGTCGACACCATCTGGGAGCCGCGTTGCACGACTTCGAGCACCTGCATGCCGAGCCGGGTCAGCTCGATGCGCACGCGCTGCAATCCAAGCGCCGGCACCGTCAATACCGACTCGTCGAGATACTGCGGATCGCCCGCGGGTTTGGCGGGCTTCGCACGCTGCGGCACGACCAGTTGCGCGAACCGCGCGATGGGACCGGTGAACCAGATCAGCAGCAGCGTATTTGCGACGCTGAACAAAGTATGCACATTGGCTACCTGGCGCGGCGCCTCGGCCGCGAGGCGCTCGAGGCCCTGCAGGTCCGGATGCGACGGCGATATCCAGCGCACGAATTCCGCCATCTGAGGAATCAGGAAGAGCGCGATTACGACGCCGAGCACATTGAACACCAGATGCACGACGCCCACCTGCACCGCCTCCGGCGGCTTGCCGATCGAAGCGAGCAAGGCCGTGCCGCAGGTGCCGACATTCGCGCCGAGAATCAGCGTGATGGCGGCCTCGAGCGGCATCAGCCCCTGCCCGCTCAGCGCAATAACGACCGCGAGCGTCGCCGCCGAGCTTTGCACGATCGCGGTGAAGACCGCCCCCACGATGACCCCGACGAGCGGATTGCGCATGTCCTGCATCGCGTCGATGAACGGCTGGTACGTGCGCAACGGATGCGTGGACTCGCCCATCAGCTGGATGCCCATGAACAGCAGCCCCAGCCCCATCACGACGCCGCCGATCTGCCGCAGCAGCTCGCGCGGAGCAAACGCGTGCAGCACGAAGCCGATCGAGAGCATGTAGGGCGTCAGGCGCGAAACGTCGAAGGCGATGATCTGCGCGGTGATGGTCGAGCCGATGTTCGCGCCCATGATCATCGGCACCGACTGGGCAAGTGTCATCAGGCCGGCGGACACGAAGCCGACCATCAGCACCGTCGTGATGGTCGACGAGTTCAGCAGCGCGGTCACGATGGCACCCGCCAACACGCCGCGAAACCGGTTCGCGGTCAGCACGCCGATCAGCGACTGCAGTTTCGATCCCGCGATCGCCTTAAGCCCGCCGGTCAAGAACTCCAGCCCGAGAAGAAACAGCGCGAGGCCGCCGATCAACAGCCCGAAGATCCCAAGGATGTTCAACTTGTCGGGATCGATGTCAGCAAGATAATCAGTCATCCTGATGTGCCTCTGATGATCACACGAATAGATGCGGGAGCAAGGGACGGCTTCGCTCCCCGGATCGACGACCGTGCCGGCGGTCTGCCGCGCTGTGTCCGGGGCAGCTACTTAAGGCTAACGCTAAGGGTATGAGGAAGACGGCGCGCAGGCAAGGACGGGAAAGCGGCCGGCGGCATCGGGACCGCGGAGTTCGCAAAGCATTCAACCGTCAATCAAGATAATTCATTGCCTCGTCAAACAACGATTCCGGCATCCGATTTGGCAGTTAACCCGTAGGTGAAAATGCCCATCGTCCCGGCCGTTTGCCGCTGCCAATAATAGGTCCATCCTCCAATCAAACTTGCTCAACTCACCCCAAACGAGAAGGAGGACTTATGGCAAATCGTGTTGCATACGTAACCGGCGGCATGGGTGGTATCGGAACCGCCATCTGCCAGCGCTTGCACAAAGAGAACTACACCGTCATTGCGGGCTGCGGACCGAACTCGGCGCGCAAAGCCCGATGGCTGGAAGATCAGAAAGCGCTCGGCTTTAACTTCATCGCCTCGGAAGGCAACGTCGCGGATTGGGAGTCCACCGCGAAAGCGTTCGAGAAGGTCAGGACGGAAGTGGGCGAAGTCGACGTGCTCGTCAACAACGCGGGCATCACGCGCGACGGCATGTTCCGCAAGATGACCTACGAAGACTGGCAAGCGGTGATCGACACCAATCTCACGAGCCTGTTCAACGTGACCAAACAGGTCATCGAGAGCATGGTCGACCGGGGCTTTGGGCGCATCATCAACATCTCGTCCGTCAACGGCCAGAAAGGCCAATTCGGGCAGACCAACTACTCCACCGCCAAGGCCGGCATTCACGGCTTCACGATGGCGCTCGCGCAGGAAGTGGCCACCAAGAACGTGACGGTCAACACCGTGTCGCCCGGCTATATCGGCACCGACATGGTCAAGGCCATCCGTCCGGAAGTGCTGGAAAAAATCGTCGCGACGATTCCGGTACGGCGTCTCGGTACGCCGGAAGAGATTGCGTCGATCGTCGCGTGGATCGCGTCGGATCAAGCGGGCTTTGCGACCGGAGCGGATTTCTCGCTGAACGGCGGTCTGCATATGGGCTAACGGGAACGGCGCCGCGTGTGATGCGGCGCAGCCGTGTTCCGTTATCGACGTTGTCAGGTTCCGTGATGGTTTAGCGGCCCGGCGCAAGCCGGCCGCCTCAGTGAGCATATGACCAGAAAAGCGAGCCGTACTCGCGCCGCACCCGCGAAGTCGCCGCGCACCCGCCCGAAGGCGATGCTGCGCCCGATCGTGCCTGCCAAAGCAGGCGAAATCTCGCTCGACTATCACATGACGCTCGAAGCATTACGCAGCGGCGTCGCCAATCACTATCACGTCGGCAGCATGGCGCAGGCCATTTACATGGCGATGCTGCTGAATCAGCGCGGCTATGGTTCGGCCGTACCCGAGCTGTTTCGCGACGCGGAGCGCGTGATTCTGCGCTGCCGCCAGGCGGGACTCGAAACCGGCATCTGCGTGGTCGATCACGACGCCTACGCGCTGCTCGGTCAGGTCCTCACGCTCTTCGATCAGCAACTCGCGGTAACGCCAGTCGGGGAGTTGATCGCAGTCAACGCGAAACTGAAGACCCTGTTCAGCGCCGCCAATGACCACTGCGACGTCGACGGCGACGAGAACACCGCGTAACGACGCGTGTTGGCATTTACTTGTGCAATGCGCCGCGCACATTAGATACATCGTTTCGCGTGACCGGTCCGGCCGCATTTCCCCATGTGGTTCGAACAAAGGTGAGCACACGGGCCATTTCCGTGTCCGTGAGCTTGCCGGCGAAAGACGGCATCTTGTGCGGCTCCGGTCCCGACTCGGTATGCGGACTGCCGCCGCCCTCGACCAGCAACCGCACTAGTGACGCGCTCGATGCCGACAGCACCGCGGGGTTGCCCGCGAGGCGCGGGTACTTATGCGGCACCCCGGCCCCGTCCATCTGATGACAGCGCGCGCAATACGACGCATAGATGCCCGCGCCGGGTCTTTCCACATCGCCGGTTTTCAGCGCCTGCACGGTTTGCTGCGCGGCGCTGGAGCGTGCGTTGAAATTGCCGCTCGGCGCGTGCGACGGCAGGCTCTTCAGATACGCGGCGATCGCCGCGAGATCGTGGTCGTTCAGGTACTGCGTGCTGTCTTCGACGACCTGCACCATGCTGCCGAACGTGATGAGTCCGCCGCCGTGACCGTGGCGCAGGAAGTCGACGATGTCGGCCGCGGAACTTCGGCCGAGCCCCGAGCCTGGGTCGGCGCTCAGGTTCGGCGCAAACCAGTGGTCGTTGGTGCCACCCGTCAGATAGGCCGATGCCGACTCGTCATAGCCGCGCTCTTCGTAGGCGGGTCCGCGCGGCGTGTGGCAGGCGCCGCAATGGCCAAGCGATTGCACCAGATACGCACCGCGATTCCACTGCGCGTCATGTTTCGCATCGGCCTTGAACTGGCCTTTCGGTGCGAACACCCAGTCCCAGAACATCAACACCCAGCGCTGATTGAATGGAAACGGCAAGCGCGTTTGCGGGGCCGGCACCGCGACCGGTTGCACGCCGTGCATGAAGTAGGCGTAGAGCGCGTGCATGTCGTCGTCGGTGATCTTCGCGAACGACGGGTACGGCATCGCCGGATAAAGCCGCTTGCCCCCGGGCGCGATGCCCTCGCGCAACGCGCGCGCGAAGTCGTCATAGCTATAACGGCCGATGCCGTATTGCGGGTCCGGCGTGATGTTCGACGTATAGATCGTGCCGAACGGCGATCCCATGCCGAGCCCGCCGGCAAACGGCGGCGTAGCTTCAGGCGCCGCGCCCGGATGCGGGACGCGCGGCGCGGCGGTGTGGCAACCGGCGCAATCGGCGGCTTTGGCGAGATATGCGCCGCGGGCGATCTGCGCGGCGTCGGTCGAGGGGCTGGCGGCGTTTGCCGTCGCGTCGGCCGCGCTGGCGGCGTGTGCCGCCGCTGCTATCGTCAGCGCGCATGCGGCCACGATGCCGTGTCTAACTGTGTCGAGAACGTCGCGCTTCATCACCACCACCTGCACGGCGACACGATCGCGACCGCGACATCCGTTGCGATCAATGCGAACAGAAATAGCATGCTGGTCATCACCGCGACGTGCGTCAGAAACCAGTCGAGTTCGGCGCGCGTGCGACGCTCGCCGTTCAGCCCACCGAGTTTCAGCGGCGCGACGCGGCGCAGATTGCGCCATGCGACCCACGTGCCGAACGCGCCCGCGACCAGACACACCGTGCCGAGCGCGACGATCGCCGGACGCATCCACGACACGAGCGGCGCGCCGAGCGGATGGTTGTGCGGATAGCAGGCCTGCGCGGCGAGCGTTTCCGCGAGCATCATCTGCAACAGCCACGCGAACGGTGCCGCGAGCAGACCGATCAGCACGTAGCGCATCGAGATGTGCGAGTCTCGGGGCACCGTCGTCATGACCACTCCCGGAACAGATACGGCGTCAGATACAGCGTGCTGAAAATGAACAGCCACACGACATCGACGAAGTGCCAATACAGCCCGCCGATCGACAGCGCCGCGCAGCGCTTGTCATCGAAATAGCCGAGCGCGGTCCAGATCGCCAGCAGCGTCAGCACGACGATCCCGACCAGCACGTGCGCCATGTGAAAGCCGGTAATCGTGAAGTACAGCGAGCCATACAGGTGCGAGGTCAGGCCATAGGGGTGGTTATGCCATTCGCGCAACTGAATGCCCATGAAGATGCAGCCCAGCACGATGCCTACCGCCATCGACGCGACCCCCAGCCGCAACCGCCGCCGACGCACGCAGCGCTCGCAGAACCAGACGAACACGCTGCTCGACAGCAGAATGACCGTATTCGCGCTGCCGAGCCCGAGCTTCGGCAGTCCCTCGGGCGGCCAATGCTGCTGGCTCTGCGACGCCAGATACAGATACGAGAAGATCAGATAGCCGAACAGCGCGCCTTCGGTCGCGATCAGCGTGAAGCAGCCCCACCAGCCGCTCGACCGCTCGCCCGCGCTGCCAACCGGCAATGCTCGCGCGGTCTGGTCCGGTTCGCTCGACGCGCGATTGAAATTCAGTGCATCGCTCATGTCAGCCTCCCGCGTCCTCGACCGCGACAGGCTCGCGCTGGATCAGCGCGCGCTCGGGCCACAGCCACGTGATGATCGACACCGCGCAACCGGCCAGCATCGCGCCGACGAAAACCCACGCGGTCAACGCGAGCCCCGCGAACAGTAGCGCGGCGAAGACCGCGAGCCAGAACGGCGCGTATGAATCTTCGGGCATCTTCAGAATCACGTCGGGACTCGCCTCCAGTGCGGTCGTGCCCAACGCTTCGCGACCTTGCGCGAGCAGATAACCTTCGTCGAGTTGCGAGCGCGCTTGAACCGCCTCCCCCGGCTCTTCGACGCGTCCTTCCCACAATGGATGCCGGCTCGCGAGCGTCGGCACCACCGCGAAGTTGTACGGCGGCGGCGGCGAGCTGACCGACCATTCGAGCGTCGGCGCATCCCACGGATTGTTGCCGGCGAGCTTGCCGCGCTTCAGGCTCACCGCGATATCGATCAGAAACAGCAGCACGCCGGCCGCAAACAGGAACGAACCGAGCGACGTGACGAGGTTCACCGTATTCCAGCCCATGTCGGCGGGATACGTGTACATGCGGCGCGGCATGCCGAGCAGTCCCGCGATATGCATCGGAAAGAACGCGACGTTGAAGCCGATGAACAGCACCCAGAACGCGAGCTTGCCGAGACGCTCGTTCGTCATCCTGCCGGTGAACTTCGGAAACCAGAAGTAGATGCCGCCGATCACCGGAAACACGTTGATGCCGAGCAGCACGTAGTGCAGATGCGCGACGACGAAGTAGGTGTCGGTGAGTTGCCAGTCGAACGGCACCGCGGCCGTCATCACGCCGGAGACACCGCCGATCACGAACAGCAGCACGAAGCCCGCGAAAAACAGGAACGGCACGCGATACACGGGGCGGCCGGTCCAGATCGTCGCGACCCACGCGAACGTCGCGACCGCGCTCGGCACCGCGATGACCATGCTGGCCGAGCCGAAGAACGACAGCGCGAGCGCGGGAATGCCGGTCGCGAACATATGGTGGATCCACACGGCAAAGCCGAGCACCATCGTCGCGACCGTCGCCAACGCGACCGGCCCATAGCCGACCAGCGGCCGGCGGCAAAAGACCGGTAGCGCATCCGACACGATGCCCATCGCCGGCAGCACGACCACATAGACCCACGGGTGCGCGAAGATCCAGAACAGGTGCTGCCATAGCAACGGACGCCCGCTATTGAGCACGTCGAAAAAATGCGTGCCGATGCGGCGGTCCATCCACAGCATCAGAAACGCGAGGCTCACCGAAGGCACCGCCAACAGATTGCCGCCCGACGCGGTCAGCGTGCCCCACACGAGCACCGGCACGCGATCGAGCGACATGCCCGGCGCGCGCATCCTCAGCAGCGTGACGACGAAGTTCATCGAGCCGACCGTCGTCGAAATACCGAGCAGGACCATGCCGAGCGCATACACGTCGATGTTCGGGCCGTTGCTGTATTCGAGCCCGGACAGCGGCACGTAGTTGAACCAGCCCGCGTCGGGGGCCTGGCCGGTCGGAAAACTCGCATACAGGAAGATGCCGGCGAACAGGAACACCCAATACGACAGCGCGTTCAGGCGCGGAAAGGCCATGTCGCGCGCGCCGAGCACGAGCGGCCAGATATAGTTCGAAAAGCCGGACAGAACGGGCAGCGCGTACAGAAAGATCATCGTCAGTCCGTGCATCGTGAACAGCTGGTTGTACTGTTCGGGCGTGAGCACCGTTGCGTTGGGACGCGCCAGTTGAACGCGCATGATCAGCGCTTCGACGCCGCCCATCAGCAGGAAGACGAATGCGGTCACCAGGTAGCGCAGGCCGATGGTCTTGTGATCGACCGTCGAGAACCAGCCCCGCCAGCCGGGCCGCGACTCCCAGATTTCGCGCAGCCGCTTTTCCTGCTCGCTGCCGGGCTCGACGCGGCCGCGCTGCGGCGTGCGGGTCAGTGCGGGCAGTGAAGCGGAAGCGGGATGATCGGACATTGAACGGGCTCCTCGCGTGCGGTGCGCTTCAATGCAGCGTCGCCAGATACGCCGACATCGCGGCGGCCTCGCTGGTGGTCAGCGCGATACTGGGCATCAATCCATCGGGTTTGATTCGCTGCGCGTGCTCGATCCAGTCGAGCAGATGGTCGGGCGTGTTGCTGAGCGCGCCCGCCGCGATCATCCGGCGCGAGCCGAGATGCGTCAGATCGGGGGCCTGCACGCCGGTGGCCTTGGTGCCGCGAATCGTGTGGCAGCCCGCGCAGCGCTCTTCGAACAGATGCTGGCCGGCCGCGACCGCCGCATCGCCGGTGGGCACGCTGGCCGCGCGTCCCTGCGCGTCGCGCCACGCGTTGAAGGCGCCGGCGTCCTGCGCGATCACTTCGAACGCCATATGCGCGTGCTGCGCGCCGCAGAACTGCGAGCACTGCCCACGATAACTGCCGGGACGGTCCGCCTGAATCCACTGCTCGTTGGTTTGCCCCGGAATCGTCTGCGTCTTGCCCGCCAGTTGCGGTACCCAGAACGCGTGCACGACGTCCGCGCTTCTGAGCTGGATCTTCACGGGTTCACCGACCGGGATGTGAATCTCGTTCGCGGTACTGAAGTTGCGGGCCGGGTTCGGATCGTCGCTGTAATCGGCCTTCCACCACCAGTCGTAAGCGGTCACGGTGATCGTCAATTGCGGATACGACGCGGGCGACGCCACCGATTCGAGCGTGAGCAGGGCATAGACCAGCATCGCCAGCAGCACGACCGACGACACCGCGGTACCGATGAACACCCAGCGGATGCCGCCGGGCTCGGCGCTCAGCGCATCCGGTTGCGCCGCGGGACGCTTGCGGACCATCGCGCCGATCAACAGACCGGCGACGATCAGCGTGACCAGCGTCACGATCGCGGTGAAAACCCAGCCGAGGTAAAGCGTCGGACGGGCCGCCGGGCCCGCTGCGTGCAGGAAGTAGTTCAGCGGTGCTAGCGGGTTGGCGTGCGCGGAGTTTGCGGACGCGCTAGCCAGCGCCGCTAACGACGTGACGCTGCCCCGCCTGATGCGCCGTCCTGACGTTCCGGATGCTTGCGCTGCTGCCACTGGGACCCCGCTGGTGATGAGCTTTCAACACGCGTCGCCCCCTGCGAACAAGGCGACGCCCAAGCAGGTCAGCAAAAATCAGGCCGCGTGCGCCGAGCTGTTGCCGTGAATAATTTAGTTTAATAGTTTCCTTCTCAAAAAAAATCGCCTTTAGAATGCCGCTCCGCATAACTCAATTATTTACGAGTTCACTGTTATCGGACAATCTGGAGGACAGGTGTTTCAATGCACATTCGAACTGAATGGCAATAACAAGAGCGAATGGTTCGCGCTCTACGCTATCGACGCTAATATCGACGACGATAAAGTCTTATGCGAAGGTATCATTCGTGGCCAGTTCCGATTGCATCCGAAGGGCCGATTGGGGAGAAGCGAGGGCTGCATAACTATCGATCGACTCGCAGACTGGCATCATATTCGTTCGATATTTACGAACACGCCGAAAGTATCAGTGCCTGGATCGGAACTTAAAGCGTACGGTGAAGTGATTGTGAGATGAAAAAAGTCCTAATTTGCCTCGCGGTCGGTTTCGCCTTACTGCTCGCAATCTTTGCCAATGCGCTGTGGTGGATGATGAATCCAGAAGCGCCCTTGAACTTTTCGAATCCGATCTGGAAATTGGCGGTCCGTATGTACGGGGTCAAGACGGCATATCAGGAATCCGACCTCGCTTTCCTCATGTCGTCGGCCGCAATCGTGCTAGGTTTCGCCGCAGCAGTTCTGCTTGTGTGGCGAAGCAAGAAGCGCGGTCAGCGAAAGCTTGACGACTAGCCATCTCGCGGTGGAAATAATCGCTAACTCCGCATCAAAAGTTGCACCCGAAGCCCGCCGACCAGCGGGCTTTGTCGTTTGGGCTTCACCACGGTGACCCGCCTCCAACTACCCGCTAAGCTCGCGAGAGCGCCACGCGCATCACCAATCAACGTCCGCCCGACCGAAAAAGCCATGCGTTCGAACGTCTCGCTGCTCCGCCGCCTCGCCGGACTGCTGGTCGCTCTGCCCCTCGCCGCCGCTCTGCAAGGCTGCGCGAGTCCGGACACCGACAACGTCGCACATACCGGCCCCTATCGCGCCGATATCCGCCGCACCGCGCTCGGCATTCCGCACATCCAAGCCGACGACTGGGGCAGCCTCGGCTACGGGTACGGCTACGCGCAGGCCCAGGACAATCTGTGCACGATGACCGAAAGCTTCGTCACCTATCGCGGCGAACGCTCGCGCTTCTTCGGCGCCGACGCGCGCCCCGCGTTAGGCGCGACGTTCGGCCAGCCCGACAATCTCAACTCGGATTTCTTCTTCCGTTTCATCGTCGACGATGCGACCGTCGCGCGCTACCGCAAAAGCCAGACCGAGGACATGCGCGCGCTGATCGACGGCTTCGTCGCCGGCTATAACCGCTACGTGGCCGATCTGGCGCACGGCGAATTTCCGGGCGCGCATGCGGCCTGCCGCGCGGCGCCTTGGCTCGGCAAGATCAGCAACGCGGACGTCTACCGGCGTCAGATCGCGGCGAATCTGGCCGGTGGCGAGGCCCGCTTCATCAATGCGATCGCGACCGCGCAACCGCCGCAGGCGATGCCGAACCCGCCGCAAAGCGGGTTGCACGGTGACGCCGCCGTCGCTGCACCGCTCGCCGACTTCGGCGGCCATGCTGGCATCGGCAGCAACGCCCTCGCGTTCGGCGCGGACGCGACGCACACCGGCAGCGCGCTGCTGCTCGGCAATCCGCACTGGTTCTGGACCGGCCCCGATCGCTTCTACCAGGCTCAACTCACTATTCCCGGTAAGCTGAACGTCAGCGGCGTGTCGTTTCTAGGCGTGCCGCTGATCGTGATCGGCTTCAACGACAACGTCGCGTGGACGCATACCGTGTCCACCGCGAAGCGCTTCGGCCTGTTCAGGCTGACGCTCGAACCTGGCGCGCCGACCCGGTACCAGGTCGACGGCAACAGCGAAGCAATGACGCCGACGCGCGTGAACGTCGAAGTGCGCGCCGCCGACGGTTCGCTGCATACCGTATCGCGCACGCTGTATCGCTCCCGCTTCGGACCGCTCGTCAACCTCGGCGCGATGTCGCCCGCGCTAGCGTGGAATGCGCAGCAGGCCTTCGCGCTGCGCGATATCAATACCGACAATTTCCGCACGTTCGAAAACTTCCTCCAATGGAATCAGGCGGCCTCGCTCGACGATTTCATCCGCATCCAGAAGAAGAACGCGGCGGTGCCGTGGGTCAACACGCTCGCGATCGGCCGCGACGATCCGCGCGTGTGGTACGCGGACATCGGCGCGACCCCGGACGTGCCCGATGAGCTGGCGCAACGTTGCACGCCGCCGGTCGGCCGGGCACTGGCGCAGATCATGCCCGGCGTGCCGGTCCTCGACGGCTCGCGCAGCGACTGCGACTGGCGCGACGAGCCTGGCGCGGTACAGCACCGTGCGTTGCCTGTCGCGCGGATGCCGTCGCTGCTTCGGCGCGACTATGTCGGCAACTTCAACGACAGCTACTGGCTCACCAACCCGGCCGCACCAATGACGGGCTACGCGAAGATCATCGGCGCGACCGACACGCCGCAGACGCTGCGCACACGGCTTGGCCATACGATCGCTGCGCAATTGCAGAACGATCCGCATGGCGTTTGCGCCGATGCACTCGGCCGCGCGGCGCTCGACAGTCGCTCGATGTCGGCGTTGCTGTTCAAGCAGCCCGTGCTCGACCGTCTGTGCAACAGCAGCGCGCTCGCGGCCCTGCCGGCCGACCCGAACCCGGAGCAACAGCGCGCGGCGTGCAAAGTACTGGCCGCATGGGACGATACGGCCGCGGCTGGCGCAGCGGGTGCAACCTTGTGGGACGAACTGTGGCGACGTCTGCTGACGATTCCGCCCGAGCAGTTATACGCGGTGCCGTTCGATCCCGCGAAGCCGTTGACCACGCCCGCGGGCATCGCCGCCGATCCGGCGAAGCTCGCCGCCGCGCTGCATGATGCGCTCGCGGCACTGCAACGCGCTGGCATCGCGATCGATGCGCCGCGTAGCGCCGCCCTCTACGTGCAACGCAATGACGAGCGCATTCCGCTATTCGGCGGTTGCGACGCCGGTGGCTATTTCACCTCCGCGTGTGCCGCGCATCCATTCGACGCGAGCGGCTATTCGATGAACGTCAAGCCGATGGGCGACACGTATCTGCAGATCGTGTGGTTCTCGGGCGATCAGGTGATCGCCCGCACGCTGCTCGCGCCGTCTGAATCCGACGATCCGGCGTCGCCGCACTATGCCGACGGCACGCGCGATTACGCGGCCCAGCGCTGGACGATTTTTCCGTTCTCCGAAGAAGCGATTGCGCACGACCCGGCGTTGAATGTGCGCACGGTGAGTTCGTCGGACTCCGAGCGGAAAGGGCAATAAACGGTATGACGGGCGACCCGCGCGTCGTCCGCAAAAGATTACAGATCGAGTACCAGCAGCGGCGATTTGGCGCGCGAGCAGCACGGCAGGAACTGATCGTTCGCTGCTCGTTCCTCGTCGGTCAGATAGGAATCTTGGTGATCCGGCTCGCCAGACAGCACTCGCGTCAAACAGGTACCACACACACCCATCTCGCACGACGTGATCACTTCGACGCCATGCGCGGCCAGCGCCTGCACGACCGTGCATTCGGGCGGCACGTCGATCGTCGCGCCACTGCTCGCGATGCGCACCTGGAAGCTGCCGCCCGTCGCCGGCTGATTCGCGGCCGCGCCGAAAAACTCGTAGTGCAGCCTGTTTTCCGGCCAGCCGTTCGCGCGCGCGGTCTCGAGCACGAAGTCCATGAAGCCGCGCGGACCGCACACATACAGATGCGTGCCGGGCGGTGCATCGCTTAGCGTCTGTTCGATATCGAACGTCGAGCCGCCAGGATGGTCATCGTGATGAAGCTGGACCGACTTCGCGAAGCCAGCTTGTGCAAGACGCTCGACGAACGCCGTGCGTTCCTTCGAACGCGTGCAATAGTGCATGTCGAACGAAGCGCCCGTGGCCGCAAGCCGCTCGGCCATGCAAAGAATCGGCGTGACACCGATGCCGCCCGCGAGCAGCAGATGATGTGCCGCATCGTCAGCGAGCGCGAAATGATTGCGCGGCGCGCTGATCTGCAGGCGATCGCCCTCGCGAAGCAAATCGTGCACCGCTTTCGATCCGCCGCGTCCCGCTTCGTCGCGCAGCACAGCGATCAGATAGCGATGCGTTTCGCGCGGATCGTTGCACAACGAGTACTGACGCACGAGCCCGTTGGGCAAATGCACGTCGACGTGCGAGCCGGCGTCGAAAGCGGGCAACGCCTGACCGTTTTCGCTCGCGAGTTCGAAGCTCGCGATACCGGGCGCTTCGTCGCGCCGGCGCGCGACCACCACATTCAGCACGGGATGATTCATGTCGCCGTCCGCACCGGAATGACGCGCGTCACTTCAGCCCGGGGCGCGTCAGCCCGGGGCGCGTCAGCCCGGGGCACGTCAGCCCGGGGCGCGTCAGCCCGGGGCGCGTCAGCCTGCGGCGCGCCCGTCTCCGCGCGCTCCTGCGCGACGAGCCGATCGATCACGCGACGCGACATCACACCGCCCGCATCGATATTGAGTTTCAGCAGATTGCGCTCGGGCCAGCGCAGCAGGTTCTGCTGCTGACGTTCGAGCATCTCCAGATCTTCGCTGAAGATCTTGCCCTGTCCTTCGCGGATGCTGGCGGTCAGCGCGGCATCGTCGGGACGGAAATTGCGCGCCATGCCCCAGAAATACCAGATCGATGTTTCGGTTTCAGGCGTGATGAAATCCACCACGATCGACGACGCCTTCTTGTCAGCCGGCGCGTGATAGCCGCCATGCCCTGCATGCGCGACCCCTACCTCGATCAGCACGTGACTTGGCGGCGTGAAGTGGCAGATCTGCCAACGGTCGACGGGCACGTCGTCGGCGAGACCATTGCCGCGCAACGCCATCTTCCAGAACGGCGGCGCCGCGACGTTTTCCATGAAACGGCTCGTGCGCACGGTATCGCCTTCGGCCACGGTTTTCGGCGCGGCTTCGTCGATTTCCTTTTGCCCGATGCTGTTCGCGTGCACATAGGTCTCGTGCGTCAGATCCATCAGGTTGTCGATCATCAGCCGGTAATCGCAGCGGATGTGATAAAGACCACCGCCATATGCCCATTCGGCACTCTCGGCCCATTCCAGATGATGCAGTTTGGCGGCATCGGCCTGCGCCGCATCGCCGGGCCATACCCAGACGAAGCCATAGCGCTCGATCACGGGATAGCTGCGAATCGACGGAAAGCCGTTGACGCGTTGGCCCGGCATGCCGGTCGCCTTGCCCTGACAGCCCATTTCGAGTCCGTGATAGCCGCACACGAGCGTGCCGTCGCGCACGAAACCGAGCGACAGCGGCGCACCACGATGCGGACAGAAGTCTTCGAGCGCCACTACGGCGCCTTCCGCGTTGCGATAGAGAACCATCGGCTCGCCGCAGATCTGCCGGCCGAGCGGCTTGTCCGCGACTGCATCGGGCATGCATGCGACGTACCACGCGTTCTTGGGAAACATATCAGTCTCACTCCTTGTTGTTAGGTCGCGCACTTCATTCAGCTCACTCAATGAGATTCAGTGTACTCAATGTGCCTTTAATGATTAAATGAAGGTTTTCCCCTACACGAACTTTCAATCAGGTAACACGAAGATCAATTTGCCATTTCCATTCGCGACGAAAAAGGCACGAAAAGGCACGAGGTTTTCAGAACTAATATGGTCACTTCAACCGACACCAGCACTTCCGCGATCAGCATCGATCTGTACGACCAGCCCGGCCATCTGATCCGACGCGCGCATCAGATTTCCGTGTCCATGTTTCATGATCTGATCGGGCGCGAGGTGACGCCCGTGCAATATGCGGTGCTCAGAATGCTGCAGGAATTGCCCGGACTCGATCAGGTCACGCTCGCGCAGCGAGTCGGTCTCGACACGTCGACCACCGCCGATATCGCGGTGCGGCTCGAAGCGAAAGGCTGGATCGTGCGCGAAGTTCTGCCGCGCCGCCAGCGTCGTCTGTTACTGACGCCGGCAGGAGAGCAGTTGCTCGATGAATTGATCCCCGGCGTCAACGCGCTCAATCACGGCCTGCTCGACGGTATGGGCGACGAGGATGCGCGAGAGCTATTGAGGCTATTGAGAAAGTTCGTGCATCTGAATAACGACCAGAGCCGCGCGCCGCTGCGCAGTGCGAGCGACGACGCGACTCCGGACTAGCCCGCTGGCATCCTGCGCGCGGTCCGTGCTACGGCGCGATGTCCACCACGATCTTGCCGCGCACGTGGCCTTTCGCGAGCCGTTCCAGCGCCCTGGCCGCGGCATCGAACGAAAACCGTTCGGCGACCACGACACGCACGCTGCCGTTATTGATCAACGAGGCGATCTCGGTCAATTGCCGCCCATCGGGCCGCGCGGTGTAACGCGCGGCCCGCGCGCCATGACTCGACGCCTCGGTCTGCGACGGCTCGTTGAGCGTCGAGATCAGCGCGCCGCCGGTCGCGACCGCCGACCACGAGCGGCGCTGCGTATCGCCGCCGACCAGATCGAACACGAGGTCCATATCTCGCGCGACGTCTTCGAAACGCTGCGCGTGATAGTCGATCACGCGATCCGCGCCGAGCGAGCGCACGAACTCGATGCCGTCGCCGGACGCCGTCGCGTACACTTGCGCGCCCTTCTGCCTCGCGAACTGCACGGCGAAATGTCCAACGCCGCCCGCGCCCGCATGAATCAGCACCCGGCAGCCCGCTTCGAGGCAGCCGTGCTCGAACAGGCCCTGCCACGCGGTCAACGCGGCGAGCGGCACGGCGCCCGCGGTCCCCGCGTCCAGTTTTTCGGGCGCATGCGCTAGCGCACTCGCGGGCACGACGACGAATTCCGCGTACGCACCCTGCCCCTGGCCAACGAAGCCATACACCTGCTCGCCCGCGCGCCATTGCGCGGCGCCCTCGCCGACCCGTTCGACCACACCGGAAAAATCGCGCCCCAGCGTATAGGGCAGCTGTTCTTCGCGGATCAACGGGTACTGGCCCGCGCGTGTCTTCAGGTCGACCGGATTGGCGCCGGCCGCGCGCACGCGCACCAGCACCTGGCCGGCGCCTGGCTCGGGGATCTCGATCTCCTCGGCCTTGAACACCTCGGGACCGCCGAAGCTGTGAATGCGATAAGCGAGCATCGTGCTCATGATGAGCCTTCTCCTTGAAAGGTCGTGTGTCAGCGGCGCTGCGTTTTCCGGCTGACCGCAAGCCGCGTTCCTCAGCGAGCCCCGAGCCGCGGCACGACATATGCGACACGTAACGATAGGCGCGCAGTCGTGATGTACTCATTCAAGGAGGAACCATGTCACAGCACCCCGCTCATTCCCAGGATCATCGTCATCCCGGCCAGCCGAATCCCGCTGACATCGAAAAGGCACTCAGTGGCGTGAATTACCCGACCACGCGCGAAAAGCTGGTCGCGCAGGCGCGCAAGAATCACGCGAATACCGACATCGTCGATCTGGTCGACCGTCTGCCCGATCACAATTTCGACAGTCCGGCCTCGGTCGCGAAGGAAATCGCGCGTATTCAATGACGCACGCCACACTCGACGCGCGAACGAAGAAGGCCGGCGATGTGCGCATCGGCATTTCCGGCTGGCGCTATCAGGGTTGGCGCGGCAGCTTTTACCCTGAGGATCTGAAACATGCAGCGGAATTGCAGTACGCGTCGGCGCTATTCGGCACGATAGAAATCAACGGCACGCATTACAGCCTTCAATCGCGCGATAGCTGGCAGCGCTGGTATGCGCAAACGCCTGACGGCTTCGTGTTTGGCATCAAAGGCGCGCGCTATCTGACTCATATGCTGCGGTTTCGCGATGCGAGCGCGCGCGTCGGCATCGCGAACTTCTTCGCGCAGGGCCTGCTCGCGTTGAACGAAAAGCTCGGTCCGATCCTGTGGCAATTTCCGCCGTCCTTCCGATTCGAGCCCGACGCAATGGAGCGCTTTCTGCACGAGTTGCCGCCTGACACCGCGAGCGCAGCGGCGCTCGCCAGTCAACACGATAAGCGCGTCAAGACGCCCTACGTCGACATCGATCGCAAGCGGGTGTTGCGTCACGCGGTCGAAGTGCGCCACGCGAGCTTCGTCGATCCGGCGTTCGTGGCCTTGCTGCGGCAATACGGCGTCGGGCTCGTCGTTTCCGATTCCACCGAACCGTGGCCCGTCGCCGAAGATCTGACGGCGGACTTCGTCTATATCCGCCTGCACGGCAGCGAAGCCAAATACTCGGGTTCATATGGGGACGAAGCTCTGCAACGATGGGCCGAACGAATCGATGCATGGCGCGGCGGCTCACAACCGGCCGACGCGCGATTGATCGCGCCGCAACTCGCGCCGCGCCGCCGAGCCGCGCGAAAGGTCTACTGCTACTTCGACAATGACGTAAAAGCGCGGGCGCCGTTCGACGCGCAACGATTGATGAAAGACCTCGGAATGCCAGCGACGCAAGCGCCAGCATTACCCTGATCGCTTGCCGCCGTGGGCCAGCTTCTGCGCGGTGCGCAGAGCCGCGACGATGCGCTCGTACACCTCGCGACGGGTTTCAGGGTCCGGCGCGCGCAGTGCATACGACGGATGGTACGTCGCGACCACACGCTTCTCGCCGCGTTCGAGCGTTTTGTCGAACGCGTCCTGCAAACGCGCGTGCGGATCGTCGACAACCGCTTTCAACGCGGTCGCCCCGAGTGCGACGACCACGCGCACATCCGGCATGTCGAGTTCCTGTTCGAGCCAGTAGCTGCATGCTTCGACTTCGCGCTGAGCGGGCGTTTTATGCAAACGACGCTTGCCGCGAGCAATCCACTTGAAATGCTTGACCGCGTTCGTCACGTATACGTCGTTACGCTTGACGCCGGCTTCTTCGAGCGCTCGGTCGAGCAACGCCCCGGCCGGCCCGACGAAGGGCTTGCCCTGCAGATCTTCCATGTCACCGGGCTGCTCGCCGACCAGCACGATCGACGCATGCCGCTGCCCTTCGCCGGGCACGGCCTGAGTCGCGTTGCGCCAGAGCGCGCAGCGGCGGCAATCGCCGAGCTTTGCCGGATGCTGATCGGGTTCGACATCCGCTGGCTCCGATTGCGCGTCGCCATGCGCGCGCTTTTTCTGCGGTTTGTCGGTCATGGGTACGACCGCGCGTGCCGAAGCAGCTTATTTCTCGCTCTTCTTCGGAATCTTCGCGCCCGACTTGCGCGCCTGGTTCAATGCGATCGCGACAGCCTGCTTGTGCGGCTTGCCATGCTTCGTCTCGGTCTTGATGTTGTGCGACACGGTCTCTTTCGATGTACCTTTCTTCAGCGGCATGATCTTCTCCGGGTGTAGATGACGAAAGGAAAAATCAGGACCCGCACGCAATGGCGTTCCTGCACCGAAACTGCGCAGCATACGCTGTGCCCGCGAGTTCGTCGAAGTCACCCGGAAACACCCGTTGCCGACGCATTCAACGCCAGCGACACGCCCCCCACCAGAATCAGACTCGACGCCCACACCGCATCGAGATTGAACCAGCTGCGCGACACGAACCTGAGTCCGAGATACCGATAAACGAACCACGCGAGCACGCCGCCGGCGATCGTCATCGTCGCCGCATGCACCGCGGAGACCGACAGCGCCACGCGCAGACTCGTTTCGATCAGCGCCTGGGCGGCTTGGTGCGCGCTGTCCATCGCGTCGGCGCGGCACAGACCGAGATAGATCGGCACCAGCATCAAGCCGGCCCCGTGCGCGATCGCCACCGCGAACGACCAAAGCGCGAGCCGAGACGGCGGAATTCTCGCCAGCACGCGCGGATGACGGCGGCGCATCAGCAACACCAGACCGAAGCCGATCACCAGCAAACTCGCGCCGATCTGCATCTGACGCTGCCACGCAAGCAAGCTCGCAAGCATCGCAAACGGCAGCATCATCAGCAGTATCGCGAGCGCGTGCCCGGCCGCGAGGTAAAGAAGCGCGACGACCAGCGCTTGCGAGCGCCGCTGCATCAGCGCGTTCGACACCGCGAGCGGCCACCCCATTGCCGGATTGAGCCCGTGGTACACGCCGCTCGCGACGACGGCGAGCCACAGTGCCGCTTGCGGCGACACCGAGCCGCTCAAACGCCCACCGACGGATAGCAGAAAGAATCGGTAGAACAGTCACCGCCTTCGAGACGGATCTGGTGCGCGCGATAGCCAGCGGGAAATTCGACGAAGTAATCTTCGGCGAGCTTGAGACCGCCACTCGGATCGGCATGCGCCATCACTTGCACGCCGGGCACACCGTCCGGATAGAACTGGTCGTCCCACGTCGAATAGAGCGAGTTGGTCCAGTAGACGCGCTTGCCATCGCGACTGATCTCGACCATCTGCGGACCGCCGGCGAAAGCCTTGCCGTTCGGATGCGGCGTACAACGTTCAATGCCGCCAATGCGCACCGAGCCCGTCAATTTCGGCTTGCGCGGTTCGGTCACGTCGTACTGGCGCATCTCGCCGGTGCCCCAGCACGAGACGTAGAGGAATTTATCGTCGATCGAAAGATCGATATCGGTGACGAGCGGCGGCACCGCGCCGAAACCTTGCAGCAACGGCGGCAACTCGTCGGCGTGCGCGGGCTCCGGCGGAATGGGCGCGGTCTTTTCGATGTGGAAGTGGCCGCCTTCGCGCCACCAGGTCCAGATCGACCCTTCCAGATTCGTGGTATCGACCACGACGCCGATAAATCCGTACTCGCGGCTCGGATCGTGCGCGGGCCGCACTTCGAGCGCCATCTGATGGTTCGCGCCGAGGTCGAGCGTCTGCACGTTGCGTCTTGCGCGCAGATCCCAGAAGTGCACGCGGTGGCCGTATTTGTTCGAAAGCAGGTCTTCAGGCACGATGCCGTTTTCGAATTGCGGCGGCAGCGCCCATTCGGTCGACACCATGTAATCGCGCGGCAGATTCCACCAGAAGTCGTAGTGCTTTTCCTGCGCGCCGCGCTCGATTTCCCAGCGTCCCAACACCTCGAACGTTTGGCAATCCATGATGAAGATTCCGGGCGGCCCGTCGGTGCCGTCCTTGCCGCCACCGCCGAGCGTGCTCACGTAGATGCCCTCCGGTCCGCAATGCACGGTGTGCGGACGCGAATAGCCGGTCTTGCGGAAGATTTCCTCTGGCTCGATGATCTTGTGAATCTTCGCCTGGGTCGGATGCGGCTTCGTATCGACGACATAGATGCGTGACGAGCGCATGCCCGGAATGATCAGATAGCGTCGCTCGAGAAATGCGTGGCCCGTCAATGGCGACAACGCGGACGAACAGGCGTTCCAGCCGAAGTGATGAAATTCGTCGCCCTGGTTCGGCACCGGCACCGTGTGGACCACCTGGCTATAGGTCGGCGAACCGGGCTTCACGTCGATCACGGCGAGCGCGTCGGGCTGCGAGGAATCCGGACTTAGCAGCACCGTGTATGCGTATTCTTCCGCCGGCGCATCCATCGCAAGCTTCGGCGATGCATGAAAGGTAGGATCGGGGCGCATTCCCATGACGGCACTCTCCCTGTCGTTCTAAACGGTTCTGAACGGAAGCCTGACCCGCCAAAAATCGAGCCAGCGCGTAACCTTACATTTGTAGTTCACGACAGCGACGGACGCAACCGGATATTTGCACCCGAACGCAGGGTGCGTTCCGACGGCTGAGCGCACCGCGCCGCAAGCGCTCGCGCCGACGCCGCGAACCGCGCATTCGAGCCCACGCGACGCGTTACTGCTGCACGCCCCAGCGCCGCACGGTCACGCGTTCGAGCGTATCGAACACGAGATGCTCGACCAGCAGACCAATCACGATCACGGCAGCGAGCCCCGCGAAAACGCGATCCGTATACAGCTCGTTGCGATTCTGAAAGATGTACCAGCCGAGCCCGCCGCTGCCCGAACTCGCGCCGAACACGAGTTCCGCGGCGATCAGCGTGCGCCATGCAAACGCCCAGCCCACGCGCAGGCCGGCCAGGATCGACGGCAGCGCCGCCGGCACGAGGATCAACAGCACATGACGCAGACCTGTCAGACCGTAATTGCGTCCGGTCATCTTCAGCGTCGCGGGAACCGACTGAAAGCCAGAAAAGGTATTGAGCGCGAGCGGCCACAGCACTGCATGCACGAGCACGAACAGCAGGCTGCCGGTGCCGAGCCCGAACCACAGCAACGCGAGCGGCAGCAACGCGATGGACGGCAACGGGTTGAACATCGCGGTCAGCATCGACAGCAGATCGCGGCCCACGCGCGTCGACACCGCGAGCGATGTCAGCACGAACGCAAACGCGGCGCCGAGTAGATAGCCGCGCAGCAGCACGGACATCGATACCGCCGTCTTCGCGAGCAGTTCGCCGGACCACACGCCTTGCACGAACGCGCTCAGGGTCGCGCCGAAGGTCGGCAGCAGCAGATCGTTGTTGATCACGCGCGCGGCGATTTCCCACGCGGCGATCAGCACGAGTGCGATCAGTGTCTTGCGCAGCCAGCCGTGCGCGAAGATCCGCCTCGTCGCTGGCAACGGCGTTTCGATCGCGAGGTCGCCGGGTGCTTCGAGCGGACGTTCGTATTCGTCGCGCACGGGCGGCAGCAACGTGACAGGAGTACTCATTGCACTGTCTCCGTCTGTTCGAACAGCAGGTGATGAATCCGCGCGACGCTGCGCTGAAAATCGGCGCGGCCGAAGCTGTCCTGCGAATATTGATGGCTGTTCAGTTCCGCGCGCACGCGGCCCGGATGCGGCGACAGCAGCAGAATCCGGTTGCCGACCACCAGCGCCTCTTCGATCGAATGCGTGACGAACAGCAGCGTGAAGTTCACCTCTTCCCATAGCCGCAGCAGTTCTTCCTGCATCTTGCGGCGCGTCAGCGCGTCGAGCGCGGCGAACGGTTCGTCCATCAGCAGCACGCGCGGCTGCATCGCGAGCGCACGCGCGATCGCGACGCGCTGTTTCATGCCGCCCGACAACGTGTGCGGATACGCGTGCGCGAACGCCGCGAGCCCGACCTTGTCGAGGTAATGCAGCGCGCGTTCGAGGGCTTCGGCCTTCGACAGTTTCTTCGCGACTCGGAGCGGAAACGCGACGTTCTGCACGACCGTCTTCCACGGCGGCAACTGGTCGAACTCCTGAAACACGACGATGCGATCGGCGCCCGGTCCGCGCACGCGCTGACCGTCGAGCGAAATGCTGCCCGCGCTCGGCTCGATGAAACCGGCCACCGCCTTCAGCAGCGTCGACTTGCCGCAACCGGACGGCCCGAGCAGCACGAAGCGGTCGCCGCCGTAGACGTCGAAGCTGACGTCGTGCGTCGCGCGCACGATCCGCTCGCGCGTGCGGTACTCGAGGTTGACGTTCTTGACCGCGAGCAGTTTGCCGCTGGTTGCCGCGGCTTTCCGTGCGGCGTCGTCGGGAAACAGAAGCGTGGGATTGGCCACCATCAAAGCGCTCCCTGCGAGTGAACCGGATCGACCGGCGAGTGTTGCCGCGTACCGCGCAGCGCCACGAAAACGCGCAACGTCATGCTCAGCTCCCCGCCGCCGTCGCCGGATCGTCGAAGAAATAGTCCTTCCACGACGACGGCTCGTTCCTGATCGCGCCGACGCGATACATGAACTGTGCGAGCCCGAAGGTGTTCTGCGGCACGATCTTGAACTGCACCTGCGGGTTCGTGATGACTTTCACGAGCAGGTCGCGATCGATCTTCGACTGATTGGTGCGGATATAGATATCGGCCGCGCCCTGCGGATTCGCGTTGATGTACTTCGCCGCATCGGCGAGCGCATCGACGAACGCGCGATACGTCTTCGGGTTGTCATGGCGGAATTTTTCGGTCGCATAGAGGACCGTCGCCGAGCTCGGGCCGCCGAGTACATCGTACGAATTGAGCACGATATGCGCCTTCGGATTGCCGGCCAGTTCCTGCTCCTGGAACGGCGGATTGCCGAAATGCCCGGTGATTTCAGTGCCGCCCGCGATGATCGCCGCGGCTGCGTCCGGATGCGGCAACGCCTGCGTGTACTTGTCGAGCCGGTTGTATTCCTTGTCGCCCCAGCGCTTCGCCGCCGCGTATTGCAGCACGCGCGATTGCACCGACACGTTGACCGCCGGCAGCGCGATGCGGTCCTTCTGGGTGAAGTCAGCGATCGTCTTCACGTCGGGATTGTTGCTGACCAGGTAGTACGGCAGATTGCCGAGCGACGCGACGCCCTTCACGTTCTGCTTGCCGTGCGTGCGATCCCAGATCGTCAGCAGCGGGCCGACGCCCGCGCCGGCGATATCGACCGCGCCCGACAGCAACGCATCGTTGACCGCCGCGCCGCCCGACAGCTTGACCCAATCGACCTTGATGTCGAGGCCCTGCTTGCGCCCTTCGCTTTCGATGAAATGCTGATCGCGCGCCACGTTCAGCAGCAGATACACGATGCCGAACTGCTCGGCCACGCGAATCTCGCCCTCGGCATGCGCGGGAGCGCTGACGACGGCGCCCATCGAAAGACTCAGCAGTAGTGCCGTCAAACGGCGGACAAACGACGGCCGTGCGGCGGTCGGGTGAAATCGGCTCAGCATTGAAACTCCAGTCGGCGTGCGGTGTGACGGTGTCGTTGTGATGGAAAGCGTCGCTCAGCGTGGCACGTCGCCCTCGATCGTCGTGCGATACAGCTTGCGCCGCAGGTGGTCGGGCGTGCCGGCGGCGAGGTGCATCAACGAGCGGTTGTCCCAGAACACCATGTCGTGCTCGGCCCATCGATGCCGGTACAGATGCTCGGGCCGCACGCTGTGCGCGAACAGCTCGTCGAGCAAGGCGCGGCTCTCGTCTTCCGGCAAACCGATCACGCGTGTCGTGAAGTGCTCGCTGACGAACAGCGCCTTGCGCCCCGTCTCCGGATGCGTACGCACGATCGGATGCACGACCGGCTTCACCTGCGCGATCTGCTCGGCCGACAGATTCGGCCGCCACGGGCTGCGCTTCTGCAACTCCGCGTATTTGGCCAGGTACGTGTGCTCCGCGCTGCGTCCTTCCACCGCGCTGCGCAGATGCGCGGGCAACGTATCCCACGCCAGGTGCATGTTCGCGAACAGCGTATCGCCGCCTTCGGCCGGCAGCTCCTGCGCGTGCAGCAACGAGCCGAGGCTCGGCTTTTCCTTGTACGACAGGTCGGAGTGCCAGTAGTGGCCGGCGTCGCCGAGACCGACCGGCTTGCCGTTCTCGATCACGTTCGATACGACCAGCACCTCGGGATAACCTGCGAGGCCAAACTGATGCAGCACATGAATCTGCAGCGGGCCAAAGCGGCGGCTGAACGCGATCTGCTGGTCCGGCGTGATGCGCTGGTCGCGAAACACGAGAACGTGGTGGTCCAGATGCGCGCGGTGGATGCGCGCGAAATCGTCGTCGCCGAGCGGATGGCCGAGATCGAGGCCGAGCACTTCGGCGCCGAGCGGCGCATCGAACGCGCGAATCTCGAAGGATTGCGTCGCAGTAGCGGAAGCGGTAAAAGCAGCGGCGGTAGTCGTCACAGGCGTCTCTTCGTCGAAACTATTCAGCGGGCGCCTAACGGCGCGGTCAGTGCGACGAATGTACCGGCCCGCGTGCGCGATGCCAACGAAGCAAATCCGATACGGTTATCTGCTGGAGTGATAAACCCGATGCTGCAATGTCTTTCGGCGCATCAGAACTTCGGCAGACCCGGTGGATTGCTTTCGGAGCGCGCCAACGCTTCCGACTCGATGCCCCAGTGCGCAAGCGAGCGCCGATAGGCGCCATTCGCGATCAGTCCGTTCGTCGCGACCGTCAGCGCATCCATCAAGCCGACGCCCTTGCGGGTGGCGATCGCCACATCCGCGCGCGCCGGCCAGCCGGCGTTCAGCGTACCCACCTCGCGGATCGCGCCGGTAGTGGCCGCATCGTAGGCAAGCGGCGCGTTCGGATTGAATACGACGTCGGCGCGGCCCGATAGCAACGCAATGCGGCTCGCGGCGTCATCGTCGAAGTACTGGAACTCGACCGGCTTCAAACCCTTCGCGACGTTCTGCCGGTTCCATTCGAGGATGATCTTTTCCTGGTTCGTGCCCGAGGTCGTAATAAGGCGGAGGCCCGCAATATCCTGCGGCTGAGCGATCTTCCTGATCGGACTCGCGGTTTTCACGTAGAAGCCGTGCAGTCCTTGCCGGTACGTCGTGAAATCGAACTTCTCCTTGCGCTGCTCGGTGACGCCGACGTTCGAGATCACCGCGTCGTACTTGCCCGAGGCGAGGCCGAGCGGCCAGTCGGCCCATGCGATCGGCACGAGGTTCAGCTTCAATCCGAGCGAATCGGCGATCAGTTGCGCGTAGTCGGCATCGGAACCGACGACGGTACGCGCATCGGTCGCATAGGTCGCGGTCGGCGGCAGGTGCGGCGAAATCGCGACCGTGAAGTTGCCGTCGTTCGCAAAGCGGTAGTGGTTGCCGATAGCCGCGATCGCTGCCGGATTCTTCGGCGCGCGAACGCGGCCTGGCTGCTCGGGGCTCAGGTCCACCGTGCCGTGCGGCGCCTGCGCCGCATGTGCTACGTCGAGCGCATTGCGCAAGAGCAGCGCGCCGAGCGCCGTACCGGCCAGAATGAATTGACGTCGATTGGTCATTGATAGGGATCAGTCTGCAATCACAGGACGCGCGACAGAAACTCGCGCGTGCGCGCATGGCGCGGTTCGTTCAATACTTGCGCGGGCGGGCCCGACTCGATCACGCGTCCGCGATCCATGAACACGATCGTGTCCGCCACTTCGCGCGCAAAGCCGATCTCGTGCGTGACGATCAGCATCGTCGTGCCCGAACGCGCGAGCGCCTTGATCACGTCGAGCACCTCGTTGACGAGTTCGGGATCGAGCGCCGAAGTCGGCTCGTCGAACAGCAACACCTTCGGTTTCAGCGCCAGCGCGCGCGCAATCGCCACGCGCTGCTGCTGCCCGCCCGACAACTGACGCGGCCACGCATGCGCCTTCGCTTCGAGACCGACACGCGCGAGCAAACTCAGCGCAAGACTCTCCGCTTCCGCGCGCGACAGACGTCCCAACGCGACCGGCGCCTCGATGATGTTTTCCAGCACGGTCAGATGCGGGAACAGATTGAAGCTCTGAAACACCATGCCGACCTCGACGCGGCGTCGCAGGATCTCTGACTCCTTGAGCTCATACAACGTATCGCCATCGCGTCGATAGCCGATCAGCTCGCCGTCGATATCGATCAGTCCACCGTCCACGCGCTCCAGATGATTGATCGTGCGCAGCAGCGTCGATTTGCCGGAGCCCGATTGGCCGAGAATCACGGTGACACTGCCGGGGCGCATCGTCAGCGACACGTTGTCGAGCACCTTCAGCGTGCCGAAACTCTTCGATACCTGCTGGATCGCGATGCGCGCGCCGTCGCGTTGATCGGCCCAGCGTTGATCCAGGGAGGCGCCTGCACGTGCATTGTCTTTTGCTTCTCCAAGCGGCTCGGCGGGCGCAACGCCGCCACCGCGCGCAATACCCACGCTTTTCAGCAGCGCGCCGAAAGCGGACGGCACCGCGCTACGCTTCACGCCGCGCGAGAAATGCCGCTCCACATAAACCTGTATCGCCGACAACACGGTCAGAATGATCAGATACCAGACCGTCGCGACCATCAGCAGCGGAATCACTTCGAGATTGCGTCGATAGATGATCTGCACGGTGTAGAACAACTCCGGCATCGCGAGCACATAGACCATCGACGAGCCCTTCGCGAGCGCGATCAGATCGTTGAACGCGGTGGGCAGGATCGCGCGCATCGCCTGCGGCAGCACGATGCGCCGGGCCTGGCGCTCGCGCGGCAAGCCGAGCGCGGCGGCCGCTTCGAGCTGACCGTGGTCGACCGACTGAATGCCGCCGCGAATCACTTCCGCCGAAAACGCCGCGTGATTGAACGTCAGGCCGAGCACCGCGGCGAGAAACGGGCTGATCAGCTCGGTGGTCGGCACATCGAGAACGACGAGGCTCGTGAACGGCACGCCTAGATGTACCGTCTCGTACAGGTAGCCGAGGTTGTTCAGGATCAACAGCAGCACGATCAGCGGAACCGAGCGGAACAACCACACGAACGCCCACGCGCAGCCCGCAAGCAGCGGCGAACGCGATACGCGCGCGAGCGCGATCGGAATGCCGAGCGCGAAGCCGAACACCGCGCCGAGCGCGGTCAACAGGAGCGTGCGGCCGAGCCCGGACAATACCGGCTCGGACAGAAACCATTGCGCGAAGACATTCCAGCCCCAGCGCGGATTGCCCAAGACCGATTCGAGCACGATGCCGATCAGCGCCACGGCCGCCACGGTGCCGGCGAGGCGTGCGCGGTTTTTCGCGGGCACGATGCGATAGTCGGCGCGCTCGCGCAACGTGTCGGCGTGCGCGGCGGCGAGTTGCGGATTCGCGAGTTCAGCGGTGTCGTTCATCGTCGTCTGCTCCGCGCTTTCAGGCCACGGCAGCCGCGTTGGCCGTCTCGGCCGGGTCTGCCAACCCCGCCGCCGCCACATAGCGGCTCGCCTTGCGCGGCAAGCCGAGATGATCGCGCAGCGTCGAGCCCGTCAACGTGCGCTCATAGCGCCCGCGTCGTTCGAGTTCGGGGACCACGTAGCGCACGAAATCGTCGAGACCCTGCGCCTGCACCGCGAAGCCGAGGATGAAACCGTCGGCTGCGCCGGCGTCGAGCCAGCGGATCAGTTCGTCCGCGATCTGCGCGGGCGTGCCGAGAAAATGCGTGCGCGGCGTGGCGACTTCGAGCGCGACCTCGCGCAATGTCCAACCCTTGCTGCGCGCTTCGGCCTTGATGCGGTCGGTGGTCGAACGGAAACTGTTGCGGCCGATCTCCCCTAGCTCGGGGAACGGTTGGTCGAGCGGATACTGCGTGAAGTCGTGGTGATCGAAATAACGGCCGAGATACGCGAGCGCTTCGTCGATCGTCAATAGCTCGCGAATCGCGCGGTATTTCGCTTCCGCTTCCTCGTGTGTCGCGCCGACGATCGGGCTGATGCCGGGGAAGATCTTCACGTCGTCGCGGCTTCTGCCATGTTCGACCGCGCTGTCTTTCACGCGCTGCGCGAACGCGCGCGTTTCTTCGATCGACACCGAATGCGTGAACACCGCGTCCGCGTATTTGCCGGCGAGCGCGATGCCGGCATCCGACGAGCCCGCCTGGAAAATCACCGGCTGACCCTGCGCCGAGCGCTGAATATTGAGCGGCCCCGCCACCTGGAAGAACTTGCCCTCGTGATCGAGTGTGTGCAGCCGGTCGCGTTCGAAGAAGACGCCGCGCTCGCGGTCGCGCACGAACGCGTCGTCGTCCCAGCTATCCCACAGGCCTTGCGCGACGCTCAGGTATTCGTCGGCGATCTCGTAGCGCAGCGCATGCTCGGGGTGCGAGCCGCCGTAGTTCTTCGCGGTGCCTTCGAGCGGCGTCGTGACGACGTTCCAGCCCGCGCGCCCGCCGCTGATCAGATCTAGCGACGCGAACTGGCGCGCGACGGTGAACGGATCGCTATACGACGTCGATACCGTGCCCGCAAGCCCGATCTTCGACGTGACCGTCGCGAGCGCCGACAGGATCGAGATCGGTTCGAAGCGGTTCAGAAAGTGCGGAATCGATTTCTCGTTGATGTACAGACCATCGGCGACGAACGCGAACGCGATGCCGTGTGCCTCGGCCTTGCGCACCGTATCGACGAAGAAATTCAGGTTCACGCTCGCATCGGCGGGTCCGGCCGGATGCTTCCACGAATTCATATGGCTGCCGGCGCCCTGCAGCATGATGCCGAAATTGAGTTTGCGATGGCTCATCGGATAGTCCGCCACTCGTTGAGTGTTCGTTGGAGAGATCACGCGTAGGCCGGCTCGATCGTGCTGCCGAGCAGCTCGACCGAGCGCAGGCGCGCCGGATAGTGTTGCAACGGCGAATCGATGACGAATTCGTCGATGCCGTAGCGGCGGCTCAAGGCGTCGAGCTGGTCGCGGACATCGTCGGTCGTGCCCTTGACGACGTGCGGATGGCGCTCTTCGATCGTGTAGCCGCTCGCGCCCGCCTGGCGCGCGTATTCTTCCGCGGCTTCGGGCGTCGCCAGATTCAGGCTTTGGCCGCTGGCCAGTTGCAGCCTGAAGATGCGCAGCGGCCCGGTGAGCCGCTCGGCTTCGTCGCGCGTCGCCGCGGCGACCGCGTACAGTGCGAGCAACGGCGCACGGCCGCTCGCATCGCGGTACGTCTGCACGGTGCGCTCGATGTTCGCCTCGTCGCCGTTGAAGTGTCCGGCGTAGCAGAACTGCCAGCCCTGCTTTGCCGCGAGCGCCGCGCTATCCGGACTGCCACCGAGCAGAATGCGCTCAGGCAGCGTCGGCGGAGCCGGAAACGCGAGCGCGCCCGCGAGCGCATGGTCCGGTTCGACGCCCGCGCCGAGAAACGCATCGAGTTGCGCGAGCTGCGTGTTGAAGCCGGGCTTGCTCTTCTTGTCGTGCAGCCATTGCAGCGCGCGGGTGGTCTGCGGCAGTCCGCCGGGCGCCTTGCCGATGCCGAGATCGACGCGCCCGGGTGCGAGCGCCGCGAGCAGCCTGAAGGTCTCCGCGACCTTGAACGGGCTGTAGTGCTGCAACATCACACCGCCCGAGCCGACGCGAATCCGCGACGTATGCGCGAGCACATGCGAGACGACGATCTCAGGCGCCGAACTCGCGAGGTTGGGCGCGCCGTGATGCTCGGCGATCCAGAAGCGCTTGAACCCGAGCGTTTCGGCGCGCTTCGCGAGCGACACCGTGAAGCGCAACGCCTCGGCCGCGCTCGCACCCGCGGCAATCGGGCTTTTATCCAGCAGCGATAGCGAAAAGGTCATGGGATGGCAGATCGACGAAGAAAGAGAAAAAGCGCTGACGCACTCAGGATTTCGGCAATCCCGGCGGATTGGTCGCGGCCTTGTCGATCGCTTCGGAGCCGAGATTCCAGCGCTCAAGCACCGCGCGATACTGGCCTTTGCCGATCAGATCGTTCAGCGCGATCGTTACCGGCGCGGCGAGACCGCTGCCGCGGCGCGTCGTCACCGCGACTTCTGCGGTACGCGGCCAACCGCCGCTGACGGTGCCCACCTGGCGCGTCTTGCCATGCGTGGCCGAGTCGTACAGCAGCGCCGCGTTGACGCTGAAGATCGCGTCGGCACGCCCCGATTGCAGCGCCACCGATTTGACCGCATCGTCGTCGTAGTACTGCACCTGGATCGGCTTCAATCCATGCGCGACGTTCTGCTTGTCCCATTCGAGCAGGATCTTTTCCTGGTTCGTGCCGGCGTCGGTAATCACGCGCAGGCCCGCGACATCCTTGGGTTCGCGGATCGATTTGATCGGGCTGTCGGTCTTCACGAAGAAGCCGACCTCGTCGCGCCGGTAGGTCGAGAAGTCGAACTTGGCCTTGCGCTCCTCGGTCACGGTCACGTTCGAAATCACCGCGTCGACCTTGCCGGAAGCGAGCGCGAGCGGCCAGTCCGGCCAAGCGAGGATCACGACATTGAGCTTGCGGCCGAGGCTGTCCGCGACGAGTTGCGCGAGATCGGGATCGAAGCCGACCACGGTCTTCGCATCGGTGGCATAGGTGCTGATCGGCGGATGCGCGACGACGATGCCGACGGTCAGTTCGTCTTTCGCGACGAACGGGAAGTTCGCCGGCACCGCCTTGGCCGCGGCTGCATCCTGTTCGGCGCGCACGCGGCCGTGCTGGTCGGGACTCAGATCGAAGCCCGTCGCGCCAAACGCGTTGCCGCTGACATAGAACATGGCCGCCAATACGAGCGACGACAACTGCAGACCTGTTTTCATGAGATATCCGTCGAAGTGTGAGGAGATAGGAGTGCGGCGTTTAGCGGACAACCAGATCGGCGTCTTTCGCGCGCAGGTCGTCGAGCGTGTCGATGCGTTGCGGCGCGAGCAGGTTCTTGCCGAAGCGAAGATGCACGTGCACTTCGGGAGGCAACGCGGTATCGAACAGCTTCGTATAGCCGGTGCGTTCGTAAAGCGCCCATGCTTCGGGCTGCTTGAAACCGGTAGTCAGATAGATGCGCGAGTAGCCCTGCGCGAGCGCACGCGCTTCCAGTTCCCGCACGACCTGTCGCGCGAGTCCCTGGCGGCGCAGATCGTCGCGCGTCCAGATGCGTTTGAGTTCCGCGGTACGCGCGTCGTAGCGCTTGAACGCGCCGCCCCCGATCGTCTCGCCGTCGCGAATCAGCAGAATGAATGCGCCGTGCGGCGGTGCGAACAGGTCGGCCGGATAGCGCGCCATCTCCTGCGCGGCGGCCGCGCCGCCGTCCTTTCGATAATCTTCGTAGCGGGTCGCGTATTCGTGCAGCAGCGCGTCGAGCAGCGGTTGCGCACGGGGATCGAGTGGCGTGGTGTCAACGACGAGAGTGCGCATGAACGATCGACACGAGGTCGTCGGATAGTCAGGAGCTCATACGATAGCGTGCAGCCGCGTTGCCGCTAACCAAGCAATTTCTCTATCTTTATCTGGTCTCGCGATTGGCTGCGATAGCGGCAAACGCGCTGCAATTGCGTAGCGCAACACCCATGGCACGCCGAGATGCTCCGGTCGAAACTCGGTGACAACAGCTTGCCGAAAACATTACAAGCTGCTGTCAAATACCGTGCACCCTGACGGCACGGGTACGGTAAAGAAGCATGACTGCCTCGGCCGCATTTCGCATGAGCTGATTCAGGTGATGCCCGACAAGCGCACCGTGCTGATGGGCGATGACGCGATCCGTGAGGGGATTTCATCTAATTCGTGCGATACCACCGCCATATCTTCATAATTGCCAGATAGGCCAGCGTCGCCACGATCAGTTCGATCGTCACCCAGAAGACGAAATACAGATCATCGGGATCGCCGACACCGAGCCAATCCGAAGCGCGCCACCACGCACGGGCTTCGCTTGCTGACCACTCATTCGATAGCGGGATATAACGAACTGAAATCAGAAACAATCCGATAAACAGCGCGATCTTTAATACCTTACGGGCAAGTGTTGCCATACGTTGCGACCTCAATAGTTCCGTATGCGTCAAGCCCGGAGTTACCGGCGCGGATTGTTTTCGTGTGCAGCAACCCCGAGCGGATTCTCAGGAAGTCAACACGGCTCGGCAGGGTAATGCAGCCTAGCGAAACACCCCGACAACCTGCCGGATGCAACCGGAACTGTCACCGTAAGCGCGCGTGCCACTGGCGCGCTACAGGTCGATTCCGGATTGGCCGCTGCTTTCGTCGGGGCAAAAAAGACGCGCCACAGGGGCGCGCAAAACATTTGCATCACAGATAGAAGAGCCAAAAGAACCGCCACCTCAGCAGGAACGACATACCGCGAGGCGACAGTTCAATACTAGGTGCATGTGCCGAGTGCCGGTTTCAGACGACTCCGAAAAGCCCGGGGCGTGGGTGATGGTCGTCAACTCTCCTGGGCGAATAAAGGTTCGTCGCAGGAAAATCGTGAAGCTCTGGGGAGCAATTGCGAAGGTCTGGAGGCAGACGATTGAACTGATCGTGGCGGCGCTGTCTTATGCGGCGATCATGAAGCTATCGCAGTGGTATCGCGCGAGACAGTAAATGCAAGGACCCGTTGCCGCCGTTTCTTTAGCGTGTGTGAGCGCCAATGGTCGCGGAATACAGACGTTAAACCCGACTCCGACAACGCAGAGCGCGGAAGGGCCGTGCGAAATCCGGAATCGCGCACATGCGCACATGCGCTCAGGCGCTCAACACCGTCAAGTTACGGGTGGTTGTACATCGCGTTCCAGTCAGCCTTCGACACCGCCGGGCGACCTTCGTCCGACGAACCACTTGCGGCACCGCCGTAACTACCGTTTGTTGCAACTTGCTGCGCGGCGACCTTCGCTTCTGCGGCTTGGATCGCGTCTGGATAGTGCGCTTGATCGCCATCACCACCGCGATAACCCGCCTTCTGAAGCTGAACAAGCTCCGCGCGCACCTGGGCGCGGGTAACCGGGCCATTCGACTGGGCGAACGAGGCAACCGGCACTACGACTGCAACGGCAACTGCAACGGCCTTGATGAGGGACTTCATGATGCTCCATCGACTTTTGTTAGTGGTGCGACAACGTGTCTGCACCGACAGCGAAAGTCTAGGAGCCTTCCGTCCGAGGGTTAACCCCTAGTATTCGAAGGCATTGTTCCAATTGGCAGCAGAATGCTGGCATCTTCGCGCGAATGCCCTTCCGGCGACGCGAAGCGGCCTTAGTGAGGGCAACTGGCTATCGCACGAACGCCAAGCGCGTGCCGCGCTGGCAGGTGCCGGCGTCTCGCGGACGTCGGTCGAGACAGCGTCAAGCGATCCAAATGCGCCCCCACCCGCTTCAGCGGACCACTTCTTCAGCGAGATGAAATAGGCAATCCCCTCGCCTGACAAGCGCGGGCACCCGCTTGCATACGACTTCGCCATCGCTCGCGAAATGACAGGTCACCGGCTCTTTGAGCGGCGTGTCCGGGAAATGAATGCGCGCCGCGGGCTGCCCTGCGACCACCCGCTCGCCGAGTTCAACCAGCGGCTCGAACAGACCGTTGTCGTATGCGTACACATAGTGACGCGCGCCCGAGACGCGCAGGAAGCGCGTGTCGGCAGGCGGCGCATCGGGCACGAGCGGACCGCTCAATGCGCCGATCGCGCCGAGAAAGTGCAGCAGGCCGTGGCGCGCTTCGCGAAGCAGCGCGGCATCGACTGTCCCGCCACCGCCCAGCTCAGCCGTGATCGACAGCGCCCCTTGCCGGCGCGCGGCAGTCGCCGCATGCACCGGGTTCTCCGCATGCAAAAACGCGTTCGGCAACCCGAAAGCGCGTAATGCGCGTTGCAGCCGCTCATTCTCTGCGTCGTCGCGCGGATCGATCGCGAGCATGTTGTTGCCGCGATAAAGCAGCGAGCTGCCGCCGGAATGAAGATCGAGCAGATAGTCCGCGCGCGCGAGCAGAACATGCTCGATGTAATGCGCGATCACCTGCGTCGGAGAACCTTGCGGATCGCCCGGAAACGTGCGGTTGAGATTGCCGTCGTCGAGCGGTGACGTGCGAAGGCCCGCCTCGGCCGCTGGCGCATTCGCTTGCGGCAACAGGATCAGTTGACCGGCAACCTGGGCCGCGTCGATTTCGCGAATCAGCGTCGACACGAGGATCTGCCCTTCGTACTCGTCGCCATGATTGCCGGCCATGATCAGCACGACCGGACCCGTGCCATTGCGTATCGAAGCGATCGGAATCGGCAGCCAGCCATACGCGGACCGATGCACGGAATGCGGCAAGCGCAGATAGCCCGCATGCTTGCCCTGAGCATCCAGATCGAGTTCACTGCGAATCGGATTGCTCGGCGTAAGGGTTGAACTCATTGCTTCGCTCGCGCAAGTAACGGCCTTCTAGCCGTTGCAGCTAGACGCCGAATGGAAACTGCCATTTGAACTTCGTTTCGCCGTTCGCCGCCGCATGACCCGAACGAAAGCGGCGCTTCAGCAGCCACGTCGCACCGTACTGCAGCGTCGAACACAGCAGCAGATAAACGATGCCGACGAACAGAAAGATCTGCACCGGATACACCATCAGCCGATTATTGACCTGGTTGGCGAGAAACGTAAACTCGGGCACGCCGACGATATAAGCGAGCGACGTGTCCTTGATCAGCGTGACCCACTGATTGACGAACGACGGCATCATGATCCGTATCGCCTGCGGCAGTTGCACGTACCGCAGCGCCTGCCAGCGCGTCATGCCGAGCGACGCGGCCGCTTGCGCCTGCCCCGCGCCGACCGCGGCGACGCCTGCCTGCACCGAATGCGACAGATACGCGCCGCCGATCAGCGCGAGCGCGCAAATCACGGTGGCGAGGCCGGGCACGTCGATGTGCAGCAGTATCGGCATCAGGAAGAAGGTCCAGAAGATCAGCATCAGCACCGGGATCGCGCGAAAGAAGCCGACCAGGGCAGTGAGCGCCAGATGCGCGGCGCCGCGCGTCAGCGACAATGCAATGCCGCCGGCGAGACCGACCAAAGCCGACAGCAACGCCGAGACGATCGACATCACGACCGTCAGCGCCGCGCCGCCGAGCGGCCCATCGGGGAACGTGCCGAGCAGCAGATAACGCAGCGACGGCAGCCATTCGAGCGCGCTCATCAATGCCCTCCTTGCCAGAGCCGCAGGGCGCCACGTTTCCACACCAGCAACACGGCTTCGATAACCGCGATGATCGCGATATAGAGCACCGTCGCCGCGCCGAATGCCTGAAACGTCTTGAAGGTTTCCGTATCGACCTGCCGCGATACATACGACAGTTCCGCGAGCCCGATCGTCATCGCAAGCGACGAGTTCTTCACGAGGTTCATGTACTGCCCAGCAAGAGGCGGCGTCGAGATCCGGATCGCCTGCGGCAGGATCACGTGACGGAACGCCGCGAGCGGCGTAAGGCCCAGCGCCGCGGCGGCCTGATGCTGCGCGTCCTTGACGCCGCGCATACCCGCGCGAAATTCCTCGCCGACGAACGCGGTCGTGTAGCACGTAAGCCCGACCCAGCCCGCGACGAATTCGAACGGAGGCCACGCAATCGTCCAGCCAAATAGCGAGACCGTGTGCGACGCATTGAGCCATTCCATCCACGGCTGCGGCAACAACGTCGCAGCCCCGAAGTACCAGAACAGCAATTGCACGAGCAACGGCGAATTGCGAAACGCCAGTACGTATAGGGCGGCCGCGCGCGCGAGCATGCCGTTGCGCGCATTACGCGCGAGCGCGAGCCCGAAGCCGGCGAACGTCGCCGCCGCGCCCGCGCAGGCCGACAACACCAGCGTCATCAGAAAGCCATGCGCGATCCACCCGAGGTACTTCGGTTCCAGCCAGCCGTACATTCTGCTCTTCTACTCAAGCGCTTTCGTTGCGCAATGAAAAGCGGCCCGCCGTTTTCACAGGGCAGGCCGGCTCCAAAACTTCCGTCGGATCAGCTCTTCTGCGGATCGCCGATCTTGAACAGACGCGGCAACGGCGCGCGGCTCTGCGGTCCGAACCAGTGGTCGTAGATCTTCGCGGCGCTGCCGTCCGCTTCGAGGCCCTTCAGCGTATCGTCGACGACGTTCAACAGACGCGTCTCGCCCTTCGGCACGCCGACACCTTCATAGTCGTTCGAGATCGTGAACGGCGGGATCTCGTAGTTCGCCTTGTCGGGCACGTTCGCGAGCAGCGCGACGAGCTTCGGGCCGTCCTGCGTGATCGCCTGCACGTTGCCGGCGCGCAGCGCGGCGAACGCGAACGGCGTGTCGTCGTAGGCGACGATCGTCGCGTTGGGGAATTGCGCGCGCACCTGCTGTTCGTTGGTCGTGCCCTTGTCGGCACCCACGCGCAGGCCGTTCACCTGCTGCGGCGACGTCAGTACGCCCTTCTTCGCGATGAACTGCGTACCCGACGCGAAGTACGGCGTGCTGAAATCGACTTCCTTCTTGCGCTCGTCGGTAATCGTGAAGTTTGCGAACACGAGGTCGACCTTGCCCGACTTCAGGAACGCGATGCGGTTCGCCGGATTGGTCGGCTGGATTTCGAGCTTCACGCCGAGCTTGTTCGCGACCGCACGCGCATAGTCGACGTCGAGCCCGGCGATCTGATTGGTCTTCGGATCGACGAAACCGAAAGGAGCGTTGCTGTCGAAGGTGGCGACGCGCAGCACGCCCGCCTTCTTGATGTCGTCGAGACGATCGGCGTGCGCTGCGCCGGAAATCGCGAGCAGCAACCCCATCACTGCTGCGCCAACGAATCTGATTTTCATGGTTAGGTCTTTGTATTGGATGTTTTATGTACGACGTGATTCACGACTGCCTCACGACAACGACGCACAGACTGTAACAACGCGCATCGCAATGGCGAACCAACTAAACGTCACGAGCTAAGCGGCGATTCGGATATGCGGCAGGTGCCTACTGCTTGCCTTTCCACGGCACCAGCCTGCGTTCGAGCGCGCGCATGCCGAGATCGAACAGCCACGCGATCAGGCCGATCAGCACGATCCCCATCACGACCACGTCGGTGCGCAGGAAGCTCGACGCGTTGAGCACCATCTGACCGAGCCCGGCAGTGGCGGCGACCATTTCGGCCGCGACCAGCGTGGTCCAGCCGAAGCCGATCGCGATGCGCAGGCCGGTCAGGATTTCGGGCAACGCCGCAGGCAACACCACGTGCAATACCACCTGGCGGAAATTCGCGCCAAGCGACCACGCCGCGTTGATCTGCTCGACGCTCGCGCTGCGCACGCCGGCACGCGCGGCCATCGCGATCGGCGCGAAACACGCGAGCCAGATCACGACGATCTTCGCAGTCTCGTCGATGCCGAACCAGATCACGACGAGCGGCAGATACGCGAGCGGCGGCAGCGGCCGGTAGAACTCCAGCGGCGGATCGAGCAGTCCACGCGCGACGCGGCTCACGCCCATCAGAATACCGACCGGTATCGCGGTGATGCTCGCGAGCGCGAACGCGCCGAACACGCGGATCGCGCTCCACAGCAGATGCTCGGACAACGGCAAGCCGCCCTGAATGCGGCCGTGCCATGCATCGACGAACGCATGCCAGACCGCGTCCGGTGCGGGTAGGAACAGCGGTGGTATCCAGTGCAGATGAGTCGCGGTCCACCACAGCAGCGCAAACACCGCGACGCAGATCACACTGAGCCACGCGGTCGGGCCTTCACCCGGCATGCCGCGATAAGGTCTGCGGCCGTGCGCCGCGCTGCGTAGCCGGGTCGCGTTAGGCGCTGTGTCCGGACGTGTCGGCGCGTGTTGTTGCGACGAATCGATCACGCTCATCAGGCGGCCTCACGCAATGTATCGTGCAGCCGCCGCGTCAGGCGCTCGCGCCACTCGATGAAAGCCGGCGACGACTTGACCGCGCGTGCATCGCGAGTCGCCAGATATTCGCGCGCGAATGGCAGTGCGTGGACTTCGGCGATGCGTCCAGGCCCCGGTGTCATCAGTACCAGACGCGTCGCGAGAAACAGCGCTTCCTCGACGCTGTGCGTGATGAAGAACACGGTCTTGTGCGTGCGCGTCCACACGTCGAGCACGAGTTCCTGCACCGTCTCGCGCGTCAACGCATCGAGCGCACCCATCGGCTCGTCCATCAGCAATATCTGCGGATCGCTCGCCAACGCGCGCGCAATACCCACGCGCTGCTGCATGCCGCCCGACAGTGCATGGATCTTCGCGTTCGCATGCCGTTCGAGCCCGACGAGCGCCAGGGTATGCCGCGCGATCTCGTGTCGCTGCGCACGCGCGATGCCGCGAAACCGCAAGCCGAGCGCGACGTTGTCGAGCACGTCGAGCCACGGCATCAGCGCATGCTTCTGGAACACGACGCCGCGCTCGGCACCGGGTCCGTCGATGGGCGTGCCGTTGAGCCGCACCTCGCCTTCGCTCGGATCGACGAAGCCGGCGATGCAGTTGAGCAACGTGGTTTTGCCGCAACCCGACGCCCCGAGCGCGACCACGAACTCGCCGCGCTCGATGCGCAGATCGACACCCGCGAGCGCGGGCTCGCTCGCACCGGCGTAGGTCACGCGCAGTCCGCGGATGTCGAGCATGCTCATCGCGCGGCCTGCTGCGCGAAGCGCGGATTCACGGCCGCGGAGTAGTCGGGCAACACGTTCTGGATCGTGCCCTGCGTCTTCAGGAACGCCGCCGTGGCCGCGAGCGATTGCGCCGCGCCCGACTGCTTGCCGCCGCCGAGCCAGGTCGGCGACGCCTGCTCCGCGGCGCTCGGGAACGCGTACAGCGCGAGGCTTGCGGGCACGTCGGCCGGTGCCGCGCCCGACTCCTGCGCAACCGCCTGCACCTGCTGCGAAGCCGCGGTCCAGTCGGCCTTGTGATCGCGGTACAGCGCGTCCGTATCGGCGAGCACCTTGACGAGACCCGCCATGAATGCCGTGTTGTCGCGCTCGAACTGCCGCGACGCGACAAAGCCGTCGAAGGTTGCCTTGCCGCTTCCCTTCGCGACTTCGCCCGACGTGATCAGCACCTTGCCGTTCTGCTTGACCTTCGCGAGCACGGGGTCCCAGATGTAGGTCGCATCGATATTGCCGCGCTGCCAGGCGGCGGCGACCTCTGGCGGACGCAGGTTAAGGATCTTTACCGACGACGGATCGACACCCGCCTGCTGCAACGCGACCAGCGCATGAAAATGCGACGTCGACACATACGGCACGCCGATCGTCTTGCCCTTCAGGTCGGTGATCTTCGTCACGCCCGAACCGTCGCGCGCGACCAGCGCTTCCGCGTCGTTGATGTTGTCGAGAATCCAGAACAGCGACAGGTCGACGCCTTGCGACAGGCCCGCCGCGATCGGGCTCGATCCCGCCTCGCCCAGCTGGATCGAGCCTGACGCCAGTGCGCGCACCACATCCGCGCCGCTGCCGAGCTTGCGATACGTGACCTTGTAGCCGGTCGCCTTTTCGACGGCGCCGGTGGCTTGCGCGTAACGCCACGGCACGACCATGTCCTGATAGCCGATCACGACTTCTCGGCTTTGCGCGTGCGCGGATGAAGCGAACGGCGAAAACGCGGCAATGCCGGCCGACGCCGCGACGAAGGCTGCGGCGCGCAACGCACGCCGCAGCTGACGGAGAGAGTGATTCATCGGAAGCCTTCGGGTTGGTCTGGATACGAAGAAGGTTCCGACTATAGGCATTTTCGACCGGCGCGGTTCCAACGAATCATGCATAGCTAATCACTGGAACGCAGCATTGCTTTTGCGTCGCGACTATCCGCCATAGCGCCAAAACTGCTTTGATTCTGAGCATTTGTTGGTTCGCTCGCGCCACCGTCCTGGTTACATTGGGGCGACCGCCACACGCGACCATAAGGACAATCGATGACACCGACCCGGGGATTTTCATTCTTCACGACAGCGCGCAACGCAATCACCACCGTCGGCGAGCGCAACCGCAGCCGACGCGGTTGGCTGAAGACCGCCGCGGCCGCGCTCGCACTCGGCGTCTTCGGGGCAGCCCACACCGCCCACGCCGCGCCGCTCGACGAGCTGAAACTCGACTATGCGTACTATTCGCCGGAAAGCCTCGTGATCAAGCGCAACGGCTGGCTCGAACAGGAGTTCGCCGCCGACCACACGCAAGTGAAGTGGGTACTGAGCCTCGGCAGCAACCGCGCGCTCGAATACCTGAACAGCGGCGCGATCGACATCGGCTCGACCGCGGGCCTCGCCGCCGTGCTCGGCAAGGCGAACGGCAATCCGATTCGCGCGGTGTACATCTATTCGCGGCCCGAGTGGACCGCCCTCGTCGTGCGCAAGGACTCGCCGATCAAAACCGTCGCCGATCTGAAGGGCAAGAAGATCGCGGCCACCAAGGGCACCGATCCGTTCCTGTTCACGTTGCGCGCACTGCATACGGCGGGGCTGTCGCGCGACGACGTCGAGATCGTCAACCTGCAGCATCCCGATGGCCGCACCGCGCTCGCCAATGGCCAGGTGGACGCGTGGGCCGGCCTCGATCCGCACATGGCGGCCGCGCAGATCGATGATGGCGCGCGGCTGCTGTATCGCAACCTCGACTTCAACACCTGGGGCTTCCTGAATGCGCGCGAAGACTTCATCCGCGACCATCAGGACGCGCTCGCGCGCGTGCTTAAGGTCTATGAAAAAGCCCGCGTCTGGATCGCCGCTCACCCTGATGACACCGCCAGGATCGTCGCGGAGGAATCCAAGGTTTCGCTGCCGGTCGCGAAACTGCAGTTGAGCCGCAACGACTTCAGCCAGCCTCAGCCTGGCGCCCGGCAGATTGCCGCGCTCAAAGCCGCTGCGCCGATCCTGGTCGACGAGCAACTCGTGAAGGGCGGCACCGATCTGAACGCGATCATCGATGCACTGGTCGACGCTAAAGTCGCGCAGCCGGTGATCGCGACGGCGAGCAATGGCTCCAAATGAAGCACACGCACCAGACCCGAGCCCACCGATGAGCACCGCGAAGAATCTTTTCACGCTCGCACGGAGGGATTCGTCCTGTCCGTCGTGTAGCGAACTCGCGCATCCGCCGCGCGCGATCGACCCGTTACGACTGTGGCGCTATGCCGGTCTCTCGCTGCCGGTCGTGTTCCTGGCTGTCATCGAGTTGCTGGTGCGCGCGTCGATCCTGCCGATGCATCTGGTCCCCGCGCCCAGCGCGATTGCGCAGACGCTATGGGATCTCGGCGCGGCGCGGCTCGCGCGCCATATCGGCGCGAGCGTGATCCGCGTGTACGGCGGCTTTGCGATCGGCGCCGTGCTCGCGCTGCTGATCGGCGCGGCGATGGGCCTCAGCCGGCGCGTCGATGCCTTGCTCGACCCCGCGTTTCAGGCCTTGCGCGCGATTCCGTCGCTTGCGTGGGTGCCGATCCTGCTGCTATGGATGGGCATCGACGAAGCGCCGAAGATCACGCTGATCGCGATCGGCGCGTTTTTCCCGGTGCAGTTGAGCGTGGTGGCGGGCATTCGCGGCGTCGACCGCAAGCTGATCGAATTCGGCGAGTTGAACCGGCTGAGCCGGCGCGCGCTGTTCACGCGCATACTTCTGCCCGCGTCGATGCCGCAGATTTTCACCGGACTGCGCACCGGACTGAGCCTCGCGTGGATGTTCATGGTGGCCGCCGAACTGATCGCGGCGACGCGCGGGCTCGGCTATCTGCTCAGCGATGGCCGCGAAACCGGCCGCCCGGATCTGGTGTTCGGCGCGATCCTGTTGCTCGCGCTGCTCGGCAAACTGAGCGACGGCATGCTGAAAGCGATCGAGGTACGCGCGCTGTCGTGGCGCGATGCGCACCGGGTGTCGGAGGCCGCGCGATGACTCGGGCACCTGCTTCGTTACTCGAAGTACGTGGACTGACGCGGCGCTTTGGTGAGCGCAATGTGTTCGAGAAGGTATCGTTCGCGCTGTCGCGCGGCGAGATCGTCAGTCTGGTCGGTCCTAGCGGCTGCGGTAAAAGCACACTGCTGCGCGCGGTGGCGGGACTCGATCGCGCAGCCACGGGTGCCGTGCTGATCGACGGCGTGCCCTTGCTCGCGCCGTCGCCGCGCGTCGGCATGATCTTTCAGGAACCGCGCCTGCTGCCGTGGCTCAGCGTGGCCGACAACATCGCGTTTGCCGCGGGGCCGCACGCGGGAGACGATCCGCGCGTCGATGCGCTGCTCGCCGAGGTGGGTCTCGCTGGCGTGCGCGACGCGCTGCCGAAGCAACTATCCGGTGGCATGGCGCAGCGCGTCGCGCTCGCGCGAGGTCTGTTCAACGAGCCGGAACTGCTGCTGCTCGATGAACCATTCAGCGCCGTCGATGCGATCACGCGCGCGCGACTGCAGCAGTTGCTGCTCGCGTTGAAACACGCGCGCGGCACAACGGTGCTGCTCGTCACGCACGATCTCGACGAAGCACTGAGTCTGTCCGATCGCGTGCTGCTGTTGTCCCCGGCGGGCGTTGGTAGCCCGAGCCGCATCGCGCGCGAACTGCCCATTGCGTTGCAGCGGCCGAGGAATCCGCGCGATACGTCGTTGAATGCGCTGCGCGAGGTTTTGCTGGAGATGTAGCGGGCTGCGGAAAATCGCGCTATCTGATACGCCGGGCTTCGACAAAAGCCTCGACATAACGCCGCGCCTGTTCGCACTGCTCGGGCGTGAACGCGTGAATGCTCGCCGGAACCGGATCGAAGCCAAGCTCGGTCGCGACCCACCGGATCGCTTTCGCGCGGGCTTCGAATGCGTTGACGCCATCGCGGCGCACCTTGGCGGCGACGAGCGGTTCGAGCGCGTCGTGCAGCTTGCTCTTCGACTCGCGCAACGTCGCGTCGGCGAGGCGGCCGAGCGGCAGGTTGTGTTTGCTGCGCGAATACACCCCGATCCACGCCTGACAGCCGGTGCAGATCCACAGCGGGCCTTGATCGCTGCGATACGGGTAGGACTCGTCGCCGTAACGCGCGAGCAAAGCGCGGTTGCCGCAGTAGTCGCATGACGGCTGCGGCAGTGCTTTGACGGGCTTGCCTACACGCATAGGGAGTGCCCCCGGGAGAATTCGTGGTACTTCATCGCATCGATCCGACTGGCGGAAAACGGGCGGAGCCTCACAGTTTAATGGAAGGCCTGCACCCGCAAGCAAGACCTAGCTTCTCTCTGCGATCTCCATCACGACGCGACGCCGCGCCGCCAAACCTTCCGCCGACCTCTGCCGGACCAGTTCCACCACCGCTTGCGGCGCCAGCGCCGGATCGCCCGCGTCGAACGGCGGCGCTGGCGCGTATTCGAGTTCGAGCTGGATCGCCTGCGCCTCTTCGACGCCCGCCAGTTCGGCAGCCACGGTCAGCCCGAAATCGATGCCCGCCGTGACGCCGCCGCCGGTAATCAGATTGCCGTCGCGGACCACACGCGCATGCGTCGGAATCGCGCCGAGCGGTTCCAGCAACGAGTGAAACGCCCAGTGAGTCGTCGCGCGCCGCCCGCGCAGCAGACCGGCCGCACCCAGCAGCAACGCGCCGGTGCAGACCGACGTCACATAGCGCGCGCTCGCGGCCTGCCGGCGAACGAAGTCGAGCGTCTGCTCGTCTTGCAACAGCGCGGTCACGCCGCTTCCGCCCGGCACACAGATCACGTCGAGCGGGGGGCAGCTTTCGTAGGTCGCGCTCGGCGTCAGCACGAGGCCGTTGCTCGACACCACCGGCTCCCGCGTCTTCCAGACCAGATGCATCGTGGCGCCCGGCACCGATGCGAGCACGTCATGCGGGCCGGTCAGATCGAGTTGCTGTACTTTCGGAAACACCAGAAAACCGATTTGGAGGGTCATGGGGATACCTTATCGAAAGGGAAATCGAAACGCGCCATCTGTCATTTCTTCCAGCTGGACGGATCGATTCTATGCGCGTAGTGTTTGGCAAGGCTGCCATTGTTCCCTTGATTTCTGCCACGCCTTGTCGCAGTGCAGCGCTCCGCGTTCTATCGTGCTGCTCGTGCATTCGTTATTTTCCTTCCGCCATATCAAGCAAGCCCTTTAAGAATTCGTTTTGTGCCTTGCGTAGATTGTAAATGCACTCCGCCTGCAAGGCAGGAAACATGGAACCCCCGTGCTCGGTTTCCCACTCCGCCCCCGCATTGCGCGGCAATTCGCAATACTTGACAGATGCATTCTGCGTTGCCATGTATTTGTTCAGCAATTTCGCATGAATATTGCCTTTTGGTATGGTTGCGCGCAGCTTTTTATATAATATCTGACTATCGGTCACCAGTTTTTTTTGCAATACTGAATAGCATTCAACGTCTCCATTGCCGCCTCCCAAATGTTGCAGACAATCAGAATTTGAAAGTGTCACCGAAAAATCATAATTTGATTTTGCTGCCGCAAAAATAGGGAGCAGTATTCCTGCGATTAAACATAAAAATCGAGTCTTAGTGCGACGCATCATAAACCCCTGACGAAAATAGGCGAGCCTCGGCAAAACGGCGATTTCTAACGCCGCGGTTGTCTCCAATTCGATACGTAAGGATAAATTCATGCATACCCCGATAATTGCCTGTATTAATTTTCCCGATAATCACGTCTGCACCGCGACCCGGACCGCTGTTATATACAATGCTGACAAGCGCATCGTATTCATATTGAAACAGGGGAACATGAATACCGGAATTCAGTCGTCTTTCGACCTCAGCAACATTACGCCGCCTAAATTCTCTTGCGCGTTCGAGGCTAATTACCTGTCCAACCTCAATGTGATCAGCAGCAATAATGCGATGGCCGCATCCAACCGTGGGAATTCCAACGTTGTCCAAATAGGCTTTTAAGATGAACCCCTCTGTCACCTGGTGCCCCTGGTATATGCCATTTAATACACCGGACTCCCATACGGGAGTAAAGGACAATCCTTCCGGACTGACATGCCAAGGTTTGCAGAGTCTGCCCGATTGGACTGCCACGCATGAATTCGGATTTGTGTTCGTTACCGCCGTTCCAAGTGCGTCCGGCATTACGCCTCCTCTCTGTGACCAAGATAAACATATATCGATTGAGCGCCGTTTGTTTTATAGCGTTTAGTGCGCCCCAAACCATCCGTCACGCCGTGGACGAGAGAACCAGACGGCAGACGAACCGTATAATACGTGTCGTGCATAACCCGGCCGTCACCGTCTTTGAGTATGTATTGCTCGTCGTGAGTGCGATCCTTCGACGTTAGCGCTGACGCTGGCTTGCGTCCGCGACAATTGCACGCCCATGCGTAACCCAGCGCTTCGGCCATGGCGTAGCCAGATTTCATCTCACGAACCCTGTCAAACGGAAAGAACTCGCCGGTTTCGGCGTTCAGGGCCTGTGCGTGAGGCATCGGCGGGAAGTTTGAGTAGATCGAATAGGTGATACGGCAAAGGTCGCATTCTTCCTCGACTGTCCAATCCGTCCCACTGCGTTGCTGGTTCAGTTGCTCCATTACACTCCTCTAGAGTTTTCAGGCGATACCTCGCCAATTAATCATCGAAACGGACCACGGTCAACCGCATTAATTCGGGATAAGCCCGTTTTGACAACTATTTACGATGGCGTCGGTTATCTCAATTTCTTTTGCATATTCCTGCTGGCGCGGGACAAAAAAAGCTGTGCCGAGCCGCCTTATTCGTCGGGGGTCGAAACTCGTTAGTGTTATCCATGAAGCATCCATAGCCGCCAGTTTCGCGTTCGCGTGTTCCGTAGCGTCAGCGAGAATCGCTGCCGTGTCTTCCGGTGACAGTTGGCGCTATGTCGGCGGTAGCCATGTTCGTGAATTGGAACGAATCGAACTGCGCGGCGCAGTCCGCCGGGTCCTCGCACTTGCCGCGCCCCGATATGGACAGCGTGTGTGTCGTCGCACTCAATGATCCCGCAACGCGGTCAACGTAGCCGGTGATAAGGGGGTTCGCGCCGATCTTCACGACGCAGGGTCGCATTGAAGGAGAAGTCGAAATACACCGTCTGTCATTTCTTCCAGCTGGACGGATCGATTCTATGCGCGTAGTGTTTGGCAAGACTTCCATTGTCCCCTTGATTTCTGCCACCGATTTGCTCACATGTCCAGCGCTCCCCGCTCCATCGTGCTGCTCGCCTTCCCCAACATGCAACTGCTCGACATCAGCGGTCCGCTGCAGGTATTTGCGTCCGCCAATGAACTCGTCGCGCAACGCGGGCTCGACAGTCTCTACTCACCCCGCGTCGTGGCGACCGAAGCCGGGCCCGTCACATCGTCGTCGGGACTCGCGGTGCTTGCAGCATCACTGCGCTCGCTGAAGACGCCGCTCGATACGCTGATCGTTCCGGGCGGCCGGGGCATTCGTGAGGCATCGGCCGATCAACGCCTGATCCGCTGGACGCAGCGCCACGCGCCACATTGCAGACGCGTCGCGTCGGTCTGCTCGGGCGCGTTCCTGCTCGCCGAGGCGGGCTTGCTCGACGGCCGGCGCGTCGCCACGCATTGGGCGCGTTGCGACGAACTCGCGCAGGCCTATCCGCAACTGCAAGTCGAAGCGGACCCGATCTTCATTCGCGACGGCGATATCTGGACATCGGCGGGCGTCACCGCCGGTATCGACCTCGCACTAGCGATGCTCGAAGACGATCACGGGCGCGCGTTGGCGCTCGACGTCGCGCGCGAACTCGTCGTGTTTCTGAAGCGCCCGGGTGGTCAGTCGCAATTCAGCGCGACGCTGTCGCTGCAACATGCCGACGACCGTTTCGGCGAATTGCATGCATGGATGACGTCGCACCTCGCATCCGACCTGTCAGTGCCCGCGCTCGCGCAACGGCTGCATATGAGCGAGCGCAGCTTCATGCGCCACTACAAGGCGCAAACCGGCCGCACGCCCGCGCGCGCGGTCGAGCAGCTACGCATCGAAGCGGCACAACGCTTGCTGAGCGAAACATCCTGGTCGATCAAACGGATCGCGGCGCGATGCGGATTCGGCAGCGAGGAAACGATGCGCTGCAGTTTCGTGCGTCAGTTGCGCGTGGCGCCGCAGGTGTATCGCGAGCGCTTTTCGTCGACGTGACATGCGCGGGCGGCGCAGCCGCTCGACGTCACTCAGTAGCGGCGTTTGACGATCAGCGTCGCGCCCGTATCGTGAGAATGCAGAATCGCGACGCGCGCGGTGCCGGAGAACACCCAGTTGTCGACCGTCAAGGACAAGCGTCGCTGCGGTGACTGGCCAATCGACAACACTGAACTGTTCATCTGAACGATGGATATTTGCGGTGCGGTAGATGGACCCATACGTAGAGCATTCGAAGCACTCTGCGCGGCGGCATTTGCGCCCGGTTCGGACACCGGTGCGAACTCCGGTCCGGACGACACCAAGGCCTTCGCGGTGCCGAGCTGGGTATCGCGCGCAAGGTCCACGCTATAGTAATTCTCCATTTGCGCGTAGAACGGCTTGCCCCGATCCCCCTGATACTCCATCGCATAGCGCTGCTGCTCGAAGTAGCGCCGAGGCTCGGGAATGGGCGGCACGACTTCGACGGGCGACGCGACGATGTTGGCGACCATCATCGCTTGCGGCACATCGCCGAACGGGCCTCCCGCAAACGCGTAGCCGCTCATCAAGACGAGTACCACTCCGACAATCCTCTCGTTTTGGCACGTCATCGGCATGCCTCCATGAAGGAATTGAAACGTCACATGACACGGCGCGTCACTCGAACCGCGCGCCTCGCAGCGTCGCTTGCATTCAGACATTGTAGTCAGTGATTTGCGTACCGGTAGGTCAATGTGTGAGGTATCTCGCAAGTGTGGCGAAGACCGGCAAAAGCTTCTGGCCCAAGCGTCGCGAATCGAACGATCCCCGGCAACTCTTGCGAGGTTTCCCAGGCAACTGCGCGGTCAGATCGGGTACCTGCATCTTCAACCGTTGCAACGTCAACGGTCGCGCTCGCGGTAGTCAGTCGGCGCGTGTTGGCCGGCCATTGAATGCCGGCGCGATGCGCAAAGCGATCGTTTGAAAGCGCTTTCGCCAGGCGCGCGGCCATGCGAGAACGGCGTCGGGCATGAAGCGCGCGACGAGCAGCAGCAACGCGAGCAGCGCGGGACACCAGCGCAGATCGGTCGGCACGGGTTCGCGGCGGGCGAAGCGCGCTTCGAGCAGCGCATCGCCGAACGACGTCACGTTCAGCAGACGCCGGTAATCGAGGCCCGTCTGCCGAGCCACCGAAGCGAGGTACTCACCGCGCAATTCGGACAATTCCTCGTGCGTTTGCGCCGCTACACCGGAGCCGGGCGTAGGCGGCACCTGGATCACGTCGTCGGCCTGCCAGACGCCGATCCGGTTGCCATTGGCATCGGTCTTCGGAATGGCCGCGGGCTGGTCGCCGCCGACGCCGATCAGCCAGCCCTTGATCCGCGCCGCATTGATGCCTTCCATCAGCGGGCGTGACGCCAACAGCGGCGGCGCCTCCTGCCCATCGGTAACGAACGCGATGGCCGCGCCGCCGCCGACATCCTTCGCGACGCGCACGGCCGAATACACACCGCCTTCGGCAATGCGGCTCCAGTTGGTCCAGCGCATGCGCCCGTCGATGCCGTCGAGCGACACCAGCAGCGCGTCGTAGTTGCCGCAGACTTCGACCGGCGCCATCAGCAGCAACACCCGCTGCCCGGTGAACACGCTCCAGCCGACCTTCGAGCCGCACGGCAAACGCTCGAGCGCGTCGCGCATCGCGGCCTGCCCGAACTTGAGCCGGCTGACCGGGGCGCCGCCGAGCACCACATCCTCGACGTCCATGCTTTGCGTGATATCGAACGTGACGATGTAGTCAAACGAGTTGCGCGGCAACGTGACGTCCGGCATCGCGACCGCCGCGATCAACGCGACGAGCGCGAGCGGCGTCAACGCATGACGCCATTTTGCGAAGCCACGCTCGCGCCGAACGCCGCTCATGGCAGGTCCTGGCTGCGCGCGTCGCGCACTGTGACGTTGTGCTGCTCTTTTACATCGGGTCCGGCGAGCGCGGACGGCGTTTCCGGCGCGAGCCACAGCGCGCGCTCGAGGTTGTAGCGCGCGTCCCAATCGTCGGGCGCCGCGCGCAGCGCGAGCCGGTAGCGCGCCTTGGCCTCGCCGATCATCGCCAGAGACCTGACTGTTTGCGCGTTGTCGCCGCTGCCTTCGCGCAGGTACAGATTGCCGAGATCGAACAGCGCCACGCGGCCGACTTCATCAGGCGGGCTACCCTCGGCGAGCAGACCGTTATAGAGCCGCGCCGCCGCGTCGTAGGAGCCCGCTTTCGATAGCGCTATCGCACGGGCCAGCTGAACCTCGCGCGCGTCGCCGCCGGCTTGCTGGTCACGCGCGGCGGCGTTCGTCGCGACGATGGCCTGATTGACCCGCTCCGCGTGCTGCAGACGAACGAAGCCATACCCGGCCCACGCGGCGCAACAGATCGCCACGGTGCCGAACAGCGTGTGGATCAGCGCGCGCTTCATGCCCAGCTCCTGACCTGCAACTGGTGCAACAGCACCAGCAGCGCCGCACAGAACAGCGCGAGCGCGAAACAGTACGGACTAAGATCCTGGCGAGGCAGATGCTCGACGAACGTCGTCGTTGCGTTCTGCTGCCGGTTGATCTCCGCGATCGCCGCCATCATCGCCTTCGGGTCTTCGGCCTGAAACAGCCGGTAAGGCGTCTTCAGCGTCAGAAAGAAGCGATGCAGCTGCGCTTCGGCCGAGCTTCCGCTGGCGGGCTGCGTCGCGTTCAGATCGGGACTGAAGACGCTGCTGCGCAGGTAGATGAAGTACAGCGCGATCCGGTTGCGTCGCAGTCCCTCCTCGATGCGCCGTCGCATCGTTTCGTCGAGCAACGCGCCGCCATCGGAGACGAGCACGATCGCGCGGCGGCCCGACGACAAGCGCTCGTCGAACTGCGCGATCGCCGCCAGCATGCCGCGATCGAGCTCGGTGTCCGGCATGCCGCGGCCAATCGCCGTGGCCGCGACCGCGGCCTCGATCACGCGATGGTTGTAGGTGAACGGCATCGCCAGCACCGGGTTGGTGCCGAACATCATGAACGCGAGGCGGTCGTTCGGCCGCTGCTCGACGAAGCGCGTCAGCGCCGCGCGCGCCACGTGGTTCTTGGAGTCGCCGCGCGGCGCCTCGACGCCCTTGCTGCCTATCGGCTCGTCCATGCTCTGGCTGCGGTCCATCAGAATCAGGATCTGTGCGCCGCTGCCGGTGCGCAGCACCTGCAACTGCGAGCGCCCCGGCCCCGCCAGCCCGACGACGATCGCCGCGATCGCCAGCGCCGCGCCGCCGCGGACGAGCCAGCCCGCCACGCGCCCGAGGTCGTCAGCGGGCAGCCATGCGACGCTCGAAAACACCAGAGTGTCGCTGCGCCGCCGCAGCAGCGGCAGCGCGGCGAGCGGCAGCAGCACCAGCATCCACGGAAGGGCGAAATCCAGGCTCATGGTCATCGCTGATGGCGCCTTTCCGCTCGATACAACGCACGGCACAGCGCGTGCAGCGAAAGCTCGCCGGCATTCTCGACGGCATGCGGCGCCGGCCCGAAAAAGCGCTCGGCCGAGGCCAGATAGAAACGTTCGAGCTGCGCGCGCAGCGGTTGCAGATACGGCGCGCGCGCCAGCAACGCGGATAGCGAAGCCGCATGCACGACCTGGCCGGCGGTTTCGTTCAGCGCGCGATGCAAGCAGACCCACGCATCGTTCGATGAAGCGGCGGGCGCCTCCGGCAGCCGTTGCATCTGCCGCCACGCCCGCGCGAACGGCAGCCGCGCCGCCTCGCGCCGATTGCGCGCCCACCACCAGCTCGCCCACACGAGCAGCGTCGCGAGCAACAGGCCGAGCGCCCACGCGATCTGCCGGCGCCAGCCGGCCGTGCCCAGCATCGGCGCCTGGCGGTCGGGCCGCAGCGGCTGCAAGTCCCCCGCGGCGAACGCGGTTTGCGGCGTCAGCGGTCCGATGCTCGCCGGCCATTCGGCGACCTGCAACTGCGTGCCCGCCGCCGACGTCAGCGTCAACGCGGGCAACGTGATCTGCGTGAGCGTCTGCGGCGCATTGACGACCTGATAGCCGATCACCATCCACTTGCGGCCGTTGGCATCGGTTTCGAGCGTCACGGGCCGGCGTTCGAGCCAGACGCCCGTGCGTCCGACCGAAGGCGGCGTGACCGCGCCGAGGTCGCGACCGTCGGCCTCCAGCAGCACGCGCTGCGTCAGCACGTCGCCGAGCACATAGCCGAACGCGCGCGGCTGCTGAACGAGCGCGGCCACCTCGGCGGCACTGGCCGTCGCGCAGGCGGCGCCGCCGCATAGCGACGCGATCAGCACGCGCAGCGCCGCCCGACGCGCGCAGCCGCCGCGCACTCCGCGCGCGCTCATACCGTCAGCTCCAGAAAGTAGCGCGACATCGCTTCCGGATCGAACGCGCCTTCGACAAAGAACGGCTGGATGCCGCGCGCGCCGAACACCGCGGCGAGTTCGTCGCGACGGCGCGCGACGCCTTCGCGCCAGCGCTCGCGCACGCCGCGCGAGAGCCACACGCGACGCTCTTCGCCGGACTCCGCATCGTTGACGGCCAGCAGCGACGCGCGCTGCGGCGGCGTGGTCTCGGCCGCGTCCCATACGACCATCGGCACCACGCACGCATGCACCAGCATGTCGAGCACCGGCGACAGTCGCGCGAGCGGCCAGTGGAAATCGGACACCACGAACACCAGCGCCTGACGACCGGCGATACGGATCGCGCAACGCCGCAATCCTTCGACGGCCCCGCGTTCAGCGTGACGTTCGGCGTGACCATTCGCCTGACGGTCAGCGATATCAGTGACGCCTTCGCGCAGCATGCTCGCGAGCAGCGAGCCGGTGCCCCGCCCCGTGCGCGCCGGCATGAACAGATCGTCGCGTTCGCCGCTATCGAAGGCCAGCATGCCGAGCCGGTCGCCGACCCGGAACGCGCTGTGGCCGAGCGCTTCGACAAAATCAGCGACGACCTGCAGCTTCGTTTTATGGGTGCCGAATTGCATCGACGCCGACACGTCGACGATCACGAACACGGAAACCGCGACGCGCTGCAAATGCACGCGCACGAGCCACTCGTCGCGCGCCGCGCGCAAGCTCGCGCGCAGATCGAGCCGGCGCGGGTCCGGATAGTCGAACAGCCGGCCGTGCATCGCGAACTGCTGGCCCGAGCCGAAACTCGCGCCCGGATGCGAGCCGGGCCGCGCACCGGCCGCGCGCATCGGCAGACGATAGTGGAATTCAGCGATGCCGTTCATCGTGTAAGCGCGCCGGCGTTCAGCGAGGCACGGCGATATTCGCGACGATCCGCGCGATCAGCGCCTCGGCCAGCTCCTGGCGGCGCAGTTCGTAGATCGGCGTGAAAAACACGCGATGACCCAGCGCCGGCAGCAGCACCTCGTGGATGTCCTCCGGCAGCAGATGCGTGCGTCCCGCAAGCCACGCGACCACGCGCGCGGCCCGCACCAGTGCGCTCATGCCGCGCGGACTCGCGCCCGCGAGAATCAGCTGCTCCATGTCGACGCCGTCGAGCGCGATGCCGAAGCGCGCCGGCGTTTCCGTCGCCTGCCAGATGTCGTGCACGTAGCGCTCGATCGTCTCGCTCGCCTGCACGCCCTGCTGGATCGCCGCGCCGATCCGGTTCAACTGTTCCCACGGCACGATCGACGGCGCCAGTTGCGCGAGCAGGCCGTCGACGTCATGGAACCTCGTGTCGAACACGAGGCTGCGCCGCGCCTCCTCGTCGGTCGGGGTCGGCATGTTCAGCTCGAACAGGAAACGGTCGCGCGCCGCCGACGCGAGCTCGAAGGTCTCTTCCTTCTCGACCTTGTTGCGGTCGGCGTACACGGTCATGTGCGGAAAGCGATGCTCGCGGCCGAATGCCCACACGGAACGCTCGGCCATCGCGCGCAGCAGCAGCGATTGCACCTGCGGGCGCGCGCGATTGATCTCGTTGAAGAAAAAGGTGGTCAGCTGCTCGCCGTGGCGCAGCAACGGGCCGGGCTCGATGCGCGGCTTGCCGTCGGCGTCGACATAGGTGTGATAGACGAGGTCGCCCGGCATCAGATCGATCGTGCCTTCGACGCGCTCGAAATCGCCGCCGACCACGCGCGCGAACGCCCGCAACACGGTCGTCTTGCCGACCCCGACGCCGCCTTCGAGCAGCACGTGGCCGCGTGCGAACAGCGCGACGTTGATGAGCCTCAGCGTTTGCTGCTGACCGACGACCACTCTCGCCACTTCGTTTTCGATCTGCTGGGCGTGAGAACGCCAGTCCTGAAGCTGCTCGCCAGAAACCATCGCTGCGCTCCCCTTCCGTGGTGGCTGGCATTTATTTGCGCGACGCCCGAACGTCGACGCGCTTCAAGACTCGCCAGCCTTCCGTTCAAGCACGGTTTATGCCGATCGCACAGGAGGGACGCAAGAGTTAAATCGAATTCGAAAAGTTGGCAGCCTGTCACGACAGACAGGTACAGACTGTGCCATCGATGCCGCCTATCACGCACCGTTCATCAGCAAGCCGACGAGCGCGCTCGCGCCGCGCCGCCACGCAACGCACGCATCACGCTACCGCTGAGCCCCGACCGGCCGTTTCGCAAACACCCCCGCAAACTGCGCATATTCCTGCTCCAGATGCACCGCCGCATGTTCGAGCAGGAACTGCCGGAACATCACGCTGGTCGGCGAAAGCTGCTTGGTGCGCAGATGCACGATCTGCCACGTTCGTACGATCGGCGTGCCGTTCACGTCGAGCAGCGCGATCTCGCCAGTGCGCAACTCCAGCTGCAGCGTATGCAGCGAGATCAGGCTCACGCCCATGCCCGCCATCACCGCCTGCTTGATCGTTTCGTTGCTGCCGAGCGTGACGGTTTTCGCGGGAGTGAACAGATGCTGACGGAACATCGCCTCGGCGGCCATGCGCGTCCCTGAGCCCGGCTCGCGCAGCAGAAAGGTGTCGTTGCTCAACTCCTGCAAATCGAAGCGGCGCGCGCCGCACAACGGATGTTGCACCGGCGCGATCACCACCTGAGGATGGCTCGCGAGCGGCTCGGCCGTCGTATCGAGTTCGGGCGGCGGGCGGCCCATGATCGCGAGATCGATCGCGTTGTCCTGCAACATGCGCAGCAGCGCGTCGCGATTGCCGACCGAGAAATGCACGTCGACCTTCGGGTACAGATGCGAGTACATCGCCAGCAGTTTCGGCGCGAAGTAGGTCGCCGAACTGACGATGCCGACGTTGATCGAGCCGCTGTCGGCCTGCTTCAGCGACATCATCGCGTCTTCGGTGTCCTTGATTTCGCCGAGAATGCGGCTTGCGTGATGGGTCAGCACCTCGCCCGCTTCGGTCAGCGTGAGCTTGCGCGCGACGCGCTCGAACAGCCGCAGGCCGACCGCCTCCTCGAGCTGATGAATCTGCATCGACACGGCCGGCTGCGTCAGATGCAGCTCCTCGGCCGCGCGCGCGAAACTCGTATAGCGGCTCGCGACGACGAAGATCTGCAACTGCCGCAGGGTCAGCGTGCGAACGAAGTTCAGCTTGACCCGGTTCGTCGCGAAACTCGCGTTCTGCATCGAAGACTCAACGGCTCGCCCGCGGCGCATTCGACGGCTTCGCCGGCGCCTTGCCCGATGGCAACTTGTTCAGTGCGGATTGAAAGCTCAACGACTCCGAATGCGCCGGATGCGCAAAGTCGTTGTTGGGGCCCGGCACGTCGGTGCGAATCTGCAGGACCTGGCCCGGCACGCCGTCGGCTAGCACGAACGTGTAGCGCTTGCCCGTGTATTGCGCGAAGCGCGCCCCGTTCGGATCGTTCAGATAAGGCTGCACGACGATGCGCCGCGCGCTGACCGGCTTGCCGCCGAGCTCTCCCGGCACGCTCTCGATCTGCGGCCCCGCGGCGAGCGCGAGACGCAGACGCTGCTGGAAATAGCGGCGCTGCCCGCCGGTGAGACCCTGCATCTCCGCGATGTCGCGTTCGAGGAAATAAATGATCGCCGGATTGCACTGCAGGCCGCCGATCGGCAGGTTCACGCTGCCGGTATGGTCGGTCACCTGTGCGTCGCCCTTCGCGTTGTTCTCGCTGACCACCAGCACCTTGACGAGATCGGTGCTGCGCGACGGCTGCTCCGAATCGATCAGCGCGTAGTCGAGCTCGGTCTGCGCGGCGACGCCGTGCAGATGATCGGTCAGAAAAATCAGCCGCTCCGCCGGCGTGATATCGTCGCCGCCCGGCGCCGACGCGGCGCTCGCCGGGCTTGCCGCACGGCTCGCGGCCGGCGCGAGGCACAGCACGCACAGCGTCCCCATCAGCGCGGCGCGTGCCGCGTGCAGCCAGGCGCCGCGCGCGCGCGTCATTGCGATGCGTCGCCAGGCTTGCCCGCCGGCGCGTCGACCGGTTTGAGCATCGGCACCTGGTAGGTCGCGAGGATGCTGTCGATCTTGTCGTGATTCGCGCCGATCCATTGATCCACCTTGTCCTTCCAGTCCTTCTCGCCGTAGCGCACGCCCATCGAAATCGTGTAGTCGAAGCGGATGCCGGGCTGCGGCGGGAACGGCACGAGCCTGACCGAATCACCGGCGCGCTTGGCGAAGTAGCCGGCGATCGGCCCCCACAGGAACACCACGTCGACGTTGCCCGCGGCCAGGTCGTGTTCGATCATCTGGCCGGGGTATGCGCCCGGATCGCCGCTTTGCACCTGGTACGACACCGCCTGGTCGATAAGATTGTGGCCGAGCAGCCAGTCCACCGCCGGAGTTTGCGAAAAGATCCCGAAACGCAGCTTGTGCAGCTGATCGGGCGGCAGTTTCAGCAGGTCGTCGGGCGTCTTGATGTTCGCGAACTCGGGTCGGTTCGGCAGCACCATCGCGTAGGTCGAGCGCAGATACGGCTGCGTCGTCGACGTCATGTCATAGCCCTTCGGCACGCCGATGATCAGGTCGCAGCGATAACGCTCGCTGCCCTCCGCCTTCTCGCGCAACGTGTGGCGCACGAAGCCCATGCGCTGCGGAAAGTACGTGTATTCGAGTTTGTAGCCGAAGTCGCTCGCCATCTGGGCCGCGATGCGGTTCTCATAGCCCTCGCCCTTGTCGTTCGACAACGGCATGTTGTTCGGGTCCGCGCATACCCTGAGCACGCCGTCCGCGCCGTCGTTGTTCGGCAGCGCGGGGCCATCCGCCCGGACCGCGGCGCTCGCGAGCGCCGCACCACACAACGCGGCCGCGATCACGCTGACATGCACGGACATGCTTCTCTTATCACGCATCGTGAGCCTCCGGAAGAATGACGGCGCGGCGTTAATTCGAGTCGATGGCATGCAGATCGCCCGGCTTGATCTGTCCATCGGAGCGTCCTTTCAGATACGCATAGAGATTTTCCCAGTTCTTCTGCATCATCTGGCTCGCGCTGAAATCGGGCATACCCTTATCGACCCGGCCGCCGAACACCGTGCGATGAAACTCGTTCTTGTCCAGCGTCTTGAACGCGTCGATCAGCGACGGCCCGACCATGCCCTGCTGCTGCGCGCCGTGACAGCGTTCGCAAGCGAGCGCGCGCCACGTCTTCCAGCCCTGCAGCGTATTGCTGTCGACCTTGTTACCGTCGACTACCTTGTACGCGACCTGCGCAATCGAAGGATTGTTCTGCGCGTATCCGACGGGCAGTATGACGAGTGCTACGGGCAACGCGGTGAGCAACAGGATAGATCGGCCTTTCATGCACATGTCTCCATCTGGGAAAAAGCCGCGCCCCGATGCGTTTCAGCGACGCATCCACCAACGGGCGCGATTTGGGGGTAATTCAATGCTTGCGCGAGGCTGACGGGGCGGCCGTGCCTGTTCAAGCCGCCCCGCTCGTTCAGCCTTTCATTTCAGCCGTTCGTTCAGCTCTTTTCGTTGGGGATCGCGAACACGAACAGCGTGCCGCCGAGCGCGGTGTACTTCGCGAGATCCTTGTAGCCGCCGACCGCGCCCAGACCTTCGGTCGGCTTCTCGAGACCCGCCGCCATGCCGATGCCGGCCCAGCCGCCGATGCCCGAGTACACGCCGACGTACTGCTTGCCCTGATACTCATACGTGAAGACGTTGCCGATGATTCCCGACGGCGTCTTGAAGCGCCACAGTTCCTTGCCGTCCGAGATGCGAACCGCCTTCAGATAGCCTTCCAGCGTGCCGTAGAACGCGATGCCGCCGCCGGTCGCCAGCACACCCGACCATACCGAGAACCTCTCCGGCTTCGAGTAGATGATCTTGCCCTTGCTCGCATCCCACGCGATGAAGTTGCCCATCGCGTTGCCCTCGTTCGGGCCCGGATACATCGACAGCGTTGCGCCGACATACGGCTGCCCCGACACGTAGTCGACATCGAACGGCTCGTAGTCCATACAGACGTGGTTGGTCGGCACGAGGAACAGACTCGTCTTCGGATCGAACGCCGCCGGTTGCTGGTCCTTCGAACCGAGTGCCGCCGGGCAGATGCCCTTCACGTTGTGGTCGGACCCGGCCGCCTGCGTCGAGTACGCCGCGTTGCGAATCGGCAGGCCGCTTTGCAGATCGACACGATCGGCCCAGTTCACCGCCGGGTCGTACTTCTGCGCGACCAGCAGTTGTCCGGTTTCGCGGTTCAGCGTGTAGCCGAAGCCGTTACGGTCGAAGTGCACGATCGCGGGCACCTTCTTGCCGTTGATCGTCAGGTCGGACAGGATCATTTCGTTGACGCCGTCATAGTCCCATTCGTCGTGGGGCGTCATCTGGTAGACCCACCTGGCCGTGCCGGTATTCAGGTCGCGCGCGAAGATCGACATCGACCATTTGTTGTCGCCCGGACGTTGCGTCGGGTTCCATGTGCCCGGATTGCCAGTACCGTAGTAAACAAGGTTGAGTTTCGGGTCCCACGCATACCAGCCCCACGTGGTGCCGCCGCCGAGCTTCCACTGATCGCCCTTCCAGGACTTCACCGACGAATCCGCGCCCACCGGCACCATCTGGCCGTTCGAGTACGTCATCGTCTTTTCCGGGTCGAGCAGCATTTCGTTGTCGGGGCCCGTGCTGTACGCAGTCCAGACCGGTTTGCCAGTCTTGATGTCATACGCGATCAGACGCCCGCGCACGCCGAACTCGCCGCCCGAAATACCGGTCAGCACCTTGTCACCGAACACGTGCGGCGCGTTGGTGTTGGTTTCACCGGCTTTCGGATTGCCGTTCTGCGCGGTCCACACCACCTCGCCCGTCTTTGCATTCAGCGCGACGAGCTTAGTGTCGGCCTGCTGCAGGAAGATCTTGCCGTCGCCATATGCGAGACCGCGATTGACGGTGTCGCAGCACATCACGGAGACGACCTGTTCATCCTGCTTCGGCTGATACTGCCAGAGGAACGTCTGATCCTTCAGGTTGACTGCAATGACTTTGTTCGGAAACGGGGAGTGGATATACATCGTGTCGCCGATCACGAGCGGCGCGCCTTCATGGCCGCGTAGCACGCCGGTCGACATGGTCCATGCGACCTGCAGTTTGCCGACGTTGTTCTCGTTGATCTGTTTGAGAGGGCTATAGCGGTGATTCGCATAATCGCCCGCCTGGGCCGCCCAGTTGGAAGGGTTTTTCATCAGTCCGTCGAGCTGCGAATCGGCCTGCGCAGCCAGAGAGCTAAAGGCTGCGGATGCGAGGATCGCGAGCCCAAGAACTACAGTGCGTAAGTTCATGTCTCCTCCAGAATTGTCCTGCGTTCAACTCACGAATGACCCACGCTACCTCATCGCATCGTGCGCGCCTTCTCGATTGCAGGTAACGATTAACGCGCTATCCCGATTCGATGTCGGGCTTCGCGACGCATGAACGGCCAACGCATATTCCATGCCGGAATAGCGGCAACGCTGCCGCTCTTGCGTGCGGTGGCCCGCCGACCCGGCACGCGCGACCTATCGCGGCACTCGGGCGTTGCACGCCGATGCTTGCACGGCGGTAAGCTGAAGGGGTTGCGTCACGCGATGCGGCACATACTGTGTCACTTGCGTGATACGAATCGTGTCCTTTGCGAATCATGCGCCGCAGCACGGGCCTGTCACTGCAACGAAGCTTCGTTCGGCGAACGATTCGCGCATTCGAGGAGCTAACCGCCATGGCAAACACCGAGCATGTCTATACCGACGAAGAGATCCAGCAACGCCTCGTCGGTCCGCTGCAGCACTGGTATCTGGAAGATGGCTGGCTGCGGCGCAAATACCGCACCGAGGGCTGGAAGGGAACGCTGATGGTGGTCAACGCCGTTGGGCACCTCGCGGAAGCCGCGTGGCATCACCCCGATCTGACGGTCTCGTATGCGTTCGTGATCGTGAAGCTCAAAACGCACACCGCCAAGGGCATCACCGACAAGGACTTCGCGCTCGCGACGAAGATCGAATCGGTGGTCCACTGGCAGCCCGGCCACGAGGAGGGCCCGTTAGAAGGCACGCCGTCCGACGATCAGCGCTTCCGCTATATCAAGTACGACGCGCCGAAAACCGCGCAAGGCAGTTGACGCGCGCGCCTGCCGCCGGATGAAACAGCGCGTGACACAGTGCGCCTTCGGCGTCACACAGCGTCCATGCAGCGGCGAAACCGGGTGGCGCGCGGCGCGCCCGTTCAGAGGTTCCAGTGGACCGGATCCGCTGCGGCGGCCGTTGCGCGCGCCTGGTACGGCTTTCGCTTGAGGTCGCCGGGCGCACTGTCGCTGGAACCCGCGACGCGATGCGACGCGTTGCGCACACCCCGAGGCCGAACCCGGTTTCGCGCACCCGCAAGGACACCTGAGGACACTCGAGATGCCGCTTCAGCTCCGCCGCCTGCCGCCACGCGCGCCCATCACGATCGATGCGCCCGCCCGGTTGCATCTGGGCTTTCTCGATCCGAACGCGTCGCTCGGGCGCGCGTTCGGCAGCCTGGGGCTCGTCATCGATACGCACGGCACGCGGATCCAGGCGCGGCTCGCCGAACGCGAGCAGATCGGCGGGGTGGCGAGCGAGGCCGAGCGCGCGCGGATCGCGCTGAGTCTCGCGCGGCTGCAGGCTGCCTACGGGCCGGCGACCCTCGCGATCGACGTGCTGGAGGCGCCGCGTGCCCATACCGGCCTCGGCTCCGGCACGCAACTGGCGCTCGCCGTGGGCACCGCGTTCACGCGCCTCGTCGGCCAGCCGGCGACGAGCGCCGAGCTCGCCAGTCTGCTCGGACGCGGCGCGCGCTCGGGCATCGGCATACTCGGCTTCGAGTGCGGCGGCCTGCTGCTCGATGGCGGCCCGCCCGGCGATCTGCGCCAGAGCATGCCGCCGTTGCTGTCGCGCCAGCCGTTTCCGCAGCCGTGGCGCGTGCTGCTCGTCAGCGACAACAGCCGCGAGGGCTTGCACGGCGCCGAGGAACGCAGCGCGCTCGCATCGCTCGCACCGTTTCCGCAGCGGCTCGCCGCGCATTTGTGCCATCTGGTGCTGATGCAGATCTTGCCCGGCGCTGCCGAACATAACTTCGCGCCGTTCGCGCACGGCCTCACCGAACTGCAGCAGACCATCGGCGAATACTTCGCGAGCGCGCAAGGCGGCGTGTTCGCGAGTCCCGACGTCGAGCGCGTGCTGCGCGCGGTCGCCGCCGAGCGCCCCGCCGGCATCGGCCAGACCTCGTGGGGCCCGACGGGCTTCGCGGTGCTCGCGAACGCGCGCGAGGCCGAGCGCGCGCTCGCAACCGCGCGCGCCGTCGCGAGCGCGCTGCCGCATATCGAATGCAGCGTCGTCGCGGGCCGCAATAGCGGCGCGGCGATCAGCGGCGCCGAGGTGCGCGCGCCGCACATCGACGCCGCATGATGCGCGGCCCCGCTCAGGTCGCCGCTCAGGCCGCTGCTCACCTGACGCGCTGCCACGCGCGGCGCGGCGTTGCCCCGCGCCTTCACGAGACTGCCACTACAACGAGCCCCTGCCATGTCAGAAACCATTGAAAGGCCTTACATCCTGCACATGTTCACGGCCACGCCGCAGATGAGTCCGTTCGACGTCAATATGGCCGCCGACGCCGGCTACCAGGTCATCGTGCCGTATTGCAACGTCGAAGCCGGCATGGTCGCGAACCTCACGCAGGACGCGATCTTCTCGCGCGGCCCGAAGGGGGTGTCGCGCACCGGCATCTTCATCGGCGGACGCGACGTGATGCAGGCCGTCGCCATGCTCGACACCGCGCGCCGCGCGATGGTCCCGCCGTTCGAGGTCTCCGTGTTCGCCGATCCGAGCGGTTCGTACACGACCGCGGCCGCGCTCGTCGCGCTGGTCGAGCGGCATCTGGGCAAGCAGCACGGCGTGGAACTCGGCGGCAAGCGCGTGCTGATTCTCGGCGGAGCCGGCGCGGTCGGGCGCATCGCGGCGGCGATCGCCGCGTCGCGAGGCGCCGACGTGACGATCGCGAGCCACACCGACCGCAGTCGCGCGCTCGCCGCGTCGGCCGAACTGAACGAGCGCTTCGGCATCGTCACCAACGGCATCGGCACCACGACGTCCGACGAGCTGCGCGGCGCCCTCGCCGAAGCGGAAATCGCGATTGCCACTGCTGTCGCGGGCGTGCAGGTGGTCGGCCGCGACGACCTCGCGCATGCAAAACGCCTGCTCGTCGCCGCCGACGTCAACGCGGTGCCGCCCGAAGGCATCGCCGGCGTGAACGTGATGAACGATGGCAAGCCGATCGACGGCGTGCCGAACGCGGGCGCGGTCGGCATCGGCGCGCTGGCGATCGGCAACGTCAAGTATCAGGTCGAGCATCGCCTGTTCATGCGCATGCGCACGGGCGGCAAGCCGGTCTACCTGGGCTTCCCGGAAGCCTACGACGAGGCCCGCGCGGTCGCGGCCGGTCTCGGCTGAGAGCGCCCGTCATGAAGCCGCACCGGCCGCTCATGCATGCGCCCATCGTCGCGGTCGTCGGGCAGTCCGCGCGCCTGCTCGCGCAGTCCGCGGCGCGCGCCGGCCTGCATGTCGCCGCGCTCGATATCTTCGGCGACTGCGACACGCGCGAGGCCGCCGAACTGTGGTTCGACATCGGCGGCGGTGATGGCGCGCTCGGGATCGACCGGGCGCGGCTCGTCGATGCGCTTGCGCGCGTCGCGCGGTTGCCAGGATTGCTTGGCTGGATCGGCGGCAGCGGGCTCGAACCTTTGATGCCTGACTTGTGCCGTGAGCCCGGCTTGCCGCGCTTTCTCGGCAACGATGCCGAGGCGATCGCGGCCGTACGCGAGCCGCGGCGTTTCTTCGCGCTGCTCGACGCGTTGCGCATCGGGCATCCGGCTGTGTCGTTCGAGCGGCCGGCGACAGCCGAGGGCTGGCTGTTCAAGCAGGCGGATGGCTGTGGCGGCACGCATATCCAGCCCGCCGACTCGTTCGACTCGACGAGCGCCTCCGCGCACGGTTACTTCCAGCGCCTTGGCCAGGGCCGCTCGCTGTCGACGCTGTTCATCGGCGCGCACGGCCGCGCGCATCTGATCGGTTTCGCCGAGCAACTCACCTGCGCGATCGGCGATCTGCGCTTCGTGCATGCGGGCTCGATCGGGCCGATCGACTTGCCGCCAGCCTTCGTTGCGCTGGTGCAGCAAGCGCTCGACGCGCTATGCGCAAGCACCGGCCTCGTCGGCATCAACAGCTGCGATTTTCTGTCGGACGGCACCTCGTTCGACGTGCTCGAAATCAACCCGCGCCCTTCGTCGACGATGGCGCTCTACGAAACCGCGTCGCCCGATGCGTGGCCAGCCGGCCTGCTCGCCTGCCACCTCGAAGCGTGCCGCCACGGCCGCGCGCCGTCGGCCGCGAGCCTCGCGCTCGCCCGCGCGCCGCGCTGGCGCGCCGGCCAGCGGGTGCTGTTCGCGCAGCGGCCGCTCAACGTCTCCGCGGCGTTCTCCGACGCCTGCCTGCGCGATCCGCAATGCCGCGACGTGCCGATGCCGGGCACCCGCATCGACGCCGGGCAGCCGGTCTGCACGCTGCTCGTGCGAGCGGCGTCGACGGACGCGGTGCGCACCGCGCTCGATGCGCAGCACGAACGCGTCGTCCAACGAATCGAAACCTGCGATGAACCCGACCATGCCTGCCTCCACGCCCACAACTGATGCTTCCGCGCCCGCCGCGCAACCGAGCGTGAACGCGCTTTCAGAGCGCCTCGTCGCCCGGCTCCTCGACCAGGCGGCGCACCTCGGCGTCGCGCTCACGCGCACGGCCGAAGGCACCGTGATCGCCGACGCCGGCGTCGACGCCCGCGGCAGTCTCGACGCCGGCGTGCTGATCGCGCGCATCTGCATGGGCGGGCTCGGCCGCGTCGCGGTACGCGCGAACTTCGACGCCGCACCGCTGTGGCCGACGATGCTCGAAGTCAGCACCTCGTCGCCGGTGCTCGCCTGTCTCGGCAGCCAGTACGCGGGCTGGAGCCTCGCGGCGACCAAGGAGCAGACCGGCGGCAAAAAGTTCTTTTCGCTCGGCTCAGGGCCCGCGCGCGCGCTCGCGGTCAAGGAACCGCTATTCGACGAACTCGGCTATCGCGACCACCACGAACGCGGCGCGCTGGTGCTCGAAGTGGACCGTCTGCCGCCGCAGGTCGTGATCGACAAGGTGCTGCACGACTGCGGCCTCGCGCCCGACCACCTGACGCTGATCGTCACGCCGACACACTCTGTGGCGGGAACGGTACAGGTCGTGGCCCGCGTCGTCGAAGTGGCGCTGCACAAGGTGCACGTGCTCGGCGTGCCGCTCGACGAGATCGTCGCCGGGACGGGCTCGGCGCCGCTGCCGCCGCCCGCGCCCGACGGCATTCAGGCGATGGGCCGCACCAACGACGCGATCCTGTACGGCGGCCGCGTGCATCTGACGGTCCGGCACGACGAGATCGCGCGACGTCTCGCCGACACGCTGCCCTCCGCCAATTCGCGCGACTACGGCCGGCCGTTCGCGGACGTCTTCACGGCCGTCAACTTCGACTTCTATCAGATCGACCCCGCACTGTTCGCCCCCGCCGAGGTGTGGGTCAGCAGCCTCGAAAGCGGCGCGACCTATCATGGCGGCCGACTCGACGGCGGCCTGCTGCGTCAACAGTGGGGCGGCGAGTCCGTCGCGCGATGATGATCACAGCGGGCCTGCGCATCGCGATCATGAGCGACGAAACCGGCTGGCACACCGGCCGGCTGAAAAAGGCGTTCCGCGCGCGCGGCGCCGAAGCGCGTTGCGTCGATCTCGCGGATTGCCGCATCGACACCACGTGGCTGCCGCACGGCCTCGTGATCCCGGGCTTCGGCCGCACGCTGCCGGATGCGGTGTTCGTGCGCGGCATCGCCGGCGGCACCTTCGAGCAGGTGACGCTGCGCCTGGGCATCCTGCACGCGCTGCGTGAATCGGGCGTGCCGGTCTACAACGACGCTCGCGCGATCGAGCGCAGCGTCGACAAATCGATGACGAGCTTCCTGCTGCATCGCGCGGGCGTGCCGACACCGGCCACCTGGGCCGGCGAGTCCGCCGCGTTCGCGCAACGCGTCCTGATGCGCGAAGCGGCCGCCGGCCGCCAGGTCGTGCTCAAGCCGCTGTTCGGCTCGCAAGGCCACGGGCTCAAACGGCTCGGCGCGCGTGGCGGGCTGCTCGCGCCGCTGCCGTCGCTCGCGCGTTATCGGCAGGTCGCTTATCTGCAGCGCTTCGTTGCCGGCGCCCGGCCCGGTTTCGACTGGCGCGTGCTCGTGATCGGCGGCAAGGCGGTCGCGGCGATGCGGCGCAGCGGCGGCAAGGGCTGGATTCACAACGTCGCGCAAGGCGCGCGCTGCGAGGCCGCGGAGCTGACTGTCCCGCTCGCGCAGAGTGCCGTGCGCGCCGCCGCCGCGCTCGGGCTCGACTACGCGGGCGTGGACCTGATCCCGAATCCCGACGACGCCGCGCTGCCGCTCGTGCTCGAAGTCAACGGCGTGGCCGCGTGGCGCGGTTTGCAGTCGGTCGTGCCGCTCGATGTCGCCGCGGCGCTGGTCGACGATCTGCTCGATCGCAAGCTCGCCGCGCAGCGCCGCGCGAACGAGCAAGCCGAGCAAGCCGCTAGCGCCGGGGTGCCCGTGCAGTCTCCGCAGCGCCGGGCTTGAGCGTCATGCCCATCCCTCCTGCAATCTCCGTCGAGCATGCGCGCGCAGCCTTCCTCGCGGCCTGCAGGCTCGACGTCATCACGCCGAAACCCGGCAACGTCAGCACCCAGAGCCCCGGCCACGGCATGAACGCGGCGCAGTTCCTCGCCAGCGCGGACGCATCGCTCGACGCGCTGTTCGCGCGCGGCGCCCGCGTCGGGCAGCGCATTCTCGACGCGGTCACACGGACGCGCGCGGCCGTCGGCTGCAATACGAATCTCGGCATCGTGCTGCTGATCGCGCCGCTCGCCGCGGCTCTCGACGAAACCGGCGAACCGCCGCTGACGGCGCCAGCGTGGCGCGCGGCCGTCGGCGACGTGCTGAGCCGGCTCGACGTCGAAGATGCGCGGCTCGCCTATCGCGCGATCGCGCTCGCCAATCCCGGCGGCCTCGGCGACGCGCCCGAGCAATCGGTCCACGCAGCGCCGACGATCGGCCTGCGCGACGCGATGCGGCTCGCCAGCGAGCGCGACAGCATCGCGCGGCAGTACGCGAACGGTTTCGCGGACCTGTTCGACACCGGCCTCACCGCCTGCTTCGAAGCCTCGACGCCAGCGTCCGGACCCGCGCCCGTCGATCCAGGCGAAATCGCGATGCTCAACGTGTTTCTCGCGTTCCTCGCCGGCTGGCCCGACTCTCACATTGTGCGCAAGCACGGCCTCGCGCTGGCGCAGAGTGTCACGCTCGTGGCACGCGAACAGCACGCGCGCTGGCGCCAAACGCGACCCGCCGCGCACCGCTCGGCAAGCGATCCGCAACTCGATGCCTGGGATGCCGAATTGAAGGCCCGCGCGATCAATCCCGGCACCAGCGCGGACCTCGCGGTGGCCACGCTGTTCGTTGCGCGCTGCGTCGAAGGGCGCGGTTAACCCTGAATCGTCTGCACTGAACACGCCCCGAACAGGCGCGTCAGCATGCCGGGTGCCACAACTGGCACGGAACCTGTTAGTTAGTACCGCCGTGCAATCCCGCACCGCTCTCGCGATGCTGATCTGGACACGATCGCGGGCGGCGCCTCGTCAGCAGGTCCATACCTACTCATTGGAGGAACAGAATGGCCAAGATCAACCGCGTCATGATCGGGGAGTCGCTAGTCGGCGACGGCAACGAGGTCGCGCATATCGACTTGCTGATCGGACCGCGAGGTTCGGCTGCGGAAACCGCGTTCTGCAACGCGCTCACCAACAACAAGGACGGTTTCACGTCGCTGCTCGCCGTCGTCGCGCCGAATCTCATCACGAAGCCCAATACGATCCTGTTCAACAAGGTGACGATCAAAGGCGCCAAGCAGGCCGTGCAGATGTTCGGCCCAGCGCAGCACGCGGTCGCGCTAGCAGTGGCCGACAGCGTCGAGGACGGCACGATCCCGCAGGAAGAAGCCGACGATCTGTTCCTCTGCGTCGGCGTCTTCATCCACTGGCAGGCGGAGGACGACAAGAAGATCCAGCAGTTCAACTATCAGGCGACGCGCGAGGCCATCAAGCGCGCGGTCAGCGGCGAGCCGAGCGCGGCTGAAGTAGTATCGAAGAAGGGCACTGTCGCGCATCCGTTCGCGCCGAACTGACGGTGCATGGCGGCGCAGGAGACGCGGCGCCGGTCGCGGCCCCGCCTCCTCGCGCATCCCGTCGCCTCGCGGCCGCAAGGCATGGCCCTCGCGCAGCGGTTCGCGAAGCGGGTTCTATGCTCTCGCAGAGGCATTCAATGACTAATAGATGTCGCGCGCTTCTCGCATTTTCCTCGCTCATGCTCGCCGCGCCGCTCGCGTGGGCGGGCGGCTACAACTATCCGACCGAGGGCCGCGTCGAATACGTGCTCAGCTGCATGGACGATAACGGCCACGATTTCGCGAACGTCTACAAGTGCTCGTGCGTGATCGACAAGATGGCCGCGTCGTTGCCGTACGACGAATTCGTCGACCAGTCGACCTTCTCGAAGTACGCGACGCTCGGCGGCGAAGGCGGCGCGGAATTCCGCGTCGATCACGCCAAGGCTCAAACCAGGAAATTCCGCGCGCTGCAAACGAGCGCGTATCAGGCGTGCGGACTCGGTCCGCAGAAAACGTCGACCGTGGCGAAATGACGACGGTTCGAGGCGCGCCGGGCGTCCGGCGCGCCCCGCTCTCCCCGTCAATTGGGCACCAGCCCCGCGCCCAGCGACGCGTAACACGCGAGACCCACGGCGGCCGCCGGGCCATCGCCGCGACGCCGCTCGATCTGCACGCCGACGGCCGCGAGGTCGGCGAACTTGGCCGGCTTCGCGAGCGACACCCGCACCCAGTGCGCGCCGAAGTCGGCAATCAACAGTTGCGCGATCGTCTCGGCGAGCGCCTCCAGGAGTCGCACGCGATGCGACGCGAATAGCTCGAGCAGTGCCTCACGCACGGCCGCATAGTTGACCGTATCTTCGATCCGGTCCGTCGCGCACGCGCGGATCGCGGGCACGCCGATCGCCAGATTCACGCGCACCGGTTGCGCAACATGCAACTCGCTGCTGTCGATACCGATGACCGTCTGGCCGATGAAGTTCTCGATGAAGACGATGTCGAGGCGCTCGGGCAACGCGCCGGCTTGCGAGCCGGAATTGGCGCCGAGGCTGGAAAATGCGGCAAGGCGAACAGTATCGATACGATCCATGATGGTCTCCGCCGCGGCGCGGCCCAAGATTGAACAGATGCAACAGTAGAACGATAGAACTGAGCGACGCGCGGCACACTCTGTGTCGAAGCTGCGACAGGCATGCAACCTGCAAAACGTTTAACGCATCGCGCATCGAGAAAAGCAAATTCCGGGCACGGTGAGGTAAACCCACAGTCACTTTCTGTTGAACCGATCTTGCATCGGGCGTACAGTTTTAAATACCCGCCTCGTAGCAGGGCCGGTCGCGAGGGAGCAGGCGGACCCAGAACCCGCCGCACCAAGGGCAGACAGGCTTGATAAAGCGGCATTCGCAGCGTGCGAAGCAGTCACGCTTGCGAAATGACGCAACGGAGACGAATCCCATGTCGTTGCTCGCTGACAGCAGTACGCACGTCCGGGAAGTTCTGAACGTGGTCAACCATCAGTTGACCACGCGCCCGACAAGCGGACCCGTGGCTCAGTCGTGGACGCGCTGCATCAACGAATTCCAGCTGGACCCCGCGCGTTTCGTGCCGCCGCCGGTGCTCACCGAATACGAACTCAGCGCGCGCCGTGAGGCGCTCGGCGATCTGATCGCGTGTTCGAAACTCGAGATGACGACGCTCTATCAGCAGCTCGCCGACCCCGAGCTCGCGGTCGTGCTCGTCGATTCGGGCGGCGTGATCGTGCATCAGGTGTCGTCCGTGCCGTTCGCCGAGGCGGTCGCCGCCGACGGCTTTCGCGTCGGCGCGCTGTGGAGCGAACGCGAAGCCGGCACCAACGGCATGGGCACCTGTCTCGCGGAGCGCGACTGCATCGCCGTCTGTCAGCACGAGCATTTCTATCCGCGCTATACGTCGCTCACGTGCTCGGCCGCGCCGATCTTCGACGACGGCGGCGAAATCGCCGGCGTGCTCGACGTCACCAGCCGCTCGAAGCTGCTGCAGCAGCACTCGCTGGTACTGGTCGGCATGTCGCGGCAGATGATCGAAAACCGTCTGCTCGATGCGCGCTACCGGCACGCCAACATGATCCATTTCCACAGCCGCCCGGAATTCGTCGGCACGCTGCACGGCGGCAAGCTCGCGGTCGGCGACGACAGCACGGTGCTCGCCGCGAACCGCAGCGCGCTGTTCCAGCTCGGCTTCCGCTCGCTCGCCGAGCTGCGCGGCCGGCGCATCGAGGAAGCGTTCAACGCGTCGCTCGAAGACATGATCGCGCGCAGCATTCGCGGCTCGTTCCATCCGGTCACCGTCTACAGCGCGAATGCGACGAACCGCTTTTTCCTCGTCGCGCAGACGCCGCAGAACGGCACCGGGCGCGTGACGCGCGTGATCGTCACCGACTCCGCGATCCGCAGCAGCGCCCCGGAAAAACACGAGAAGCACGACAAGCACGCGCCGGTGCCGAAGCTCGAAGAGATTGCGCACCTCGAATTCGGCGACCCGCGCATGGCCTCCCAGATCCAGCTGGCCGCGCGCGTGATCCAGCGCAAGATTCCGATCGTGCTGCGCGGCCAGACCGGCACCGGCAAGGAAGTCTTCGCGCAGGCGCTGCACAGCATCAGCCCGCACGCCGACGGTCCGTTCGTGCCGGTGAACTGCGCGTCGCTGCCGGAGAACCTGATCGAGAGCGAGCTGTTCGGCTATCGCGCCGGTGCATTTACCGGCGCGCAGCGTGAAGGTCGGCGCGGCAAGATCGTGCAGGCCAACGGCGGCACGCTGTTCCTCGACGAGATCGGCGACATGCCGCTCGTGCTGCAGGCTCGGCTGCTGCGCGTGATCGAGGAACACGAGGTCACGCCGCTCGGCGCCGAGACCACCGTCAAGGTCAATTTCCAGCTGATCAGCGCGAGCCACCGCAATCTGATGGAACTCGTGGAGAGCGGCCAGTTCCGCGAGGACCTGTACTACCGGCTCAAGGGCGTCGAGCTGAATCTGCCGGCGCTGCGCGAGCGCGTCGACAAGCTGCCGCTGATCAATCATCTGCTCGCCAACGAAACCGACGATCCGCCCGATCTGACGCCGGAAGCCGAACACGCGCTGCTCACGTACGCGTGGCCCGGCAACATCCGTCAGCTGCGTCACGTGTTGCAGATGGCCATTGCGCTGTCCGACGGCGAGCCGATCGGCTGCGAGCATCTGCCGCCCGAGGTCACGCAGCGCACGTCGGCAGTCGATCTGCCGACCGCGCTGCGCCTCGCAAACGCGGACATGGACGGGCAACTCGCCGACGAAGCGGACATTTCTTCGCTGAACGCGATCCAGCTGAACGAGCGCGAGACGGTGCTGTCGCTGCTCGACGAGCATCGCTGGAACGTCAGCAACGTCGCGAAGGCGCTCGGCATCAGCCGCAACACGCTGTACCGCAAGATGCGCCGGCTGCATATCCGGCTGTCGCACGAAGGCTCGTCGCCGGACGGCATGCCGCTCGATCTCGACGCATGACCCAGTCGTCCACCAACGAGTCAGCGCCCAAGGCCGCCCGCGATCTCACCGACTTCAAGCCGGATGCGCGCTTCGCGTGGTGCGTGACCGGCTCCGGTCACATGCTCGAAGAATCGATCGCGCTCGCGCGGCGCTTGCCGCGCGTCGATCTGTTCCTGTCCGCGGCGGCCGAGGAAGTGCTGCCGCTGTACGGCTGGCCGCTCGACAAGCTGCGCGAACAGTTCCGCGTGCTGCGCGACAACAGCGCGAGCGGCGTGCCGGTCGGCATGCTGTATCACGGCGTCTATCACACGGTCGTGATCGCGCCGGCCACCAGCAACACGGTCGCCAAATGCGCTTACGGCATCTCCGATACGCTGCCGACCAACATGTACGCGCAGGCCGGCAAGCAATGCATCCCCGGCATCGTCTTTGCATGCGACACCGAACCGAGCGTGATCACGCATAGCCCGGACGAATGGGTCGAACTGCGGCCAAGGGCGATCGAGCTCGACAACGTCGAGCGTCTCGCACGCTTCGAATACACGACGCTCGCGCGCTCGCTCGACGAACTCGAAGCGGCACTCGCCCAACGCCTCGCGACCCTCGATCTCGCATGGACCACATCCTCTTCCTGACCGGCCGGCTTGCCGAACCGAGCCTGCGGCGCGTGCTCGACGGCATGGCGCCGGCGCCGTTCAGTTGGGAGGTGCGCGAAATCGGCCTGCAGGTCGCCGCGTTGATGACCGCCGATCTGATCCAGCGCCGCTTGCCCGCGCCGCTCGCCGCGCAGCGCGTGATCGTGCCGGGCCGTTGCCGCGGCGATCTCGACACGCTGAGCGCGCACTACGGCGTGCCGTTCGAACGCGGTCCCGAGGAGGTCAAGGACTTGCCGCAGTTTTTCGGCCACAAGGCGAAACCTTTCGACCTGAGCCGGTATGACACGGAGATTTTCGCGGAGATCGTCGATGCGCCGCGGCTCGACCTCGACGGCATCGCGGCAAGGGCGCGCGAGTATGCGGCCCAGGGCGCGGACGTGATCGACATCGGCTGTCTGCCGGACACGCCGTTTCCGCATCTCGAAGACGCGGTGCGGCGCCTGAAGGCCGAAGGCTATCGCGTCAGCGTCGATTCGATGCGCAACGACGAACTGCTTCGCGGCGGCCGCGCGGGCGCCGACTATCTGATGAGCCTGAACGTCGATACGCTGTGGATCGCCGACGAAGTGCCGTCGACGCCGATCCTCGTCGCGCGCGAACCCGCTGATTCCGCCTCGCTCGACGCCGCGATTGAAGCTCTGTCCGCGCGCGGCCGCGCGTTTCTCGCCGATCCGATTCTCGATCCGATTCCGTTCGGGCTGGCCGCGTCGATTGCGCGCTATGTGAGCCTGCGCGAACGCTATCCCGACATCGCGATCATGATGGGCATCGGCAACGTGACCGAGTTGACCGAGGCCGACACGAGCGGCATCAACGCCGTGCTGCTCGGCATGGCGGCGGAATTGCGCGTTGGCGCGGTGCTGACGACTTCGGTGAGCCTGCATGCGCGGCGCGCGCTGCGCGAAGCCGATGTCGCGCGCCGCGTGATGCATGCCGCGCGCGATGCGCAAGTGCTGCCGAAGGGCATCAGCAGCGAACTCGCGACGGTCCACGCGAAACGGCCGTTTCCGTACAGCGCCGAAGAAATCGACGAATTCGCGCGCGCCGTGCGCGATCCGAATTTCCGCGTGCAGATCAGCGCCGAGGGCATTCACGTGTACAACCGCGACGGCCATCGACGCGGCGACGATCCGTTCGCGCTGTACCCGCAGCTGAACCTCGAAACAGACGGCGGCCACGCGTTCTATATGGGCGTGCAGCTCGCACGCGCGGAAATCGCGTGGCGGCTCGGCAAGCGCTTCGATCAGGACCAGCCGCTCGACTGGGGCTGCGCGATCGACCGGCCGGAAGAAGATCTCAACGTCTGGTGCGGGCCGGGCGAGACGATGAAAAAGCGCTGAACCCGCCGCGCCGTCACTGCATGGCCGCTACGCTCGCGGGTTCGTCGACGGTAGCCAGTTCGCCGTGCATGCCGCGAATCGCCTGCGCGCGATCGCTCGCGCCGAACACGGCCGATCCCGCGACGAACACATCGGCGCCCGCCGTGGCGACACGCGCGATGTTCGACGCCTTCACGCCGCCGTCCACTTCGATCAGCAACGGCCGGCCGGTGCGCTGCATCGTCGTATCGACGCGCTCGCGCAGCAGCCGCAGCTTGTCGAGCGTTTCGGCAATGAACGCCTGGCCGCCGAAGCCCGGATTCACCGACATCACCAGCACGACGTCGAGCATCTCCAGCACATGATCGAGCACCGTGAGCGGCGTCGCCGGATTCAGCGCGAGCCCGGCGCGCGCACCGTGCGAGCGGATCAGTTCGATGGTCCGATGCACGTGCAGCGTCGCCTCCGGATGAAAGCTGATCAGGTTCGCGCCGGCCTCGGCAAACGCCGACACCAGCGGATCGACCGGCGTGGTCATCAGATGCACGTCGAAAGGCAGCGACGTGTACGGCCGGATCGCCGAGCACACGAGCGGCCCTACGGTCAGGTTCGGCACATAGTGGTTGTCCATCACGTCCAGATGAATCCAGTCAGCGCCGGCCGCCGTCACGTCGCGAATCTCGTCGGCGAGGCGGGCAAAATCCGCCGACAGCAGCGACGGAGCAATCAGGAATTCGCGCATTGCGTTCTCCGTGCCAGTGGCGTCAGTGATAGCGGCTCGCCATCGTGTCGAGCGGCAGCGGCTTGATGCGCGCCGCCTGCCCCGCGCAACCGAACGCTTCGAAACGCTCGATGCAGATCGCGCTAGCCGCGGCGGTGGCCGCCTTCAGGGCCGCGCGCGGATCGAATTCCGAGCGCGCATTGGCGAGCGACTTGCGCATCGCGCCGCTCATCGCGAGACGGATGTCGGTGTCGATATTGACCTTGCGCACGCCGTGCGCGATGCCGCGGCGGATTCCGTCGACGGGCACGCCGTAGGTGGTCGGAATCTCGCCGCCGTACTCGCGGATCACCGCGAGCCATTCCTGCGGCACCGACGACGAACCGTGCATCACCAGATGCGTGTCCGGAATCCGCGAATGAATGGAGGCGATCCGGTCGATCGCGAGGATGTCGCCGGTCGGCTCGCGGCTGAACTTGTACGCGCCGTGCGAAGTACCGATCGCGATTGCCAGTGCATCGACACCGGTCGCATCGACGAAGCGCCGCGCTTCGTCGGGGTCGGTCAGCAGGTGCTCGCGCGTCAGCTTGCCTTCTGCGCCGACGCCGTCCTCTTCACCCGCGGTGCCCGTTTCGAGCGAGCCGAGACAGCCCAACTCACCCTCCACCGACACGCCGACCGCATGCGCGGCGTCCACCACGCGGCGGCTCACCTCGACGTTGTAGTCATACGCGGCCGGCGTTTTCTGGTCGGGCAATAGCGAGCCGTCCATCATCACCGACGTGAAGCCCGAGCGGATCGCCTGCTGGCACACCGCCGGGCTCGCGCCGTGGTCCTGATGCAGCACGAGCGGAATGTCCGGGTGCGCCTCGAGCGCCGCGAGCACCAGATGGCGCAGATACTGCTCGCCCGCGTACTTGCGGGCGCCGGCCGACGCCTGCAGGATCACCGGGCTATCGGTCGCCTCGGCCGCGCGCATGATCGCGTGAATCTGCTCCATGTTGTTGACGTTGAACGCGGGCACGCCGTAGTCGTGTTCGGCCGCGTGATCCAGCAGTTGCCGCAGGGTGATGAAGGCCATTGCGTGCTCCTCGATATGAAATGAAATCTCGTCGAGCGGCGTGCTCAACGCGCACCGTCCGCGTCGCGCCGCGTCGGGTGCGCTTCGAAAAACCTCAGCCGCGCGAGCGTCGATCGATCAGTTGCAGGATCATCGGCGTGAAGATCAGCTGCATCGCGAGTCCCATCTTGCCGCCCGGCACGACGATCACGTTCGGGCGCGACATGAAGGAGTCGTGCAACATCGTCAGCAGATACTGGAAGTCGATGCCTTTCGGCCGCGCGAAGCGGATAACGACGAAGCTCTCGTCGGGCTGCGGGATCTCGCGGGCGGTGAACGGATTCGACGTGTCCACGGTCGGCACGCGCTGGAAGTTCACATGCGTGCGCGAGAACTGCGGGCAGATGTAGTTCACGTAGTCGGGCATGCGCCGCAGGATCGTGTCCACCACCGCTTCGTGCGTGTAGCCGCGCATCGTCTGATCGCGGTGCAGCTTCTGGATCCATTCGAGGTTGATGATCGGCACGACGCCGATCAGCAGATCCGCATGCCGCGCGATGTTGACCTTGTCGGTCACCGCCGCGCCATGCAGCCCTTCGTAGAACATCAGGTCGGTATTGGCCGCGACGTCCTCCCACGGCGTGAAGGTGCCGCCGTCCTGCTTGTACAACTGCGCTTCGGCCGCGTCGTGCACGTAGTGGCGAAACTGCCCGCTGCCGTTTTCGCCGTAGCGCGTGAACAGGGTTTCGAGTTCTTCGAGCAGATTTGCTTCCGGCCCGAAGTGGCTGAAATTCGGCACGCCGTCGCGTTCGCGCTCCTGCATCGCCGCGCGCATGCCGTTGCGGTCGTAGCGATGGAACGCGTCGCCTTCGACGATCTGCGCATTGATGTGCTCGCGTCTGAAGATATGCGTGAAACTCTTCATGACGGTGGTGGTGCCCGCGCCGCTCGAGCCGGTCACCGCGATGATCGGATGTTTGACTGACATGCGTTTGTCTCCGGATGACTGTGTTTCTGGTGCGGTGCGCTGTACGTCTGTGCGCTCAGTCGCCGATCACGCCGTGAAATCCGGCAGGAACAGCGAGCGCGTGCCGAACAGCGGCGACGAGAACGGCTTGTCCTCGCCGCGGTCGTATTCGCCGTGATAGCGCGCAATGCGCTCCACCTCGACCTTCGAGCCGAGGATCACCGGCACGCGGCCATGCAGCGCGCGTGGCGCGAGTTCGAGAATGCGCTCGCGTCCGGTGGTCGCGAGGCCGCCCGCCTGCTCGACCAGAAAGCTCATCGGGTTCGCCTCGTAGAGCAGGCGCAGGCGCCCTTCCATCGCAGGCGTTTTCGAGTCGCGCGGATACATGAACACCCCGCCTCGCATCAGGATGCGATGCACTTCCGCGACCATCGACGCGATCCAGCGCATGTTGAAGTCTCGCGCGCGGCAGCCGCTGCGGCCGTCCTTGCACTCCTGCACATAGCGGCGCACGGGCGGCTCCCAGAAGCGCTCGTTCGATGCGTTGATCGCGAACTCGCCGGTCTCTTCCGGAATCCGGATGTTCGAATGCGTGAGCACGAAGTTGCCGATGTCGCGCTCCAGCGTGAAGCCGTGCGTGCCGTTGCCGACCGACAGCACCAGCATCGTCGAGGGTCCATACACGGCATAGCCGGCCGCCACCTGTTCGCAGCCCGGCCGCAGGAACGCGGCTTCGCTGCTTGCATCCTCCGCCGGGTCGCGCGTGCGCAGCACCGAGAAGATCGAGCCGACCACGCCGTTGATGTCGATATTCGACGAGCCGTCGAGCGGATCGAACGCAAGCAGATACTCGCCACGCGGATACTCCGGAGGAATCGGGTACACGTGCTCCATTTCCTCGGACACCATCGCGGCCAGCAAGCCGTCCCACTCGCATTGCTGCACGAAAATCTCGTTGGTGGAGACGTCGAGCTTCTTCTGCTCCTCGCCGTGCGTGTTGAGCGTTTGCGCGGAACCGTAGTTGCCGCCTAGCGCTCCCTTGGTCAGCATCGCCGAGATCGATTTGATGGCGGCCGCTACGTCGATGAGCAGCGCGGAGAGTCCCGCCGTGTCCCGCGTGTCGTCCGTACACGGCGGGCGATCGAGCGTGTCGATCAGGAACTTCGAAAGTGTCGTGCGTCCGTCCTGCATGGCGTTCTCCTTCGATGGTGTCGTGATTCAGCCCGGCGGCGCCGTGACGGCGCGCGCGGTGGAAGGCGGTGGCGAGGACGGCTGCATTGGCTCGTCGAATACGCGGCTCGCGCGCACGTCGGCGGCGTCGATCAGCGTCAGCGCGGCGGCATCGATCGGCTCGCCGCCCTGTAACGCGCTCGCGAACAGGCGGTTCGCCTGGCGCAGCCGCGCGCGGTCGAGCGCATTGCGCACCGAGCGCGCGTTGGCGAAATTCGGTTGCCGGATGCGGCGCGCCAGATAGTCGGCGAACGCGCGGCGCGACGCGGCATCGAAGCGGTAATGCATGGTGTCGAGCATCCGCTCGGCGATTTCGAGCAGTTCGGTTTCCTCGTAATCGGGAAACGTGATGTGATGCGCAATGCGCGAGCGGAAACCCGGATTGCTCTCGAAGAACACTTCCATCCGCGACGCGTAGCCGGCCAGAATCACGACCAGGTCGCTGCGCTGGTTCTCCATCGTCTGCAGCAGGATTTCGATCGCTTCCTGCCCGTAATCGCGCTCGTTTTCCGGGCGATACAGGTAGTACGCTTCGTCGATGAACAGCACGCCGCCCATCGCGCGCTTCAGCACATCGCGCGTTTTCGGCGCGGTGTGACCGATGTACTGGCCGACCAGATCGTCGCGCGTGACCGACACCAGATGATTGCGGCGGATGTAGCCGAGCCGGTGCAGCACCTCGGCCATGCGCAGCGCGACCGTCGTCTTGCCGGTGCCGGGGTTGCCGGAGAAGCACATATGCAAGGTCGGCGCGCCGCCCGCGAGACCCAGCGAAGCCCGCGCGCGTTCGACCAGCAGATGCGCGGCGACTTCGCGAATGCGCGTCTTCACGGGTGCGAGCCCGACCAGATCGCGTTCGAGTTCGCCGAGCACGTCGCCGATGCCCGAGTCGCGGTACAGCGCCGCGAGGTCGATGTGGGGCGTGGCGTCGTCGCTGTGCGCGGCGGACGCGGGCAGTGCGTCCACGATAGCGGCGTCAGTCATTGCTCCTCCTTGCGGTTTGTCGCGTGCCTGTATTGCACCCTCGTGCCCGATCAGAGGATCAGCCCGTTGCGCCGTAGCGCTCGCCCGCCGGCCGGTCGGTCGCATAGCCCGTCATGCTGTAGCGCTGCGTGCGCCCCTGCGCGTCCTCGCGCGACAGACGGAAGCCCGGCTCCACGTCCGGCCGGTTGACGATGAACGACAGGCGCATCGTCTCGAAGGTGCGCTCCGAATCGAATGCGTTGACCTTGATGTAGTGCTGCGGCCGCGCTTCGCGACAGGCCCGGACTTCCTGCAAGACGCCTGCCGCGTCGTGCAGGTCGAACATCGGCAGGCCCCACATTTCCCAGTACGTGTTGCGCGGATGCGGGTCGTCGGTGAATTCGACCGAACAGGCCCAGCCCTGGCGCAGCGCGTAGTCGATCTGCAGGCCGATTTCCTCGTCGGTCAGTTCGGGCAGAAAAGAAAACGTTCCTTGAGTAATACGCATGACGAACCTCGTTGATGGATGTCGCGTTCAGAACGGCGTCAACGATGCCCCGCGCGATGCCGTGGCACCACGTTGCGGATGCGCTCGTGAAGCGCTGGCGGGTAAAGCTCGGCTCTCTTAAGCCGCAGTCGGCGTGGCGGCGAAATCGGGCGTATCGGTCGACGCGTAGTTGAAAGTCACGTCGCGCCACGTATCGAGCGCCTGCTTGAGCGGCGTGCACCAGCGCGCGGCGGCTTCGAGCACGTCGGGCCCTTCGCGCAGAATGTCGCGGCCCTCGTTGCGGGCCTTGACCATCGCTTCGAGCGCGACGCGGTTCGCGGTCGCGCCGGCCTGGATGCCGGCCGGATGGCCGATCGTGCCGCCGCCGAACTGCAGGATCGCGTCGTCGCCGAACAGGTCGAGCAGTTGATGCATCTGCCCCGCGTGAATCCCGCCCGAGGCGACCGGCATCACCTTGCGCAAGCCGGCCCACGGTTGATCGAAGAAGATGCCGCGCGACAGGTCCACCGCGTTGTGCGCGTCGCGGCACACGTTGTAGTAGCCCTGCACCGACAGCGGATCGCCTTCGAGCTTGCCGACCGCGGTGCCCGCATGCGCATGATCGACGCCCGCCATGCGCAGCCATTTGGCGATCACGCGAAACGAGATGCCGTGATTGCGTTGCCGCGTGTAAGTGCTGTGCCCCGCGCGATGCAGATGCAGGATCATGTCGTGCTTGCGGGCCCAGCGCGACATCGACTGGATCGCGGTCCAGCCGATCACCAGATCGATCATCACGATGCACGAGCCAAGCTCCTTCGCGAATTCGGCGCGCTCGTACATGTCCTCCATCGTGCCGGCCGTCACGTTCAGGTAGTGCCCTTTGACCTCGCCGGTTTCCGCCTGCGCGCGGTTCACCGCCTCCATCGAAAACAGGAAGCGGTCGCGCCAATGCATGAACGCCTGCGAGTTGATGTTCTCGTCGTCCTTCAGGAAATCGAGGCCGCCGCGCAGGCCCTCGTAGACCACCCGCCCATAGTTCTTGCCCGACAGCCCGAGCTTCGGCTTGACCGTGGCGCCGAGCAGCGGGCGTCCATACTTGTCGAGCCGTTCACGCTCGACGACGATGCCGGTCGGCGGTCCCTGAAACGTCTTCAGATACGCGACGGGGATGCGCATGTCTTCGAGCCGCAACGCCCTCAGCGGCTTGAAGCCGAACACGTTGCCGATGATCGACGCGGTCAGGTTCGCGACCGAGCCCTCTTCGAACAGATCGAGTTCATACGCGATGTACGCGAAGTACTGCGGCTCGTCGGCGCGCGACACCGGCACCGGTTCGACGCGATACGCCTTCGCGCGATACATGTCGCAGGCGGTCAGGCGGTCGGTCCACACGACCGTCCACGTCGCGGTCGACGATTCTCCGGCCACCGCGGCCGCCGCTTCCTCGGGTTCGACACCGGGTTGCGGCGTGATGCGAAAGAGCGCGATCACGTCGGTCTCTTTCGGTTCGTAGTCCGGTTGCCAGTAACCCATCTCGCGGTATTTCATCACGCCTGCCGCGTACCGCTCGCGCGGATTGTGCGGATCGCGCGCTTGATGTCCGGGCTTGATCGGCGGTTGACTGAAATCGTTCATGACGTGTCCTCGAAGGTGGCAAGCGCACTGCCGGAAGAACGAAGCGCTTGAGTTGCACTGTAGGCACGGACACGCTCAAGGGGAATTCACGATTTTATTTGGCAGACTTAATGGATCGATTATCGCTATCACATCGTTAGTTTCTTTTTCACGCCATGAAACGGCAATGGGAGCAGAATCGCCTAGTGTGGGAGACGGGCACGGGTGACAGCGCAATCGGATTGGCGAATCGCGATGGAACACTTTGCTTCGTTTCCGCCACACCGCGCGGACGCTTGCGTCTGGCAACCCGCGCGAGCGCCAGGGCGTGGCGCAATTCGCCGAGCGCTGTATTAGCCCTCGAATGCGCGCCCGCCTGGCCGGCCGGCACACGCACGGGCATGGAGATTGCGTGATGCCGGCTGCCGTCGAGATCGGGCATGAAAATTCGCCGGGCCGGCGGCTCAGAGCAGTTCGAACCGCAGTTCCAACCGCAGTTTCAACCGAAGGAGAAAGCACGTATGCAATGGACGACTCCGAGCTACACCGACGTACGCCTCGGTTTTGAAATCGTGATGTATGTCGCTACGCGTTAAGCCCGCAACCGGGCCGCACGCCGCGGCCCCTTTGCGGTTCCCGTTTGTGTTTGACCTCTGCTGACGGCCGGCCTTCCGGCGCTGTCGGGACAAACGTTCCCAACCATGATCCACGAAACGATCGTCACCACGGCAGCGTGCGATGGCCGTCCTCATATCGCGCCGATGGGCGCGCGCTACGAGGGTGAGCGCATCATCCTTGCGCCTTTCCGACCGTCGGTTACGCTCGACAACATCGTCGCGACGCGCGCGGCCGTGCTGAATTTCACGACCGACGTGCGCATCTTCGCGGGCTGCGTCACGCACTGCGCGACCGATTGGCCGACCGTGGCCGCAAGCCGTGTCGCGAGCGTGCGGCTGGCCGAATCGCTGGCCCACGCCGAACTCGAACTCGACGAACTGCAAGACGACAAAGAGCGCCCGGTACTGGTGATGAAATGCGTGCACCGCGAAAACCACGCGCCGTTCGCGGGCTTCAATCGCGCGCAGTCGGCGGTCGTGGAAGGCGCGATTCTGGTAAGCCGGCTTTTCATGCTGCCGGCCGACAAGGTCGATCGCGAAATGGCCTATCTGCAAATCGCGATCGACAAAACCGCCGGCGACAACGAGCGCACCGCATGGGGCTGGCTCGTCGCCGCGGTCGCGCGATACCGCGCGAATCTGGAAGGGGCGGCCAATCACGCCGCCGCTTCCGCCCATCATTAGGGTCTGTTAGACCCTCAACCCGTTTGCCGCGGAGAATCCCGATGACCGCATTGCTTGCGAGCGTCCGCTCGGATGAGGAAGCATTCGACGCCGCACGCGCCGGCGCCGAGCTGATCGACCTGAAAGAACCGAACGACGGCGCGCTCGGCGGCCTGTCGGTCGGCGCCATTACGAACATCGCGCGACAGCTGCGGGCGCGCTATCCGGTCAAGCCGATCAGCGCGGCGATCGGCGACGTGCCGGCGGATGCGTTCGACGAGATCGCCACGCGCGTGATCGACGTCAGCGACGCCGGCGTCGACTATGTGAAGGTCGGGGTCGCGCGCGGACCAGCCGCGCGCCGCTGCATCGAGCAGCTCGCGAATCTGCCGGCCACTGTCGTGCCGGTGCTGCTGTGCGACGGCGGCATGGACGACGACCTCGTCAGCCACACCGCGGCGCTCGGCTTTGCCGGCCTGATGTTCGACACCGCGAGCAAGGACGGCGGCACGCTGTTCGATCACGTCGATGTCGACTCGCTCGCACGCTGGTTGCGGCTCGCGCGTCAGCGCGGCGCGATGGTGGGCATCGCCGGTGCGCTCGGCTGGGCGCAACTGCCGCAGATCCGTGCGCTGGCGCCCGACGTGGCCGGTTTTCGCACCGCGCTGTGCGCCGACGGGCGCCGCTCGCGGCTCGATCCCGAGCGCGTCGCGCAATGGGCGAGCGCGTTGCATCGGCCGGCTGGCGAAATCCGCGTCGATGGCGGTGCGCCGCTGCCGGGCTCGACGAGCGCGACGCGGCCATAGCCACCGCTCACATCACCGGAATGTTCAGCAAACGGTCGCGCATCAGCGCGACGTTGCTTTTGTCGAGCAGTTCGACCACATAGTTCGCATCCGTCACGTAGTCGACGAACTTGCGGTCGACTACGCCCGAGGCGGCCAGCATTTCGAGCGGATCGTCGGCGGCGATCGGACAGGATTTGACGACGATCAGCCGCTCGGCGTTGAGCATCGTCGAAAGCCAGGCGGCAAGGCTGTCGGAGGTCGTGTCCCAGTTGCTCATCGCGTCGGGCGTGTCGCGCATCAGCGCGGTCGGAACCCACACGGCGACGTGGCCGTCGCGCAACGTGCGGCGGATCTTCGCCTCGCTCGACGCGATCACCAGTTCGGGCGACACACCTTGCATCAGCAGCGCGTATTGCGTCATCGCGAGCAGACACATGTTGTGCGCGGCCAGATCGTCGAAGTTCCATTCGCCCTGGTATTGGCGCACCTTGTCCGCGAAATCGCCGCCGCCGGGCACGATCACCACGCGTCCGCCGCCGACTTCGCATAGCTCGCTGAGCCAGTGGCGCAGTGCCGGGTCGTGACTCAGGCTGCCTCCGATCTTGACCACCCACATGACTGTTGTCCTCGCGTCCAGTTGAGTGCCCGGCTGGGTCGCGTCGTTTCGCAACCTCGTTCATCACCGAACTTGTCCCGCTCGCCCAATCGTCCCCACTGTCCCTCTTTGCGCTACTCGTGCGCTGGCGCCCCGTCTTCGGGCGGCGCCGCGCCGGTCAACTCATGCCGCGCGCGCGGCGACGCCACGCGCGCTTCGCCGCTGCGCTCCCGGTTCGCGCGCCGCGAGCAGCGCGACCGCCACGCTCGGCGCGCAGGTCGCCGCCCACGCCGCGCTGGCATCGGGCACGCCCGCCAACGCGCCGAAGTCGATATAGCCGCGCGCTTCGTCGCGCGCCAAGGCGGCGACGAGGAAGCGACCGCAGCCCGCGCCCACCAGCGGCGCGGCCGCGAGCGCCGGCTGCGCGGCGACCACGCGCATCAGGTTTGCGCCGATTTCGCGCACCTGCAGCGCCCGCCAGCGCCGCGCAAACTGCAGCCATTCGAGGTCCGACGCGTCGTGCGCGTCGTGCCCGATCATGCGCGCGAGCCGCGCGCGGCTCGCCGCCTGTGTCTTCGGTCCCTGGTCGGCGCTCGGCTGCACGTCGTGCAGCGGGTCCAGTTCGCCCGTCAGCCGGTAGACGTCGGCGGTGGTCGCAAACCATTCGTTCATCACGTTCAGCGTGGCGCCCCCGAACTCGATCCGATGCGCAACGCCGCACAACGGCGTGCGCACGACGCCGTGATACACGAGTTCGCCGCTCGCGAGCCGGCCCGCATCGGTCGCGCCACGCGCGACGACCCGGCCGTCGACGATCGGAATGATGTCGGTGGTGGTGCTGCCGATGTCGATCAGCAGCGCGTTCGCCATGCAGGTAGCGACCCAGCTCGCGGTCGCGAGCCAGTTCGCCGACGCGACCTGGCGCCAGCCGGCCGCGCAGTCGTCGGCAGCGAGCCAGCCGGCGTCGCCGGCGTAGAAACGCAGTGACGAACCGAGCCGCTGCGCGAGTACGGCCACGATCGCGCGCACGCCTTCGGCGCGGTCCGCGAACAGGTCGACCATCTCGCCGGTCATCGTCACCGCATGCTGCGCGGCGTCCGTGCGGGCCTGCGGCCAGCGCTCGAAGACGAGGTCGATCGTCCGTTGCAGATGGTCGAGCCCCTGCCACAGCGGACACGGCCATTGCACGACGTCGAGCACGGCGTCGCTGCCGTCGATGAGCGACACCTTCACGTGCGCACCACCGACGTCCCAGCCGAACCGCACCGCCGGATTCGAACGGGCGGGGCTCAAGGACGCACCTCGAATGTGAACGGATTGGCGCGCGCCGCGCCGCAGCGCTCGAGCCGCACGCCATGCGCGGCCAGCAGCGCGCGCGTCAGGCCGCTGCCGCGCACCGCCGACAGCTCCGCATAAGCGACCGTCAGACGCGGATTCACCTCGATCACGACCGGCCCACGTTGCGGATGCCACACGACATCGATGCCGACGAAGCCGCGCAAACCCGGGATGGCCCGCGCGACGCGATGCGCGAGCGTGTCGAGCGCGCGGCCCATGTCGCTGTGCTGGTCGATCTGATCGACCAGCACGCCGTCGAACTCGACGATCCGCGCAACCTCGCCCGGCGCGTCGCCGCCGCTCAGCCCGATCTGCTGACGGTTGATGCTGAGCAGCTTGGTCGCGTCGCCGCGGCAGATCAGCGACAGGCTCAACGGCTCGCCGTCGACCCACGCCTGCAGCACCGGATTGCGCGCCGCGGCCGCGCGCGCCTCGTACTCGGCGCAGGCATCGGCGAAGCGCTCGTAGACGATCGTGTCGAGGCCGCCCGCGCCGTCGTCCGGTTTGACGACCCAGCGGCCGCCGTGCTGCGCGGCCGGGTCGCCGGGTTCGAGCGCCGGCGTCGTCGCAATGCCATGCGCGGCAAGACATGCCGCGGTCGCGCTCTTGCTCGACGCGACGCGGATCGCTTCCTTCGCGCAGCCGAGCCACCGGGCGGTGCCGACCGCATCGTGAAAGCGCAGCAGCAGGCCGTCGCATTCCGGCGCGACGACCCACGCGTAGTCGTGCTCGCGCGCCACGCGCGCGACGAACGCCGTCATCGATTCGCCGGGCGCGGCCATACAATGAGCGTCGCCCGGCGCTGGTGTTTCGAAGCGCGAGGTCGCGAACGTGACCTGCACGCCGTCCAGTTCATGCAGAGCAGCGACCAGCGCGTCGCGCATCACGCGTCCTTCGACGATCAGCGCGCTCAAATCGGCGAGACTGCCTGTGCCGGCGAACGCGGGGTCGATGCCGCCGCCGGTGAGATACTCATAAACAAAGATCTTGGTCAAAGGAAAGCGCCCCTCTATGCAGGTGATACCTGTTCTCGATCTGCTCGACGGCCAGGTCGTCCGCGCGGTGCGCGGCGAGCGGAGCGCCTATCGGCCCATCCAGTCCCGCCTCGTCGCGACGAGCGACCCACTTGCTACCGCCCGCGCGCTACTCGAAGCCAGCGGCGCGCGCACGCTCTATATCGCCGATCTCGGCGCCATCCTGCAGCGCGGCGCGCATGCTTCGACGCTCGCCGCGTTGCGCGCCGCGCTGCCCGGCATCGAACTGTGGCTCGACGCGGGCTTCGCGGACTACGCATCGATGCGCGCGCTGTTCGAGCGCATCGACGCTGCTGTCGATCAACCCGACCGCCGGGCTGCCAATTCCAACCTCGCCAACCTCGCGACCGTCGTGCCGGTCTTCGGCTCCGAAACGCTTCGCGAAATCCATGCCGTGCACGCGGCGCAGCGCGCCGGCCTCGCGCCGATCCTGTCGCTCGATCATCGCGCCGGCGAACTGCTCGCCGCGACCGCGCTCGATTGCTCGTCGGCATGGTGGCCGTCGCGCGTGATCGCGATGACGCTCGACCAGGTCGGCAGCTACGCCGGCCCCGACCTCGCGACATTCGAGCGCCTGCGCGCGCAAGCCGCCGCGCACACCACGCTGATCGGCGCGGGCGGCATCCGCAATCAGGCCGATCTGGCCGCCGCGGCGGCCACCGGCGCAAGCGCCTGGCTGGTGGCGTCCGCGCTGCATGACCGGCAGATTGACTGCGCGCCTTCCGATTCAGCGTAGGCCTTCCATACAATTTCCATGCCACGCGTTCTGACAGCGCTGTCTGTAAACGCAACACAAGCCGGACAGTTTGCGTGTGACACTCTGCTCCAGAACGGCACACATTTTGTATGGCGCAGCGGGCGTTCGAACCCGCGCGCCGACGCACGATCGGGCACGCTTGCCGCCGGTACTTCGCGCAGGTCGATCCGCTGAATGCAAAGCGGCATGACCGTAAGCGCGGCCCCCTTCGGCGCGGCGCTCGCCTGCCGATGCGTCGTCCAAAGATCGGCATGGAGCTTGCTAAACCTGGCCCATGCATAGTCCCGCCATCGATCCATCGCCCCCTAGCCCGAGCGCAACGCGCGCCGCGACGCTCACACGCGACTGGATCTGTCCGTTCTGCCCATTGCTGTGCGACGACTTGGTCGCCGCTTCCCACGACGACGGCACGCTCGAAGTACCGGACACCGAATGTTCGCGGCTCGCGCACGCACTCGCGCAGTACGGCGCGGCGGATGCGCAATGCGGATGCGTGGTCGATGGCAACGAAGTCGACATGGATACCGCGCTGGCGCGCGCCGCACAGTTGCTCACGAACGCGCGCCGCCCGCTGTTCGGCGGCCTCGCCACCGACGTCGCCGGCACCCGCGCGCTGTATCCGCTTGCCGCCTCCTGCGGCGCGATCCTCGATCATCTGCACGGCGATGCGCTGACGCCCGCGACGCTCGCGTTGCAGGATCGCGGCGCGTTCTTCACGACGCTCTCCGAAGTGCGCGCGCGCGCCGACCTGCTGGTGTTCTTCGACTGTCAGCCGTCGCTGCGCTACCCGCGCTTCTTCGCGCGCGCGCTGGCGGGCACCGAGCTCGCGCGCGAACTCGTCTTCGTCGGCTGCGAAGCGGACCCGGCGGCGGCCGGCTTCGCGCAAACGCGTATCGACTCGCTGCTGCGCGACGCCGATCCCTATGACACGCTTGCGCTGTGGTCGGCGCTCGCCGAAGGACGCGACGCGGCCGCGCTAAGCCACGGCGATGGCAGCCAGGCGAACGTGGCAACCGCGCTCGCGTCACTTCAGGCACGCATCGCCAGCGCGCGTTACACGGTGGTCGTCTATGAACCGGCCGCACTGCCCGCGCCGCACGCGGCGCTGCTGATCGAAGCGCTGAACCGGATCGTCAAGGCCGTGAATCGCACGACGCGCGCGGCATGTGTCGCACTCGGCGGTGACGATGGCGCGTTGACGGTCAATCAGACCGTCACGTGGCTGTCAGGCTTGCCGCTGCGCACGCGCGTGTCGATGCCGGCGCGCGTCACCGGCGCCGCGCCGCTCGATCACGATCCGTACCGCTATCGGACGGCGCGGCTGCTCGCCGAACGCGAAGTCGATGCGCTGCTGTGGATCGCGGGCTTCGCGCCGCACGCGTGGCCCGCGTCGCTCGATCCCGCGCTTCCGCTGATCGTGCTCGGTCATCCGGCGCTCGCGGCTGCCGCCAGCGCACGCGGCGCGAACACGGTGTTCGTGCCGGTGGCGACACCGGGCATCGATAGCGGCGGGCATCTGTTTCGCGTCGACGGTACCGTCGTGATGCCGCTCACCGCCGCGCGTGGGGTGGCGCTGGAAACGGTGGCGTCGATTGCCGCTCAATTGAACGAACGAGTGAGCGACCGACTGAATCTGCGCGAGGATCAGCCATGACTCTCGTTCGGCTCAAGGGCGGCACGCTGTTCGACCCGATCAACAACGTCAACGGCGAGCGGCGCGATCTGACGTTTCGCGACGGCCGCATCGTCGATGTTCCCTCCACCACACCCGTCGATCGTGAATACGACGCGATCGGGATGATCGTGATGGCGGGCGGCATCGATCTGCATTCGCATATCGGCGGCGGCAAGACCAATCTGTCGCGCCTGCTGCTGCCCGAGGACCATCGCGCCGACGCGCGGGGCGCCCATGCGCCGCGCGAGGCCGCCTACGAAGCCGCGCGCGACGACAACGGCCGCTACCTGCGTCTGCCTTCCTGCGGCGTCTGCGCGCCGGGCACGCTCGCGACCGGCTACCGCTACGCCGAAATGGGCTACACGGCCGCGTTCGAACCGGCGATGATGCCGTCGAACGCGCGCCACACGCACCTCGAAATGGGCGACACGCCGATCATCGATCACGGCGCGTACGTGATGCTCGGCAACGACGAACTATTCCTGCAAATGCTCGCCGCACGCGACGACTTCGAACGTCTGCGCGACTACGTCGGCTGGACCATCGACGCGAGCAAGGCGCTCGGCGTCAAGGTGGTGAACCCCGGCGGCATCTCCGCGTTCAAGTTCAACCAGCGCTCGCTCAACGTCGACGAACCGCACGCGCACTACGGCATCACGCCACGCGACGTGCTGCGCACGCTGACGCGCGCGCTGACCGAACTGCGCGTGCCGCATCCGCTGCACGTGCATACGAGCAACCTCGGCGTGCCCGGCAACCTCGCGTCGACGATCGCGACGATGGACGCCGCCGACGGCCTGCCGATCCATCTGACGCATATCCAGTTTCACAGCTATGGCACCGAGGGTACACGCAAGTTTTCGTCGGGCGCACGGCAGATTGCCGAGGCCGTGAACGCGCGGCCGAACGTGTCGATCGACGTCGGCCAGATCATCTTCGGACAGACCGTCACGGCCTCCGGTGACACGATGATGCAGTTCCGCAACGCGCCGCTCGCGCGGCCGCACAAGTGGGTGGTCGGCGATATCGAGTGCGACGCGGGTTGCGGGGTGGTGCCGTTCCGCTATCGCGAACAGAGCTACGTGAACGCGCTGCAATGGATCATCGGCCTCGAAACCTTTTTGCTCGTCGACGACCCGTGGCGCGTCGCGATGACCACCGATCATCCGAACGGCGGACCGTTCACGAGCTATCCGCATTTGATCCGCCTGCTGATGGATAAAGCGTTTCGCGATGAGCAGCTTGCGAAGCTGCATCCCGAAGCGCAGGTCGCCAGCGCGCTGCCGGAACTCAAGCGCGAATTCTCGCTGTACGAGATCGCGATCATCACGCGCGCCGGTCCCGCGCGGCTGCTCGGTCTGCGCGATCGCGGCCATCTCGGCGCGGGCGCGGCGGCGGATATCGCCGTCTATCGCGACGAGCCGGACCGCGAACGGATGTTCACGTCGCCCGCCTATGTGTTCAAGGACGGCGAACTAGTCGCGCGCGACGGCACACTGGTTGCAACGCCGACCGGCGGCATCCATTTCGTCGCGCCCGAATTCGATCGCGGTATCGAGAAAACGCTGCGCGCGTATAGCGACGCGAATCTCGCGAGCAACTTCGCGCACGCCGCGATCAGCGACGACGAAGCCTGCCGCTGCTGCCGCGGCGGGCGGCTGTTGCCCGTCGAATGTCTAACCTGACGCGGCCACGATGAACGCTCCCGCCCCGCTCGAAATCAACGGCACCGCGATCGACGCGACCTTCGCCGAAGCCTTCCCGATGAAGGCGACCCGGCTCGTGATCACCGCGCACACGCCAACGTGGGCGATGCACGCGGCGAACTCGCTGTCGGGCTTCGCGACCTCGGTGATCGGCTGCGGCTGCGAGGCGGGCATCGAGCGCACGCTCGCGCCCGAGGCAACGCCCGACGGCAGGCCCGGTGTCGCGGTGCTGCTGTTCGCGGTGTCGACGAAGGAACTGGCGAAGCAGATCGGGCGGCGTGTCGGCCAGTGCGTGCTCACCTGTCCGAGCACCGCCGTCTACAGCGGCATCGATCCGGCCACGAGCCGCGCGCCGCTGTCGGACCCCGCGCCGCTCGGCAGCGGGCTGCGCTTTTTCGGCGACGGCTGGCAGATCGCCAAGATGATCGACACGGGGAACGGCCCCACGCGTTACTGGCGCGTGCCGGTGATGGACGGCGAGTTCGTCTGCGAAGACACGGCGGCGACGGTCAAGGCCGTCGGCGGCGGCAACCTGCTGCTGCTCGCGCGCGACCAGGACGCGGCGCTCGCCGCCGCCGAAGCCGCGGTCGAAGCGATGCGCCGGCTGCCGAACGTGATCATGCCGTTTCCCGGCGGCATCGTGCGGTCGGGCTCGAAGATCGGCTCGAAGTACGCGGGCGCGACCGCATCGACCAACGACGCGTTCTGTCCGAGCCTGATCGGCCTCGCATCGCGCAGCGAGCTGAGCGCGGACGTGGGCTGCGTGCTGGAGATCGTCATCGACGGTCTGACCGACGCCGACGTCGGCGCGGCGATGACGGCCGGTATCGGCGCGGCGACCGGACTCGGGCGCGCGGCCGGCGTGCTGCGCATTTCGGCGGGCAACTACGGCGGCAAGCTCGGGCCGTACCACTTTCATCTGCACGAGCTGGCGGTGGGACTCAACGGAGGACGCGCATGAGCACGACCACGTTGCGCGTGAAAACACCGCCCGGCTTTCGCGTCGATGCGGCCGCACTGTCACCGGCGGCGCTGGCGAGCATGAGCGTGGCCGAGATCGAGCGCATCGTGCTGCCGGCCGGCAACGAGCGCTGCGTGGTCGGCGACGTATTCGAGGTTTCGCGCGATGACCCGCCCGCATCCGGCGACGACTTGGCCACGCTGCTGATCGACGGCGCCGCGCGCTGGCTCGACCGGCTCGGCGCGCAGATGGACGGGGGACGGATCGTCGCGCGCGGCCCGGTTGGCGACTACAGCGGCCTCAGGATGAGCGGCGGCTTGCTTGAAATCGACGGCGACGCGGGGCACTTCACCGGTTGCGAAATGCGCGGCGGACGCGTGACGGTGCGCGGCGACAGCGGCGACTTCGCCGCCGGCGCGCTGACGGGCGACATGGAAGGCATGAGCGGCGGCACGCTGACGATCCACGGCAACGCGGGCGCGCGGCTCGCCGACCGGATGCGGCGCGGCCTCGTGCTGGTCGGCGGCAACGCGGGCGACTTCGCGGCGTCGCGGCTGGTGGCGGGGACCGTCGGCGTGGCAGGGCAACCGGGCGCACACTATGCGTATGCGATGAGGCGCGGCACGCTGCTGCTCGCGCAACGACCCGAGGGTTTGCCGCCCCCGACGTTCACCGGCGGCGGGCACGGTTTCGACGTATTCTGGTCATTGCTCATACGCAGCCTCGCGGCCGAAATCGCGCCGTTTTCGCAGTGGCGCGCGGACCGTCTGCCGCTTCGTTTTACGGGCGACCTCGCGGTCGACGGCCGCGGCGAAATACTGATCGCCGGCTAAGGCAGCTATGTCGCCCAGGACTGAAACGCTATTCGGCAAAAAAGAAACGTCCCGCCACGATGTTGCATGGAGACAGGGCATGACGACAGCGGATTCTCGAAACGCGAAGCCTGATATCAACGTCAACGCAACTGCCAGCGCCGGCGGCCCGCGCTATGCCGGGCTGCTGATCGCGCTGCACTGGCTGATCGCGCTCGGCATCATCGGTCTGCTCGCGCTCGGCCTCTATATGGTCGGATTGCCGAAGGGCTTGCCTGTCAAAGCGACGCTGATCAATCTGCACAAGTCGCTCGGACTGACGGTTTTCCTGCTGGTGCTTTTGCGCATCGTCGCGCGGGTAGTCCTTCACCGGCCTGCCCTGCCGCCGATGCCTCCGTGGCAACGCGCCGCCGCGCGCACTACGCAGGGTCTTTTATACGTCTGTATGGTGGCGATGCCGCTCGCCGGGTATCTCGGCTCGTCGTTCAACCGCTACGGCACGCGCTTCTGGGGCATCCTGCTGCCGAAGTGGGGCTGGGACGACGCGCATCTGCGCGCGTTGTTCTTCGGCCTTCATCAGGCGATCGGCTATGCGCTGATCGCGCTGATCGTGCTGCACGTGGCGGGCGCGTTCAAGCATCAGTGGATCGATCGCGACAACCTGCTCGCGAGGATGCTGCCATGACGATGCGAAGCTCGTCGCGCCCCACGCAGGCAGCCGCGGCGCTCGAAGTGCATACGCTGCGCACGCGCGATGGCCATCGCGTGTGGTATGCGCTCGCCGGCGCGCGCGACGGCGTGCCGGTCGCGGTGCTGCACGGCGGCCCCGGCAGCGGCAGTCAGCCCGGCGCGCTGCGGCTCTTCGATCTGCAGCGCTTTCGCGTCGTGCTGATCGACCAGCGCGGCACCGGTGCGTCGATGCCGCACGGCAGCGTGCGCCACAACCGCACCGACTATCTGATCGCCGATCTCGAAGCGATTCGCGTGCGGCTCGGCTTCGCGCGCTGGGGCGTGCTCGGCGGATCGTGGGGCGCGGCGCTCGCGCTCGCGTATGCGGGACAGTGTCCGCAGTCGGTCACGGGCGTCGTGCTGCGCGGCCTGTTTCTAACATCCGTGCGCGAAGTGCGCGGTTTGTTCATCGCGTCGCGCAAGCGCGCGCCGCGTGCGTGGTCGAGACTGCGTGCCGCTGCCCGCTGCGAGCAGCCCGCAACGCTGGCCGCGCGATGCGGCTCCGGCTTGCAATACGGCGCGAGCGAAGCGCGGCAACGTGCGGTCGCGCTGGCCTGGCGCGGTTATGAAAACGCGGTGCTGGCGAGTGCATCGCCGCGAGGCGCCGCGGCACAACAACGCGGGGCCCAGCGAAACGCACAAGGTTCCGAACGCCATGCCGCTCGCAAGTTGATCGGCAAATACCGGATTCAGGCGCACTACCTCGCGCATCGCTGCTGGCTAGGCGAAACGCGTTTGCTGTCGCTCGCGCGGCAGGCGGCCACGGCCGGCGTATCGATCGCGGCCGTGCATGGCTCGCGCGATCCGGTGTGTCCGCACGGCAATCTGCGGCGTCTGTCGCGCGCGGTTCCTTCCGCGCGTGTCGAGTCCGTGAGGGCGGCGGGCCATCTGGCGAGCGACCCCGCACTGCATGCACGCGTCGCGAGCGCGCTCGCCGCGATGTTCATTCCCACCATCGACGAGGAGCGCACCAGCATGCGTCACGCGGCATGAAGATCAAGGTACTCGGCTCGTCGGCGGGCGGCGGTTTTCCGCAGTGGAACTGCAATTGCCGCAATTGCGACGGCGTGCGTCGCGGCACGGTGAAGGCGACGCGCCGCACGCAGTCGTCGATCGCGGTCAGCGCGAACGGCGAGGACTGGCTCCTCGTCAATGCGTCGCCCGATCTGCTCGCGCAGGTCGCCGCGCATCCCGAGCTTCAGCCGGCGCGGCGCGCGCGTGACAGCGGCATTGCCGCGGTACTCGTGATCGACGCGCAGATCGACCACGTGACCGGCCTTCTGATGCTGCGCGAACGCGACACACCGCTGCCGCTGTACGCGACCGATGCGGTCTGGCAAGACCTGCGCTCCGGCTTTCCGGTCGCGCCGATCCTGTCGCACTACTGTGGTGTCGAGCATCGCCGCATCGCGCTAGACGGCGCGCCGCTCGTCGTCGACGCATTGCCTGGCATCCGCATCGACGCGCTGCCGCTATCGAGCAAGGCGCCGCCGTACTCGCCGCATCGCGAGGCGCCCGAGCGCGGCGACAACCTCGGGCTCGTGCTGACGAACCTGCAATCGGGCCAGCGCGTGTTCTACGCGCCGGGCCTTGGCGCGATCGAGCCGCACGTGCTCGCGGCGATGCGCGAGGCCGATCTGCTGCTCGTCGACGGCACGCTGTGGACCGGCGACGAAATGATCCGCCTCGGCCTGTCGAAGAAGACCTCGGCGGATATGGGCCATCTGCCGCAGAGCGGCGCGGGCGGCATGATCGAAACGCTCGATTCGCTCGGCGCGAAACGCAAAGTGCTGATCCATATCAACAACACGAATCCGATCCTGATCGAAGACGGCCCCGAGCGGCGCATGCTAGGCGAGCATGGAATCGAGGTCGCTTACGACGGAATGAGCTTCGAGCTTTGAAGTGCGCGGTAAAGAGTGCGAAGAGATGAGATAGCCAGGCGCGGCTGTGAACGACGATAAAACGGAGACGGACGGCATGAACGCGAAAGACATTCAGGACACGATACCGACACGCGACGCAAGTGCAGCGGGAACCCAGCTCATCGACCGGCCCGCCTGGAGCCGTGAGGAATTCGAAGCGCAGTTGCGCGCGAAGGGCACCGCCTATCACATCCACCATCCGTTCAACGTGAAGATGAATAGCGGCGGCTGCTCGCGCGAGCAGATTCGCGGCTGGGTCGCGAACCGCTTCTACTATCAGATCAACATTCCGCTCAAGGATGCGGCCGTGCTGTCGAACTGTCCGGACCGCGCGACGCGCCGCCGCTGGGTGCTGCGCATTCTCGATCACGACGGCTACGAAGGCGCGGAAGGCGGCATCGAAACCTGGGCGCGTCTTGCGGACGCGGTCGGCCTCACGCGCGACGAATTGTGGTCGCTCGAACACGTGACGCCGGGCGTGCGCTTCGCCGTCGATGCCTATGTGAATTTCGCGCGCCGTGCGCCGTGGCAGGAAGCGGTGTGCTCGTCGCTGACCGAAATGTTCGCGCCGCAGGTGCATCGCGACCGGCTCGCGAGCTGGCCCGAGCACTATCCGTGGATCGAACCGGAGGGTCTCGCGTACTTCCGCTCGCGCATTTCGCTCGCACAGCGCGACGTGCAGCACGGACTCGAAGTCACGCTCGCGCATTTCACGCGACGCGATCAGCAGGAACGCGCGCTCGAAATCCTGCAGTTCAAGCTCGACATTTTGTGGACCATGCTCGACTCGATCGAGAAGGCGTTTCCGCAATGAACGACACCACACGCGCCGACCCCGCCACGCCGCTCACGATCGCGAAGCCGTTCCGCCTGCAATGGGAGCCCGCGCAGAACGCGCACGTGCTGCTCTACCCGGAAGGCATGGTGAAACTGAACCAAAGCGCGGGAGAAATCCTCAAGCGCTGCGACGGCACACGCGATATCGATACGCTGATCGCCGAGCTCGAACAGGCGTTCAACGCGACCGGCATCGGCAACGAGGTGCGGGCTTTCATCGCCGACGCGCATGGGCGCGGCTGGCTGGAGTAGTGCGATGACCGATCTTTCTCAACCAGGCTCTCAACCCGGCGGGCAACCGCAAAGCAGCGCGGCCGCCGCGGTGCCGCCGCCGCTGTGGCTGCTCGCGGAGCTGACCTATCGCTGTCCGCTGCATTGCGCGTTCTGCTACAACCCGCTCGACTACACCGATCACAACCGCGAACTGACCACCGGCCAATGGCTCGACGTACTGCGCGAGGCGCGCGCGCTCGGCGCAGTGCAACTCGGCTTCTCGGGCGGCGAGCCGCTGGTGCGCGACGACGTCGAAGTGCTGGTCGAAGAAGCGCACAGGCTCGGCTTCTACACGAACCTGATCACGTCGGGCGTCGGTCTCACCGATCAGCGCCTCGGCGACCTTAAGGCCGCCGGGCTCGATCACATCCAGTTGTCGTTCCAGGACTCGACGCAGCAGCTGAACGACTTCCTCAGCAGCACGCGCACGTTCGAGCTGAAACAGCGCGTCGCCGCCGCGCTCAAGCGGCACGGCTTTCCGATGGTGATGAACTGCGTGCTGCATCGCTACAACCTGCCGCACGTCGACAAGATCATCGAGATGGCGCTGGCACTGGGCGCCGAATATCTGGAGCTGGCGAACACGCAGTACTACGGCTGGGCGCGCGAGAACCAGGCGCAACTGATGCCGACGCGCGAGCAGCTCGAAGAAGCCGAAGCGGTAGTCGCGCGCTATCGCCAGACTCATGGCGAGCGCTGCAAGATCTTCTTCGTCGTGCCCGACTACTTCGAGCGCCGCCCGAAGCGCTGCATGAACGGCTGGGGCGCGGTGTTCCTAGGCGTCGCGCCCGACGGCGCCGCGCTGCCGTGTCACGCGGCGCGGGGCTTGCCCGGCCTGACGCTGCCGAACGTGAAGGAGATGCCGTTGCGCGAGATCTGGTACCACAGCGACGCATTCAATCGCTTTCGCGGTTTGCAGTGGATGAAGGAGCCGTGCCGCAGTTGCGACGAAAAGGAACACGACCTCGGCGGCTGCCGCTGCCAGGCCTACCTGCTGACCGGCGACGCGGCCAACGCCGACCCTGTCTGCGACAAGTCGCCGTTTCACGAGAACGTGGTCAAGATCGTGCGGCACGCGGCATCGGAATCCGCGGCGACAGTAGCGGCCCGCGAACAACCGATCCTGTTCCGCAACGACGCCAACTCGCGCAAGCTCGCGGCGGCGGCCCGCGAGCCCGACACCGCCGGCGACAACCGAGCATCACCCGGAGCCCAATCATGAGTGCGGACACCATCTCCGTTCTGCTCGTCGACGATCATGCGGTCGTGCGCGAAGGCTACCGGCGTCTGCTCGAATTGAACGACGACGTCGAGGTGTGCGGCGAAGCGGCCGACGCCGCGCAGGCCTACCAGCGTTTTTGCGCGCTGCGGCCCGATGTGGTCGTGATGGACGTGTCGCTGCCGGGCGCGAGCGGCATCGAAGCGATGCGGCGCATGCTCGCGCGCGAGCCCGATGCGCGCGTGCTGATCTTCAGCGTGCACGAGGAATCGATCTTCGTGCGCCGCGCGCTCGACGCAGGTGCGCTCGGCTACGTGACCAAGGCGAGCGCGCCCGACGTGCTGGTCGAAGCGGTGCGTTCGATCGCCCGGCGCGCCGGCTATCTGAGCCCGGACATTTCGCAGGCGCTTGCGCTGCGCACCGCGTTCAACGAAGGGCCGCCGGGGCGTCAGTTGTCCGCGCGCGAGTTCGAAGTCCTGCGGCTGCTCGTGCAGGGCTACACGCTGCCGAGCATCGCCGAAAAGCTCGGCTTGAGTCAAAAGACGGTGGCCAACCATCAATCGGTGATCCGGCAGAAGTTCGGCGCCGACAACGGTGTGCAGCTCGCACAAATGGCAAGCCGCCTCGGGCTTCAGTTCACGGGCTCGGCCAGCCCCGCGTGAGCGGATACGCGCGCGCAGAACAGAAAACCGCGCTGCGGCTCGCTCGCGACGTGAAACTCGCCACCGAGCGCCTCGACACGTTCGCGCATGCCGATCAGCCCGAGCCCGCTACGCGGCTTCGTCAGATCGGTGCCGGGGCCGTCGTCGGCCATCGTGACGACGATCTCGTCGATCTGCGTGCCGTTGTCTTCGCGCGGCGCGCGCACCATGAACAGTTCGACGCGCGAGCGGCGCGCGAACTTCGACACGTTCGTCAGTCCTTCCTGCACGAGCCGGTACAGCGTGATCGTCAACGCATCGCTGAGGTCGCTGAAATCCCCTTCGATCGTCACCGAGAACGACGCCTCGGGCAAACGCTCGCGCCAGCCGTCGACGCAATGTTCGAGCGCGGTCGGCAAGCCGAATTCATCGAGACCGATCGGCCGCAGGCGGCGGATCATGCCGCCGATCTCGCGGTACACATGCGTCGCGCTCTGTATCAGCCCGAGCGCGATGCGATGAATCTCCGGCTCGCGCTCGCCCGATAGATCGCGGATGCGCGCCGCGTCGAGCGACATCGCGTTCAGGTATTGACCCAGCTCGTCGTGCAGCTCGCGCGCCATATGGCGGCGCTCGAGTTCCTGCGCCTGCAGCGCCTGACTGGCGAGGCGCCGGTTGTCGGCGAGCAGTCGTTCGGCCTGTTCCTCGAGCATGCGGCGATGGCGCGCTTCGCGGCGCGCATCGCTATAGCGTCGCCACGCGAACCATGCGAGTGCGAGCGAAAGCACGAACAGCGTGCCCGGCAACTCGTCGAGCTGGAAGCGCTCCATGCCGCGCGTGAACCGGTAGATCTTTTCGCTCAGATCGAAGGCGGCGCCGAGCGCCGCCGCGAGCACGGTCACGGCGACGACCCAGCCGAGGTCGCGCCATATCGGTGACGATGGCGGTGGGCGGCCAGCAGAGGAGGAATGGATCGGTTCGCTTGACATGACGCTTGCATTCTACTCAGCGCCGACACGCGCAGCGGGTTTCGCGCGAGTTTGGGAACGCTTCCCCGGCAGATCGGGAAAAGCTCCCGCGCGGCTTACAGACGCGTATGCGAAGCTTTAAACCAGCGTCGAACAACGCGCGACACGCGCGCATAACAAGCCGGCAGGAGACAACAACGATGAGTATGCGATCTCAAGTACGCCGCAAACGCCGGCTTCAGCGGCGCGCCGGCATCACCTTCTGTGTGGCTGGCGCGCTCGCCGGATTGTCCACGGGCGTATGGGCGCAGGGGCAAGCCGAGCCGCCGGTCGCGGCGTCGGCGCCGGCGCCGGCGCCGGCTTCGGCGTCTTCCGCGGCCCCTTCCAAGGCCGCCGACGACAACGCCAACAACAACACGACACCCACCACGACCCTCGCACCGATCGTCGTCGTAGGCACCACGCCGTTGCTCGGCATCGGCACGCCGCTTACGCAAGTGCCGGCCAACGTGCAGACGGTCCATGCGGCCGAAATTCAACGGCAGGGACGCCAGACGCTTACCGATTACCTCGCGGCGAATCTGCCTAGCGTCTCGATCTCCGACGCTCAGGGCAATCCGTATCAGATGAACCTGTTCTATCGCGGCTTCACTGCCTCGCCGCTGCTGGGCACGCCGCAGGGCTTGTCGGTATTCGTCGACGGCGTGCGCGTGAACGAGCCGTTCGGCGACGTCGTGAACTGGGACCTGATACCGCAACAGGCAATCGACACGATGCAGCTGATCCCCGGCTCCAATCCGACCTTCGGCTTCAACACGCTCGGCGGCGCGCTGGCGATCACGACGAAAAACGGCAAGGACAACCCGGTCGGCGAGGCCGAAATACAGGGCGGCTCGTGGGGACGCAAGGCCGCGCAGATCGAACAGGGCGGCACGATCGGTCAGAACCTCGATTACTACTTCACCGCCAACGCCGCGAACGACAACGGCTGGGCCGAGCAGAACGAGAGCCGCATACGCCAGGCGTTCGGCAAGCTGCGCTATACGGACGCCGACACCACGCTGTCGTTGTCCGCCGGTGGCGCGGACAACGATCTGCACGGCGTGCAAACCATTCCGCGCTCGTTCCTCAACAACTCGAAGCAACCGTACACGTATCCCGACCGGAATCAGAATAGCGTCGGCTACCTGACGCTGTCGGGCGATCATTACTTCAACGACAACGTCGAGCTGAGCGGCAACGCGTATTACCGGCACTTTCGCAATGCCAATACCAGCAGTAACGTCAACGAAAACTTCGGCGAGATCGAGGACAACGGCGACGTCGATACGTTGCAGGCGACCAACGTGCAATCGACCGTGACGACCGACAGCTATGGCGCGAGCTTGCAACTGACGCTGCTCGGCAAGCTCGGCGGCATGAAGAACCAGTTCATCGCGGGCATGGCCGTCGATGCCGCCAATTCGCACTTCACGCAGTCGTCGCAGGACGCGATGTTCACCGATTCGCGCGCGACGGTCGGCATCGGCAATTTCGAACCGCAAACCAACGCGAACACGCACAACACGAACTACGGCATCTACCTGACGGACACACTGTCACTGACGCCGCAGTGGTCGCTGACGCTGTCGGGCCGCTACAACTGGGCCGATGCGACGATCGGCGACGAATCCGGCACGCAGCCGCAGCTCAACGGCCACCATACGTTCTCGCGCTTCAATCCGGCGGTCGGCATCAACTGGAACCCGACGCCTGCCTTCACCGCCTATGCGACCTACAACGAGGGCATGCGCTCGCCGACCGCGATCGAACTGGCCTGCGCCGATCCGAACGCGCCATGTTCGCTGCCGAACGACTTCATCTCCGATCCGCCGTTGCAGCCGGTCATTTCGAAGACCTATGAAGTCGGGGCGCGCGGCAGGATCGGCGGCAACACGACATGGAGCGCCGCCGCTTACAGCACGACGCTCGACAACGACATCCAGTTCATCAGCAGTAACGGTGCGGGCAGTTCGCGGGGCTTTTTCCAGAACGTCGGGCGCACGCGCCGGCAAGGCGTCGAACTGGCAGGGCAGACGAAATATGGTCCGCTCACGGTGACCGGCAGCTATAGCTACGTCAACGCGACCTACCAGTCGACATGGGTCGAAAGCAGCCGCAGCAATTCGAGCGCCGACGCGAACGGCAACATCACCGTGCATCCCGGCGACCACATCCCGAGCATTCCGGCGACGACCGTCAAACTACGGCTCGATTACGCGGCCACCTCGAAATGGCGAATCGGCACGAACCTGACGTGGCGCGGCAGCATCTACGCGCAGGGCGACGAGAACAATCAGGACGTGAACGGCAAGATCTCCGGCTATCTGCTGATCGATATGGACACCTCGTATCAGGTGACGAAACAGTTGCAGGTGTTCGCATCGGTGTCGAACCTGCTCGATAAACGCTATGCGAGCTTCGGCGCGCTGGGGGCGAACTTCTTTACCGGGCCGGGGAATACGTTCAACGGCGCGAATCCGGTCAACGAGCAGTTCGTCGGGCCGGGGGCGCCGAGGGGGTTTTGGGTGGGGATGAGATATGGGTGGAAGTAGTGGTGGATTGCGTGGTGGGATCGGATGGCTTCGGACTTGCGGGCGCTTGGGGGTTCTGCACGAGCGCAATGCCGGCAAACCGGCGCGGACCAGTCGTCTTCGCTATAAAGCAACCAGTTCGCCCTAGTGCTGCGCATCATATATTCCCGTTTCAAATAGTTTCGCCGAAACGGAACTGCTTTTTAGCGAACACTCCAATCCTCGAGCAATTTAGCCAACTCGTTTACGCGCGTTTGCGTAATGTCAGTCATACATCCCCAAAAATATATATCGCGCTCTGCCGCCTCGCCCATCATATATGTTTCGGCATAACATTGACTGTCACGAAACTTCATCCAGGAAACTTGCGCCGAAACGAAATATGGCATCGCCAATGGTTTCTCGTCATAGGTTTTTAAAAAATTATCTCCCCGCTCAAATCGCGCCGTAACAGCCTTAAGCTTGTCATCCAGCCGCACCTTTGCACGCTCAAATTCCCGGTGTTGGCATTGAGCCAGATCATCATTCGTCGCATGCTCTCCGCTTTTGCACAAATGATCAATTTCCTTTTCCGAGTGGCCGGAGAAATACGTCGCCGATGATTGGATCTGCTTGTAATCGAACTCCCCCGAATAAACGGTGGCCGCTATCGAGAAGATCGGCCAGAATGCAATCGCCGCGATAAGTTTAGTGTGATGAGTCATAGATCCCGACAATTGCACGCCCATGCAACGCCCAGCGCTTCGGCCATGGCATAACCGCTTTTCAGCTTACGAACCCTCTCAAACGGAAAGAACTCACCGGTTTCCATGTTCAAGGCCTGTGCGGACGGCATCGGCGGGAACTTGGAATAAATAGAAAAGATAATGCTGCAAACTCCGCATTCTTCCTCGACTGTCCAATCTGTCCCATTGCTTTGCTGCATCTGCTCCTCCATTGCACTCCTCATGATTTTTCTGGCATTGCTACGAGAATTAACCATCGAAACGGACTGCGGTCAACGACTTTAATTCGGGATAAGCCCGCTTTTACAAAAATTGACGCTATTGGTTTCGGATAACTCGTTTCTATTGCATATTTCTGCGTGTGCGGAATCGGGATTTAGGCAGGACAGGAGACTTGCCCCCCGAGTTGTTGAGCGTGCCCGGCACACGTAAAAAAGCCGCCCATCTCAGGCGGCTCATTTGTGCCCGTTCTCGTACAGCGGTACAAGACAGGAAGTCAATACCAACTCAGCAACGCAAAGCCAACAGACCTCGAAAAAATCTGCAACAGCCTCTTCGTCAGCATCCCACTCAATGCGATTCGATCGAGCCATCGCTATGCGGATACGTGACGATGCCCCACGCGAGCGGCAGCTCACCGATCTGCTTGAGCGGCTGGTAGCTCTTCGCGTCGAGCACGTACACCGCGTCGGAGCGCCCGCACGCGACCATCAGCTTCGAGCCGTCCGGCGTAAAGCTGAAATGCCAGCAACGCTGGCCGACCGGCACATCGGCGACATGTTCGAAGGTGTGGCCGTCGAACACCTGCACGACCTTGTCGCGCGCAGCAGCCACGAAAAGCCGATGACCGTCCGGCCCGAACGCGACGCCATAGGGCCCAAGTTTGGTGTCGACGGTCTTGACCACTTCGAATGTGTGAGCATCGATCACGACGAGCTTGCTGAGCGACTCCAGCGTGACCACATAGTGCTTGCCATCGGGCGACAGCCGGATGCCGCGCGGCCGGCCGCCCGCCGCGAGCTTCACGGTCCTGATCGGCGCGCCGGTTCGTGCGTGATAGATCGACACCGTATCGTCGCCTTCGTTGGTGACCAGCATCATCTGACCGTCGCGCGAGAATTCGATGCCTTCGGTTTCGTGGCCGCTCGTGACCGAGCGGATCACGTGCCAGTTCTTCATATCGATGATCGCGATTTCAGCGGGCGGCTTGTTCGCGTCGTCGTCGTCCGCGCCGGGCTTGCCGCCCGCGTTCGCTTCGGACTTGTTGTCCCCTTTCGCGTCGGGTTTGCCTTCCGGTTTCGCTCCCGGCGGCCCGCCGTCCTCGCCGGGCTCGTAGGTCACGTACGCGTAGCCGTTGCGCACCCGCACATATTCAGGGTTTTTGCCGATCTTCACGCGCTTGACGACCTTGCCGGTGGCGGTGTCGATCACCGCGAGATCGTTGGTGTTCTTGTTGGCGACCAATAGACGCGTGCCGTCGGCGTTCAGGCTCAGGCCGCGCGGGCCGTCCGCGCCGACCGGAAAGGTCTGTGCAAGCGTCATCTGGTCGAGATCGATCACGCCGACGCCGGCCTTCTCGCTCGTCACGTAGGCGAGCGGCGCGGCCGTGGCATGCGCGGCGCTCGCGGCCAGCACGAGCGCGCAAGCCAGCGCGAGGGAACGGCGTGGCGGTCGGGGGGAAATCCGTGTCTCCAGCATCGTTGTACTCCGTGTTGATATGGCGGCGCCGCGATGGTTCGCGTCATCGTTTCAAGGTAGCCCACCGGGTGATTGTTTGACAACGCGGATCGGCGGGAGATTTTCCCGAATTGCTTCGCGCCGGCCGTCGCGGGTTTGAAAAGCGGGGTCCACGGAGGACAATGACCGCGGAGGTGGCGATGATGCTGCAAGTTGCCGTGATGCACCCAGCAAGTTCTGCGAATCCCGCGGCCGGCTACCGTCGCGCGGCGATCGTGCTGGGCGCCGTGATCGTCGCGCATCTGCTGCTGCTTGCCATCGCATTGAGCGCACGCAACCGGATCGTCGAGCGTCCGGTCGAGCCACGCACGATCACCGCGTTGCTGCTGAGTCCCGAGCCTCCCGCTCCGGTTGTTTCATCACCCGCGCCGCCCCCGCCCGCCGCTGTCGCCCCGCCGGCACCCACGCCAGCCGTCACGCATCCCGCCGTGCACCCCAAACCGGCGCCACAGCCGCGCGCGCAGGTGCCGCATAGTGTGGGAAAGCCTGTGCCGACACCGTCTCCGACACGCGAAAGCACCACGCAGCCCGTCACGCAAACCGCCGCGCCATCGGCGGCGCCGCAGGCCGCCGTGCCCGCCACGCCAACGGCCGCCGCGCCGTCGGCGGCATCCGTTCCCGCCGCTCATCCGGCGGTGCCCGCGTCGACCGAGCCGCGCAACGTGGCGCATGTCGACTGCTCGATTCCGAAGCCCGACTATCCCGACGTCGCGAAGCGGCGCGGCGAGCATGGCACGGCGATCGTGCGCTTCGTCGTCGGTCTGAGCGGGCATATCGAAACAGCGCAATTGCAATCCAGCAGCGGCTCGGCTCGGCTCGACGACGCGGCGCTCGCCGCCGTGCATGCGGGTGCCTGTCAGCCCTACACCGAAAACGGCACGCCGGTGCGCGCCGCGTATTCGCAGTCGTTCGTATTCGGACTGACCGAGTGACCGAACCGCCAACAGACCACCGACACCAACCGAAGGAACTCGCCATGCAACATTACGGACTCGCAAACGTCTGGGATTCGGGTGATTTCGTCACGCGCGGCATTCTGTGTGTGCTCGTGATCATGTCGGTGCTGTCGTGGACGGTGATCATCGTGAAGCTGTGGCAGGTGGTCCGCCTCAGGCGCGTGACCAGCCAGAGCGACGCGCGCTTCTGGAGCGCGGACCGCTTCGACGACGGGCTGCACGCCCTCGGCTACCCGGATTCGAGCGCGCACGACAATCCGCTGCTCGCGCTCGCGCTGGCGGGCCATGAAGCCGCGACGCATCATCGGCAGACGCAGCAGCAGTTGCACGACCGCATCGATGTGTCCGACTGGATCACCCGGCGTCTGCAGGACACGATGGACGAAACGATCGCACGTCTGCAAAGCGGCCTCGCGATTCTTGCTTCGATCGGCAGCACTGCGCCTTTCGTTGGGCTGTTCGGCACCGTATGGGGCATCTACCATGCACTGATCGTGATCGGCGAGACCGGTCAGACTTCTATCGATCATGTTGCCGGCCCGGTCGGCGAGTCGCTGATCATGACGGCGTTCGGGCTCTTCGTCGCGATACCGGCCGTGCTCGGCTACAACGGACTGACGCGCGCGAACCGCTCGATCGTCGCGCGCCTGAAGCGCTTCGCGCACGGCTTGCATGCGTACTTCGTGACCGGTGCGCAATTGCCGTCGAGCGCCGGCCCGCAGATGCGCGTGGTACCGCGCGGCACCAACGCGACGAACGCAACCCGCGACGGAGACCTCGAATGGCAATGAGCCCTTTCTCCGACGACGACGATCAAGGTCTGATGAACGAGATCAACATGACGCCGCTCGTCGATGTGATGCTGGTCCTGCTGATCATTTTTCTCGTCACCATACCGGCGCTGCAGCACGCGGTCAGGATCGATCTGCCGCATGCGAGCAGTCAGCCGGAAGCGGTCAAGCCCGCGCATGTGGACGTCGCGGTGCAAGCGGACGGCACGGTGCTGTGGGACGGTCAGCCCGTGACCGACGACGGCTTGCGCGCGCGCATCGCGCAGGCCGCCCTCGCGACGCCGCAGCCGGAGCTGCATTTGCGCGCCGATCGCAAGGTGCCGTACGAGCGGGTCGCGATCGTGATGTCGGCGGCGCAAAGCGGCGGGCTGACGAAGCTGGGCTTCGTGACCGATCCGCAGCTGGGCAAATGACGCGGCGCGGCGCGCATGTTGCGGCGTGCTCGTCGGCACATAATGCGATGCTTATCGACGGCGAAAGAATCTCTGAATTTGAATCGGCGGATGGCTCGGCTATCGTGGTGCGTGTCTGAACGGCACCCCACCCTCGCGAGGACCGCACGATGCAAGCCCTTATCTTCGACGTCGACGGCACGCTCGCCGACACCGAGACCGCTCATCTGCAAGCGTTCAACGCCGCGTTTGCGGAAGCGGGCCTCGACTGGTTCTGGGACGAAGCGCTCTATTCGGGCCTGCTGAAAGTGGCGGGCGGCAAGGAGCGTCTGCTGCATTACTGGCGCACGGTCGCGTGCGAGGAAGCCGCGGGCCCGCGAGCGCGAGAGGCCGTCGACGCGCTGCACGCACTGAAGACGCGCCACTACACCGAGCGCGTGCGCGAGCGCGGCGTGCCGCTGCGACCCGGCATCGCGCGTCTGATCGACGAGGCGAACGAGGCCGGCCTGCGCGTGGCGATCGCGACGACCACGACGCCCGCCAACCTCGACGCGCTATTGCACGGGCATTTCGGCGCCAGCTGGCGCCATCGCTTCGCGGCGATCGGCGACGCCCGCACCACGTCGGCGAAAAAGCCCGCCCCCGACGTCTATCGACACGTGCTCGAACAGCTCGGCTTGCAGCCCGCGGCCTGCCTCGCCTTCGAGGACTCGCGCAATGGGTTGCTCGCGGCGCGCGCCGCGCGCGTGCCGGTCGTCGTCACGCCGAGCACTTTTACCGCGCATGAGGACTTCGATGGCGCGCTGGCCGTGTTGCCTCATCTCGGCGATCCGCATGCGCCGATCGTTCCGATGGTGCGCGGCGAATGGCATCGCTGGGTGGATCTGGCGACACTGCGTCGCTGGCATGAAGACGCCACGCGGCGTCCCGATTCGGCCGCGCGCGGCGCACTGAACGCAGACCAGGCGAACGCGAACGCGGGCGCGTCATGGCGATGAACCGCGGCTACCACGCTGTCCTGATCGATCTGGATGGCACGATGGTCGATACCGCGCCGGACATCGTCGCGGCCACCGGCCTGATGCTGAAAGACTTCGGCGCCGAGCCGCTGCCGTCAGGCATGGTGACCGGCTTCATCGGCAACGGCGTGCGCAAGCTCGTGCAACGCTCGCTGAACGCGGCGGGCCTCGGCCAGCATGTCGAACTGGAGCACGCGCAGCACGTATTCGAGCGGCATTACGCGGTGACCAACGCGGAGCTGGGTCGGGTATATCCCGGCGTGATGGCCGGGCTGCACGCGTTGCGCCAGCACGGGTACCGCTGCGCATGCGTGACCAACAAGCCGCAGGCGCTGGCGGCGGCGCTGCTCGACAAAACGGGGCTCGCCGATCATCTGGACGGGCTGGTCGCGGGCGACACCGTGGCGAGCATGAAGCCGTCGCCCGAACCGCTTTGGCACGCGTGCCGGCTGCTCGACGCCGAGCCCGAACGTTGCGTGCTGGTCGGCGATTCATCGGTCGATGTCGCGGCGGCGCGCGCGGCGGGTCTGCCGGTCTTTATCGTCAGCTATGGCTATGGCAGCGCGAGCGGCGCCGACATGCCGCGCTGCGACGCGCTGATCGATTCGTTCGAGGCGTTGCCGGCGATTCTGGCGCAAACGCGGCCGGCATTGCGCGCTTGATTCCAGCCGCTAACTCGCCGACAACAACCCCGCGACCCGCGCCGACTTCGTCTGTACCGCGATGTCTTTCGCCGTCATTCCCCGGTTGTCCTTCAACGACCGGTTCGCGCCGCGCGCGAGCAACAGCTGGGCAGTCTCCGCGCGATCGTAGCCGGCCGCCCACATCAGCGCGGTCAGATCGTTCTTGTAGGTCCGGTTCACGTCGACGCCGGCATCGAGCAATTGACCGACGACCTTCGTTTGCCCCTCGCCCGCCGCGTATTCCATCGCGGTCTTGCCGACGCGATCGGTCGCGAGCGGATCGGCGCCATGCGCGAGCAGCAGCGCGACGATCTCGTCGAAGCCGCCGTAGGCGGCGGCCATCAGCGGTGTATCGCCCGGCGCGTTCGCATGCTGGACGTTCGCGCCGCGCTCGATCAGCGTGCGCGCCATCGCCGTATCGCCCTTCTTGCACGCGGTCACGAGCGCGGTGTCGCCGATCCGGTTCATCGCATCGACCGACGCGCCGCGCTGCAGCGCCGCGACGACCGACTGCTGATCGTCGTCCTTCGCGGCCGCGAGCAGTTGGCGGTTGATTTCCCCCTGGTCCTGCGCGAGCGCCGGCACGCAAGCGCCGAACGCGGCGGCGAGCAGAACGGCGGCCACAAGTGACCGAGTGATCATGTCTGTCATCGTGTCTTCCCCGCTACTGCAGATTGTTGATATAGGCGGCCAGATGATGGATGTCGTCGTCGGTCAGATTACGCGTCACGCTGGCCATGTTGCCCGCATCGTTGGTGCGCGTGTGCGAGCGAAAGTCCTGCAACTCTTTGACGATGTACTGATAATGTTGGCCCGCGACGCGCGGAATCTCGTTCTGCCCGGAAAAGCCGCCCAGGTGGCACATCGTGCACAGCACCTCGGCGGCCTTCCTGCTGCCCGCTTCTATGCTGGCGCCATCCGCTTTGAACTGCACCGATATGGGCTTCTGCGCGGCGAAGTAGTCGGCGAGGTCCTGCATGTCCTCGGCCGACAGGTTCGCCGCCATCGGCGACATGCGCGGATCGCTGCGCCGTCCCTGCTTGAAGTCCTTCAGTTCCAGATATATATAGCGCGCGGTTTGGCCGGCCAGGATCGGATAGTCCGGATTGGTCGAATTGCCCATCGGTCCGTGACAGGCCACGCACACCTGCGCTTTCGCCTTGCCCGCCTCGGCGTCGGCGCGCGCGCCCGACGGCAGCCATGCGGCGATCAATCCGCCGCACAGCAGCGCCATCCACGCAGCGCGCGCCCCACCCGGCGCTCCCCGCGGCGCCGGCCCCCTCATGGCACCGCGAACACGATGACGCTATTGCCGCGCTTGTAGTCGAGCTGCGTATTGCCGCCCGCCGCGACCGCCACGTATTGCTTGCCGTCGAGCGTGTACGACACGGCCGGCGCGTTGACGCCCGCGCCGCACTGGAACTCCCACAGCTTCTTGCCGTTCGCGGCATCGAACGCGCGGAACAGGCCGTTGCCCTCGCCGTTGAACACGAGGCCGCCCGCCGTCGCGAGTACGCCGCCGATCAGCGGCTGGTCGGTCTTGTAGTCCCACGCGATCTTGCCGGTGTCGACGTTGACGGCCGACAGCTTGCCCCATTGCGCCTCGGACGGGATCACCTTGAACGCGCCGCCGAGCCACAGCTTGCTGCCGCCCGGATAGGCGGCGTCCTCGACCTGGTACGTCATCGGCTGATGCAGGTTGGCCGCGTAGACGAGACGCGTCTGCGGATCGAACGCGATCGGCGACCATTCGACGCCGCCGTTCGCGCCCGGCAACATGCGCGCGCCGGCCGCGGTCGGCAGCGTCCACATGCTTTCCTGCGGAATCATCGCCTGCGAGAAGCGGATCAGACGGCCGGTCGCACGATCATGCACGTACACGTGACCGGTCTTGCCCGCATGCACGATGCCGGGGATCATCTTGCCGTCGTTGTCGCGCACGTCGATCAGCACCGGCGGGCTTACCGCGTCGAGGTCCCAGACGTCGTGCGGCACGTACTGGTAGTGCCATTTGTACTTGCCGGTGTCGAGATCGATCGCAACGAGCGAGTCCGTATAGAGGTTGTCTCCCGGCCGGATCGCGCCATACAGGTCCGGCGACGGATTGCCGACCATGAAGTAAACCGTGTTCGTTTTCCGGTCGATCGCCGGCGTCATCCACACGCCGCCGCCGAGCGTCTTGTAGAAGTCCCCGCCCTTGTCGGCCAGCTGCTTCTTCTCTGCGTCGATGTCACGCTTCTCGTCGCGGCCGGTCGCGTCTTTGGTCGCCCACACGCCTTCCTGGCCGGTTTCGGGAATCGTGTAGAAAGTCCACAGCAACTGGCCGGAATTCGCGTCATACGCCTTCACGAAGCCGCGAATGCCGTACTCGCCGCCGTTCGTGCCGATCAACACCTTGCCGTCGACGACCGCCGGCGCCATCGTTTCCGAGTAGCCCTGGTCGGGATCGGCGATCTGGGTTTGCCACAGCACGTTGCCGGTTTTGGCGTCGAGCGCGACGAGCTTGGAGTCGAGCGTGCCCATATAGAGCCGGTCACCCGAAATCGCGACGCCACGGTTGTTGGGTCCGCAACAGAACGTCGTGACCGGACCCATCTTGTGCTTGTAATGCCAGTACTCCTTGCCCGTCTTCGCATCGATCGCGTACACATGATTGAACGACGTGGTCAGGAACATCACGCCATCCTTCACGATCGGCGCCGTTTCCATCGATTCGTTGACAGCCGTCTGGAAGATGAACACCGGTTTGAGCTTCGCGACGTTCGTCCTGTTGATCTGCGAGCCCGGGTAATAGCGCGTCTGCGCATACGAGCCGTTCGAATGCAGCCAGACCGCCGTCATGCTGCCGGCGCGATCGAGCTGATCCTGGGTGACGGGCTGAAGCGTCGATGGCACCGGCGCGGCGGTGGTGGTCGTGCTGTTCTGAACTTCGTCGGCGGCATGAGCCGCGGGCAAGCCGAACGCGATGGCGAGCAGTGGCAGGCCGACAATTCCCTGAATACGGTTGAATGGCATTAGCGTCTCCTAGCTTTTTATATTCCTATGGATTGCAGCGCAGGAGTGCGACATGGATCCACGCGGACGACAGCGTGAAAGAACACGGTGGCGCAACCCTCGCAGACAACAAAAGCGTACGGCTTCGAATCGTTGTTTAGCTCTGTCAGGATGGGTCGGCTTCGCAGAGGGGAGAAGTGATGCACGGGTCCGCGGCAAACCGGCTCGATTAAGGTTAGGCGATGTGTTGTGGATTTTCTAGAGTAAAGCGTTAAGGAGTGGCAAGCGATCGGCGCGCACCGTTGTCGCCAGTCACGGCCGCCCTGGTGATCGTTTTCACCTACGTTGCGACGAGTGGACTACGCGTCGAAACCGAACAGCCGGCGTGGCGTTTCCCACGGGATCTGCCGCCGCAGTCGGAGCGAACACGTGCCAATGGCAGCCGATCTTGTCTTCGTCGAATACGCTCATGAGTTTTATCACTGAATAGACCGCTCATTGAGCCGATCAGAACCGCCCGCCGCGCCAATCGGCGCCCTGCAGATAGTTTCGGTCGGTCTGTTCCGGATTGCGGTTTACCAGAGGTCGCGCGTAAAGCGGGTGATGCAGGCTGCGCACTTCGTGCTCGAGCCTGAAGCAACGCTCCCCGGAGGCCAGATCGACGAGGTCGGCAAACCGGTATTGATGTGGCTCCTCTCCATATACGAGGCCTTTTTCGGCGAGCCGCCTGAACGGCTCCGAAAAAGCCGCCGTGTAAATGGCGATGTGGTGTCCGTCGTATTCAGGAACGGGCTCGGTTGTCTCCGCATACAGCAGTTGCTGATGCGTGCCGATGTCGATCATCGCCCGGTGCAAGCCATGCTTCTCTTCGATGTCGACGGGCGCATCGAACATATCGCGGTAAAAGCGCGCGATAGGCAGCGCGCTGCCGACTGGCACATCCATCTTCACGAACGCGATGCCCAGATCGATTTGCGACCACGGAGCCGACGCGGATCGATCGACGGGATCGAGGCACTCGTAGCGGTTGCCCCATGGACACGTCACTTCGACACTGCCTGCGCGCTCCGTCCAGCCGAACCCGGTGCCGGCGAGCAGCGGCTCGACCGAGCGCAAACGCCTCACCAGCGCGTCGAGTTCACCCACCACGAGACCGACACTGCCGCGCAAACGTTGCGCCGCCCCGTGCGGCAAGTGAATCTGCGAGCGGCCGATGTTGATCCACATATTCTCGACCCCGGTCATCACGAACGGATCGCGCGTGAGCCCGAGGCCGGTGACGTAGAAGGCGGTCGCGAGAATCTGGTTGGGGATTTTCAGGTTGACGTGTTCGAGCAGGATCAGATTGCCGGTATCGTCGTTAGCGTAAGAGTGTTCCATGTGTCTGCCTTGTGCATGAGCCGCGAAACGCTGGGCAAATTATGCATCAACAGCGCAAATGGTTCGTATCGAGCGACGCGCAGGCGCTTATCTCTTCAGTACCTTCCACGGTCCATCGCCGGTTTTGCAGACGATCGGCGTCCAGGTTTGGGTCTGTCCTTTCGCAACCGCGGTCAGCGTCGCGGTCCGGCAGGTTCGATCGCCGTCCTTCGTCGTATCCTGCGGCGTCACCGTGCCCGTGATCGAAACGGAATTGCCGGTGCCCGCATTGCTCCACTCGTACGATTCGCCATCCTTTTTCGTATCGAGCGCCTTTTGCGCCGCATCGTTTAGCGCTTTACGGTCGGCTTCGTGCATGTAGGCGACGGGCGTGTCTTTCAGAAAGTTCAGGTTCGCTGCATGGCACAAGACGGGGCTCGCGAGCAGCGCCGCTGCCGTCAGCCACTGCGTGATCGTGAGGGAGTGCACGGCGTCGTGTGTGAGCGCGCACGCGCCGGGAAGCAATTGACGTGACATTTGGTTTTCTCCTCGAGATCATCCGCGACCCGCTTCGTCCGCGAGATCGCCGTTTTGCTGGAATGCGTCGACGAGGTCGGCCACCGAGCCGCGTCGGCTGATGTGGCCGACACGAACCTCGAGCCCCTCGGCGCGCAGCAGGTCGCGCACGTCCGCGTGAGCGCCGACGACCTTCATCCCGGTGCCCGCCGCCTGCAGCGCGACGTGCATCGCCTTGAGCATGCGCGCGCCCGCCAGATCGACGACCGGCGACGCCGACAGATCGCAGATCACGAGCCGCACCGGCTCGGGCGCGGCGCGGATCATGCGCCAGATCGTCGTGCGCACGTGCTCGACGTTGAAGTACAGCAGCGACGCCTCGACCCGCACCGCCAGCACATGCGCAATCGTCTCGTTCTCGGCATGACGTTCGAGATCGGAGAAATAGCGCGTGCCGGGAATACGCCCGAGCATCGCGACATGCGGATGCGCGGCGCGGCGAATGATCAGCAGCATCGACACCAGCACCGCGACGATCACGCCCTTCAGGATGCCCAACAGCAGCACCGCCGCGAACGCCACCATCGAAATCGCGAATTCGAAGCGGCTCACGCGCCACACATGACGCAATTCGCGGACATCGACGAGGCCTTTCACGGCCACGAGCACGATCGCCGCCAGCACGACGTTGGGCAGATTCGCGAGCAGTCCGGTGAGGAACATCAGACAGAAGCCGATCGCCAGCGACGCGAAGACCAGCGCCAGCGGGCTTTTCGCGCCGGCCTTGTCGTTCACCGACGATTGCGACAGCCCGCCCGCGACCGGAAACGCCTGGAACAATCCCGCGGCAAGATTGGCCGCGCCGAGCCCGAGCAATTCCTGGCGGGCGTCGATCTCGTCACCATGTGCCTGCGCGAGCGCGCGCGCGGCCGACACGCTCTCGACATAGGCGAGCAACAGGCACGCGAACGCGAGCGGGATGATGCCATCGACATCGCTTACCCGCAGCCCCGGCAGACGGAATTCAGGCAAGCCCTGAGGCAGCGCACCCACCAGCGTAAAGCCGCGGCTGGCCAGCGACGTGACGGACAGCGCGACGATCGACGCAGCGACCACGGCGAGCGCCACCGGACGCCCCGGCAGAAGCTTTTCGCCGAGCAGCAGCAACGCGATGCAAACGATACCGAAGGCGAACACGCTGACATTGGTCAGCGGAAGCTGCCCCCACAGTACGGCAATCCGTTCGAAGAAAAATTCGCCGCCGCCTTTCACGCCGAACAGCTTCGGCAACTGGGTCATCGCGATCGTTAGCGCGGCGCCCGCCTTGAAGCCGAGCAGAATCGTCTCGCTGATGAAGCTGACGAGCGAACTTAGGCGCAGCAGCCAGCCGATCACGCACATGCACGCGATCAGCACCGACGTGAGCGCTGCGATCGAAGCCCAGCGCGCCGGATCACCGTCGGCCATCGTCGCGACCGTCACGCCGACCAGCATCGAGATCGCCGAGGTCGGGCCGACCGCGAGCTGGCGCGACGAACCGAACAGCGCGTAACAGAGGCCGCCGACCAGATAGCCGTAGATGCCGTATTGCGGCGGCACGCCGGCGAGCGACGCATACGCGAGCGATACCGGAATGCCATAGGCCGCGAGCGTCACACCGGCGACCGCGTCTTTCGCGAGCCAGCGCGGCTGATAGCTTCGCAGCCATTGCGCGGGCGGAAACGCGGAGCGCCACCCGCGCGCGGGTGGCGTGGCTGACGCGAGGCCGGTGACGCCAGGTGGGTGGTTCAACGTAGCGCCTCGAGTACGAAAGCGGAGCCGACGGAAGCACGGGCGCGCGGCGCGGGCGTGGCCACTGCCGACCCCGAGCGGTTCAGAGCGAATCCTTGACGCGCTGCCACGTGTGATCCGGGTTGAATTCGGTCACCGGCGGCGCATGCGGGCCACGGTCCTTCTGGTAGATCACGCCGTTGTTGCTGACCACGAAGGTCATCACGCCGCTCTTGCCGTACTGCGCCGGATAAGCGACCATCGCGAACCCCGCGATCATGTGCCCGTTGATTACGTAGCTGAACGCGCCGCCCGGCGCGTTCTTGCCCTGCCGCGTCAGGATCTGGAACTGGTAGCCCCGGTAAGGATCGCCCGCCGCGTGGCCTTTCAGATATTCGGAGCTGGCGGCGACGAGCGGGCCGAACGGACTCTCCTCTTCGTCGCTGTTTTCGTCGGTATGCCAGTAGAGACCGTCCTGCTTGCCCGGCGTGCTGGCCAGCTTCTGCGCGTATTCGTGCAGGCCGTCGTGGTTCCGGTCGCGCGACGCATATTGGCGCTGCGCGTCGAGATAAGCCTCCAGCACCCTGATCGCTGCGAGTTCGTTGGAGCCGATGCGTCGATTGATCAGTTCTTCTTCGCCCTCTTCGGTCGCGAAGCGCCAGCCGCCGCCGTCCTTGACGATCGGTATCGGCATCGGCCACGCCTCGTCGCCGACCAGCAGAATCCGCCGGTTCGGTCCCCTGTCGTCGAGCACGTGATAGGCGTCGAGCTCCTTGCTCGCCTTGGCCCAGTTCGCCTCGTTCTCCGCCTGATCCGGCGAGACCACGAGGCTCTTGTGCGCTTCGCCGAAGATCGCGACGAGCGACGCTTCGTCGTCGGTCTTCAGCGCGCTGGACAGCGCGGCGACCGCGTCTTCCGGGGTGGCGAAAGTGCGCTGCCCTGCGGCGAACGCCGCCAACGGAACCGACAGCGCGAGCACCATCGCGCACAGCCGCCGCGATGAGGCCACGCGTCGCCGCGAAACGTCGCGTGCGCGCTTTCCGGTGATGCTCTGCCCGCTCATGGCTGCTCCTTATCGCCGTCCGCCGCCGCGGCCGCCACCACCGGCCCGCGGCGTGAATCCGCCACCGCCACGCCCGCCGCCGGAAAATCCGCCGCCGCCACCGCCGCCGAATCCACCGCCACCGGCGTATCCGCCTCCGCCGCCACGCGCCGCCGACTGGCGGCTCGCCGCGCCGCGCGCGCTACTGGCTTGCGCATCGCGCGCCGAGCCGTAGCTGCTGAACGCATCGCCGCCGCGTGCGCCCGTCGACGCCGTCGGACGCTGGGACGGCTGCGGCCGCCCTTGCGCGCCAGCGCCGCCACCCGCAAAGTTCGCGCCCGCACCGCCGCCAGCACCGCCAGCGCCGCCACCCGCAAAGTTCGCGCCGGCAACGCCGCCCGCTCCGCCGCGGTTGCCGCCTGCCAACCCACCGCCCGCACCCGCACCCGCGCCGCCGCCGCGCGACGGCGGATCGCCGACCCGCTGCGTGCGCGCCGAACGATCCGAGATACCGCTGACCTGGCCCGGCTTCTTGTCCGGGGTCCATGCGGAGGTGCCGCCTCCCTGCCCGCGACCGCCGCCGCGGTTGATGTCGTTGACATTGCCGGTGTTGATATTGCCGCGCTCGACGTTCCTATCGCCCCGGTTAACAGTTCTATCGCCGCGCTCGACGTTTCTTTCGCGGTTGATGTTGATGTTGTTGTTGCCGCCGCCCCCGTAATGCGTTTCATAGTGCCCGCCGTTCCAGGCGGCGGTAATCGCCGCGCCCCAGATCAGCCCCGTCGCGAGCGCGGCGCCGGGCGCGTACGGATAGTAGTAGGCCGGATATGGCGTGGGCGCATACGCGTAGGTCACGGGTGCACTGGCCACCACGACGGTCTGCGGGTTGTATTGCGGTACGTAGATCACCTGCGGATCGGCCGGCTGGATCTTGATCACTTCCTTTTCGACGACCACGACCTGCTTGTCGTCGGATTTCAGATGCCCCGCCGACTGCGTTTGGCGCCGGAAGCGCTGAATCGCTTCGAGCACCGAGCCCTGATCGGCCACGACGGCTTCGCCGAGATCGATCGTCCAGTCGAGATCGGTGCTCATGTTCTTGACGATGTCGGGGTAATTCAGCAGCGCCTTCACCGGATCGTGCCACGCGTCGTTGAGCTTCAGCGACTTGTTGTTCTTGTACTGGTCGAGAAACCGGTCGGCCTGCACGATTTCCACCGGATAGGTGGACGCAGGCAGGATGATCGCGATCAGGTCGTCCGGATACAGCGCGATCGGCCCGACGAGCTTGTCGAGCGTCGCCGCGGGAATGGGCGCGTTGGCCGCGTTCGCCGGGGCGTTCGCGGCCGGCGCCTGCGCCAGCGACACCGCAACGGAGAACGCGCCGCAGCACGCCAGAAGCGCGGCGCCCAGCACATGGCTGACGCGTCGCGCGCGCCTCGGCTCGTCGTCGAGCGCCGTAGCAAACGGGATGGTGCGTGCACGCGCACGCGAATCGCGGTCCATCGATGCTTCCCCTTGCGCTTCGTCAGCGGCCTCGGGCTGCATCGCTACGCGGCAGTCCACGGCCATAATCTTCGACAGACAGTTCTCCGAAGCAATGGAAACGACCTGCACCTGTTGCATGAATACAGTTTGGAAATCACAAACGATATTGCAAATACGACCTTGGTCCGATTGCGCCAAACAAGCCCGCGACGCCATGATGAAAGCGAACCTGCCATTGCTGCGCATCCACCGCGCGGCAACCGGTCCCATCAGAATTCCCATTCACGGGTGCCGGTTGCGCCCTCACGCCTGCACCAACAGGCAGCTGGCGACTCGCACCCGCGTGTGCCCACGCAAGGAGCTGTCGTGAACAAATCGACGAAATATGCCGTTATTGCCGCGTTGACGGCGTCGCTGTCGCTGGAAGGCATCGCGCAATCGAGGCCGATAGCGTATCCGGCCAGAGGGCAGGGCCCGCAGCAACAGCAGCAGGACGAAGGGGCCTGCTATGCGTGGGCGAAAAACAATACCGGCATCGATCCGACCCAGGTCGCCAACGCCCCGCCCCCGCCTTCCGGCCCCGCGGTGGGAGGCGGCGAGCGCGTGCAGGGCGCGGCGCGCGGCGCGGCCGGCGGCGCAATCATCGGCGCGATTGCGGGCGACGCCGGCAAGGGCGCGGCGATCGGCGCGGCGACCGGCACGATGGTCGGTGGATCGCGCGCGCGGCAGAACCGGCGCGCGGCCGCGGCAAATTCGCAGGCGCAAACACAGGGCGCGATGGACACGTTCAATCGCGCTTTCGCCGCATGCATGTCGGGCCGGGGTTACACCGTCAATTGACCACGCAAGGGGAACAGAATGATTAACCGCAAACTGATCATCGCGGCGGCGCTCGTGTGTGTCGCGAATACGGGGTTCGGTCAGACGGAGGCACCGGTCACGGTCAAGAGCGAGCCCGGCAAAGTCACGGTGTCGGGCACGGTCAAAACCACCTCGACGGTCGTCGGCATCGAGCCGGAAACGCGCACCGTCCTGCTGAAGGACCCGAAGGGCAAGGTCGTGCAGGTCGTGGTCGGCGAGGAAGCGCGCAACTTCGATCAGATCAAGGTCGGCGACGTGGTCAAGGCCGAGTATTCGCAGGCGCTGACTCTCATGCTGAAAAAGGGCAACGCGCCGCTGACCGCCAACGAAACGCAGACGCTCGATCGCACACCGGCAGGCGCGAAACCCGGCGGCTCGGCCTCACGCCAGGTGACGATCATGGCTAACGTGATCGCGGTCGATCACCAGAGCGGTGTGGTCACGCTGAAAGGCCCGCAAGGCAATTTGGTGGATCTGGTCGTGCAGGACCCTGAACAGCTGAAGCGGATCAAGAAAGGCGACCAGATGCAAGCGGTCTATACCGAGGCCGTGGCCATCGCCGTGGAGCCGGTTGCCGGCAAATAGCGGGCATGGCTCGCATCAGATCAGGCGGTGCGCTTGCGCGAGGTCGCTGAGGGGCGGCGAAAAATCAGCGCGTCGGAAACGCACCGTCGAGAAAACCCGCATCGCACTGGGACTTGCCGGCAGATGCGCAAGGCGAAACTCGATTTCGTGCGCGGGACGCGCATCTCCCTCTTCCACGACGACGTTCATCCTGTCGAGCCGGTATTTGCTCTTGCGCACGTAGACATGCGCGTCCGGCGCCTGCAGCACACCGCACATCACGTCGAGATGCCGCTCCAGTGCCTCGGTCTTCAGGCCCAGCTGCGCCAGAGCCTGATCGTTCTCTTCGATCTGCGCCTGCAGTTTCGCCACCTCCGCGTAATTCGACGACGCGTCGCTACCCAGCAGCGAGCGCACGCCCGCTCCTTGCCGTTCGAGAATCGTCAGACGCGTTTTCAGCAGCGCCCTTTCACGTTCCAATTCGTCCTGCCGCGACGTCTCGGCCTCGATCTTGCCGAGGCCTTCGAGCACGAGCTGATCGACGATCCGCAACAAGATTTCATGCCGCAACGCGGCTTCGGACTCGCCGCACACGCGCACCTGGTGATCGCTGAAGTTGAGGGTCGTCTGCGCGAGGTCGGTCTGGGTCGTCTCGCCTCGTTGGCCGACGCCGAAAACGCGCCGCTCGTCGAAGGCCATGCCGAGCACCGCGAAGACCGGATCGGTAACGGGATGGTCGCTGAAGAACTGATTCAGCTCGTGGGAGCGGTTGAAGACCGGGCAGACGTCGTCGGGTGTGGCGAAAAAGGCGTGGATGTATGGGTCCATCGCCCACGCCGCCGCGCTCGCTTCGCGCGCGGGTGGCACTTCATCGGCGAGCCGGTCCAGATAGGCGAGCGTGTGTTGCGCGGCGGGCCGCAGGCGCGACGCATAGTTGCGCGCGAGCCGCAACGACGGACAGAGCCCGACGATCCGCTCGACGATTTCCTGCGCCTGCCGATCGTCGCCCCCTTCGGCAGCGGTGCGCTTCGTCAGCCACGACAACAGACCCATGTCCGGCTCCCCGTCGCCCGTTACGACTCGTCGCGCTCCGGCAGCAGCTGCGCGACGATCGTGTGGTTCTTCCAGAACAGGTTATGCACGCGGTTTTGCAGTATGCGCAGCCCGTCCGTGGGCACGTCGTCGAAAATGACCACGGCGCCCGGCCGCGAACCCGTGCCGTGCACCCGCTGGATCGAACTGAAGCGCGGGAACCCGTAGCGAATCAGGAACTCGCCGATCTCTTCGTCGGAGACGCTTTCCTCGACGTTTCCAAGAAACAGTTCAGCCATGATGCTTACTCCTCCAGACCCTAAGCAACGATGTTCAATCCGCCGTCGATATACAAAGTGGAACCGGACACTCGCCGCGCATACGGCGTGGCCAGAAACGCACAGGTATAGCCGACGTCCATGATGTCGACCAGTTCGCCGAGCGGCGCGCGCTGCACCGCTTCGTTGAGCAGCAGCTCGAAATCCCTCAGGCCCGAAGCAGCGCGAGTCTGCAGCGGTCCGGGAGAAATCGCGTGCACGCGGATGCCCCTCGGTCCCAGCTCGAACGCAAGATAGCGCGCACACGCTTCGAGCGCCGCCTTGACAGGGCCCATCAGGTTGTAATTCGGCACCACCTTGTTCGCGCCGTAGTAGCTCATCGTCAGCATGGTGCCGCCGTCTTTCATCAGCGGCGCGGCGAGGCGCGCCATCCGCACGAACGAATGGCACGAGATATCGATCGCGCTCAGGAAGCCCTCGCGCGACGATTGCAGCAAGCCGCTCTGCAGATCCGCTTTGGGCGCCCATGCAACGGAGTGAACGAGAATGTCGAGTTCCCCCCATGTTTTCTCGATCCGGTCGAACACGGCCTCCATTTCGTCCTCGCCCGTTACGTCGAGCGGCATGAAGATCTCGGCATCGAGTGCTTTGGCGATCGGTTCCACATAAGGAAGCGCCTTGTCGTTCGCATAGGTGAGCGCGACGCTCGCGCCGAGCTCGCGAAACGCCTTCGCGCATCCATAGGCAATCGAATGCTCGTTGGCGACGCCGGTCACGAGGGCCTTCGCACCTTCGAGAATCAAACGCGGTTGCTCGACAGACATGGTGAAACTCCTCTATGGGGCGATAGCGCGCGTGTGACGGGCAATCATCAGTTCCTCGTTGGTGGGCACGACCCAGACCGCCAGCTTGCTCGAAGCGGTCGTTATCAGCGACCCGTTCGCCCGATTGGCCGCGTCGTCGAGTTCGGCGCCGAGCCACGCGGCGTCCCGCACGATGCGCTCGCGGATCTCGACCGCGTGCTCGCCGATGCCGGCCGTCAGCACCAGCGCGTCGATACCTTGCATCGCCGCCGCGAGACTGCCGAGCTCTCGCCCGATGCGGTAGGTGTAGACGTCGATGGCAAAACGCGCGCGCGGGTCGTCGCTGTCGAGCAGCACGCGCATGTCCCCCCCGATGCCCGACAGGCCGAGAAGACCCGAGCCCTTGTAAATCAGGTCCGCGATCGCCTGCGAATCCATCTTCAGCTCGTCGAGCAGATAAAGAATCACGCCGGGGTCGAGACTGCCGCAACGCGTGCCCATCGGCAGGCCTTCCACCGCCGTAAAGCCCATCGTGCTGGCCACGCTCTTGCCCGCGACCATCGCGCACATGCTCGCGCCGTTGCCCAGATGCGCGACCACGGTGCGCCCCGCCGCCGCGTCCGGCGCGATCTGCGGCAGCACGCTTGCGATGTATTCGTACGAAAGCCCGTGAAAGCCATAGCGCCGCACGCCGTGGTCGGTAATCGACGGCGGCAGCGCATAGGCTTGCGCGGTCTCGGTCTGCGTGCGATGAAACGTGGTGTCGAAGCACGCGACCTGTGGAAGGTCGGGACGCAGTTGCGCAAGGATGCGGATCGGCGCGAGGTTATGCGGCTGATGCAGCGGCGCGAGCGGGCTCAGGCTGTCCAGCTGGTCGATGACCTCGGGGGTCACGAGGACGGGGCCGACAAAGCGCTGTCCGCCATGCACGACACGATGCCCGACCGCCTTCAGTTGATTGCCGCTGCCGTGCTCGCGCAAGAAGCCGCCCAGATATTCGATCGCGCCCTGATGGCCGAGGCGATGGCCGTCGCCCCATTCGTGCGAGCTGACGTTGCCGTCGCGATCGGTCGCGCGAAAACGCGGGTTCGTGTAAAGCGCTTCGATCTGGCCGCGCAGAATCAGCTCGAGTTGCGCGTGTTGCGCGTCGAAGGCTCGGAACTTGAGGCTCGACGAGCCTGCGTTCAATACGAGGATCACATCCGACATGGCGTCACCCGACCACCTTGGCGGCCTCGCGCCTTGCCTTCGCCACCAGTGCGGCGACCGCGCACGACGCGAGACGCGTCGACAGCGAATCCGCGCGGCTCGTCAGAATGATCGGCACGCGCGCGCCTAGCACGATGCCCGCCGCGTCCGCGCCGGCCAAAAACGACAGGCTTTTCGCCAGCATGTTGCCCGCTTCGAGGTCCGGCACCACCAGTACATTGGCGCGTCCCGCCACCCGCGATTCGATCTTCTTGATGCGCATGGCTTCGAGGCTGATCGCGTTGTCGAGTGCAAGCGGACCGTCGACGAGACCGCCGGTGATCTGCCCGCGGTCCACCATCTTGCACAGCGCCGCCGCTTCCACCGTCGATGGAATCTTCGGATTGACGCTCTCGGTCGCGGACAGGATCGCCACGCGGACTTCTTCAAATTTCAGCGCGTGCCCAAGATCGATCGCGTTCTGCAGGATGTCGACCTTCTCTTCGAGCGTCGGCGCGATGTTGATCGCGGCGTCGCTGATGATCAGCGCGTTCTCGTACGCGGGCACGTCCATCACGAAGCAATGGCTGATGCGCCGCTCGGTGCGCAGGCCGATGTCACGGCGAATCACCTCGGCCATCAGCTCGTCGGTGTGCAGGCTGCCCTTCATCATGGCCTCGGCCTTGCCTTCGCGCACCAGTTGCACGGCTGCGGCGGCAGCGGCATGGCTATGCGCTGCATCGACGATCGTGAAGTCCGAGATGTCGATGCCGTGCTCGGCGGCGATCGCTTCGATACGGACGCGTGGCCCGACGAGAACCGGCGCGATCAGGCCCATGCCCGCCGCTTCCACCGCGCCCTGCAGCGAACTCTGGTCGCACGGGTGCGCGACCGCTGTCGGCATCGCCGGCAGCGTCTGGCAGAACTCGATCAGGCGCTGATACTTCGCGTGCTTTTCCATCGGCTTATTCCTCGTGTGTACAGCGCGTCAGATTCGTGACGCGCGATGCGCCCGGCTGACGGGCGCCGTGCTTGCCATTGCGTCATGCTTGCATCCGGCCGCGCAACGCGCCGCTCGCTCACATGCGCGTGGGGTCAGGCAAACGGGCGTCGCGCTTGCGGTTCACTCGCGAACCCAGCACCGCGCGGATGCGTTCGAACGCGTCCTTTTGCGCGGCGTCGGGCGACGCGTTCAACACGCGCTCGTCGCTCGCCAGCTTGTCGAGCAGTTGCAGAAAGCGCTCGCGGTCCTCGCTATGGGAAAGCAGCTTAGGCAGCGTCGCAATCGCCTGGTCCGGTTCGAGGCTGACGATGATTTCCTGCTCGCCCCGGATGCGCCGCCAGTGATCGCTGCTGATGTCGGGCAGATACTCCGCGTAGCTTTCGGCGATCTCCTTGCGCAACTCGTAGCGCGCGAGCGGCAACGACTCGCCCCTTCGCGACAACAGGAAGGCCGCGCGCGCGAGCGCCTCCGTGTAGCCGCCGTCGCCGATCGCCTCCAACACCGTGCGCACGAACGGCAACTCGCGCGGATCGATCGCGCCGGCCTGCGCGGGCGCGCCATCGGCGGCCGGCTTGCTCAAATACGTCGCATATAGGTTCGCGTACACGCTGAAGAAGCCGGCCTCGGTCGCCGCGTCGCGCATCGCGCGGTAATAGTCGAGCGACGCGCTGATCATTTGCGAGCCATTGCGTTCGAGCTTGCTCCACGGGTTATCCGCGCCGGTCCGCTGACGATTCTCACGCACCGACTGCGCCGCCGCCGGCAGCCAGCCAAGCCACGGGTTCATCGCGGAAACGGCCCAGCGCTGCCAGCGCAGCGGATGGAACTGGCGCAGCATGCGGGCGCTCGTTTCGTTCGACATCGCCTGCACGAACGGCTGCGCGAACAGTTCATACATGCGCTGATTCATATCGGACACCGCCGCGACCACTTCGAACGGCTTTTCGTCGATGCGGCCGAAGCGGTTCAAGCGCGCGGCAATCTCCTCGAGCCGCCGCTCATGAAATTCCACTTCGTAATCGATCTCTCCGGCCGCGTTCCTCGTCTCGTTGATGGTCATGCCGTAGAGCCCGGGCGGAAACGTCTCGATGGTCTCGAGCACGGAGACGATCTGCCTGTGCTCTTTCTTCGCGACTTTGCCGGACACGAAAATGCCCAGATGCCCGATGTTCTGGTGCGTCAGACCGACGATCACCTGGCCGCGCGCCTTGATCTCCTCGGTGCTGCCGTACAGGTCCGCCACCCAGTTGAACGCCTGTTGAGGCGGCGTGATGTTGTCGCCCATCGACGCGAACAGCACGATCGGCGAGCGGATTTCACGCAGATCGAACGCCTGGCCGCTGCTGTTCGTCACACCGCCCGACCACAGCTTGTTGCCGACGAACAGGTTGCGCGTGATCCATTCGATCTCTTCGCGATTCATCAGGTAGTAGCTGCCCCACCAGCGCTCGAATTCCAGAAAGCGCGGCGGTTCGGTATCGACGTTCGAATACAGGTGGTAGTACTTGTCCCAGAACGTGTTGGCGGGGTTCAGGTTCTCGAAGTTCTGCACCAGATACGCGCCGTCGAACTTGCCGTTGCCGAGATCCGCCGCGTACGACGCGAGCCACGCGCCGCCCAGCATGCCGCCCGCATAGCGCATCGGGTTGTCGCCCTCGCCTTCGCTCCAGGCGGCGCTCCAGTACGACATCGGGGCACCGTTGATGACGATCGGGCCGGTCTCCTCGGGGTCGGAGCTGGCGAGCATCATCGCCGCCCAGCCGCCCTGGCAATTGCCGATGATCGCGGGCTTCGGACTGTCCGGATGCAGCGCGCGCACCTTGCGCACGAATCGCTGCTCGGCATTGCACACGTCGAGCAGAGTTTGACCGGGTTCGGGGTCGCGAAAGAACACCACGAAGTAGACGGGATAGCCCGCGCGCAGCGCGATGCCCGCCTGCGAATCGTCCTTGAAGCCGCCGATGCCGGGGCCGTGGCCCGCGCGCGGATCGATGATCAGATATGGGCGCTTGCGCACGTCGACGCCCACGCCTTCGAGCGGACGGAGTTGCAGCAGCGCATAGTTGACCGGCCGCTCGAACGTGCGGCCGTCGAGCAGCATGTCGTACTCGAAATGCAGCACCGGCGTCGGACCGCTGACGCTGCGTTCGACGAATTCGTTGCCGCGCCGGTATAGCGTGTCCCAGAAGAGCAGCGAACGCAGCGCGGCATCCACCGTGTATTGCCACGCGCTCAGCGGATCGAATGGCGCGGGCATCGCGCTTGCAGTCGGCGCGCCATCGTGATCGAGGCCGAGCGTTTCGGTGACCCGTTCGTTCAGATGCTGCTGCGCGATTTGCGTGCGCTTTTGCAGCACGCGGGTGATTTTCGAGGCAATGTCCTGGCTTTGTGACAACAGCGTTTCAGCGTCCATCTGAAGACTCCTGAAAGGTGCGCGTCACGATCGCTGCGGACGCACGCGCCGTGCATCGATTGAATCGTGGATTTGGCCCTGGCCTGTGGCAATCGGACCAAGGTCTTATTATGCGCGCGAGCCAGCGCGGCACCCGGCGTCGGGCGCCGTGCGTGGCGACATGTCGCGCCGCGACGAGTCATTGAGCGGGGCTCGCCTGCACTGCGGCGGCGATATCGCGGCTCACCGAGGCGAGCGCGCGATCATGCGCGGCGATGATCGGCTCGAAGCCGGGACCGGACACGCTCTCGCGAGCGACCGAGCGGCCGGTGACGGCGCGGATCTTGCCGGGCGGGCGCACGGCCCACAGCACGTCGACGGTGACGTCGCGCCCCGGCACGGACTCGAAGCGCATCACGTCGATCCGCACGCGCCAGACGACGGACGGATCGCGTACCGCATCGAACACCGAAATCTGCTGCGAGTTCAGCAGTGCGCCGAGATCGGCCGCGATCACACGGCCGATGTCGCCACCGAGCGGCTGCGCCCAGCGGTCGAATTCGTTGACCTCGACCTCGTTGTTGCCGATCCGCGTGACGATCTGCGGCCGGTCGACGATCTCGGGAATCGTGACCGGACCGATCACGGCCGCGATCGGCCGGCTCGCCCCGGTGCCGCTCAGCGATTCGTCGGGGCTCAGCGTATAGAAGTTCGTCGCCGGCGACTTGCAGGCGCCGAGCAGAGCAGCGGCGAGCGCGAGCATCAGGCAGGCCGTGAGGCGGGCCGAAAAGCGGGCCGAAAAGCGGGCCGATAAGCGGACCGAAAAGCGGGGCAATGAGCGGACCGTCGCATCTGTCATGGCTTCTTGCCCTCCGACTTGCCGCGCACGAGCGATTCCGGATGCTGCGCCAGATAGTCGGACAAGGTGCGCAGCGACGCCGCGGTACGGGTCAGTTCGCGCATCGCGTCCTCGGTCGATTGCTGCAGCGACGAGTCCGGCTGCAGCGCGGCATTCGCCGAATCGAGCGTGGATTGCGCCGACAGCAGCGTGTCGAACGCTTTCGGCACGACCTGGGTGTGGAGCTGCCCGAGCATCGCGTTGGTGGTGCGCAGCGTCGAGCGCGCGTCCTTGCCGATATCCTCGAACGGGATGTTGTTGATCTTGGTCAGCAGACGCGTGACCGAGTCCTGAAGCGATTGCAGCGTGCGCGGAGTCGCGGGCATTTCGGGCGGCGTCTTGGTCCAGTCGATCGACGCCTTCGGCGCGTCGGGGAAAAAATCCACCGCGAGATAGAGCTGGCCCGTCAGCGGATTGCCGCTTCTCAACTGGAAGCGCAAGCCTCTCTCGACGAGGAAGTCCGCGAGCGCGCGCGGGTCCGCGGCAAGCCGTCCGCCGTCGCCAGCGCCGTCGTTCCGATAGCGCGACGTGAACCGCTCCGGATAGAGATTGATCTCGACCGGAATGCTGAACTGGCGCGTCTTCGGATCGAAGCGCGTGTAGATCGCCGTCACTTCGCCGATCACGACGCCGCGGAAATCAACAGGTGCGCCGACCGTCAGACCGCGTACGGAATCCGTAAAATTCACCACGTACTTGTCGACGATGCGATCGTGCTGCTCCATCGCGTCGGCGCGCCTGGGGTACAGCTCGAACCGGGTGCCGCTATCGGCGCTCGTCTCTACCTGCGATCCCGGCGGCGATTCGAACGCGATCCCGCCGATGATGATCGACACGATCGACTGCGTTTCGAGGCGCAAGCCGTTGCTGTCGAACGACATGTCGACACCGCTCGCGTGCCAGAAACGCGTGTCGGTTCTCACGAACCGGTCGTAGGGCGCGTTGACGAACACCTTCACCGTGACGCCACGGCCGTCCGGGTCCAGGTGGAACGACGAGACCTGGCCCACCTGGATTCTGCGGAAAAAGACCGGCGTGCCCACGTCGAGCGAGCCGAGTCCAACTCCGTGCAACGTGTACTCGTGCCCCGGCACGTCGCTCGCGATCGCGGGCGGCTCCTCGAGGCCGACGAAACTGCGTCGTGCTTTCGGCGAATTGCCGACATCGACGTCGATATACGAGCCCGACAGCAACGTGCCGAGCCCCGACACCGTGCCGCCCGAAATGCGCGGACGCACGACCCAGAAGCGCGTGTTGTCGACGAGCAGGTCCGACACGTCGCGCGTCACCTCGGCCTTGGCCACCACGCGCTTGTGATCCGGCGTCAGCGATACCGCTTCGACCACGCCGATGTCGACGTCCTTGAACTTGAGCTTCGTCTTGCCTGCTTCGAGACCGTCACCGGTCTTGAAGCTGATGCTGATCTGCTCGCCGCGCTCTATCACCGCCTTCACCGCGAGCCAACCGCCGATCAGGATCGCGACGATCGGCACGAGCCAGACCAGTTGCATCCGCCAGCGCGAGCGCGGCACCGGCTCGGCGGCGGGCAGCTCGGGCTCTTCAGTCGGAGTGGACACGTTCGGTCTCCATAGCGTCCCACATCAGGCGCGGATCGAACGCCATCGCGGCGAGCAAGGTCAGCACGACGACCGCGCCGAACGCGACCGCCGCCGGGCCCGCCTTGATCGTCGCGAGCGCCTGGAACTGCACCAGCGCGACCAGCATCGTGATCACGTAGATGTCGAGCATCGACCAGCGCCCGATCAGCTCGATCAGCCGATAGATCCGCGTGCGCTGCCCGGGCAGCCATTGCCAACGAAGCTGCGTGGACAACGCGAGATAGCCGATGCCGAGAATCTTCAGCATCGGCACCGCGATGCTCGCGATGAATACGAGCACCGCGAGCGGCCACGAGCCCGATACCCACAGATAGACCACGCCGCTCAGGATCGTGTCCTTCTGCGAGCCGAACAGCGAACTCGTGTCCATCACGGGCAGCACGTTGGCCGGAATATAGAGCACCATCGCGGCGACCAGATACGCCCAGGTCCGCGACAGGCTTGCGGGCTTGCGCTGATGCAACGGCGCCTTGCAGCGCGGACAGACATGCTTGCCCGCGCCGCCGGGCTGCTTGAGCAGCAGGCCGCATTCTTCGCACAGCACGAGCCCGTAGGCGGACGCCGTGATGGCGTTGCGGCGCACGCGGATCGGCGGCAATTGCCAACCTTGCGCGCCACGCGCCGCCGTGATGCGCGACCACACTTCGCGCGGATCGAACGTCGCCGCCGCGGCCGCGAGCAGCAGCATCAGCGCGATGAACGACCACAGCGCGGTGCCCGGCACCACCTTCGCGATATGCGCGAGCTTGACCAGCGCGACCAGCAGACCGAGGATCAGCACCTCGGTCATGCCCCACGGCCGCGCGAGCTGAAACACGCGAAAGAACTCGACCGGGCGCCACGGTGCGCGCCCGAAGTGCAGCGGCAGCAGCAGCCACAGCATCGCCGCGGTTTGCAGCACCGGCGTGACGATCGTCGTGAGGCCGACCAGCAACGCGAGCGGCCACGCGCCGTGGGTGTACAGCATGCGCACCGAACCCGCGAGCGTCGTCTGTACGATATTGCCGTTCAGCGACAGACCGACGATCGGAAACGCGTTCGAGATCACGAGCAGCACCGCCGACGCGCACGAGAATGCGAGCGCATACTCGGGCCCGTTCGATCGTCCGCGCCTGAGCTCCGCGCGGCAACGCTGGCAGCGCAACGCATTGCCGGCGGCGGGCGGCGCGCCGAGCTGAAGCAGGTCGCACTCTTCGCACGCGATCAGCTCGTTGCCCGTCATCTCGCCTCCACTGCACCCGACGTTCCACCCGGCGCGGTCAGGTTCTGCGAGACCGGCGCCATCGCTGGCGACGCTTGCGGCCCGGCCGGCGGTGCAGTCATTTTTTCCGCCTCGGCCACCCAGCCGCCGCCCGTCGCCTTGTAGAGCGTGACGTACGAGGTCAGCACCGCGCCTTGGGTCTGCGCATAGCTCAATTGCGCGTTGAACAGGCTGCGCTCCGCATCGAGCACTTCGATATAGCTCGTATAGCCGCCTTCGTAACGCTGCCTAGCGAGGTGCGCATACGTGACCAGCGCTTCGACCTGAAGGTTTTGCGCATCGAGTGCCTGATGTGTCTTCTGCACGGAGAGCAACGAGTCCTCGACCTCCTGAAACGCCACCTGGATCGCCTTTTCATACGAGTACAGCGCTTCCTGCTGGCGCGCTTCGGCCTGATGCACCTGGCCGGTGATGTTGCCCGCCGTGAAGATCGGCTGCGTGACGCTGCCCGCAAACGACCACGCGCGCGCCGGTCCGGTGAACAGATTCGAGAACTGCGCGCTGACCGAACCGAACAGCCCGGTCAGCGAAATCGACGGGAAGTACAACGCGCGCGCCGCGCCGATCAGCGCGTTTTGCGCGACCAGCGTCTGCTCGGCCTCCAGCAGATCGGGACGGCGTTCGAGCAGTTCGGACGGCAGCCCCGCGGGAATCGGCGGCGTGCCCATCTGCGCCAGCTCACGGCCGCGCAGAATCGCGCCGGGATTCCTGCCGATCAACACCGACAACGCGTCTTCCTGCTGGCCGATCTGCGCTTCGAGCTGCGGAACCGTGACCTGCGCGGCTTGATACTCCGACTGGCTTTGCGCGAGTTCCATCTGCGAGACCTCGCCGTAGCGGAAACGCGCCTCGAACACGCGCACCGATTCCGCGCGGCTTTGCACGGTCTCCTTCGCGATCTCGAGCTGCCGGTCCAGACTGCGCAGATTGATATAGGCCGAAGCGACCGAGCTGACCAGCGTCAGAATCGTCGCGCGGCGGCCCTCTTCGCTGGCGAGCAGATTTGCGCGCGCCGCCTCGGTTTCGCGGCGCACCTTGCCGAACAGATCGAGTTCCCAGGACACCGCCAAGGTCGCGTCGAACTGGTTGTAGACGGGGCTCACGCCCTTGGGCACCGTCACGGCTTCGGCCTGCGAGACGCGTTGGCGCGACGCTTCGGCGCCTGCCGAGACTTGCGGGAACAGCCCCGAACGCGTGGTCACGAACATCCCGCGAAACTCGTCGACCCGGGCGGCCGCGACCTTCACGTCGCGGTTGTCCTGCAGCGCGGTGGCGATCAGCTGATCGAGCACTGGGTCCTGAAACTGCTCCCACCATACGGCGTTGGCGATGCCCGCGGCCTCGCCCTGGGCGAAACGATAGGTGGCGGGCACCTCGACCGCCGGGCGTTGGTAGTTGGGGCCTAGCAGGCATCCGCTCAGCGCGAGCAGCATGACGGAGGCGAGCAGACGGGTCGGTGCCGTGCCGCGCATGTCATTCACCTTCCCGCGGCGCGGACGGCGCCTCGCTCGACGCACCGGGCCCGGCCACCGCCGAGGGCTCCCGTCCCGCGCCGCCACTGTGCTGCGCGTCCGGCGTCGACTTTTTGCCTCCCTTCGAGCGCGACGACATCGATTCGAGCAGGTAATAGAACATCGGGATGAAGAACACCGCGATCGCCGTCGCGCCCAGCATCCCGCCGATCACACCGGTACCGATCGAATGGCGGCTGTTCGCCGATGCGCCCGTCGCGATCGCGAGCGGCACGCAGCCGAGAATGAACGCGAGCGAGGTCATCACGATCGGACGCAGCCGTTCTTCCGCGGCGGTCATCGTCGCGTCGAGGACCGATGCGCCGCCCTCGCGGTTGAGCACCGCGAATTCGAAGATGAGGATCGCGTTCTTCGCGGCGAGCGCGACCAGCATCGTCAGCCCGATCTGGAAGTAGACGTCGTTGGACAGCCCGCGCAGCATGATCGCGAGCAGCGCGCCGAACAGAGCGAACGGCACCGCCATCAGCACGCCGAACGGCAGCGTCCATTTCTCGTACTGCGCGGCGAGGATCAGGAACACCATCACGAGACCGAATACGAATACGAGACCGGAGGTGCCGCCCGACTGCCGCTCTTCGAACGCTTCGCCGCTCCACGCGACGTCGTAGCCGTCCGGCATCTGCGCGGCGAGCTCTTCGAGCGTGGAGATCACCTGCCCGGAGCTAAAGCCGGGTGCCGCATTGGCCGTGATCTTGACGGCCGGAAAGTTATTGAACCGGGTGACGAGGTCCGGGCCCGTCACATAGCGATAGGTCGCCAACGCCTTGATCGGCACCATCGTGCCGTTGGTGCTGCGCACGAAGATCTGATCGAGATCGGTCGGCTTCAGGCGATATGACGGCTCCGCCTGCAGGATCACCTGCCACAGCCGGGCCGCGCGGTTGAACTGCGACACGTACAGCGAGCCGAACATCGTCTGCATCGCGCTATAGACGTCTTCGACCGGCACGCCGAGCGTCTCCGACTTGTCGCGATCGACGTTGACCATCAGTTGCTGCGACGACGCATTGAATGTCGACGTCACGCGAGTCAGTTCTTTACGCGCCCGCGCTCTCTGCAAAAACTGCTCGACCACGCCCGCGAGCTGTGAGATGTTCCCGTCACCCTTACTCTGGATCCACACCTCCGTGCCACCCGTCGTGCCGAGCCCCGGAATCGACGGCGGATTGACCGGCAGTACGATGCCCTCCTGCACGTTCGAGAAGTACTTATACGCGTCGAGCAGAAGCGCGCGCGCATTCTGCGTCCTGATGTTGGCCCGCGTGTAGCGTTCGTCGAAGCTCTTCAAACCGACGAAGAATGTGCCGGCATTGTTCTTGTTCTGACTGTCGAGCAGGCTGAACCCATCGATCGTGGTGATGCTGCCGACCCCGTCTCGATCCTTGAAGTAGTCGGTGACGCGTTGCGATACCTGGCCGGTGCGGTCGAGGCTCGCGGCGTCCGGCATGATGACCGCGCCGAGCAGATAGCCCTGGTCCTCGGGCGGCAGGAACGCGGACGGAATCGAGCGCACCATCAGCACCGAGAGCGCGATCAACGCCACGAAGAACACGAGCCCCATGATGCAGCGCTTGATGACGACTTTGACCGCGCGCGTATAGCCCGCCGTCATGCGGGCAAACTGGTTGTCGAACCAGCGGAAAAAGCCCTTTTTCTCGTGGTGCGCGCTCTTCAGCAGCAATGCGGCGAGCGCCGGCGACAAGGTCAGCGCGACGATGCCGGACAGCACCACCGAAATCGCGATCGTGATCGCGAACTGCTTGTACAACTGCCCGGTGATGCCACCGAGAAACGCAACCGGCACGAACACCGCGCACAGCACCAGCACGATCGCCACGACCGGTCCGGCGACTTCGTCCATGGCCATTTTCGAGGCTTCTTTCGGCGACAGCTTGTGCACCGTCATGTTGCGCTCGACGTTCTCGATCACCACGATCGCATCGTCGACGACGATGCCGATCGCGAGCACCATGCCGAACAAGGTCAGCATGTTGATCGAAAAGCCGACGAGCAGCATGAACATGCAGGTGCCGACGATCGACACCGGCACCGCGACGATCGGGATCAGCGTCGCACGCAGGCTTTGCAGGAACACGAACACGACGATCACGACGAGCACCAGCGCTTCGAAGAACGTGTGGATCACGTCCGAGATCGACGCCCGCGTAAACTCGGTCGTGTCCATCGCGATCTCGTAGGTCATGCCTTCGGGAAACGATTTCTTCAGCTCCGCGAGCGTTTTGCGCACCTGCTTCGACACTTCGAGCGCATTGGCGCCCGGCTGCTGATACACGGCCAACACCGTGGCCGGCTTGCCCTGGAAACGGCTGCGAATCGAGTAGTCCTTCTGGCCCAGCTCGGCGCGGCCGATGTCCTTCAGGCGCACGATCGCCGCGCCGCCGCTCGCCGCGCGCACGATGATGTTGTCGAACTGCGACGGCTCGGCGAGGCGCCCCGTGGTCGTGACCGCGAACGACTGCTGCACCGCCGAGCCCGTTGGCGACTGTCCGATGCTGCCGACCGCGAACTGCTGGTTCTGGTTCGAGACGACCTTTTGCACGTCGGCGGCCGTCACGCCCAGTTGCGCCATTCGATCCGGCTTCAACCATATTCGCATCGCGTAGTCTGGATTACCGAATATGGACGACTGGTTCGCGCCGGGAATCCGCTTGATCGCGTCGAGTACGTAGATGTTCGTGAAGTTCGCGATGTAGGTCGCGTCGTAGCGGTCGGTGGGCGAATAGACCGCGATCACCATCATGAATGCCGACGACTTCTTCTGGACCTGAACGCCTTGCGACTGCACCGAGCTCGGCAGTTGCGGCAGTGCGAGATTCACGCGGTTCTGCACGTCGACCTGGGCCAGTTCAGGATTCGTGCCGATGTTGAAGAACACGTTGAGCGTAAAACTGCCGGTCGACGAACTGGACGAGTTCATGTAGATCATGTTGTCCGCGCCGTTGACCTGCTGCTCGATCGGCGCGGCGACGTTGTTCGCGACGACCTCGGCGCTCGCGCCCGGGTAAGTCGCGGACACGGTGATCTGCGGCGGCGTGACGTCCGGGTATTGCGCGACCGGCAGCGCGAACATCGCAATCGCGCCGCCGAGCGTGATGACGATCGAGATGACCGAGGCGAAAATCGGCCGGTCGATGCAGTAGCGCGAGATATTCATGTGGGCGCCCCGTCACTCGGCGGCGGGCGCCGCTGCCGCGCCACTTTGCGATGCAGCCGTCGCCACGGCCGCCGAGTCCTTGGCCGCCGGCAGCTCCTTGACGATCTTCAGCTGCGAATCCGCGGTGACGCGCAGCGCGCCATCCACGACGATGCGCTCGCCCGCCTTCAGTCCATCGGACACGAACCAGTTGTCGCCCTGCCACTCGCCGACTTCGATGACCCGCTGATGCGCCTTCGCATCGTTACCCACGACCCACACGAAGTGACTCTTCGCGCCCTGCAACACCGCGCGCTGCGGCACCAGCGTCGCGTTGGGCCGGATCGCACCGCCGACGCGGGCCTTCACGAACTGCCCCGGACGCAAGGTGTATTTCGGGTTGGCGAAGGTCGCGCGCACGAGGAAGGTTCCCGTTTCCGTGTTGAACGCAGGGTTCGCGAAGTCGATCTGGCCCTGCTCGGCATAAGGCGTGCCATCGGCAAGAATCAGATGCACGGAGAAATTGTTGTTCGGCGGAAAGCGCAGCTGTCCGGCCGCGATTTCGTCGCGGTACTTCAGCATCTCGTTCTCGGAAATGCTGAAGTTCACCCACATCGGGTCGAGCTGGTACACGTAGGTCAGCAAGCTGCTGTTGCCGGTTGCCGTCACGTAGCTGCCATCCTGCTGACGCGCGAAGCTCGACAGCCCGTTCAGCGGAGACTTGATCGTCGTGTAGCCGAGGTTCAGCTGCGCGGTATCGACTTCGCCCTGCGCGGCGAACACCGCCGCGGCGCTTTGCTTCTCGTTGCCGACAGCGTCGTCGAGATCCTTCTTGCTCAATGCATTCTGCGCCGCCAATGGTTGCACGCGCGCGAGATTGGCCTTGGCGACTTCGAGACGCGCCTGCTGCTGGGCCAGTTGCCCTTTCGCGGTCTGCAGCGCGGCCTCGAACGGCTTGCGGTCCATCTGGAACAGCGTCTGTCCCGTCTTGACCAACGTGCCTTCGGTGTACATGCGCTTGTCGAGAAATCCGTCCACCCGCGAGCGGATCTCGACTTCGCGCGAACTCTGGGTTTGCGCGGTGAATTCGAAGTCGACCGGCGTGTCCTGCTGGACGACCGTCATCACGGTCACTTCCGGCACGGCGGCTACCTGCGGTGGCGCTTCCTTTTTGCACGACGCGAGCAGGGTGAGCAGCGTCAGTGCCGCGACGACGGCGAGCAACGGGAGAGGGCCGCGAGAATCCGGCCGCGGCGAGGCCAAACACACGGGTACGGTTTTCATCGCGCACTCCGCCTGATTACAAAGGCGTGCAGTTGCCGAACAGCACGAAGGCATCGTTTCTGTTCGCGATCATCAGCGTCATCTCGCCGTCCGTCGAATCGACGGCCAGCGTCCAGCCAAAGCCCATTTCATTGCCAAGCATCACGAGCTGATCCGCCTCTTTGGTAACCGAGAGCATCGGCGTCGTGTGCGCGGGGCCGACGACCGCGCGTTTGTCGAAGTCGAGCGTGAGGAATTTCGGCAGACCGAGATCCGCGGGCAACGCGCGCGTGCAAGCGATCCCCGGATCGCAGGCGTGCGCGTCGATCGTCGCGCACATCAGCCGCTTGCTGCCGTCGAAGTCCGCCGCGCCCACCTGCATCGCAGCGGTACCGAGAAGAATCGCGAGACAAACCGAAATTGATTTCATCACTTGCGCTCCCGCTCTTATCCTTGAACGCTGCCGCGCTCCGCGCGGCGCAGCCGGCGTTCGGTTCGACGCTTGGACTGAGTTCAGTTTGGTGATCCGAAGAAACGGCGGCAATCGGACCTTGGTCTCATATCTTCCGGTGCGAAGGCGCGCGTTCAGGGTGTCGGCGGCGGACCGCCGATGGCCACCTCGACCGCCTTGAACAGAATCGCGCTGGTGAAAGGCTTGCGCAGATACGCGGCCGCGCCGGCCGCGAGCGCGGCCTGGCGGACGGAGATATCTTCGTAGGCGGTAATCATGATGACCGGCACCCCCATTTGCGCGAGCTGACGCTGGACTTCCAGGCCGTTGGTTCCCGGCATCTGGACGTCCAGAATCACGCAGGCAGGCCGATACGAGGGAATTGCCGCAAGCGCATTCAAGAACTCGTCACCGCTGCAAAACGTCTCCGCCCTGATACCTTCGGAATGCAGCAAACGCTTGATAGCTCGGCACACCGACTCGTCATCGTCGACCACCGCAACGAATTGGTTAGGGTTGACCATATGACAGCGCGAACGCGCGGCCGCTCCGGAAAGGGGACCTCTGATGCCTTAGCGTACTGGTTGAAACCCCAATGAGATATAAGACTTTGGTCCACTAGCGGTGTCGGTCAGCGCCGCTGAAAGTGGCGGCGCAACGCGGGAGCCGGGCGATTATTCTTCGTCGGCCGTACAAAGGCCGCCCTTTCGCAGCAGATGAACGAGTTCGACGATCGATCGGGCCTTCATCTTCTCCATCACGCGGGCCCGATGTATCTTGATCGTTTTTTCGGCCGCGCCCAGATCGCTCGCAACCTGTTTGTTCAGACGGCCGGTCACGACGAGCTCCATCACTTCGCGCTCGCGGCGGGTCAGATGCCGCATGCGCTCTTCTATTTCCTCGCGTTCGTGGCGGCGCCTGCTTTCCACGCATGCGCGCGCGAGCGCGCGATCCACCGCGGCGAGTAACAGCGAGTCGCGCACCGGCTTGGGCAGGAAGTCGACGGCTCCGCCTTTCATCGCGTCGACGCTCGAGCCGATGTCGCCGTGGCCGGTCAGAAAGACAATCGGCAGCAGCTGATCGAGCTTGCGCTGCACTTCGAGTCCCGTCATGCCCGGCATCTGCAGATCGAGAACGAGGCAGGCCGGCATGCTCGTCAAATCGGCTCGTTCGAGAAAGGCCTCGGGACTGTCGAAGCATTCGACCTGGTAGCCGGACGCGCGCAGCAAGCGGGCGAGCGCGCTGCGCACGCTGCCGTCGTCGTCGACGATGAAGACGCGAGTGTTGGTCTGGTTCATGATGATCAGGGCACGAGTCTCTGTCGGATATCGGTCGCGACGGGAAGCGTGACGTGAAACGATGCCCCTTTGCCCTCGTTGTTTTCCGCCCACAGCCGGCCGCGGTGCGCCGTGACGATCGTGCGGCTGATCGACAGGCCCAGCCCGAGCCCCTGCGGTTTGGTGGTGAAAAATGGCCGGAAAATCCTTTCCATGCTGTCGACGTCGAGGCCCTGGCCGCAATCTTTTACCGTTATCCGTATCAGCCCGTCCGCTTCCTCGCGCACCGTCGTTTCGACGCGGCGGTCCGCGGCAGGGCAAGCCTTGACCGCGTCGAAAGCATTCAGCAGCAGATTCAGGATCACCTGCTGAAGCTGAACCTTGTCGCCGCAAATCAGCGCCAGATTCTCCGGGATGTCGAAGCTCGTGTGCACGCCGCGTGTCAACGCATCGCTATGCACGAGCATCGCGGTGTCGCGCACGACGTTGCCGGCGTCCAGCAACTGCAACTGGACATCGCCTTTGCGCACCAGGGCGCGGATCTTCTGCAGCACCTCGTTCGCGCGGCAATTGTCGGCCACGATGTCTTCGAGCGCTTCGCGCAGCTCCACGACGTTGGTGGTCTCCGAATCCAGGAATTTGCGTGCGGCCTGCGCGTTGAAGAGGATCGCGGTAAGCGGCTGCTTCAACTCGTGCGCGAGCGATCCGGCGAGTTCACCCAAGGAAGAAACGCGCGCGAGGTGCGCGAGATCCCTCGTATTTCCATCGACTTCGCCGCACGCACTGCAATCCGATATCGCGGTGATCCGCAATTCCTGATCGTGCACGCGGCACCGGGTGGTTTCCGCTTCCGCGTGAAAGCCGCCGCCATCGCGCCGCCGCGCGATCAGACTCTGCGTGGTCGTGACGCCGAGTTGCAGCTTCGCGCCACGATTGCCTGGACTCGACCGATCGGCGTTGAAGCCGTCGATCGGAAACAGCCTGGCGCTCGGCGCGCCGACCAGCTCTTCGCTCGTGTAGCCGAACAGTTGCGCCGCCCGCGCGTTCGCGAAGATGATCTGGTCGCGTTGATCGATCGTGACGATCGGGACCGGCAACATTTCGAGCGTCTCGCACAGCGGCACTCTCGCGTCGAGCATGCGCCGCGTGCCGCTATCGCCTTCGCCTCGCAACCATGACGAGCAGGCGGCGAGACAGCGCCGCCATGCCGGCAAGCCGGACGGCGGCTCGCGGGTATCGCGGGGACTCTGCCGGCTCGACACGCCGGTGATACTTCGAGCGGTCTGAAACCGGTGATGTCTGGGTGAAGACTGTCTGGAACGGTCGTGCCCGGACAGGGGAGGACCGTCGTTGCGCGCATTGTCGATCTGCGACGGGTTGCTTTGGCCCATGTGGCGCGGTTGCGCGTGCAGCGCCGTGAGGATTCCCGCTACCCCGATCGCCAGGTGTCTGCCATGCACGATCAGATTAATCATTGGCCCCTCCGGGTCCAGTGCGAAGGGATTCCGTACAACTGCGACGTCTTTATCGTTGGGCTGCGAACCACATTAATCGACTTCACAATCGGTACTTCGCACGTCTGGTGGCTGGAAGTCAGTATAGGACATCCAGAATCAATTACCGACAGGAGACCGTAATTTATGCCATTTACTCGGGAAACTACTCAATGGTTTTTTGCATTGTCCGCCGTCAACCGGCAAATGGCGCCTCAGTTTGTTAGGCAGTTAATTATTGCTGGGCGAGAGTGCCGGCCCATCCTCACGCGCACAAGGTTAGCAAACCAGCAACGTCGCAGTTCGGAGCCGCAATGCTTTCTCTCCGGGCGATAGCGCTTTCAAATGGAAACTTCAACGGTAAAGTTTTCATGCAGTGCGAATTAAAGAGCCAGCGGGTAGGCCGAACGCCAATTGTGCAATTTAGTTAATCTCCCGTAAATATGTTTTTGACGCAAGTCAACTTTGTATCCCGATATTCCACGCGGTGAATATCTGCTTTCATCAACCGCGAAAAATAAATCTATGCCAGGCAGATGAGGAACCCGAGTTTCGGTTTCGTCTTTTCTACCGGCATTGAATAAGCAGGACGGTCAGTGCAGATCAAAGGCGGCGTCGCCGCGAGCCGCGAGCGCAGCTGGCTCGCAGCGTTTCGTGAGAACAACGGGAAGGATGATAGGGAGGCCGGCTGAGGTGGGTCCGCCAAAAACCATGCTCGGCGCGTCGCCGTACCAAAGCATGCGACGCGCCGCCGGGTGACGGCGTCATGACGATCGATCGAATGGCGCTGCTTGCCGCGTCCGGTTACAAATTCAGCCGCGTAACCTTGGTGCCAGCCACCGACACGTCGGCCATCAAGCCCGTATTGGTCAAGACCATCGCCACGACCTCGGCGGTCGCCGACGAGGTATCGATCGCGCCGTTAGCCCCGACTTTCAGCAGCGAAACCGACGCGTCGGCGCCCGCCGACCAGCCCTTCGAGTTGCGGAATTTGTCGAGCGAAGCCTGCGTCATGAACAGGAAGAACACGGCGGTCGACTGCGCGCCGGCCTGCAATCCGAACGAAGCCGCGGCGGTACTGTAATAGCCGACCGTCGCTCCGCCGACGCGCAATGCGCCTTCACCGTACTCGCCACCGACGATGAACGCCGCCTTCTTCACCGAAGGAAACACCAGCACGCCCTGCGCTTTCGATACGAGCTCGTGCGAGCCTTGCACCGTATCGAACAATTTCGACAGCGCACCGTTCACGGCCGCGTCGATCTCCTGCCGTTTGGCGGCGTCGGTAGTGGCGCTTTCGCCACTTCCTCCGGTCGTCGTGCAACCCGCCAAAGCCAGACTCGCTGCCATGGATGTTAGCGCGAGCGTGTGCACAAAGTTCCGTCTGTTCACTTTCGACTCCGTTCTGGTTACGATCCGAGTCGCCAGTCGTGATGTCTGGAAGCCTCGATCTTTTTTCTCTGCCGTGAAGCGGCATAGCCGCCCAAGGAACCATCAATGCCACCGCCGCGCGTCGATCTTCCGAGCGCATCTAGCGAGCATTGGAAGCGTCGCTCTTAAGTGACCGGAGCGACGACTACAACGCTTGCAGATACATGATGTCACGCTGAAACCGCTGCGGAATCGGACCTTGGTCTTACAGGTAGCGCAGTGTGGATGCTGAGCGAAACGCGAAGCCAGAGGACATCGATCATCCGCCGAGCGCGATGATCGCCATGGTCAGCAGCACGCCGACCGCCGCCATCGCAAGGCCGGCTTGCCAGCCGCGAAATCCCGCGTATTGGCCCAGCGCCATGCCGCTGCCGAATAACATCGCAATGGTCAATACACGGGAGACGATCAGCGCGGTCGGGACGTGCGCGAACAGCACGAAGGGCAACGCGACCGGGAACGTCGAGGCAACGACGAGCACGAAGATAGCCGCGGCGGCGACGAAATCGTCGCGCACGAATATGGCTCGCTGCGGCAGATCCGGCCGCGCGGCAACACGCCTGCGGATCGACTCCAGCTCCGTATCGCCGATCAACGGCTTGAGCCATGACGCCATCGCATCGCGAAGCGCCCGAACGCCCGCGGCTGCATCCGGCTCACTTCGCACGGAATGTGCAACCGTCATACGTCTGCCGCGAGACACCAGCGTACGCACGAGGTACATCACCGCGTCCGCGAGACCCCAGGCAAGATTGCAGCCGAGCGCGGTGTAGAACATCTTGTGCCCCGCGTCCGCACCCGCGCCAACGGCCGAGACGGTACCGACGAAGGTCAGCGCCATGAAGAGGCCGAAACATAACTCGCACACTCGATCGACGACATCGAGGACCGGCTCCCTGTCGCCGACGTTTTCCCTCTCCGTGTGACCGGCGGCATCCATGAGGCCTCCCGTGGCGATGGCGTCGAACTATCGCGCGCGCCTTGCCGGCATATGGACGAGGTACCGCGAGGACAGTCGGATCGGGCTCGCGCGAGCAAACGCCCAGAGCATACAGCGCGCCCTGTACCGACGATATTGGACCAAGGTCGTATGGCCCTGCTTCGCGCCGCACTCTACCTTGGGAATGGATCATTGCGCAGTACCCTGGAACAGTCCGCGCTGGGGAGAAGAGTATGGCCAAAACGAAGTCGGAAAACGGGCAGCCCGAGAAAGACAGTTCGCTGTCGTACAAGGAGTATCGCAAGGCGTTGTTCGATCTGCATGTCGAACTCGTCAAGCTGCAGGAATGGGTCGTGCAAACGGGAGCGAAGATCTGCATCGTCTTCGAGGGTCGTGACGGCGCCGGCAAAGGCGGCACGATCAAGGCGATGACCGAGCGCGTCAGTCCGCGCGTGTTCCGCGTGGTCGCGCTTCCGGCGCCGAGCGAACGCGAAAAAAGCCAGATGTATATGCAGCGCTACGTGCCGCACTTGCCGGCCGCGGGCGAGGTCGTCATCTTCGACCGTAGCTGGTACAACCGCGCGGGCGTGGAGCGCGTGATGGGCTTTTGCTCCGAAGATGACGTGCAGGACTTCTTCAAGGCGGTGCCGCTCGTCGAGCGGGCGATCGTTCATTCCGGGATCATCCTGCTCAAATACTGGCTGGAGGTCAGCCCCGAGGAACAGACTCGCCGGCTCGAAGCACGCATCAACGACGGCCGCAAGCTCTGGAAGTTGACCGACATGGACCTGAAATCCTATAGCCGATGGTATGACTACTCGCGCGCCCGCGATGAGATGCTCGCGGCGTCGGACACCGACTTCGCTTCGTGGTACCTGGCGAACTCGAACGACAAGCGGCGCGCGCGGCTGAACATCATCAGCGATATGCTTCAGAGGATTCCGTATAAGCAGCCTACCCGCAAGAAGGTCTCGCTGCCGAAACGGCAAAAGCCGGACGGCTATAAGGAACCAGACTATCCGTTTAAATACGTGGCCGAGCGGTATTGATGAGGCAGGTGTAGTTGCCTCACCTCGCTAGAACGACTCGTTGAACGGGCGCAGGTCGATTTCCTGCGACCACGCGCTGCGTCCCTGCTGATGCAGGTGCCAGTATGCTTCGGCGATGTCGTCGGGGTTCAGCAGGCCGTCCGGGCCGCGTTCGGCCACGTATTGCGGCGCGGACGTGCGCAGACGTTCGCCGTCGATGCCGCCATCCACCACCACGTGCGCCACATGAATATTGCGCGGCCCGAACTCGCGCGCGAGGCTCTGCGTGAGCGAGCGCAAGCCGGCTTTGGCCGCGGCGAATGCGGCAAACGGCGGCCGCCCGCGCAGCGACGCGGTGGCGCCCGTGAACAGCAGCGAGCCTCGTCCTGCTGCCAGTAAGGCCGGCAACGACGCTCGCGCGAACAGAAAACCGCCAAGGGTGATGACGCGCCATGCCGCCTCGAACTGCTCGGCGCTCAATTCGAGCGTCGGTCCACGCGTTGCGCCGGCAGCGTTGAAAATCGCGACTTCGAGCGTGCCGTGGTCGGCGAGCTGGCGCGCAATGGCGGCTAGTTCGCTCTCGCTCGTCACGTCGCCGGGCAACGCATCGGCTTGCCCTCCGGCACGCCGGATTTCGTCGACGATCGTATCGAGCCGATCGCGCGAACGGCCCGTCACCGCGACGCGCAGACCCTCGCGAGCAAAACGACGCGCGAGCGCGGCCCCTAGCCCGGCGCTCGCGCCCACTCCGGCAATCCACGCGACACGCGCGTTCGCCGCGTTTCCGACGGCTTCAGTCATCGCACTCTCCTTTGGGTCGTAGCCGTGCCATGACAGGCGTCACGGCACCAAGTACATGATTGCATGGTGTCATCAGCTTAGGCGAACTTCGTCGGATCGGCTGGCGAATCGACTCGTCAGAGTTGTCGAGCTGCCGCTGACTTTCAAACGTAGGGCAGCGCTGCCTCGCAAGCGGCTTCAACGAGGCTGCGGCGATAAGCGAAGGCCGCGAGCGGGTAGTCGAAGAAGAAGCGGCCCGTGTCCCGTTTCTGCACGTAAAACGCTTCAGCCTCGCATTGCGGCGTCGCAATTCGCAGCGTGCGCGCCCACGCGAACGCCAGCAGCATCCAGCCAAGCATCGCGAGATAGTCGTCCGCGACGCGGTAGGCCGTCTCCGGGTCTTGCGCATGGCGTGCCTTGATCACCCGCGTCGTGTTCCCGACTATCTCCGCGAGTTGTTCGAGCTTCGCTCCCGCAGAACGAACCAGCGGAACGGACTCCTGGCACAACCGCGCTTCGGCGCGCACGTGACGAAGCAGCATATCGAGGGCTCCAGCCCCGTCTGGCAGCACCTTCCGAACCAGCAGATCGATCGCCTGAATCTCGTTGGTGCCTTCGTACAACATCGACACGCGGCTATCGCGCAACGTCTGTTCGATGCCGTACTCGTGGATGTAGCCGTAACCGCCGAACACCTGCAATGCCTTCGATGCGGCGTCGAAACCATTGGCCGTAAAAAACGCCTTCGCAACCGGCGTGAGCAACGATGCGAGCTGCGCCGCCCGGTCTCGCTCGTCGGCATCGGCATGATGCGCGGCGATGTCGAGCCAATGCGCGGTCCAGTAACCGATCGCGCGCTCGCCTTCGACGATCGCCTGCAGCTCCATCAGAATCCGTCGCATGGCCGGATGAAACGCGATCGGCGCAGCCTGCCCCGCCGCGACGGTCACGCCGGGCGGCACGCTGACCGCGCGCATCTGCGCGCGTTCCTGCGCGTAAGCATGCGCGCGTTGCCACGCGGTATGCGCATGCCCGAGGCCTTGCATCGCAACCTGCAGGCGCGCCGCATTCATCATCACGAACAGGCAGGCGAGGCCGCGATGCGGCTCACCGACGAGCCAACCGAATGCGCGTTCGAAGCGCATCGTGCAGGTCGGGCTGCCCTTCAGGCCCATTTTCTTTTCGATGCCTTCGCAATGGACTCCATTGCGCGAGCGCCCACCGTCGCCGTCTTTGAGCCATTCCGGCACGACGAACAGTGACAACCCTTTCGTACCGGATGGCGCATCGGGCAAACGGGCGAGCACCAGATGAACGATGTTCTCCGTCAGGTCGTGCGCGCCGCCGCTGATGAAGATCTTGCTGCCGTCGATGAAATACCCGTCGGTGCCCGGTGCTTCTGTCGCACGCGACCGGATCAGGCCGACATCGCTGCCGGCCTGGGGCTCGGTCAGACACATCGTCGACAGCCACTCGCCACTCGCGACTTTCGGCAGCAACTCTGTTTTCACGCGCTCGCTGCCATGCGTCTGCAAGCAGGCAGTCGCACCGTGCGTGAGCCCAGGAGACATCAACCACGCATGATTGGCGCCCGCGAGCATTTCCTGCAGTGCGACGTCGAGAAGCTGCGGCAGGCCCTGTCCGCCGTGCTCGGCGTCGAGCGACAGCGTCGGCCAACCCGCTTCGACGAACTCCGCGTAGGACTCGCGAAAGCCCGCGGGCGTCGTCACCTTGCCCGCATCGAAACGACATCCTTCGAGATCCGCGCTCGCGTTCAGCGGCGCGATGCGCTCCTCGACGAAACGCGCCGCTTCCTCCAGCACCTGCTGCGCCGTCTGCGAGTCGAGGTCCTGCCAGTCGGGCACATCGCGCCACCACGACGCGGCGTCGAGCCACTCGTCGATCGCGAAGCGCATGTCGCGCAGCGGCGCCTTATAAGTCAACGTCATTTCTTCGTGTCCCCGGACTAGCTGCCTTTGCGCGCATGAATCACCGTCGCGTCGGCTGGGTCGGCTTCGTGCATGGCTTCCACGAGCGCGGCGCGGTGCTGGAGCACGGCGCGCTGATTGATCGAGCCTTTATCGGTGATCTCGCCCAGGTCGAGCGACGGCGGCACGCTCAGCAGGTGCATGCGGGCAATGAACGACGCACTGCCCGTCGCACTCCGATTCAGCCGCGCGACGAGTTCGCTGAAGAAATCGCGCACGGCGGCCGTGTTGAGCACCTCCTCCGTGCTCGCATCCGCGGGCGAACGCGCCAATGCGCGACACGCGTCGAGGCGCGGAAAAATCATCACGCCGACTTCGTCACGGTTCATCCCCGTAATGACCGCATCCTGAACGTAGGGCGCCCCTTCGCTGATGATGCGCGCGCGCATCGGCCCAACGCTGACGAAGGTTCCCGACGCCAGCTTGAAGTCTTCCGCAATGCGGCCATCGAACATCAGGCCCAGTTCCGGACGTTGCGGGTCGACGAAACGCACGGCGTCGCCGGTGCGGTAGTAGCCTTCGTCGTCGAACACGCTGCTCTGAAGCGCCGGCGATGCGCGCCAGTAACCGCCCATCACGTGAGGGCCGCGAAAGCGCGCTTCGAATTTGCCATCGACGGGCGCGATCTTGGCCTGGCACCCCGGCGGCGGCAAGCCGATGTAGCCGGCGCACGATACGGGTCCCGTCGTGAACAGACACGACGGCGCGGTTTCGGTCATGCCGAGCCCGGCCATGATGCGGATGCGTTCTCCGCAATGTTCGAGCGTCACGCGTTCGAGACGCTCCCACGCCGCCTGCGACAGACCAGCGCCCGCGAAGAAATACATCTTCACGCGCGAGAAAAACCGCTCGCGCAACACCGCATCCTTTTCCAGCGCGATGGTCAGTTCTTCCCAACCCTTCGGCACGTTGAAGTAGATGGTCGGCGCGACCTCACGCAGATTGCGCAGCGTCTCGTCGAATTTGCCGGCCACGGGTTTGCCGTCGTCGATATAGAGCGTGCCGCCGTTGTACAGCACGATGCCGACGTTGTGGCTGCCGCCGAACGTGTGATTCCAGGGCAGCCAGTCGACGAGAACCGGCGGCTCGATGCCGAACTGCGGAAAGGTTTCGAGCAGCATCTGCTGGTTTGCGCCCAGCATGCGATGCGTGGTCGGCACGGCTTTCGGCAGGTTCGTCGAGCCGGACGTGAACAGGAACTTCGCAATCGTGTCGCCATTCACGCGCGCGTTGGCCGCGTCGACGTCGCCCGGGACGGTGTCGAGCAATGCGTCGAAGCGCGTCACCCTGGACGCGTTCGGCGCGGGCGCCGCGCTGACACGTTCGACTTCGCTACCCAACGCGGCATCGAGCGCCGCTGTATATGCACCGATATCGTCCGCGTAGACCAGACCCGGTTTGAGCAGTTCGAGGACATGGCGCAGCTTTCCGTAATCGCCCGACATCAACGAATAGGCCGGCGACACTGGTGCATAAGCGATACCGGCCCACATCGCGCCGAGTGCGAGTTGCATATGTTCGACGCTATTGCCCGACAGGATCACCAACGGGCGCTCGGCGCTGAGATCGCGATCGAGCAGCGCCTGCCCGATCGCACGCGCGCGCTCGAGCATTTGCGCATATGTGATGCCTTGCCACGCGCCATTGGCATCGCGTCGCGCGACGAGCAGCCGGTCGGGATGCGCGCGTGCGCCGCTCAGCAAGCGGTCGGTAAAGCGCTCCGGAAACCGGCCCAGAGGTTCAAGTGACTCGAGGTACCAGCAGTCGCCGCGTTTCTCGATCCGCGAGGAAGGCGCTCCGATGGCGACGCTCCGGTATCCGGTCGCCAGAGAGCTTGCGTGGCTGTGCTCCGATTCCAAAACCTGTCTCCTATGTCGACCAGAGTTAGCGCTTTAGCGCTTACTCTGGTCCCATGCGATCTATCGCGGTCGACCAGAGTTAGCGCTTTAGCGCTTACTCTGGTCCCATGTTGGTTGTATCCCCTTTCTAATACCCGTGGGGCAAGGAAAAACGGCGTCGCTGTCTCATGCAAGGATGGGGTGGCCGCAATCATTGCGGCCGGGAGCCGACGCCTAGATCGGATAATGACGCGGGCTCGTCTGCACCGTGATCCAGCGCAACTCGGTGAACTCGGGAATCGACGCCTTGCTGCCGAAGCGCCCATAACCGCTCGCCTTCACGCCACCGAACGGCATTTGCGCCTCGTCGTGCACGGTCGGGCCGTTGATGTGGCAGATGCCCGACTCGATGCGTTTCGCGACGTTCATCGCACGCGCAATATCGCGGCTGAACACGGCCGCCGACAAGCCGTACTCGCTATCGTTGGCGACCGTCAGCGCCTCTTCGTCGCCGTCCACGCGCTGTACCGTCACCACCGGGCCGAACGATTCGTCGGCATAGAGCTTCATCTCGCGGGTAACGTTCTCGACGATCACCGGCTGCATGATCGCGCCGTTCACCTCGCAACCGAGCGGCAGATTCGCACCCTTTTCGCGGGCATCTTCGACGAGCGCGCGAATGCGCCGCGCGGCGGCTTCGCTCTCCAGCGTGCCGAGAATCGAGCCCGGCTGCGTCGGATCGCCTGCCTTCAGCGTGCGCGCTTTCGCGACGAGCTTCTCGACGAACGCATCGGCAACCTTGCGATCGACGATCACGCGTTCCGTCGACATGCAGATCTGGCCTTGATTGAAGAACGCGCCGAACGCGATACCTTCGACCGCGGCGTCGAGGTCCGCGTCGTCGAGCACGAGCACCGGCGCCTTGCCGCCCAGTTCGAGCAGCGCGGGTTTCAGATGGCGCGCCGAAAGCTCGGCGACGATGCGGCCGACCCGCGTCGATCCGGTGAAATTCACGCGCTTCACGGCGGGATTCGCGACCAGACGCTCGACGATCGCGGGCGCATCTTCCGGCGCATGCGTGAGCACGTTGACGACGCCTTCGCCGAGACCCGCGTCGTTCAGCACTTCGCCGATCAGCGCATGAACGCCGGGACACCCTTCCGAAGCCTTCAGCACGACCGTATTGCCGCACGCGAGCGGCATCGCGAGCGCACGCGTCGCGAGAATCACGGGCGCGTTCCACGGCGCCATGCCGAGCACGACGCCGCACGGCTGACGCACGGCCATCGCGAGGCTGCCCGGCACGTCCGAAGGAATCACCGCGCCGTCGATCTGTGTGGTCATCGCCGCGGCTTCGCGCAGCATGTTGGCCGCGAGCATCACGTTAAAGCCGTACCAGTTCGCCATCGCCCCCGTTTCGGCCGCGCCGATCGCGATGAACTCGGGCGTGCGCGCGTCCATGCGGTCGGCGGCGGCGAGCAGGCGTTTGCGCCGTTCCGTCGGCGTGAGCGCCGCCCATGCCGGGAACGCGCGCGCCGCGGCGGCGACGGCCGCATCGGCGTCCTCGACGGTGGCCGCCGCGGCGCGGGTGGCCACCGCGCCCGTCGCGGGATTGATGCGCTCGAAAGTCTTGCCGTTCGACGCGGCACGTTTCGCGCCGCCAATCAACAGGTTCGTTTGATGCATGTGTTCGTCTCCTCAGTCGTAGCGGTGAAGTGCGCCGCTTAGCGCTTGTAGGTCTGCAAGCCCGGCTTGATGCTCTTGTCGTCGAGGAACTGCTTCAGGCCCTGTTCGCGGCCGCCTTCCGGATCGCGATAATTCGCCTGGTCGAGCTTCGCGTACAGGTAGTCCTCGTTCTGCTCCCACGTGAGTTCGCGCGAACGCTTGAAGCCATGCTTCGCGTTGCGCAGCACGACCGGGTTCTTGTTCAGCAGTTTCGCCGCGAGAGCGATCGTTTCGTCGCGCAGTTGCGCGAGCGGCACGCTCTTGTTCACGAGACCCATCTTCGCGGCTTGCGGACCCGTGAAGGTGTCGCCCGTCATGATGTAGTACAGCGCTTCACGATGCCCGACAGTATCGGCCATCGCCTTGCTCACGAGGTTGCCCGGCGGAATGCCCCAGTTGATTTCGGACAGGCCGAACACGGCTTCGTCCGCTGCGATCGCCAGATCGCAGGCGACGAGCGGCGAGAAGCCGCCGCCGAAGCACCAGCCGTTGACCATCGCGATGGTCGGCTTCGAGTACATGCGCAGCAATTGCCATTGCCAACGGCTCGCGTCGCGGCGAATCCGCTCCTGCAGCACGTCCGGACCCGCGTCCACTTCGCGGAAATATTCCTTCAGGTCCATGCCGGCCGTCCACGCGCTGCCTTCGCCGGTCAGCACGAGAACCTGGGCTTCGGCGTCGAGTTCGAGCGTCTCGAGAACGTCGATCATTTCCTTGTTCAGCGTCGGGCTCATCGCGTTGCGCTTTTCCGGACGATTGAACGTGACCCAGGCGATTCCGCCTTCCACCGCGACCTTGACCGTTTTCCAGCGTCCTTCGTAACTCATCTGCATCTCCGTATCAATGCCGCCCTCGCGGCCTGAGCTCAATTTAATATCAGGCGACCTGATAAGTAAAGTACAATGTAGAGGTCTTGGTACAAACCCCTAACCGCCTATGCCGACGATCAAGAGAAAGCCGTCAGGGTCCGAAACCACGCCAGCCGCCACGGTGCGGCGCAACGTGCGCGATCGAAGGCATGCTGCCGCTCCGGTGCGTCTGACCTACCTGGCCGGGCAGCTCGACAAGTTTCTCACGCGGCAGCTTTCCGAAGCGCTCGCGTCGCAGGGTCTGACGTTGCCGCAATACACGGCGCTGTCGGTGCTGCGGGCGCGCGCGCGTTCGTCGAACGCGCAGCTCGCGCAGCGCTCGTTGATCACGCCGCAAGCGGCCAGCGCGGTCGTCAAATCGATGGAAGCGAACGGATGGGTCACGCGCGTGGCCGATCCGTTCAACCGTCGCGTCGGGCTGCTGTCGCTGACGCAGGCCGGCGAAACATTGCTGGTTCAGTGCGACGGTGCCGCCGACAGGGTCGAGCAATCGATGCTTGGCGAAATCGATGAACACGGTTCACAGATGCTGAAAGACCTGCTGTCGACGTGCGTGCGCAATCTTCGCGCAGCCTGACGCATCAGCCTTAATTCCACATAGGAGACGCCATTGAATATCGATCAACTGAAGGCCATCGACACCCACGTGCATGCCGAGGTGTCGTGCTGTCAACCGCCAGACCTGTTTGCCAAAGAATTCGACGAAGCCGCAGACAAGTACTTCGGCACCGTGCTCAAACAAGGGCGCCGCCCGACCATTCCCGAAACGATCGAGCACTATCGGGAGCGCAAGATCGGCTTCGTGATGTTTACCGTCGACTGCGAAGCGAACGTCGGACGCCGCCGCATTTCGAACGAAGAGGTCGCGCAGTTCGCGCAGAACAACGCCGACATCATGATCGCGTTCGCCAGCATCGATCCGCATAAAGGCAAGTTCGGCGCGCGCGAAGCACGGCGGCTCATCGACGAGCACGGCGTGCGCGGCTTCAAGTTTCACCCTACGATGCAGGGCTTTTTCGCCAACGACCGCATGGCGTACCCGCTATATGAAGTGATCGCCGAGTACGGGCTGCCGGCGGTCTTTCACAGCGGACATTCGGGCATGGGCTCGGGCATGCGTGGTGGCGGCGGCTTGCGCCTCAAGTATTCGGAGCCGATCTATCTCGACGATGTGGCCGTCGACTTTCCAGACATGAAGATCGTGATCGCGCATCCGTCCTGGCCGTGGCAGGAGCAGGCGCTGTCGATCGCGCTGCATAAACCGAACGTGTATATCGATCTGTCGGGCTGGTCGCCGAAGTACTTTTCGCCCGAGCTGGTCAAGTATGCGAATACGCTGTTGCGCAACAAGGTGCTGTTCGCGTCCGACTTCCCGCTGATCCGGCCAGACCGCTGGCTGGAGGACTTCGACACGCTCGACATCAAGCCCGAAGTGAAGCCGCTCATTCTGAAAGAGAATGCCGTCAGCTTGCTGGGTTTGCGGGCCGACGCATGACGAATCGCGAATGACGCATGAAAAATGGCCCGGCGCGAAAGCGCCGGGCCATCTCGGTCCATCAACGAATACTTAGCGTTTCGCGGCGTTGGAGCGAATGACGAGCAATGCCGTAATCGCCGCGATGATGGTCACCGGCACGCTCGCGCCGATAACGAGGGCCGAGCTTTTTCCCATCGACAGCAATTGCCCTGCGGCGGCGGGGCCGACGATCGAACCGACGCGTCCCACCGCCACCGCGGCGCCGACGCCCGTACCCCGCACGCTGGTCGGATAGCTCGCGGCGGACAGCGCATACAGCATCGACTGCGCGCCGACGACGCCCATGCCGGCGAACAGCACGGCAACGGATAACGTCTCGATGCTGGCGACCTGCGAAAGCGCGACCAACGCACCGACGATGCACGCATAGATTGCCGTGACCGACAGGCCTTGTCTGAAGCGATCCATCAGCAGACCGATGCCGAGCACGCCAATCACGCTGCCGACGTTGAAAAAGATCTGTGCAATCCCGGCCTGCGAACGACTCATGCCGCGCCCAACGGTCAACGAAGGCAACCAGTTCAGCAGGAAATAAAGAACGATCAGCGTACAGAAGAAACTGATCCAGATACCGATCGTCGCCGCGGCGCGCCCCTCGCCGAACAGGACTGCGTGCGTCGAAAGCAGCGATTTGTCCGCTTTAGTCGATTCCCGCGACTCGGCGGCGAATTCGCGTGACTCAGGCAGCAACGCGATCAGCAGCGGAATGATGAGCAGCGGTCCGACTCCGCCTACGTAGAAGATATGACGCCACGCAGTAGCACCCGCGCTCAGCACGGCGATCAATGCGGCAAGCGCGCCGCCGACCGGCATACCGCAATACATGACACTGACCGCCGTGTTGCGGTGACGCGGATCGACCGCCTCGGAAGACAACGCGATCAGGTTCGGCATCGCGCCGCCGAGCCCGATGCCCGTCAGCAGGCGAGCAATCAGCAGACTTTCGAAGCTCCAGACCTGCGCGGTCGCAATCGAGAAGATGCCGAATACCGCCATTGAGATCATTAGAACGCGCTTGCGGCCGATCCGGTCGGCGAGTCTGCCGCCGATCATCGCGCCCGGCAGAAGCCCCAACATGCCGGCGCTGAAAGCGAGCCCCAACTGGCCGACCGACAAGCCGAACTCGTGCGCCATCCGAGGCGCCGCAACGCCGGTGGACTGCAGGTCGATACCCTCCAGCACCGCGACGAGAAAGCACAATGCCAACGTTAGTGCAGTACTTGAGCCCACGGCACTCGACCGATTAGCAACACTTGACATGACGTCTCCTTGACCTTTGATTGAATTACCAGTGGCCAGCTACGCTTCGTCGTTCGACGAAGCGGCCATGGGAAGGAGAAGATTTCTGACAATGATCTTTGCGTCACTTATCAGAACCCTTCCCACAGCACCCCCGGAATTAGTGATGAGTCTAGTCTCAGGACACCTGATATTGAAAGTAGAATATGATATGCCTGGTAGAAACACCTAAGCTAACCTGATAATGACCAAGACAATGGAGAAGCGGCGAACGCCCCTTGCCAAACAGGCCGGTTCAACGAAAACCGGTGCGCCACCTGCCCGCGTTTCCTATGTGGTCGGCCAACTGGACCGCCTGCTCAAACGCAGTTTGATCGATGTGCTGGGTGAATTCGGGCTGACCTTGCCTCAATTCACCGCGCTCTCCGTAATCAGCGCCAGCGGCGCGATGACCAACGCTAAACTCGCCGAACGCTCGTTCATCACGCCGCAGTCGGCCAACGAAGTTGTCAAAACGATGGAGGCCAACGGTTGGGTCGGACGCGCTGGACATCCTACCCACGGCCGGCTGATCCATCTGTTTCTGACCGACGAAGGGCGCCGGGTACTGAAGGAATGCGATTCGGCGATCGACACGCTCGAAGCGTCCATGCTGGACGGAGTAACGGAAATCCCGGTCGATACGCTGCGCAAGGTGCTGCAGCGATGTGTGTCGAATCTGCGTGGTTGAGTGGACCTTTCCAATGACAAAAGAGCAGTCGCGCTCGAATCGAGCGCGACTCTTTTTCTTTCGCCTGAGGGCTGAATCGGGTTCAGCTCGGTGAAATCCCTGGTCGGCATTTAGCCGCGTATTACCCCGCCCACTGCGTCGATCGCTATATTGCTTGTCAACGGCCGCTTTGCGCACACCGCGATAGCGCGTCCGCCTCGCCTTTCCCAACCCGATTCGAGAGGACACGAAGCATGTCAAAGCGCATTCTTATCATCGCCGGTGATTTCGTCGAAGACTATGAGCTGATGGTGCCGTTCCAGGCACTGGGGGCGGTCGGTCATAAGGTGGACGTGGTTGCGCCCGACAAGCGCGCCGGCGACGCGATTCGCACCGCGATCCACGACTTCGAAGGCGATCAGACCTACACCGAAAAGCGCGGACACAACTTCACGCTGAACACCGACTTCGCATCGGTGGACCCCGCGAAATATGACGCGCTGCTCGTGCCCGGCGGCCGCGCCCCCGAGTATCTGCGGCTCAACGACAAGGTGATTGGCTGGGTGCGCCACTTCGCCGAAGCGAAGAAACCGATTGCCGCGGTCTGCCACGGCGCGCAACTGCTTGCTGCGGCGGGCGTGATCGAAGGCCGGCGCATCTCCGCGTATCCGGCCTGCGCGCCCGAGGTGAAGCTGGCGGGCGCGGAGTACGTGGCGCTCGACTGGCCCGACGCGATCACCGACGAGAACTTCGTCACCGCACCCGCATGGACTTCGCACGTGAACTGGATCGCGCAATTCCTTGCGCTGCTCGGCACGCGCATCGCGCATTGAAGGAGCGCCAGGACCGAAGCGCGGCATCGCGGGCGAGCAACCGTGTTACGCTCGATCACGACGGCATGAGCGACCGCGCCGCGCGCTTCGCGTCCTGCGACGTCATCACTTGCGAGAAAGGCTGACCGAATGTGCAACGTCTATGTCAACGCTGATCCGATCCTCTACGAGTCGCGTACGCGCGCGCTGCGCATTCACGGCGTCGTGACCACGGTAAGGCTCGAAAATCTCTTCTGGGACGTGCTTCAGGAAATCGCCAACCGCGAGGACGTGACGACGACCCAGTTCGTCGTTAAGCTCCACGACGAACTGATCGCGTTGCGCGGCGAAGAGCCGTTGAATTTCGCGTCGTTTCTGCGCGTGTGCTGTTTGCGCTATCTGTCGAAGAGCGCTGCCCGCAACGAGGCCGCTGGCGACGTGCAGCTCAACGCCCCGTTTCAACCCAGAGTCGTGAAGACGGCTGTGTGATGAATTCGTCGCCTGGCGGGGCGCGGCGTCGCCCCGGCCGGTATCGCGAGTGCGGTGTCGCGCCGTATTCGTTCTGTTTTGTTCCGTTGCGTCAGTCAGCCGACGCATCGCACGCGCAATCAAGAGAAGACACAGCGGCCGGTCGTTCCAGCACAGCAAGCCGTTGCAGTGTCACGAGACCGAGCAGTGCGAGTCCAAGTCCCAGCGTGAAGTCAGCGTGAATTCCCGCGCGGTCGACAATAGTGCCTCCCACTGCCGAACCCGCCGCAATCGCGACCTGGATGATGCTGACGAACATCGCCGAGCCCGCTTCGGGCAGGTCTGTCGTGCTGCGCTGAATCCATACGCTGAAGCAAAGCGGCAGCGCTCCGAACGCGATTCCCCACAGCAGCATCCCCGCAGTCTCGCCGATCGGCGAATGCTCGAGCAGCAACATCGACGACATCGCGCCCAATAGCAGCAGAACCATCGCGGCGACGGATTTCTTCAGATGGTCCGAAATCACCATCGACGCCAATGCATTCGAGAAGAAGCCGATCAGACCGAATCCGAACAGCAACAGTGTGATGGCGCTCAACGAGAAGTCGTGTTCGAGCAGCGGAGCAATGTACGTGTAGGTCGAGAAATGCGCGCCGAAGACGAGCGCGACCATCACCATGCTCAGCCTCGTATGAGGCCGGCGAAGCAGTGTTTTGAAATCGGCGATCCGCAATGCCGATGCCGACGGCAACGAAGGCACGAGGAACGCCTGCGCCAGCAAGGCGAGCGACACGAGGCCCGCGGTCGCGGCGAACGCGAGGCGCCACGATGCAAACGACGCGATGAACGTCCCGAGCGGCACGCCGATCACCGTTGCGCAGGTCACGCCGGTCAGAATGGTCGCGGTTGCTTTGGCGGCATCCTTTGCTTGCACGAGTCGAGGAGCCGCCGCCGTCGCCAGAGTCCAGAAGCCACCCAGCGCGCCGCCGAGCAAAGCCCGTCCTACGAGCATGATCGCGAGGTTCGGTGCGATCGCGCACACGACGTTCGCGATCAACAGTACCGCGGTGAGGAGCAGGAAAACGTACCGGCGGTCCATGCGGCCCGCGCTGACTATCAGCGTCGGCGCCAATATTGCGGCCATTACGCCGGGCGTGGTGACCATCAGACCAGCGACACCAGTCGACACGCCGAGGTCGTGTGCGATCTGTGGCAACAGCCCGACGGGCAAAAACTCGGCCGTGACGAACGCGAACGCGCTTACCGCAACAGCGATGACGGATAGCCATTGACCTGCGGAGGTTGAATTCCCTTCCAGGGACGCTGAAGTCGTAGGTGTATCGATGTGCATGATGACCCTGATGCCAGGTTGAAGCCTGACACTTTAGGCGGGGTCTCACGTTGGAAAAAGAGTCGTCCGATGAAAAGACTAGAAGGTGTGGCTGAACAATGCGCGGGCGGCGATATTCCGCTAACGGCCGAAACGACCGCGTAGCCTCTTCCATATGCGCCAGCGGGAAAGCGTTCGTCGTCAGCGACGTGATGCGGTTCGTTGACAGCCATTCAGATGGTTGATGAGGCGGCTCTCCAGCCACTTTTGACCGGAACGGAAATTCAATGCATTCCACGACTGGTATTTGATGGGCGTCTCAGCGGACCGTGAGGCAAGCATCGTTGATGCTTGCCCCGATGTTCGACAAACGATTTCCTCATTCAGAACTTCAATTATGAAGTAAAGATACTGACGGATTTCCGGTCCCCTGATTATGCCAATTGCATCCGTAACCGCCTCGTTGTGCGCAGAATTGCTTATGGAGTTCGATTTGGCGGATGTCGTTGAAGATGAAAGCAACCCCTGCCTCTCGCTAAGCGTATAAAACACAGAAGTAAAAAACCGCACCACACGCCAACTAATAAATACCGCACCCGCCTTCGGCCCAATATTCTGAAAATCCAGGAAAACCATTTCCGAAATCGTCTCGTCTTGCAATCTGCGCTCAGTAACATATGCTCTCTTTCAGAGCGCTTTCCGGGTCCTTTTTCCGGGACTACGGTGCAAGCCGGTCGCCCACAGGCGCGAGGCGGCCGACACACGCAAACAACGCCGTCGCAGCGCGCCCGACGTTTCTCCGCCCCCCCCCGGTCGAGGCTGCGTGGGCGGCAACCATCCTGGAAGCCGACATGTCACACGCAAACGAAATCAGACTGCCGAGTCTTTCCGGTGAGAGCAATCGCATCGAGGGGTAAGCAGCAGTTTGCGCATACGGGCGACGTGCGCAACCTAGTTGGGTTTCCCGAGTTTCTGTCACCGAGCTTTTGTAACGTGCGCCGCTCACAAGTGGGTGAGCGGCGTAACCGGCAATGGTGCCGACCGCACGGATGAATGTCGCGCTCACGCGGCTCGAGTCGAACCACCGCAGGCGAGCGTCAATGTACAAGGAGTCTTGGCGATGAAAGCTCCTCAGCGTCCTCAGCGCATCGAGTTGATGGCGCCACTGTCGGGCGTACTGGTTCCTCTCGAAAGCGTGCCCGATCCGGTCTTTGCCCAGAAGATGGTCGGCGATGGCGTATCGATCGATCCGACCTCGGATGAACTGCTATCGCCGCTTGCCGGCAAGGTTACGCAACTCCACAGCTCGTGCCACGCCGCAACGATCACCGGCGACAACGGTCTGCAAGTGCTGCTGCACATCGGGCTCGACACCGTGTTGCTGCGCGGCGAGGGCTTCATGCCGTTGGTCAAGGAAGGCGACACCGTCGCGGCAGGCACGCCGCTGATCCGCTTCGACCCGATCGTGGTCGGCGCAAAAGCAACCAGCCTGCTCACGCAAATGGTCATCGCCAACGGCGATCTCGTCACGCGCTACGTTCCCGCGAAAGGGCTCGTCGTCGCCGGCACCGACGTCGCACTGTACGTCGAACTGGTCGGCAGCGTGGAGAACAAGGATACGGCCAGCGCCACCGGCGCGATCCTCTCCGGCGAGATCACGCTGCCGAATCCGGCGGGCCTGCATGCGCGGCCCGCCGCGGTCGTCGCGGTCGAGGCGAAGAAATTCAAGTCCGAGATCCGCTTGCTGCGCGGCGACGCCAGCGCAAATGCCAAGTCCGTCGTCGCGCTCATGGGGCTCGCAACGAAGTTCGGCGACAAGCTGCGCGTCGAGGCCCGCGGTCCCGACGCGGCGGAGGCGGCCAGCACCGTCGCGCGACTGCTTGCCGAGGGATCGGGCGAAAAGCCCGGCGATGCGCCCGCAGCCGCGACGGCCGCGTCAAGCGCGCCGGCTGCGCCAGTGGCGGCACCGAGCGAGGCGGCTCCCGCCGACGCCAACGAATTCATCGGCGTCTCCGCTTCGCCGGGGCTTTCGGTCGGCAAGATCGTGCAGTTCCGCCAGCAAGTGATCGAGGTGAACGAAGCGGGCGAGTCGCCGCAACGCGAACGGGCGCAACTCGAAGCGGCGCAGCATCAGGCGCGTCAGCAGATCGAGGGGCTCAAGGCGACGCTCACCGATCCGTCGAAAGCGCAGATTCTCGACGCGCATCTCGAACTGCTGGACGATCCCGACCTGAACGACGCCGCCATCAGCAGCATCAGCGAGGGAAAGGGCGCGGGGTTCGCGTGGCGCGATGCGTTCCAGAACCAGGCAAGCATGCTCGAAAAGCTCGACAATCCGCTGCTGCGCGAACGCGCCGGCGATATCCGCGACGTCGGCCGCCGTGTGCTCGCGCTGCTCGCCGGCGTGAAGCAGGCGCAGATCGACGTGCCGGAAGAGTCGATCCTGATCGCCGAGGAGCTGTCGCCGTCCGACACCACGTCGCTCGATCGCAGCAAGGTGCTCGGCTTTTGCACGACGACCGGCGGCGCGACGAGCCACGTCGCGATCCTGGCGCGCTCGCTCGGCATTCCGGCGATCTGCGGTATCGACGCGCGCGCGCTGCAACTCGCCGACGGCACGCCCGTCGTGCTCGACGGTTCGCGCGGCAGCTTGCGGCGCAATCCGAGCGCCGAGGAACTGGAAAAGGCGCGCGAACGCATCAGGCGCCAGGCCGCCAAACGCGAAGACGAAAAGCTCGCGGCAACCAGACTCGCAATGACCGCCGACGGCCACCGCGTCGAAGTCGTCGCGAACATCCGCAATGCGCAGGAAGCGCGCGACGCGGTCGCTGGCGGTGCGGAAGGCGTCGGACTGTTGCGTTCCGAGTTCCTGTTCGACGCGCGCGACACCGCGCCAAGCGAAGACGAACAGGCCACCGAATATTGCGCCGTCGCGCAAGCGCTCGGCCGCGAGCGCACGCTCGTGGTCCGCACGCTCGACGTCGGCGGCGACAAACCGCTGTCGTATATGCCGCTGCCGAAGGAAGACAACCCGTTTCTCGGCCTGCGCGGTGTGCGCGTGAGCCTCGAGCGTCCCGACATCTTCCGCACCCAACTGCGCGCGATCCTGCGCGCGGCGCCGCTCGGCAGCCTGCACATCATGTTCCCGATGATCACGACGGTCGAGGAAGTGCGGGCGGCGCGCAAAATCCTGCTCGAAGAAGCCGGCGATCGCGCGGCGAGCGTGAAAGTGGGCGTCATGATCGAAGTCCCGGCGGCCGCGCTGATCGCCGAGCCGCTCGCACGCGAGGTCGACTTCTTCTCGATCGGCACGAACGACCTCACGCAATACACGCTCGCGATGGACCGTGGCCATCCGCAACTCGCGAAGCAGGCCGACGCGCTGCACCCGGCGGTGTTGCGGCTGATCGGCATGACGGTCGACGGTGCGCATCAGCATGGCAAATGGGTCGGCATTTGCGGCGGCATCGCGTCGGATGCGATGGCGGTGCCGGTGCTCGTCGGCCTTGGCATCGACGAGCTCTCGGTAAGTATTCCGGCAGTCGGTTCGATCAAGGCCCAGCTTGCACGCATCACGACCGACGAAGCAAAGAAGCTCGCCGCCGAGGTGCTGCGTCTGGGCACCGCCGCGGAGGTCCGCGCGCATCTGTCGCGCTTTGCCGACTGAGCGGATCAACAGGAGATCAGCCATGTTCTCGCATGCGTTCGGAGTCTTGCAGAAGATCGGCAAATCGCTGATGCTGCCCGTCGCCGTGCTCCCGGTGGCCGGCCTGCTGCTCGGTCTCGGCGCCACCGACTTCCACGGTTACGTGCCGGCCGTCGTGCTCGCGCTGATGAAGAACGCGGGCGACGTGATCTTCGCCAACCTGCCGCTGATCTTCGCGATCGGCGTCGCGCTCGGCTTCACCGAGAACGATGGCGTCTCGGGTATCGCCGCAACGATCGGGTATCTGGTGATGACGGCCACGCTGGGTGTGATCGCGAAGATAGGGGGCATCGAAACCGACACGATCATGGGCATACCGTCGATCCAGACCGGCGTGTTCGGCGGCATCCTCGCCGGTGGTCTTGCGGCCTGGATGTTCAACCGCTACTACCGGATCACGTTGCCGCCGTATCTCGGCTTCTTCGCCGGCAAGCGCTTCGTGCCCATCGTGACCGCGATCGGATCGATCGTGCTCGGCGCGATCCTGTCCTTCGTGTGGCCGCCGATCGGCAGCGCAATCAAGGCTTTCTCGCATTGGGCGGCGGTTTCGGACCCGCGAACCGCCGCGACGGTCTACGGTTTCGTCGAACGTCTGCTGATTCCGTTCGGTCTGCATCACATCTGGAACGTGCCGTTCTTCTTCGAAATGGGCAGCTTCGTCGACCCGACGACCGGCAAGGAGGTTCACGGCGACATCACCCGCTATTTCGCGGGCGACCCCACCGCCGGCATCCTTGCGGGCGCGTTCCTGTTCAAGATGTTCGGCCTGCCGGCCGCGGCGATCGCGATCTGGCATTGCGCGAAGCCGGAGAAGAAGGTTGCTGTCGGCGGGATGATGGTGTCGGCCGCGCTGACTTCTTTTCTCACCGGCATCACCGAGCCGATCGAATTTGCGTTCCTGTTCGTCGCGCCGGTGCTGTACCTAATTCACGCATGCCTCGCGGCGTCGGCACAGTTCGTGGCGAACACCTTGGGCATGCGCATGGGCTTCACGTTCTCGCAAGGCGGCATCGATTTTCTGATGTTCAACCTGATCGGCGGAAAGGCCACGCACGCCTGGTATGTTTTCATTCTCGGTCCAATTTACGCGGTGATCTATTACGGCGTTTTCCGCTTCGTCATCACGCGCTTCAACCTCAAGACACCCGGCCGCGAGGACGACACGGCAGATACCGTGGCGGTCGCCGCGAGCGGCGCGGGCGGACGCTCGCGCGAACTCGTGCTCGCCTTTGGCGGCCGCTCCAATATCACCAGTCTCGACGCTTGCATCACGCGGCTGCGCATCTCCGTGAAGGACCCGGCGGGCGTCGACGAACACAAGCTCAAGGCGCTCGGTGCGGCGGGTGTGGTGCGCGTGGGCAACGGCGTGCAGGCGATCTTCGGGCCGTTGTCGGAGAACATGAAAACCGACATGCAGGACTACCTGAAGACAGCGGGCGCAGAAGCGGATCTGCCGGCGGCCGGCGCACCCGGCGTGGAAGGCGCAGCAGCCGCGACTGCCGCGGCTCCAGCGGCCGTGGCCGCATCGGCGCAACACTCTGCGCAGGAAACGGAGCGCGCTGAAAAGATTCGTGCGGCGCTGGGCGGCGCGGCCAACATCCTGAAGCTCGACGCGCTGGCGGCCACGCGGTTGCGTGTCGAGCTATTGGATGCGTCGCGCATCGACGCGGCCGGCTTGAAAGCGGCGGGCGTGGTCGCCACGCAAGCATTGAAGAACGGTGCACTCGATCTGATCGTGGGTCTCGGCTCGGGCAGTCTCGCAGGCGCAATGCGATAGGAGCGACGCGTACATAGGGGGCCGCATGGAAGCAGTCAGAACTTTCCTCGAAACTCAGCCGCTGCTCGCGCTTTTTCTGACCATTGCGCTCGGCTACCTGATCGGCGAAATCACTATCAAGGGCGTGGCTCTGGGCTCGGGGGCCGTGCTGTTCGTTGGACTCGGGCTCGGCGCGTTCGCGCCGAAATCCGCGCCGCCGGCGTTGCTGGGCACGCTCGGTCTGCTGCTGTTTCTGTATGGCATCGGCATTCAGTACGGCGCGCAGTTCTTCCGCGGACTGACGAGCCGGGAAGGCATGAAGGCCAACGCGGCCGCATGTGTGGGCGTGATCGCTTCGGGTCTGGTGGCGTGCACCTTCATCCACTTCGGCATCACGCTCGCCGATGCGCTCGGCATGTTCGCGGGCAGCGGCACCAGCACGGCGAGTCTGCAGGTTGCCATCGCATCGATGAAAAGCAGCAATGCCGCCGTGGCTTATAGCGTCACCTATCCATTCGGCGTGGCTGGGCCGATCCTGTTCCTCTATGTGCTGAACGCGGCCCTGAAAGCCAAAATACCGAAGCCGACCGCGAAGGTGCTGGAGACTGCGGAAATCGCGCTGCGCAATGCCAGTCTCTTCGGTCTCCGGCTGTCGGAGCTCTCGACCCGCCTGCCTGCCGGCGTGGCGATAGCGGCCGTGCGGCGCGCGCATCACAATCAGTTGCCCAGCGACGACTTCACGCTGCGCGCCGACGACGTCCTTCTTGCCACCGCCACCGAGCGCCGCCCGCTCGACGAAGCAACCGCACTATGCGGCGAGTCGCAGCCCGGGCGTATTTCGAGTCATCGCGAAGACCTCGACTATCTGCGCGTGTTCGCGTCTAGCCCGGCGGTCGTCGGCACGGCGCTCGGCAATCTGCGCTATCCGGACGGCGTGAACTGCGCGATCGCGCACGTGCGGCGCGGTGATACCGATCTGCTGTCGACCCCGGATCTGATTCTCGAGGCAGGCGACCGCGTCGGCCTGCTCGTCGACAACGCGCATCGGGCGACGGTCCGCGCGTTCTTCGGCGATTCGATCAAGGGCACGGCCGAGCTGAGTTTCATCTGTCTGGGCATCGGCGCGGCAGTGGGGCTGCTGGTCGGTGCGATCCCATTGCGCGCGCCCGGTCTCGGCGCGTTCAGCCTGGGTCTCGCGGCATTGCTACTGGTCGCGCTGTGCCTCGGCAAAGTTCGCCGCAGCGGACCTTTCGTGTGGGTGATGCCGCTCTCCGCCAATCTCGTGCTGCGCAATATCGGGCTGACGATTTTTCTCGCGCAGGTGGGCCTGTCTTGCGGACCGAAGTTCGTTGCGACCGTCGGCACCGCCGGACCGCTGCTGCTGCTTTATGGCGTGATCACGCTGCTGGTGCTCGTCGGCGTCACGGCTGTGTGCTGCCTGTGGATCTTCAGACTGTCTTTCGATACATCGGTCGGCGTGATTTGCGGCGCGACCGGCAATCCCGCGATTCTCGCCTTCGCCAACCGCATCGCGCCGACGGATCAGCCCGACGTCATGTACGCGATGATTTTTCCGTCGATGACCATCGTCAAGGTGCTGTTCGTGCAGATCGCCATCGCGGTCGCTGCCGGCTAGAAGAAGCCGTTATCGCGACCCGCCGCTATCGGGAACGCCGCTTGCGCGACTTAGAGCCGCGCGACGCATTCTGCAACGATGCGCGGACGGTTCGGCGATGGAGGCCAGATGAAAGGACGGGTGGCAAGTGCGGGCGTGGCCGTTGTTGTGGTCGCCCTCATGGCCGCGCACGGCCCCACTGCGCATGCACGGGAGCCCGCGCCGGGTGCCGTCACTGCGCCGATCGCGGCCAACAGCGATACCGCGGCCGCGGCGCGCGGCGCGAAGCTCGCGGCCATTGGCAATTGCGTCGCGTGCCACACCGCGACGGGCGGCCAGCCCCTCGCGGGCGGACTGCCGCTGCAAACACCTTTTGGCATCATTTACTCGACCAACATTACCCCGGACAACGAAACCGGCATCGGAGGCTGGACGCTCGACGCGTTCGAACGTGCGATGCGGCGCGGCGTGTCCAGCGACGGTCATCTGCTCTACCCCGCGTTCCCGTATCCCCACTTCACGCACCTGGGCGATGCCGATATCGGCTCGCTGTATGCATGGCTGATGAGCCGCGCTCCGGTCAACGCGCCTGCGCCGCACAACGAGCTGATCTTCCCGCTCGGCTTCCGGCCCCTCATCGCCGTGTGGAATCTTCTTTACCTGCATACGGGCAGCGAAGCCGCACCGTCGCCGACCGGAGCGCCGGACCTCGCACGCGGGCGTTATCTGGTCGAAAGCCTCGGTCATTGCGGTGCGTGCCACACGCCGCTCGACCGCCTCGGCGCAGAGCGCCGCGACCACGCACTGCAAGGCGGCACGATCGACGGATGGGACGCGCCCGCGCTGACGGACCTCGCTTCACGCCCGACCCCCTGGACGCAGGCACAGCTCGTCGGCTATCTGCGCACGGGCCTCGCCAGCGCCCATGGCGCGGCGGCGGGTCCGATGCGCCCCGTCACGCGCACGCTCGCCGACGCATCCGCCTCCGACGTTGAGGCGATGGCCGCGTATCTGCTGGCGTTGCCATCCGGGGGCCGAGGCGCGCCGGAGCATCCGGTCGCCTCGCCCTCCGCTACCTCCGCGCCCGTGTCCCCCGCGCCCGGCGGCGGCGCGAATCTGTTCGCCGCGGCCTGCGCATCGTGCCATGCCGAAGGCGCGCCGATGTCGAACGGGGGCGCTCTACCGTCGCTGTCCCTTTCCACGGCCGTCAACGCCGACAGCCCTCGCAACATGGTCCGTTTCATCCTCGATGGCATCGACTGGCACGAAAGCGATAGCGAGCCCTTCATGCCATCATTTGCCAACACTTTCACGGATGCGCAGATAGCGGAGCTCGCCAACTACACGCGCGAACGCTTCACCGCACGCGACGCTTGGCCCACGCTCGACGCCCGTGCGGTCGCGCAATTTCGCAGAGACGGCCTGCCACGATGATCACACTCAACGTCAACGGCGTCAGTCAGACGGTCGATGTCGACCCGTCCACGCCGCTGCTCTATGTGCTGCGCAACGAATTGCAGCTCGACGGCGCGAAGTTCGGCTGCGGTCTCGGTCAATGCGGCGCATGCACGGTCAGCGTCAGCGGCGAACCGGTGTTCTCGTGCCTCATGCCGGTCGTGGCCGTGGGCGAGCGGCCAGTGCGAACCGTCGAAGGACTCGGCAGCGCGCAACATCCCGGACCACTTCAGCAAGCCTTCATCGACGAACAGGCCGCGCAATGCGGCTATTGCATCGCCGGCATGATCATGCGAGCGCAAACGCTGCTGGACCGAGTCCCGCACCCAAGCGATGAACAGATCCGCCGCTACATGCAGCCGAACCTGTGCCGCTGCGGGACGCACATGCGCATTCTCGCGGCGATCCGGCAAGTCGCGAGCGGTTCGCCGCCGCGTACGGGCGGGGGAGCGCAATCGTGAACGACGGCCGCCCATTGTCCGCCGCCCACGGCAGCGGTCCGGATGACCCCGCGCGGCGCCGCTTCCTCGTTGGCGGCTCGCTGATGGTGAGCTTCGCGATCGTGCCAGTCATGACCGCGCTCGCGCAAACCACCACCGAAGCGGGCACCTTCAACGCGAGCGCCCCGAAGCTGCCGGGCAGTCTCAAGACCACGCCGTTGCTCGATGCGTGGATCAAGGTCGCCCCCGACGGCCACGTGAGCGTATTCACGGGCAAAGCGGAGCTTGGCACGGGCATTCGCACCGCGCTGCTGCAGGTCGCCGCGGAAGAGCTGGATCTCGCGCCTGATGCGATCGAGCTGATCACCGCCGACACCACCAGAACGCCGAACGAAGGCTACACCGCCGGCAGTCACACGATGGCCGACAGCGGCACCGCGATCCTCAACGCCGCGGCTCAGGTGCGCGCGCTGCTGGTCGCTAGCGCGGCCTCGCAGTTGGGCCTCGACGCAGCGACTCTGACGACACGCGACGGCGCCGTCATTGCCGCCGACGGAAGACGCGTGAGCTATGGCGAAGCCGTGCAACACGCGGACCTGCATCAGAACGCCCAGCCCGACGCGCCGAGAAAGCCGCCATCGGCCTACGCGCTGATTGGCCATATGCTGCCGCGCGTCGATATCCCGGGCAAAGTGACGGGCGGCGCGAGCTATGTCCAGGACCTGCGGCTGCCCGGCATGCTGCATGCCCGCGTCGTGCGGCCGCCGTCTTATGGCGCGAGCCTCGTTGCAGTCGATCGCGGGCGTGTCGAGGCGTTGCCCGGGGTCGTCAAGGTCGTGCGCAACGGCAACTACCTCGCGGTGGCCGCCGACGACGAATGGCGGGCGATCCTCGCGATGCGTGAGCTGGCGCTCGCCGCGCAGTGGCGGTCGGGGCCGCCGCTGCCCGATCCGGTGAACGTCCACGCGTTGCTGATGAGCCTGCCTGCACAGGAAATCGCGGTGGCCGATCGGGGCGCGGCGACCGGCGCGGCCGCACCGATGGCGACGCTTCGGGCGCGCTATTCGAGGCCGTATCTGACGCATGGCTCGATTGGGCCATCGTGCGCGGTCGCGCGACTCGACAACGATGTGATGACCGTTTGGACGCATACGCAAGGCGTCTTTCCGCTGCGTGCCGGCATCGCCGAAATGCTCGCGATGCCGCCCGGCAAGGTGCGCTGCGTGCATGTGGAAGGTTCGGGCTGCTACGGACACAACGGCGCGGACGATGTCGCGGCCGACGCCGCCCTTATCGCACGCGAGTTGCCTGGTCGACCGGTGCGGGTGCAATTGATGCGCGAACAGGAACACATGTGGGAGCCGTTCGGCCCGGCCATGACAGTCGACGCAAAGGCAACGCTCGATGCGGCAGGCATGATTGCCGACTGGCGTTACGAGCTATGGAGCAATACGCATAACAACCGCATCGAGAATGCGGGCCGCCTGCTGCCCGCGCAGCTCCTTGCGCAGCCGTTCACCCCCGCGCCGCCGAAGCCGATTCCGATGCCGGAAGGCGGAGGCGACCGCAACAGCATTCCGCTCTACCGCGTGCCCAGCCTGCACGTGCAGCATCATTTCGTGCCCACGATGCCGATCCGCGTCTCCGCGATGCGTTCGCTCGGCGCGCACATGAACGTGTTCGCGATCGAGAGCTTCATCGACGAGCTCGCCAGAGCCGCGCACGCCGATCCCGTTGCGTTTCGCCTCAAACATCTCGATGATCCGCGCGCACATCGCGTGATTCGCGCCGTAGCCGATCAATTCGGCTGGCATGCTCACAGCGCGCTAACGGGCGACGCTAGCCCGCGTTCACACGGTACTGGCTTTGCGTTTGCCCAATACAAGAACCTGATGGCCTACTTTGCCGTCGCGATGGACGTGACGGTGATGCGCGATACCGGCGAGCTCAGCATCGAGCGCGTCGTCGCAGCCGTCGATTGCGGACAGATCGTGAATCCGGACGGTGTGCGCAATCAGATCGAAGGCGGCATTTTGCAAACCGCGAGCTGGACGCTCTATGAAGAAACACAATTCGATCCGCAACGCATCACGAGCTATGACTGGAGCACTTATCCGATCATGCGCTTCTCGTCCGTACCCAAACGCGTGGACGTGCTGTTGATCGACCGGCCGGGCTTGCCATTCCTCGGTGTCGGAGAAGCGGCGCAAGGCCCGGCCGCCGCGGCGCTCGCGAACGCGATCGACGACGCGACGGGTGTGCGGATCCGCGACTTGCCGTTGCTCGGCGCGAACGGCAAGAAGATGCTCGAGGCGTGAGGGGGCTTTCGCGTTAACAAACGAACGCGCCGCGCGATCTTCGGCGCGGTGCCGGGACTGCGCTCAGTGGCCGCCGGACGGAAACGAGAACGTCGCGCGCGCGCTGCCATTGCCGCGGACGTTCACCGTCTGCTTTCTGGTCACGCCGCTGTAAGTGGCGCTGATCGTATAGCGCCCTTGAGGCAGCCGCACGAGCATGTACGGCCCCTTCGACGTGGCCTCGAACACGGAAGCGCCGCCTTTGGCGATCTGCACCTGGACGTCGGCCACATAGCTCGCACCGGGTCCCGTGAACTGCAGAGACAGCGGCCACTGCCTGCGTGCCTGCCGCAGCGCGGTCGACTCGTCGCGACCAACTCCGCCCGTAACGAACGATATGTCGCCCTGCTGCTGCGTCGGTGGCATGCCGGTCCGGTGGATCTCGCTGGCGCTCTGCGGAGCAGCCGTCTGCGCGACCGCGACGCCGGCCTGAACCAGTGTGAACGCCGCGGCGAGCAGGGTCGACGCGATCCGGGGAGCGTTTCGTTGCATTTTCATCGTGACTGCTCCTTACAGTATTGCCGACTGCCGGTTAGAGTGCGTGCCCGGTTCGTCGGGTGGAAGAACGCTTGCACCAGGTTGGAAACGCATCGCGCGCCGGGGGCCGGCCACGAGCGAGGGCACCTCACGACCACGGTCAGCAGCGGACTTATCACGAATAATACGACATAGGGCGCGTAGCAGAGTGTAGATACGCCAATGGGTCACTGCCATGCATACCGCGCAAATGGTCCCCGGCATCGGTCAGCAATGTTTGAGCCAGTCCCGGACCAGAACTTATAAGACATTCTTCAGAACGCCGGAGCTAGGCGCCGCCTCGATCTTGAGAAGCCCATTCAATCGTCTATGTTCAAAGAGACGTTATTGGGCCGACGCGCCGTTGCGGTCAGGAGGATGTCGCCATGTCATTACTCGCGCAATCCGGTGCTGGACTGCGGCACCTATGCCTGGTCGCATCGATAAGTGTGGCTGCGGCCTTTCCCGCTTCAATCGCTGCGCAGGTAGTGCGGACAGAGGTTCTACCGCTGCAATCGGTCACACTCACCGACGAACAGTTCCTCGGCGGACACGAAGCGGGCAAGCCGGTCACCGTTGCCGGGGTGCTGAGCCTACCCAAGGCGGGTTCGGATCGTCTTCCTGCGATCGTCATGCTTCATCCATCGGGCGGCATCAACAGCGGTATCACCGACTGGCAGCAGGAGTTCCTTGCGATGGGCGTCGCCACGTTCGTTGTCGACAGTTTCGCGGGGCGCGGTATCGTCAGCACGCTCAACGATCAGGGGCAACTGGGCCGGCTCGTTCAGCTCGAGGACGCGTATCGCGCACTCGACCTGCTGCAGAAGCATCCAAGAGTCGATCCGGAGCGGGTGATACTGATGGGCGAATCACGCGGCGGACAACCAGCGTTATATGCCGACCTCAAACGGTTTCAACAATTGCACGGCTCCACTTCCGGCAAGGGCTTCGCCGGGTACATCGCGTTCTATCCGAACTGCAACACGACCTTTAGAGCCGATGACGATTTCGACGACAAGCCCGTGCTCGTTTTTCATGGCAGTGCAGATGAGTTTGCTCCAGTCGCGTCATGCCGCGCATACGTCGAAAGACTGCGCGCCAAGGGAAAAGACATCAAGTTCGTCGAGTACTCGGGCGCCCAGCATATGTTCGACTGGAAAGCCGCGGCGAAGCCAATCGTTCTCGCCAAGGCGCAGACCATAAGAAGCTGTCAACTGAGCGAAGCACAGAACGGCCAAATCATGGACGCAGCGACTGGCCAGCTTTTCACTTACAGCGATCCCTGCGTCGAGTATGGAGCGACCCTCGCGTACGACGAAAAGGCCGCGATCAATGCCAGGAAGACCGTCCGCGAGTTCGTGACGGGCACGCTCAAACTTGGCGCGCCCACTCCGTGACCCGGAAAGCCGGTTCGTTTGCGAACTCGGGCTGTCCTGAGCTTCAACGAACGGCCGTCTCCTGACAAGAGCCAGTTTCACTTTCAATGCGTCCTTATGCGCGTTTCAAGTATGAAGCGCACATCGGCGCTGTAATAGCCAAAACACTCGCTGCTTTCCCGGCTCCCATTTTTGGGCCGCTATTTCAATTCGTCCGTCCGGGTGTGCGGAGAGCTCGCTTTACCTGTCGGATGTCTTTTCGCCTTCCGGACAATTAACCAAGTCTTCTGGGGTTGGCAATTTTTAGCCATAACATTCAGGAGTAGCATCGTGCGTGTATTGCATTGACGGGGTGGACGCCGTTCGTTAACCAATACATCACGGAGAAACAGCATGAAGATGCGTACTCTGGGCCGCAACGGCCCCACGGTTTCGGCACTTGGGCTGGGCTGCATGGGCATGTCGGATTTCTACGGTCCTGCGGATCGCACCGAAAGCATCGCCACGCTGCACTCGGCGCTCGAAGCAGGCGTCACGCTGCTCGATACCGGCGACTTCTACGGCATGGGCCACAACGAACTGCTGATCCGCGAGGCGCTTGCAGGCCTGCCGCCGTCGCGGCGTGACGCGGCAATCATCAGCGTGAAGTTCGGCGCGTTGCGCGATCCTGCCGGCGGCTGGCACGGTTACGACAGTCGGCCGGCGGCCGTGCGCAACTTCGTCGCGTATTCGCTGCAACGGCTAGGCGTCGATCACATCGATATCTATCGGCCCGCGCGGCTCGATCCGCAGGTACCGATCGAAGAAACGATTGGCGCAATCGCCGTTCTCGTAAAGGAGGGCTATGTACGCCACATCGGTCTTTCTGAACTTGGCGCTGCATCCATCCGGCGCGCGGCGAGCGTGCATCCGATCAGCGATCTGCAGATTGAATATTCGCTCGTCTCGCGCGGGATCGAGGAAGCAATCCTGCCGACTTGCCGATCACTTGGCATCGGCGTCACGGCGTATGGCGTTTTGTCCCGTGGATTGATCAGCGGCCACTGGCAAGCGGGAGCGAAAACGAACGACTTCCGCGCCATCAGTCCACGATTTCAGGGGGCCAACGTGGCGCATAACCTTGCGCTGGTCGAGGCCTTGCGGGTTACGGCCGAACAGCGGAGCGTGACGGTCGCCCAGCTCGCGATCGCATGGGTAGCCGCACAAGGCGCGGATATCGTGCCGCTCGTTGGGGCTCGCAAGCGCGACCGGCTCGCGGAGGCGCTCGGCTCGGTCGACCTCGCACTGAGCGCAGACGATCTCGCTGCGATCGAGCGTGCCGTGCCAAAGGGCGCCGTCGCAGGCGAGCGTTATGCGCCCGCGCAGATGTCGCAATTGGACAGCGAGAAAGGTGCCGGTTAGGTAACGTGGCGGCTCGTCAGGATTAGCCGGCGTAACGGCGTTCGACGTTCACCCCGACACGGTCGAACGCCACGGCGACTGCGCCAGGCGTCCGCAATCGGCCGCATCCTGAGAGTCAGCGACTGCGTGCAGCACTGCAAGCCATCGAGGATGATGAATGACCGATCCGGCCGCGCGGGCCGCGGGGTCGGTGGACGCATCGAGGCAACGTGGAAACCTTCGAGTGGATCATCGTCCTGCTAGTCGCGGCAGCCTTGCTGGCCGAGCTGGCTCGTAAGCTTGACGCACCCTTTCCCACGCTTCTCGCACTTGGCGGCGTCGGCCTCGCGTTCCTGCCCGAGAGTCCCCGTTGGACGCTCGACCCAGAACTGGCCCTCACCTTGTTCGTCGCTCCCGTGCTGCTGGATGCGGCGTTCGACACGTCGCTTCGGGACCTTCGCGCGAACTGGCAGCCCGTTGCGGGGCTCGTGATCGCCGCCGTGGGCACCACGGTGATTGGCGTGGACGCTGATCTATCAAGCGCTACTTGACTCGATCAAGGATGACGACTCCATTCACGCGAAATTGCTCAAGAAGGAGTATCAGGCGGTCGTCGACCTGAACGCGATCCGCGATCGTGCGCAACCGCTGAGCGAAGTCCCCGGCGGCCCACTGAGGAGGCGTGCCATTGCAGCCGCGCGCGCGAAGGCTATCGACCTTCGTAATAGAGACGTCATCGGGGATCACGCGTACCGAACACTCGTACAAGAGCTGGACTGGGCTGAACTGTCCGCTGGCGGCAACGCGCCGTCATAGCGTCCAGCTGAGCGGAGAACGCCCTTTAAGGAGAGCGCCACGAACGGCGGTTTCACGAACGCTCGCGTACGGGCCGTCCGGTGTCCATCAGTGGCATCGAACAGAATGTGAAGCTCAACCGCACCTTCTTGATGCTCGCGGACACGGTGCGCAGGTAACCGGTCCGCGTCTGGAGGGCACGAGTTCCTAGCGGATCCCGCGCTTGATCAGCGGAATCAGCGAGTCGATCGTCGCGGGTGTCTGCACACCTGCGCCGGTGTTGATGGTCAGTCCCGCGAAATGATAGGCCGCCGAGAGCACGCATTGCGTAACCGGCAGGAAGCCCTGCAGATAAAGCTGCTGGTCGAGCGTCGCAGTGAGGTACTTGTTCTGCAACCCGGAAATCGTGGCGGGCGCCAGATCGATGCCACCCACGATGATTTGCCCCGGCTTCTTGCCAGCCTGCTGGAGCGCCTGCGGAATGAACCCGGTCACGCCGCCGTGCTGCGTGCCGATCGCCTTCAGATCGGGGTGCGCCTGGATAAAGGCGACCAGGATCGGCACGGCGAGCGATGAATCGGCATCCACCTGCGGTGAGATATTGAGCCTCGTCACCTTCACACCGGCCTTTTCCAGCGTCTCGGAAAGGCCACGGTCAGACTGGCTGCGCACACTCTCGTTGAAGACGCCATATTCGAGCGCCTCGTCGCCCTTCTTGAGCCCGGCGTTGAGCATCGCCTGAGCAGTGATCTGCCCGCCGATGTAGAGTTCGACGCCGGCGTAGCCGAAGCCCTTCGCGTCGTAGAGCTTCTGGTTTTCCGGCAGCGGCGTATTGCCGACGGTAACGATGATGCCCTGGTCTACCGCCTGTTTGATCAGTGGTGCGAAGGCTGGATCGCCAGGATGGCCCATGATGCCGATACACGTCGGATGCGCCGCCATCGCCTGGCGAAACTGCGCAAGCATCGTCTCCGGACTCCAGGCCGAGAACTGCTCGATCACCTTGATGCCGAGGGCATGTCCCGCGTCCGCAGCGCCGGTCTGACGTGGCAGCGTCGCGCCGTCGCCGGGGTTACCGCCCATCTGCATATACATCGTCATACCGGCGCCGAGCGGCCCCGTCGTGGTCGGCTCGGTGGCACCGGCGGTTGGCGCGAGGCCGAACGCAACAACGCTCGCCCCTAGCAGGAATCCCGTCATGATCTTGATCATTTCTGCTCCTATCTCCTGATTTAACGGCTTTATCGCCCGCCAAACCTGAGTTTTTCGCGCAATACACGCAGCCTGGCGGGATTCTCGACCAACAGATGCAGGATCACGGCGACGATGAACACCACTCCTTCGATCGCCTGTACCCAGAAGCCGGCGATACCTGTCGCAACGATTCCCGCCTCCAGCATGCCAATCACGAAGGTGCCGAAGAATGTACCCACGATCGTCGCCGTGCCACCGAACACCGAGGTTCCGCCGATGAACACGCCGGCCAGCGCAGGCAGCAGGTAGCCTTGCCCCTGGGTCGAGAAGTAGTTCAGATTCTCGAGCGTGAGCAGAACCGTTGCGAATCCGGCCAGCACACCCATCAGCGTGAACAGTTTCACCGTCTCACGCGGCACGTTGATGCCCACGACCTTCGCCACATTGCGGTTGTCTCCGATGAACAGCACGTGCTCGCCGAAACGGTGGCGATTGAGGATGAACCACATGAATATTGCGAGCCCGAGCGCCCAGAGCGCTTGCATCGGGACCACGTCGAACAGGGTGCCCGCGAAAACTGCATAAGCCGAACCGCTGGCGAGTTGCTGAAGCGCATTGGAAAGCCCGCCGGAAAGGATCGAAGCAACACCGGCCCAGAGGAACTGCGTGCCAATCGTCACGATGATCGACGGCACACCGACCACCGCGACCAGCACCCCGTTCACCACACCGACCAGCGCGCCGCCAGCCAACGCCGCAATGACGGCAAGCCAGGCCGATCCGGTGGTGTTCACGCACCAGGCGAACAGAAAGCCCGCGAATGCCATTACCGACGGGAACGACAGATCGATCTCGCCGGCCGCAATCACCAGAGTCAGCCCGATCGCCAATACCACCAGCGGCGGCACGGTGGTCAGGAAGGAGAAGTAGATTGGCCAGCCTAAAAAGACCCGCGGTGCGGTCGCCATGAACAGGCCGACCACCAACGCAAACACGACCACGCTCGGCAATCCCTCCACGCGAGCAAAAGCTGGCAGGCGAAAAAACACTAACCGCGCCGGCCGTTTTTCTTTTATCGGATCGCTCACGTCCGTGTCCCCGCAACGGGCGCCGGCCCGTGCCCGCTCTGCTGTAGCGAAATCAGGAACCGGGTGAGTTCCTCGAGGCTCATCTCACCGGACTTGAATTCCGCGACGATCCGGCCACGATCGAGCACGACCAGTCGATCGGCGAGCTCGTGCACATGGGCGAGGTTATGTTCGATGTAGATGCAAGCGCGGCCGGATTCCTTGATCGAACGCACAAAGTCGAGAACCTTGCGCACCTCGCTGATGGCTAGCGCCACCGTCGGTTCATCGAGAATGATCAGATCGCTTTCGAAATACATTGCCCGTCCGATCGCGATGCCCTGGCGCTCGCCACCGGAGAGTTTCGCAATCAACGAATCCGCGTCGATCCCCACGCCGCGGAAACCGAGCTGGTGCTTCAAGATTTCGTTGGCGATGCGCCGTTGTTCGGCAACATTGATGAAACCGAACCGGTTGGTGATTTGCCGGCCGACAAAAAAATTACGCCACAGCGGCTGCTTCTCGCCCAGCGATTTTTCCTGATAGACCGTCTCGAAGCGCAATCGGTGCGCCTCGCGCACGGAAAAGCGGCTCCAGTCGACCTCCTCGTCGCGGATGAACAGCTTGCCCGTGCTCGGCCGCACGACACCGGTCAGCACCTTGATGAGCGTCGATTTGCCCGCGCCGTTGTCGCCGATCAGGCCGACGATCTCGTTGCGCCCAATGGCGAGGTCGATGCCGGACAGCGCGCGAATCTTGCCGTAGGAGAGGCTGATGCCCTGCGCGCGCACGATATGTCGCCAGGCGCTCGTAGCGGGCGCGGCATCGCTCGCCGTCACGCTACGCCCCAGCTCGAAGGACCTACAGTGATGTTGTGTACGACGATAGCCATAAAACCTTCCTTTTGCTTATCGATCGCCGCATCAACTTACATTGAAAGTGTCTATGCAATTCGGCAAGACTTAAAGTCTAGTTCAAGAATCGCCCAACCGTGGCTAGAAAGTGCCGGCGGGCGTGACAGCGCGGGCGTCACAGCGTCTATCACTCAAACCGGCCAGGGGACTATCATGATAGAAGCTCATTCATCAGCGCAGGAGCACATCATGACCTCCAATCCATCCGCTGAGCCGACCGGCACCTCTCGCGACCCCGCGCAAACTTCCGCGGGCACGACTGGCCATCCCGATCCGAAGGGCTCGCAAAAACCGGCCCCGGACGACCTTCCTAACGCCGACGCGGCAGAGCCCGAGCCTCACGAGCATCTCCCGTCCAGAAGCGACGACAACTGATTCAACACCACAGGTGCCGACGCCGTCCGCGTGACGATCCACGCCGCAGGTTCGCGAGTGGATCGCACATGCTTTCGCGCCGACGCCGCGAAGTCGGGGAAAGCTCGCGGTTCACGCAAACGGCCCGATGGATTTCGTCAGACGAAGTCACGATCCGGTGTGAACCGCACAGGAGCAGATCATGCAGAACGTGCTGGTAGGTTATGACGGGTCGGCATCCGCGCAATATGCCGTGACTTTCGCGGTCGATCTGGCCAAGCGTTTCGACGCGCGCTTGCATGTGCTCGTCGTCGCGCGTACGCCGGACTGGGGCGCGATCGAAGTCGAGCGAAAAAATCTGATCGAGCTGGAAGTGCGCCATGCCAACGAGATCCTCGACGACGTCAAGGCGAAGCTCGCCGCTTCGAACGGGGCCGTGGAGTTCGATCTCGTGGTCGGGCCGCCGGCGAAAGAGATCGTGCTGTACGCGGAGCGGCATGCTATCGATCATCTCGTGGTGGGGCATCGGGGACATACGCCGTTCGATCGCTGGCTGATCGGCTCGGTCGCCCGCCAGGTGCTCGCCTACGCGCCATGCGCGGTCACCATCGTGCGCGATCCGGCGACCATGAAAAAAACGCGGCATGAGAATTGACCGTCCCTGAAATTTGGTCTTCCAGGAGGCCAAATCGGCGACTACCTCGCAATATGCAAATAAGCGATTGCCATAACTTTCACGACTTCCGTGAACTGGCACGGCTCAGACTGCCGGGCCCGATCTTTAACTACATCGATGGCGCCGCCGACGACGAAGTGACCTATCGCCGGAACACCGCGAGCTTCCAGCAATGCGACCTGGTACCCAATGTGTTGCGCGGAGTTGGTGACGTGGATCTCTCGGTGCAAGTGCTCGGCCAGCGGCTGGCGATGCCTGTGTATTGTTCCCCGACCGCACTGCAGCGCCTTTTTCACCATGAAGGCGAACGCGCAGTGGCCGCTGCGGCGTCGAAGTACGGAACGATGTTCGGCGTTTCTTCGCTCGGCACGGTCAGCATGGAAGAGTTGCGCAAAGCGTTCCCGACTCCGCAGGTGTACCAGTTCTACTTCCATAAGGATCGCGGTTTAAACCGTGCAATGATGCAACGTGCCAAAGATACTGGCATCGATGTGATGATGCTGACGGTCGACAGTATCACTGGTGGAAACCGCGAGCGCGACTTGCGAACAGGCTTCACCATCCCTTTCAAACTCACCTTGGGCGGCATGCTTCAATTCGCGCTGAAGCCCAAGTGGGTTCTGAACTACGTCACGCATGAGCGCTTTTCCATGCCGCAACTGGAGACCCACGTCGACTTTGGCGGCGGTGCCATGTCGATTGGCCGCTACTTCACGGAAATGTTGGACCCTTCGATGAATTGGGACGACGTGGCCGAGATGGTCCGCGACTGGGATGGCCAGTTTTGCCTCAAGGGCGTGATGTCTGCGGATGACGCGAAGCGTGCGGCCGCAATTGGCTGTACCGGCATCGTGCTGTCCAATCATGGCGGCAGGCAGCTAGATGGATCGAGAGCCGCGTTCGATCAGCTTGCGGAGGTTGTAGATGCCGTGGGCGACAAGCTGGACGTCATCATGGATGGAGGAGTGCAACGCGGAACCCATGTTCTGAAGGCTCTGGCTCTAGGGGCCAAAGCCGTTGGTGTCGGACGTTACTATTTGTTCCCGCTGGCAGCTGCGGGGCAGGCTGGCGTTGAGCGGGCGCTGGCCTTGATGAGAACAGAGTTAGAGCGGGGCATGAAATTGATGGGATGTAGCTCGGTGAGCGAGCTCTCTCGCGAAAGTCTTCGCTTTCGATAGCCTGCCCCGCAAAGCAGTTGAGTGCGCGTCACCTGCTGAGACGGCGATACGCACTCAGGTGCCTCAGAAGTCCCTGCTTGTCGCCTCGGATCTCGCTCAGGCGTGCAATATTGAAGTGAGCGTCGGCATGAGTGGGGTTGAGCTCGATGCATCGTTCATAGGCTTGCACCGCTGCGTCGTAGCGCTCCAGTTCTTCCAGAGCGACCGCGCGATTGAAGTGCAACAGAGCGTCCTGCGGAAAATGCTCGAGCGCCCGGTCAAAGACGGACAATGCCTCGTCGTACTTCATTCCGACCTCGCAAAGCAGGACGCCCAGGTTGTTATAAGCGTCGTAGTGCGGAGTCGGCGATAACTCGAGCACCTTTTTATAGGCCTGCTCAGCACCGATGACGTCGCTATGGGTCAGTTCCTCCGCAAGAGCAAACCACTCCTCGGTTTGCTTTTCCCGGCCAACGATATTCCGGGGCGCAGCGTCGAGGAACGCGACTTCGCCCTTGACAGGCGCCACTTCCAGATCGAGCAGAAGCTGGCCCGAGGTCGCATCCCATTGTGATTCACCTGTCTTGACGACCACCGAGTCACCGACAGCCGTGATGCGGATGCCAGTCAGTGGAAGCTCTTCAGGCAATTCCGCTTTGAGCCGCGCAAGCGCTCGCAGAATTTTTCGCGACGCGATTTTGGCCGACTGAAGCTGGAAAGCTGTGCGCAACAACACGACGTCGCGGAACGTGAACCGGAGCTCGTTACGACGACCGCGCGACGGTTGCACGAATCCAGCGTCTATCAGGCCGGACAGCACTCGTCGTGAGACACCCAGCAGCGACTGGAGACTGCGCAACGAGTAGTCGTGCGAGGCATTGCGCCTTTTCACTTGCGCGCCCGGACCTTGGCCGGAGCCGCTTCTTCAACCTTGGCGGGCGCCCTCTTCGCCGGTCGCCTCGGTTTGGATGCGAGCTCATCGGAAGCGGCTGCGGGCGCCTTTTTTACGGGCGCGGCTTTTGCGGACGCGGCCTGTTTGGTCTTGTTGCGGCCAAGGCTCGCACGAAGGGCTTCCATCAGGTCAATCACTTCAGCGCCCGACTCCATGCCTGGTTCGGCCGGAGACACGATCTGCTTGCCGGCGATTTTCTGGTCGATCGCTGCCAGAATCCGCTTCTTCTCCTCATCCTCGTATGCCGTTGGGTCATACGAATCTTCGGAAACCTGGTCGATTATTTGCAGTGCGAGCTGCAGCTCGGTGCCCGTCACTGCAACATGCTCGATGTGCAATTCGCTCAGCGAGCGAACCTCGTCCGCGAACAACAGTTGCTGAAACACCATGCCATCTTCGGCTGAGCGAATCTGGACGATGCGCGTCTTTCCTTTGTATGACCATTTTGCGAGCGCGCACCGTTCGCTTTCGCGCATCGCCTGCTGAAGCAGACTGTACGGTTTGCCGCCGCGCTTGTCTGGCGCGATGAAATAAGCCTTGTCGTAATACAGAGGGTCGACTGACTTCTCCGGCACGAAGGAGACAATCTCAACGACATGCGTTGCGCCTTCCTCGAGCGCTTTCAGTTCATCTGGCGTGAAAACGACGAACTGGCCTTTCTCAAACTCATAGCCTTTCTTCATGTCGGCTCGCGCCACGACCTCGCCTGTCGCCTCGGAGATGTACTGCTGTTTGACCCGCCCGCCATCAGGCGTCAGGAGATGGAATCCCACACCTGAAGCACTGTCGGTCGCCGAGTAGAGCTTGACCGGAATGGATACCAGACCGAAGGAAAGCGTCAGAGACGCAATTGAACGCGCAGCCATGACTGTCTCCCGATAACCGGCGACCGCTGGTCGCACAAACTCGGTTGGATCGCACGAGGGCGAACTACGAAGGTGAACTGTGCTTGGGGAATTCTACGGCGTTTTAAGGCGCTAGCGCCCGGTGAGATCGCAAAGCATAGGTTGTGCCTGCCGGTATAGATCTGGGTGCAGTGTCCTGGGCTTAGCACATCAGCACGTTGACCGCATCTTCGAGCGCTTGCGCTTGGTGCTTGAGATCGACCGATGCCGATATTTCTCAATTGGCAAACGTTAAAACGAAACAAGTTTTCGTCAATAGCCGCATTGACCTCAAATGGAGCATTTGGCCACGCCAGTTACTCGAATATTTACCGACGCCGGGCACCCGCACATTGGCGGAGTGTTCCGGCCCGCTGCCCGCGCCATTGGCATTTTGTCCGGAGAGTATGCTCATGTTTGGGGGAAGCGTCGCATCTGAAACGCCTGTAGGACTGACGCGGGAGGCTCGCACATGGATCCCCGGGACGAAGAATTCGTGCTCGCTGGACGCCTCAAAGAGCTGCGAGCGAAAGGGCGGTGCATTGTCCAGGGCAGACATGGTCCGATCGTCGTCATCTGCGACCGCGAGCGTGTCTTTGCCCTTGATAATCGGTGCCCGCACATGGGATTCCCGCTCGAGCGAGGCACTGTCGAAGACGGCATCCTGACCTGTCACTGGCACCATGCCCGCTTCGATCTGGAAAGCGGCTGCACGTTCGACCTTTGGGCTGATGATGTCCCTAGCTACGCGGTCCAAATACGCAATGGCGACGTCTGGGTCGCAAACAGGTCTGATCATCCCGATGCTGCCGCGCACTGGCGTCAACGGCTTGCGGATGGCCTCACACATGATCTTGGACTTGTCATCGCCAAAGCCGTGCATGGCCAGCTCGCCGCCGATGTACCAAGGGTCGATATCGTGAGGCAGGTCGCGCTGTTCGGAGCGCAAAACCGTGACGGCTGGGGCGTTGGTCTCACGGTACTCACAGCACTCAGCAACCTGTTGTCCGTGCTGCCCGCAGACGAAACCTATCTCGCCCTGTTCCACGGCGCGCGCCGTGTAGCGGCGGACTGCAACGGCGAGGCGCCGCGGCGCGAACGTACGCCGCTTGCGAGCCGGCCGGAGCCCGCCACGCTCGATCGTTGGCTGCGCCTGTGGACAAACGTGCGCCACCGCGAGGCGGCCGAGCGCACGCTGTTGACTGCGATTGCCTCCGGTCTCGCACCCGCCGTGCTCGCGGATGCGTTGCTGTCCGCCGGGACGGAGCGGGCCTTCGCGGACTCCGGGCATTTGCTCGACTTCATCAACAAGGCGTTTGAATGCCTCGATCTGATCGGCTGGGAGCACGCGTCAGCTGTGCTGCCCACTGTCATCGCCCAGATGGTGAGCGCCCGGGGTGCCGAGGAATCGACCGCCTGGCGCCAGCCCCTCGATCTCGTCGCGATGTGCGACGAAGCGGCCAGCCAGATCTCGAACCTCTTCGCTGCCGGGCGCAGCGTGCAAGGCTGGTCGGATCACGCGGCGCTTGCCTTGGAACTGCTTTCAGACGATCCAGCGAGAATCATTGACTCGCTGAAGGAGGCGATCCGCGCAGGCGCTGCGTCTGCTGACTTGGGACAAGCTCTCGCTTACGGAGCGGCGTTGCGCGTGGCCCGCTTCGGCAATGCCAACGAGTACTCCGACTGGGAGACGGCGCATCATGTGTTTACGCATGCCAACGCACTCCATCAGATTCTCAGGCGTGTCGGGGACGCAAGCTTCGACACTCGGGTCATCGGCGTTCGCGGCGTACTGCACGGAGCCATGGCGCTCTACCTGGCGAGATATCTGAACGTTCCGCCCGCCCGCATCCCGGGCGAGGACGATGATCCGCTCGACGACCTTCCTGCCGATGAGGGGACGATCCGAACGGCCTTGCTCGACACTTTCGACCGGCAGCGTCAGGTTGATCTTGCGGCGAAGTTGGTGGCGCGCCATCTTACGCTCGGTCATCCGCCGCAGGCGCTCATTGCCACGCTTGCTCTTGCCGTGTTGCGTGAAGATGCCGGCTTTCATGCCTATCAGATGCTGGAGGCAGGCGTTCGGCAGTTTGCTGCATGGGGCAATACTGCCGAAGGACGACACATTCTCATTGCAGTCGTCCGCTATCTCGCGGCCCATTCACCGACTGAACGTGGAATGCTGCAGACGGCCGACATCGCGCGGCGCCTGATGCTGGGAGGCGAACTGCATTGACATGCCAATCTCGCTAATGATGTCCGTCTGGACACGTTTTAAAGGAAGCTCCTCACGGGTTCATGCATTAAGCATAAAAGCGGCGCAGCGCCGCGCAGAAAACACCAAGCAACTTTTTCATAGCGCCTTACCCAGAGCCATCATTACTTCCTTTTACTTTACGTTACATCTAGTTACCGGTATTCTCCGCGCCGAGTTATCTGCTCTATCTCAGTAGGTCAACATACGTAATTCAAATAATGTTGAGAAAACAAATTCTGCTTCGTGAGGCACGAGGCGAAATAGTCGGCAACACGACCAGGCTCACCAAGGTTGTACATGTCAACGAGGGCGATCACGTTTGCTATCAGGGGGCCATAGAGTCGCCGCTGATCTTCCTCGTCGAGGGACAGCTCCGTGTGTCGACATACTCCGAGGATGGTGTCGAGCTCCCGTTCTACGTTGTCAATCCCGACGAGTGTACGGGCGAGATTTCGATCCTCAACTGCGCGCCGACCTTGGGCAATATCATTGCTACGAAGCGCAGTATCGTCGGTCTGCTCGACCGGGCGCACGCCCGACGGCTTCTCAGCGACCCGGACGTGGCGCGCTCGCTGAATAACCTGATCGCGAGTCGCGCCAAAACGCTACTCGTGGCGCGCAGCTCGCGAAGCCAGCCGCGTGCGGATGCGCGTGTGACCGCCGTGATCGAGGCGGCCATCAACCAGAGTCAGGCCTTCGATTCACCGCTTGTCGAACTGCCCAGTCAGGTCACGATTGCGGCCATGGCGGGTGTGAGCCGCGAGACGGTGTCGCGTGTGATCACGTCGCTCGACAAGCGTGGGATTGTCGAACGGGAAGGCAAGGCGATCCGCATTCGGGATCGTGTCGCGTTGCACCACCTCGCAACCGGCCGGACGCCAAGTTGAAGCGACTCAGGCTCGCGCAGAGATCCCTACCGGTTTTTGAGTCACTGCAAAGCAAATTGCGCCTTGTCGGCGGCGCGGCACCCCGGCGTGCTCTACGTGGCGTCTCGTCGCTTTGAAGAGGATCAGGAAATCGACTGCTTGTTCAACGTGTCGCTGAAGCTCCAGTGCCAGCACCGCCGCACTCAGGTCACGGATTATCTGACGTGCCTGCTCCGCCTCCAGTACGAAGCCACGCTGATTGGGCGTGACAGGGCTCGCCGGAAGCCCGTCCGCGTCGAGATGGACCGTCACGTTAAAGCTCGTCGAATCGATGCGCCATTGCTGTACCGTTGCAAGCGGCATATCTCGTGCGTCCTCGTCGTGTGACGCCCCGTTCTCTACCTGTCGCATACCATGGACTTCTGTCAGTGCGCAGAATATATGCCACGTGTTCGACCGAAGCTGTGACCCCGATCACAAACAGGTCATCATTGGCCGAATGGGATGACCTTCGATGGACATCAATGTGTGAAAAAACTCGGCCATTCAAGCGACGTGACTGGCCATTTAAAAGCGAGCGTGGGAATTGATCGCGAAGAAGCCAGCAAATTGATTCGCCGTTGCGAATGTTTGATGGTGCCCATGGGCAGGATCGAACTGCCGACCTCTCCCTTACCAAGGGAGTGCTCTACCACTGAGCCACATGGGCCGTCTAGATGACGTAACGCTGGAGCGGGAGACGAGGCTCGAACTCGCGACCTCAACCTTGGCAAGGTTGCGCTCTACCAACTGAGCTACTCCCGCATTTGGCTCCCCGACCTGGGCTCGAACCAGGGACCTACGGATTAACAGTCCGGCGCTCTACCGACTGAGCTATCGGGGATCAGGCTTTGTGAAGCGGACCGGATTGTACAACATCGGTTATGCAAACGGAGAAGTGACATGATCTTTCTGAGCGAGAAGTTCGGCTCGTGGTATTCGCCCAACACGAGACAGCCGAGCTGCTGCGTTCCGGCAGCAGCCACTATCGTTGTTACGGTTGGCGTGCCAGCGTGCCGCGATAACCAGCGAACGAAGCAAGCGGCAATTCCGTGGCTGGGTTGAAGGGCTGCCATGCAACGCCGGGCGCGTTTTCAAGCACCGAACCGACGTGTGGAGCACCAAGCGCAATGCTCAATGATGGAAATGTCCAGTTCCAACTGGCCGGGTGCCGGTCCAATTGATGCACGCTGGCCGGCACCAGTCCGTCGTCTCTCCTGGCTGCCCAGTTCGTGACTTGGCTTGCATAGTCGCGCCACACATTCGTGCTGGCCAGATCGACGGCCAATGGTGCAACAGACACCACGGCAAACCACAGCGCAACGCTGAACGTCAAAGTGCACGCTTCGAACCTCCATACACTGAGAGCAATGAGCGGCGGCAACCAAAGCAGGGTCAGCACGCGCGAGTCGAAGCTGATTTGCGCATTGAAGAAATCGAACCGTTCAAGCCAGCATAGATAACTGATCGCAAGCAGCACCGCGACCAGCAGCCCCCGTGTTTTGGGTACTCGCAGTCCGATAAAAAAGCACAGCGCTGCAAGCATGCTCACGTCAAATACCGCGTTTTGCGCCGTATGAGCGAGCCCATGTAGAAACGCGCCCCGGTTGGCCGGATCACGCGGATAAACGATCCAATACGCTGCAATTGCAGCACCGAGCACCCATAGTGCAATACAGAGACAAATAAGGCCCAGCACCAGATAACGTCGCTGCCGTGCGAGAGCAGTCAATTGCGCACGTGAACGAAGTACCAGGATCAAACCGAAGAGCGCAAGTGTGACGGCTTGGGTTTCGTACATGCGCGTGAGAAGCACAGATAGCGCAATCGGTAACAGCCATGCGGCCGAAGAAAATCGGCCAGGCTGCAGTAAGTATGCGAGCATCGGCCACGCAAGCGGCAAGAGGAACTGACTTTCGCCGACCAACAGAAAGTCGCTCGGCAGCGCAATCGACAGCATGCCGAATAGATAGCCTGGTAGCAGCGCGGGGACTGCGCCTTTTGTCACGTGCACGCGCACAATCAGATAGGCGGCTATGAAAGGCAGCACATAGCCGAGCCCGAAAATGAAGCGAAGCAGTGTGGCATTCGACAAGCCCCAGTGCAGGGCCAGCACTAGTGGCCATTGACCCAGTTCGTACGAAAACTGCCGCGACCATGCGATATGGTTCACATCGCGTGAGCGCAGGATTTCGATGAAAAATGATGCGCCATCGGCGGAGAACTGTTTGTTCGACAATACCGACCATAACAGCGTCCCGAGGATCGCGGCGGCGAGACAGTCGAACGGAAGCAGCGGCGAACAGCAGGATTTTTGGTGCAGTCTGGGTGAGCTCGCTAAGGTCATGGGACTAGTTCTTATAGGTGTTATTCGGGTCCGAGGGTATGGCTTTGTCGGTATCCATGGAAATCGATGTTGGCGCGAGGCCCCGATCCACTTCTGATAAATCGACCGAGCGCGCTACTCCTCAATGCAATCAGAAGGACGGATCGTACAAGATGCTCCTTCAGATTGTCGACGGTCGGGGTGTGCATTTCGATGGACTGGTCCGGGCCGTGTTGAGTCGGACGGCGTGGCTGAATTCGACCCTATGCGGACCTTGAGCCGGGTGACGCCTCTACGGCCGCTTTGCGGGGTACAACGGTCATCCACACTTCGAGTCGTCTGGCTGACCACGTTGTTCAAATACTTGACTTGACTAATCTTGATGGGCGTCTCGCGCTTGGCATTCACCGCATGAAGCGCTGCCAGATTGGAGCCGCTCTTGTCGATGGTCACCGTCTCGGGCGAGCCGTTCTGATCGATTGCCTTTTCAAAAAACCGCCGGGCAGCAGTCTTGTCCCGCTTGGCTCTAAACAGAAAGTCGATGGTGTTGCCCGCCTTGTCCACGACGCTATAAAGATATTTTCACGAGCCTTTGACCTTGATATAACTTTCATCCATGCGCCAACTCCTGCCCACCGGGCGCTTGTGCTTGCGAAATGTCTTTTCGAAGCAAAGGTCAAACACAAACCAAAACCGCAAGGGGGCCGCGGCGTGCGGCCCGGTTGCGGGCTTAACGCGTAGCGACATACATTACGATTTCAAAACCGAGGCGTACGTCGGTGTAGCTCGGAGTCGTCCATTGCATACGTGCTTTCTCCTTCGGTTGAAACAGCGGTTGGAACAGCGTTGCGCCGGCGGCCCGGCGAAATTTCGTGCCCGGTCTCGACAGCAGCCGGCATCTTCATCGTGGGCACAGGCAAAGTTTTGGCAACCTCCCTCAGTTATTTCATGTATTACCTATCAGCCTTTTCGGCCATGTCTGTCTTCCTTGCCTCGTTCAGATTGAAACCGATTGCAGCAGTTCTTCCATTAGCGCCAATCGGTTTCGGCACAAACTGGAATCGGCAAAGGCGTCAGTTCGTGGGCACCCAGGATTCAGGGTCGTCCTTGGCACGAAGAATTTTTTCCGCGTGCCACGCTCCACTGCTGAATGGGCCGAAGACGTGGACGGCCTTTCCGACCACGTGCGGAACGCTCAGGTGAGCCTGGTCGGCAGCCGAAGTGTCAACGAGCACAGGGGCCCCGGTCTGAGGTTGGATGGTCATTTGCAACGTGCCTACCGAAGTGACAATTCCGTAGATTTGGCTGGGCAGAGGTCCCGGCGGAGTAGTCGGGGGCGGGACTACGACGGGGGCGAGCGTCCCGCCCGGAGCGAAGATGTTCAGGGCTGCGAAGCTGGCCACAAAGACCTTGCCATTGGCGACAGTGGGCACGATGTTGGCGTTGGCGCCGTTGCGAGGCCAGGAGCCGGCGACGGACGAGAAGATCGGTGTTGTGCCACCTGAGGCGTCGAAGGCGTATAGGGTCACGTTGGCCGGCGCAGTAGTGGAGGTGGGGCGACCGACGGCCCAGATGATCGCGGACCCGGATGTTGTGCCGTTCGATGAAACCGTCGTGAAAAAGCCACCATCCTGGCCGGATTGGATGCTAGAAAACGATTTTTCCAGTTGCAGCGTCGCCGTTGCCGGAACCTTCCATAGTTTGATGCTTCTGCCGCCGCTGCTGACAACGCGGCGGACGCCGTCCGATCCCATAAAATACGATGGGCCGCACCAGCAGGAACCGAAATCGGCGATGGAAACCGCTCTGCCGGAGTCGTTGTGACCCATCGAGGCCCGGTTGATGAGGTACAGACGGCCGCGCTTTCCGCCGGCAACGAGCGTAGAAGCCGATTGTCCGGGGATGTCCGGTATAACCATGGCCCCACCGGCACCGAAATCGTCGTCCGTTTCATCTAGCGATGCGACACCATTAGTACCTGAAGGGGTGAAATAGTCCTGCAAGGTGGTCAAGTCGGTAGAGAGCCTCACCACGCTTTCCTGGATGTTCTTTGGAGGCGCGTAGGTCGTACCAGACGGGTCTGAGTTCCCGGTGACAGCGTACAGCACCCCCGACGGACCTGCGGCAATGCCATACCCGGACATCCAGATGGATGACAGAAAAAATGTGTTGGGTGAAGTCGACAGCTTGTCCATCAACTGATTCGCAGGCAGCGGTGACAGCGTGCTCGCCTTCCATCCCAACAACCAGCCTCTCGACTCATCGGCGCGTATGTCGCAGAAGCTGCCGAAAGCGGCGTAGACGTTTCCGTTCGCCAGAAGAAGACCGGCACGCTGCCGGCTGAACTGTGCGGCGAAATGGTGGGTCGTGCCGTCCGTCAGGGTATGCGAAGCCGAGACCGAGGTCGGAGAACCCGCTTTGTCAGCCAAGGTGGTGATGTCAAGAGCGTGGAGCCAAAAGCTCGGCGTGTCGCTTACCAGCTTGTACGAGACCACATATAGCGTGTGGGTGCTCAGATCGATCACCGGCGTGGAGTTGATTCCCACGGTGGGGCCGTTGTTGCCACAGCCGCCGGGAAGCCTCGATTTCGGTACCGGAGTCCCGAGGTTCCGTTGGAGGAGCAGCTTGCCAGTGGAAGCCGAGTAGGCGTAAATGTTGTTGGCTTCGGTGGCGACGTATACGACATCCTGCGTTGTCCCGCTCACGCTCAACGCTGAAACAACCAATGGCTGCGCGTCGACCCAGTCGTTCACTGGGTCGCCGAGCTTGATTGCATGCAAGACGCCGAACGAACCGGCTCTGACGTTGGAAGGGGTAAGGGTCGTCTCATTCGAATTCCAACCAGTACGATTCGTGTCGCCATGATAGGTCAACACGTTCGCGGACGTGGCCGCCAACGTATTAGTCGGAGATGCCGTCGCGGCAGGAGCTAAGTCGGGGACTTCTGGAGACAAAGGCTGTCCGACTGACTGCCCGGACGCGACGGACATCCAGGCACCTAAAAAGACAGCGGCGAACGGATAGGATAGGAACGAAAAATGCCTTGCCGAAACTGCGCCGGATCCTTCGTTGTTAGTATTGAGCTTCGCGTTTTTCATGACAGGTCCTGCCTTCTTTCCAAGGACGTTATGGAGCAGTTCGCTAGACGCGAAAATCTTCGCGTTTGATTAAACTTATTTCGTAAGCAATCCTGCGCCAGTCAGGACATAGGTGGCGTCCGCCATCCACCGTACGTGGGGGCTTCCGCGCTGAATTGCCGGCGCACCGGATCGGGCGCGCGCCGCGCACCCGGGTGCTGCCGCGTGGTGCGGGCCAGCGCCGCCGCCTTAAGCCGCACAGACCGGCAACGCGCATCAGGCGCGCCACGCGCTTGCGTCCCACATGCAAGTCCTCGCGGGGCCAATCGCATTTCTCTCAAAACTGGCCTCACGTCGCTGGATTCACGTTGAAATTGCACCTGCGAAAAGATTGCGCCGTCAGCCGCGCAGGTGGCGGTAAGCCGTTCCTGCGCGGCTGTATTTCAGCAGTCTGTTAGTCAAGACGCCCGAATGCCCCTGGATTACCGTTCGATTTCGATGGGCATTCCGTCGCATCGCCCGCCAGAACGACCGGTTCCAATTCGCGGAACTTTATGTTTCGGCTCCCGCTGAGCTGGTCTATGCTCAAGGAGTACGAAACGCTCCTCCGTAAACCCAGCCGAGGAACTTGCTGAGGGGGCCTATCATGAAACTCGCGCTATATGTCGCCATCTTCAGTGCGCTGTTCGGGGTTCGGCTGGCGCAAGCCGCCTGCCCCGACGACGCCGTCTTCATCGGTCTGAATGATCAGATTCGCGGTTACTCCTTGCGCGCCAACGGAGCGACCAAGCCCTGCCAGGTGCTGGAAGGGCCGCGCACCACCTTCGGCACCGCTCGGGCGATCGCCTTCAGCAAGAACGACTTCTTTCACGTCGCGCAGTTTCTCACCAACGGCACCGTCGCCATCTTTCCGCCGAAGGCCGAGGACAATGCGGCGCCCAGTCGCTCGTTCACGTTGCCGGGGAATGATCTGGTGAGCATCGCGGTGGATTCCCACCTCAACGACTTCATCTTGAGCATCCGCGCCGGGGCTGGCCCGCTCTTTGTCGCTCCCGTCAACAGCACTGGGTTGCTGCTCCAGCCGATTGTCATTTCTGATCCAACTCCAAATCTCCGGGTGTACGTGAGCCTTGCCGTCGATAACGAGGACAATCTGCTGCTTGCGGGTTATGACGACCGGGGAGCGGCGATCATCGACACGCTTGGCACGGCCCGGAGCCTCACCTCCCCGGCGCTTCTGCGCAGCCTCACTGGTAGCAACACCGGGCTGCTGGTGGGTGGGGAAGGTGGAGCAGCATCCAACAACCTGACGATCGCTGTCGATCCTCGTACGAACGAATTGTTCGTCTACAACACGACCACAGACCACACGCAGATCCAGGTGAGCGTTTTCGCCGCCGGGGCGAGCGGCAATGTGCCGCCGGTGCGGACGATCAGCGGTCCAGCCACGGGAATCACTGGGCCTGGCTTTCCGGGCGCCAACAAGATCAGCGTCTCCTCCGACGGGCGACTCTTTGTTGCCGAGCCGAACAGGCGCATTCTCGTGTTCGCGCCGGGAGCGACCGGCAATGTGGCGCCGTCTCAAGTCATCGAGGATTCCACCCCCGGTCCCGCCGAGCAGGGAGGGATCGCGGTCCAGTCCTCCGGCCGCTGCCGATAGCCGCATGGCGGTCCCAGATCGGCGCGGGCTGTAAACCCCGCCGCGGCACGACGCCCGCTTTCATGATGGATATCTGCTGCGCACAAGTTCGGGGTCCCCATCGATCTTGGGATCCTCGTCGGCGATGGATCACGCGCAATCAAAGAGCCATGACGCCATCTATGCGGGCTGATGGAACACCGGGCTCGCGCCAATGCCGGAGGTGCTTCTTCAGCTTACAAACATTGGCATCGCAAGTTTGAGGTCAGCCATTGCTGGTTGGCACTCTGTAATATTTTCGGAGTAGATTGACCACCTCCTCTGGCGTACCAGCAAAATCACCGATACGAAACGTGTCCATAGCGGCCAACGATCTGGCTTCGGGGAGCGAGGTTTCCCCGGCGAACTTCATTCAGACCGACAGGAATGTCGGCCTAGATGCGCTACGTGCATTTACGACATTACTGGTGGTGTTTCATCACTGCGCTATTACCTACGGGGCGATTGGCGGTTGGTATTACCACGAGGTCGCGCCGAGCCGGGACGTCGCAACCATCTGCCTTGTGTTGTTCTGCACCGTCAACCAGGCTTTCTTCATGGGCCTGTTCTTCCTTCTCGCGGGCTATTACTCACGATCGTCTCTGGCCAGAAAAGGACTGCCTCAATTCCTTTTTGACCGCTTTTTCAGGTTGGGCTTGCCATTGTTGTTCTACGGGGTGGTGCTTGGTCCCATTACCATTGCATTGGCGCAAACCAGCAAGGGACTTCCTTTTGGAGCGACGCTCACGACGCTCGTATCGAGAGGAACATTCGACTCCGGTCCAATGTGGTTTGCTCAGGCGTTGTTGATTTTCACCTTGTTGCTCGCCCTCGGCATGGCCCTCCTCCGCTACGTAGGTGATCCACTTCGTGTTCGCGAGGTCTCGTTCCCGACAAACTTGACGCTTGGCATCGGCGCACTATTGACTGGGACGGCGGCATTCATCCTGAGGATCAGGTGGCCGGTCGGCGTCAATGTGTGGGGCCTTCAGCTCGGGTATTTCGCGAGCTACGTCGTGCTATTCGCTGCCGGATTTGCGGCTGCAAGAGGGCGGCGGCTGGAATTCCTCCCAGCCCGACAGGTGAAGTTCTGGTCGCTTGTCAGCCTCGTGACGTTGCCGATTTTGCCGCTCGCCTACTATCTCTCAGGAGCATCACCGAAATCGCACCACGACACGATGCACATCGTGTATGCGCTTTGGGAACCGTTTGTCGCATGGGGCATCATCCTCTTCTTGCTTCGCTTTTTTCAGCGGAATTTCTCACGGCTAGGCCGCTTGATGGTAAGCGCCCGGTCATCCCATCTTGAGTCACGGTGAAAGTCTTGGGAGCATCGTGTTCACTTAAATAGGTGGACACGTGAACACTATTGAAGAAGCAGCGGCACCTAGCCGTCGACGACGCCGGCG
>NZ_JBFPKN010000039.1:0-38171 GCF_040948805.1 Paraburkholderia sp. BR13439 | reverse complement strand
CTAATGATACGTTCGACAGCACGAACACGCCGACTCCGATCGTGGGCAGCGTCAACGAATAGGAAGCGCCGATTCCGCTTGGCGTCACCTGGATCGCCGGCGGATCGGAGAAGCCGTTGCCGGGAATGACCTGCCGCAATGCATTGACGAACTCGAGCGGGCCGCCGAAGGTCACCGCGTCCTGGCCGTCGCGCAGTTGTACGGAGACGTCGGGCTTCTGCCCGCGCTTTGCGTTGAACTCGAGCTTTTCGAACCAGAGGATGATGAAGCCGAAGAGGTTGACCTTGAAGTTGTTCAACGTCGCACTCGCCTGAATGGTGGGCGAAGCCGCAGACTGAATCGGCGTGGTCACGATGCCACTCATCACGAGCCGCGTGTCCGGTCCGCTCGGGTCGGCGCGCGGGATGATCAATCCACCAGGATCGCTGCCGACCACCGTGGTGCTCCAGTCGAAGCTCGCTTCGACGCGATCCGGGAAGTCCCGCGATAGAATCTTCGGGACTTCCTCGCCCGCAAGAGAAGCGCTCTTTTGCACGATCGCGCCGAGGTCGATCCCGCCGAGCAGCGTCGCGTTGTTGAAGAAGTCTGTCGGGTCGAACGTTGAGTCCTTCACATTACCGAGAGCCGTGAGGACCTGGTCTGCGGTGCTCGCGGTCTTCCCCGCCACCGGACCGGCGAGCTTCGACAGGCCGAGCAGATTCATCTGCGGACTCGCCAGCGCGCCGAGCGTATCGCTCTTCGCCTGGTCCGTACCTCCACCGAAGTTCAGCGCCTGCGAGCTCGTGAACTGCAGGAAGACCTGTCCGGCGTTGGCGGTGGCGTCAAAGCCGTTCTCGGAATAAAACTTCGGATAGGTCACCTCAGAAATAAAGCCGGGCTTGCCGAGCAACTTCTGCACGGGTTTGATGCCCACGTTCGCCCGATATATTTGCGGATAGAAATTCGGGTTCGTGTTGTCATGGACAGTGACAGGGCCGGCGTGCAGCGTGATATCGGCCGTGGGGAGCTTCGTGTCACCCTTGTCTGCGTCGGTGCCCGGTGCGTAGGCCACCACGCTGCCGCCGAGCGACGTGCGCAACTTCGGTTCGGGCTGCGCGGCGTTGTAGGCCGCGATCAGGTTGCTCGTGGTGTTGGTGTTCTGGTTTGCCGGATCGCCGACGAACATCAGCGGCATCGAGAAGGTGACGCGGTTGCCCACCAGATCCGTCGCCGCAATGTCGAACATCACGTCGGCCGGGTTGTTCGGGTCGCTCGTTGGCACCATCGGCCAGAACAGCATGCGCGCCTCGATGGTTGGGTTCTGGTAGGGATCACCGGCCGTCGGATCGGCCGCCACGTGACTCGCGGTGCCAACTACTCCGGGGTCCATCAGGTCGGGCGTGATGCGCGTCAGGATTTCGACGCTCGTGAACGGGAAGTCTCGCCCGTTATTTGGAGAATTCGTGCCGTCGTAACTCCGTCGCTGCTGACGGACAAGCAGGAAGAATCGCTGTCGCAACACAGCGATGCGCCCGGGCCCATCTTTGCCGAGCGGCTCGAAGCGCCGCTCGGTCACCTTGACGAGCGAGGCCGCGTGGCCAAACGGACAGAGAAAGCCGGCATACACAACACGCACATAGTGATCGCGCCCAAGCGATGCCAAATGTCGCCACTGCTCGAGGTCGATACCTTCTGGCCTGACCTCCCAGTTGCCTTCTGCGTCGAGCAACGCACCAAGCGCCGACAGATGCAGCCGCTTGGCCTCGCTGCCGATCGGGCTGTAGCTGTTGCCCTTGCTCGGCGTCGCGTCGAAGCCCGCCATCAGCGTAACGAGCATCGAGCGGTCCACCGGATCCAGGCTCATACGGATCACATCTGGATTGGGACGGCCGGGCGGAGGGCCTGGCAAGCTGATCACCTGGTAGAGCGTGGGAAGTTCCGACTGCGGCCTATAGTCGGGCGACCAGATCGCGCGCATGCGGCCAGGCGCGCCGGGACCGGTACCTGATGAACCAGACGACAGTCGCGTATGCCATAACTCTGTGTGACCATTTCGCGTCACTGGCGTGATACTGTGCGCCCACCGCGCCGGTTCGAGTGGCGATGTGATCACCCGGTAGGGCAGTTCGAGCGCGGTCACGCTGTCTGGCGGCTCCTGAGGTCCGAGCAGCAACGTGAAGAACGGCAGCGTGGGTAAGCGCATGACGGCGCCTGGGCTTGCCTGACCGAACACGCTGAACGACTCCAGCGCGGCCATCGACAGAGCGGTCAGGCTGGCCGTGCGCGCCGCATCACCGCGCAGGGCCGGATACTGCTGTTCAAGCGCGGCCGCCGAACTCAGAAGATTTTGCCGCAATACCGCAGTGACGTGCGCGGATTCATTGCCAGACGTCGTCGACGCGCCAGACAACATGCTCACCGCCTGTTGCGCGAGCTGTATCCCGGATTGCGCGATCGCATTGGTGAGCGACGCTGCGTTCTCCGGCGCGCTGCCGGCGAGCTGACTCAGGAACCCGGATGTCTCATTTTTCAGGCTGACGAGCGCTGGATCGCGGACCAGCTTCCCCATCCAGTCAAAGCTGATTTGCCCTCCAGACGGTTCCGGGACTGCGCCGCTCGCGCGCCGCATGGGCCAGTCGCGCAGCGCCCCAAGAATCGTCGGCAAATCGAATGCGATGCTCGATTGCTCGTCGGGCATCGACACGACGATCCGGCTCGCTGCGGCCATCCGGACGCGCGCAACCGGCAGAACGACGGGCACGGCGTCTTCAGTGCCGGCAATGTTCTGCGGCGGATAATTCTTGTCGGCGGTGACTTCCTGCTGGCCGGCGGCCTCGGCGTCTTGCCCTATCGTTTGCAGGAACGCCTCTTCTCCAAAACTTTGCGGCGGAAACTCTACGGCTATATAGGAGTCGCTCGCGGTACGGTCAAGACGCGGCGGATTCTCCAGGAACGCGAAGCCAGAAAAGCGCAACATGAGGACCAGCAAATCATCCGGACGCAGCACCTGGATGCTCGCTGGAAATACAAGCGGCCCCGACTCACCACATGGTTCACCTTCGCCCGTTTGCAACTCATTCTCACGTTCCGTGTCGGACTCGCATGGTTCGGCCTCCGAAGGGACGACGCAAACCGGTTGAACGCGCGGTGGGTACGGTGCGTATGGAGCATAGGGCGGGTAAGGAGCGTAAGGCGGATACGGCGGGAAGGGCGGATATGGGGCAGCAAACGTGACCGGATGAGATGCCGCTGGAGCGGCCGGGTCGCACGGAACGCAGCCACTCCCTTGTTGTTGTTCGTCATCCGGATTTTTCACGCGAGGTCTCCTGCGGCCTGGTAGGAAAACCGTGGATAGCGTGCAGGCAAACCAGACACTAAAGGCCGCCTTTGCATTGTCGAAATATTAGCATTCGCACGTGGAACTGCTAGGATTTTGATGAGTGGCTCTGGGCGTGCGTTTAGCCTGCGTAAGGGTATGGGCGCCTTGACCGTATTCACGGAGGTACAGCCATGCCCGCGCAATGCAATGACGATGATCGGCGGGATTCGCTGCGCGATCTACGCGACGACATCGACGATCTCCGCCAGCAGCTAGCCGATCTGCGCCACGAATGGCATCACGGCGAAGCCCCACGCCATGACGATCCGCTTGTCGATGCGCTGATCGATCTGCGCCGTCGCCTCGATGCGCAGCATGAGGCCGACCGGCGCGCGGACCGTGCGCTGTGCGCGCTCGCCGAGTCGGTCGAGCGCCTGGCGCGAAGCGTGCACGAGTGCAACGAAGGCTCGCATTGCTTACCATCCTGTGGATGTCCGCCTTATCCGCCATTCCCTCCGTATCCGCCATTTCCCCCGTATCCGCCGTTCCCGCCTTATCCGCCTTATCCACCGTGCGCGCCGTGCCCGCCGACGCAGGTCTGCTGCTCGCCGCCGTGCGTTTCGTGCAAGCAGCCATGTGCCCCATGCAAGCCGCCGAGTTCGAGCAGCAGTTCTTCGTCATCGCCGTCTGCGAGTGCACTTCAACCTACTCGTGGCACTGGCTGATCGCGATCTCAAGCGCGTCCAGTCCAACCTTTGCTAACGATGTCTGGGAATGAACGGGCAATCGAGGAAACCGGATTCCTTCCGTGTACCCGCAACAGGAGACATGACATGTCGTATGACGACGCACCGTTCGAGTCCGATCTGCGCCGCCGGATTGAACGGCTCCGGGACGAACTAGACCGGCTGCGGCTGGACTCGGCTAATGTCAGCGAACCGTCGCTCCGCGAACGATGCGACGATTCGCGCAGGGACTGGCGTGATGACAGACGCTCGCTCTCCGCTGAGGCAGAGCGGCTGAAATGCGCGCTGGCGGACGCGAGGTGCGAACTGCACGCCTGTCGAGAGCGGGAGCGCAAACGGGAGAACGAACGTTTGCACGCGGAGGAGCGGGAGCACGCGTTGCGGGAAGAACTCATCCGGATGACGGAAAGTCTAGCGTCATGGCTCGGCGACGAGAACTCACGAGCGGATCGCGCACGACTCATCGACGTGCTCTGCCGCGAAATCGAGTGTTTGACGAAGGAGATCGGCAGGTGCAAGGACGGAGCGCACCAAGGTGGCTCCACGCCGCCTTGTCCGCCATATCCACCGTATCCACCTTTCCCGCCGTATCCCCCTTTTCCGCCTTACCCGCCTTATCCGCCGTGCTCGCCGACGCAGGTCTGCTGCACGCCGCCGTGCGTCCCGTGCAAGCCACCATGTTCCAGCAGCAGTTCTTCTTCGCGTCTTAGCAGTTCGTCGTCCTCGTCAAGTCCCAGCAGTTCGTCTTCTTCTTCATCGAGTCCCAGCAGGTCGTCGTCCTCATCAAGTCCCAGCAGTTCGTCTTCTTCTTCATCAAGTCCCAGCAGTTCGTCGTCGTCCTCGTCAAGTCTCAGCAGTTCGTCTTCTTCATCGAGTCCCAGCAGTTTGTCGTCTTCTTCATCGAGTCCCAGCAGTTCGTCGTCTTCGTCATCTAGTCCCAGCAGTTCATCGTCTTCGTCGAGCAGCAGCTCGTCCAGTTCGAGCTCCAGTTCCAGCACGACGCCGAAATTGCGACGCGTCATCCTCGCGGGAATCAGCAATGCGGGCGCATATCTCACTCCGTTTGTAAATAATGAGAGTCAGGGTCAGGGTGTGCTAAGCGAGATGCTCGCGGGCGTGTGGAACTTCAACAGCGATGCGAGCCAAACGGGGGCCGGCGCGCCCGACCCCTCAGGCTTTATCGTCGTGCCGACCGTCCAGAGGCGGCTTTATTACCAGCAAAAAACGGTGGCACAATTCGACTACAATACCGGCGTCACGATTCCCGCAGATGTCTCCCGCTGGAGCGATTATCAGAATCAGTCCACTCTGGGTGAAATACCGCCGCTACCGCCTCTCGCAAGCAATAGCGCCATCGGGGGCGACTTGGGAAACGACAATCAGGATGTGGTCGGCAGCTTCGTCTATGCGCATCACTTGATCCGCGATTTTATGTTTCTGGATGCGGCGCGCAGCGACGATCCCGCTCAAGGGGGCGCGGATAACGTTGTTCCAACCGGCGAGCGGCTGTTCACTGCTGTTTTGAACCAAACGGTGCTTCAACCCGTGTTTGGCGCCCCACTGGCCCTCTACACCCGGGGAGTGGGACCTCAAAGCTATAACAAACTGCTTCTCGCCAGCAACGGTTCGGAGGTGACAGATACCTCCAAGCCGGCGTTCTCCTTCGCCTCTAAAATGGTGGGTTATTCCGCCCTGTTGTACGAGCTCCAGGGCCAAGATGCAGACAAAACGAGTCCAAACTGGTTCGGAGTCGTCGTGCCTGCAGGACAGGTCAAGGTCAATTGGTCGAGCGTGGTCATTTACTTTCACCCGAGGCCGAGACAGGCGAACTATTTCGACACTGACTATCCGAATAAGGCGACCATGTCCGGCTTTACCAAAAACGGCGTACGCCACGCGGACTGGAAACAACTGTTCGGCTACGTCGATCGCTTGGGCGCCCAATTGGCGGGCGCCATCATAGACAATCAGGATTGTGGCCAGGTCGTGATCGTTCCATTCATGCAGGAGTCGGACGCAGGCACCGCCGGAATATTGCCTACGCAGTGGTATTTCATTGTCAGCGACATTCTGGCTAGTGTCATGTCACTGAGGGCGAGCGGACAAATATGATGCGTTGATGTCAAGGCAGATCCCGTCCTGGACTGGCCGCCGTCGATGGGCCGGGGGCTCGCGGTCAAGACTGGTAGTTTCTTGAAGTCCACTGGATGCGGAATCCTGATTTATTGGCGGTTGGTGTTTTCGTCCACCGGCAGGGTCACACGTGATCCGGTCGGAACGCGCCGTTCAGGCCAGTATTGCGCGATCGATCTCGCCAATCGCTACCTTGCCGAGCATCGCCATGTTTCGGTCGACTTCGTCCCTGAGAAGGCTGATCGCATGTCGAACACCCGACGCGCCGCCCACCGCGGCGGCGTACATGAACGGGCGCCCGGCGAATACGAAATGTGCGCCGAGCGCGAGCGCCTTCAGAACATCTCCCCCTCGCCGGATCCCGCTGTCCAGCATGACGACGGTCTTGTCTCCAACGGCATCACAAATCTGCGGCAACACGGATAGCGGCTCGACCGCCCCGTCCAGTTGGCGCCCACCGTGGTTCGACACGATGATCCCGTCCGCGCCAATCGCGAGTGCGCGCTGCGCGTCGTCCGCGTGAAGGATCCCTTTGATGACCAGATTGCCGTTCCAACGTTGACGAATGCTTGCGATGTCGGACCATGACAGATGGTCGCGACCGGCGGTATCGCGTACCGCCGAATCGGACAGCATCGGCGCCCCTCGTGTCGCGAACGAGTTCTCGAAGTGGGGCATGCCGTGATTGATCAACGTCCGGGCGAAAGTGCCAAGCAGCCAGCGTGGGTGGGAAATGCCATCCATCGCAAGACGCAGCGATGGTCGCAACGGCAGCGAGAAACCGGTACGCACGTTGTTTTCGCGATTCGCCCAAACGGGAATGTCGACTGTGAGGACGAGCGTAGCGAAGCCAGCGGCCTTGACACGCTCGATCAGGGCGTCGCGGCGCGCGACGTCGCCGGGTAGATAAGCCTGGAACCAGGTGCCAGGCGCTGCCGCCTGCACCACCTCCATGGGAATGAGCGAGGAGCCGCTCATGATCGCAGGGATATTTTCATCCATCGCGGCCGTGGCCAACGCAATGTCGCCCCGATATGCCGAGATGGCACTGATTCCGACCGGAGCGATTCCGAACGGAGACGAGTAGGTGTGGTTGAAGATCGTTGTCTGCTGCGATCGATGAGACACGTCGACAAGCACTCTTGTGCGGAATTTCAAGCGTTCGAACGCAGCCCGATTCGCCGCGATCGACATTCCGTCCTCCGCTGCGCCGGAGATATAGCCGTAGAGCGGACGCGGCAGAACGCGCCGTGCCGCCCGCTCGAAGTCCGCGAGCGAGAGGATCTGGCGCAGCCGCCGGGGGAGATGTTGCTTGACCCCGTAAGCCGCTTGTTCAACTCGCCCGACAGGTGTCGTCTCGTGCACGCTCACGTGTTCTGCGTAGTCGTTCATTTCACCGTCTCACTGTTACATCGAAATCGCTGCGTTGGCCCTCGGCGGTCGGTGTGCCCGATCACGCCAGAGAGCGGATGACATCACTACGCAAACGAGCCGCGCTGGCGCATCAACTCGCGGACCAGCGATTCGTCCGGCTGGAATGGCGCGCGACCGTGGAGGTAAAAAAAGTTGTTCAGCACCACCAGACCACCGACCGGCAAGGACACTTCCTTCGTGCCGGCCGATGCTTCCATCGACCGCGACAGTGCGCGGAGAAATGCCGCTTCCTCGCGGTTGGACGGCTGAACGAACTGGTCGATGAACGAGATCGACAGACCGAATTCGCTTTGAAAGAACAGCGGCCGCTCGATCTGTTCGCTGACGTTCTTGGAATCCGATCCCTTGTAGAAGAACGGCTTGGTTCCGAACTCGTGATTGACGAAGCGATCGCGCTCTTCCCAGTCGTCGATGTGCAGAAACCGCGATTCGCCGCCGACCGCGTTTTGCTCTGCGAATTTCATCATCAGCAGCCAGTCCGTTGCGTCGCTCACGTACGTGCCGTCGGTGTGCATCGTAAAAAGCCGGTATGCCTGACGAAGATACGAGTCGCTGTTGTCGGTGTGCTTCACCACGAAGCGAGCGTAGTACGTTCCCGACATCGCATCGTGATTGCTCGGGCCGAGAATATGACCGATGGCCGTACCGAACTTAACGAAGTCAGAAGGGTCTTGCGAAAGGTCCTGGAGGCCGATGGTGAAACCGCCGTGCCGACGGTCTTTGACCAGTTCGACGAGCATGTCGGCAAAGTCGTCGCCGAGACGCTCGACCAGCAGATCGGCAAGGTGATGGCGCATAAACGGGACATACTCGAGATTCTGGACGTCAATATCACGTACGTCCGCCAGGAATCCGGCCAGCGCGTTGGGGTCAACCGTCACGTTCATGATGCGGTGATGGGTGGGATGCGCCGACAAGCGGAAAAGCGGTTGCCGGTGCGTGATGGAACCAGGGTTGGTGGTCAGTGCGTCCATGTTGTCCTCCTGTTGTTTCAGGGCTCTATTTGATGCCTCTTCTTTGATATCATCCAGACGCATTGCGCGAATGTTTATTCGCTCCTGGAGATTAAATGATCGACGCCCGTCAACTGCGATACTTCGTTGCTGTGGTGGAGGATCTGCACTTTGCCAAGGCAGCGGATCGCTTGAACGTCGCGCAATCTGCGCTCAGCGCCCAGATTCAACGCCTTGAGCACGAGATGGGCGTTCGTCTCCTCAACCGCAACAAGCGACAGCCCGTCACGCTGACCGATGCGGGGCGTTTGTTCCATGCCGAAGCGGTTGCGGCGCTACGTCATATCGAGCGTGCGGATCAGGTCGGCCGGTTGGCGGCCAGAGGCCTCGCCGGGGTTGTGCGGATTGGATCGGTCGCATCCGGCGTGAGCAGCGGCGTGCTCTCGAGGATGCTGCGTCAGTTTCGGATCACGCACGGCGACGTGCGAATCGAGGTCCTGGCCATGGAGACTCCGCGTCAGTTCGAGGCGCTTGTCAGCGGCGAGATCGATGTGGGTATCGTGCGGCCCTGGCGCCAACATCCGGCGGGGATCGTGGCCACGATCGTACAGACCGAATCCCTTTTGGTCGCGATGGCCGAGGATCATTCATTGGCGGTAAGCGACCACGTGTCGGTCAGCGAGCTAAAAGATCAGCGTTTTATTTCCCCCCACTTCGACGACGACGGAGGATTCAGCGAGGTGCTCACCGCGCTGGGCTTAGCGGGAGGCTTCGTTCCTTTTCTCGAACATCGCGTTCATGACTTCATCGCCGCGATCAGTCTTGCATCGGCCGGTTACGGCGTGGTCGTTGTCCCGGAATCGATGCGCAACTTCACACAGCCGGGAATTTGCTATCGGGCCATCGCGGATTTCGTGTATCCGTGTCATCTCGCAATGGCCAGCAGGCGACGGGAGTTTTCTCCCGCCGTTCGCGCATTCGTGAAGGAATCCTTCGCGCTGTTCTCCGGCCTCGCCCCATCAGACCCAGCTTGAATTGAACTCGCAGGTCTGTCAGTGACGATCCATAGATAGTCAATCACCATCCCCAGATGGTAATCATGGGTGAGTCCTTCATGGGTTGTTGCTAATGGATTGATCGCTAGAGTCCGTCATCGTCGGCATAACACCTATGCCGGCAGTGCTGTCAGCAATTCGGCCGTCGTGACGATCGAATGGGCAAACGTGGGTCCGTTCAGTTCGTGGGCGGCTCGCATCATTTCCGGCGAGAAGGCGGCGGTCGCGTCGCGCACGAGCGTCACGTGATAGCCGAGTTCCATTGCGAATCGCGCGGTGGATTCGATGCAGGTGTTCGCGAGCAGGCCAACGGCGATGACGTGCGAGATTTTGTGCTGCTTGAGCTGGAAATCGAGGTCCGTGTTGGCGAAACCGCTTTGCGCCCAATGCTCGTGGATGATGATGTCGTTTTCCAAGGGAACAAAATCGGGGTGCCATTCGCCGCCCCACGTCCCTTTTGCGAAGGACTGGCGCTTCTGCACGATCAGTTGCGTCGGATTCGGATGGTCCCAGTCTTCGTAATCGCCAGGTTGCCAGCGGCGATGCGGGACGTAGAACACCTGGATGCCAGCTTTGCGTGCGGCGCTCACCGCTGCGCGCAAATTGTCGAGAAGCCGAACGTCGTTGGCGACTGCCTCGATCATCGGAAAGATCTTGCCGCCATGCGACAGGAAATCGTTGTAAGGGTCGACCAGCAAAAGACCAGTGTGTTCGGCGCGATAGATAAGGGCAGACATCGTGTTCTCCGGAAAGGGGGGTTGGGCCGGGCGTGTCGCAACCGGAGCCCGGCTGCGCAATTCGTCTGCGCGGACTTGCGCGCGCGGACGTCACACGAATCGATTATAGATATGAATATCATAGAAACAAGTCTAAGCGTCGTATCCATAACCAGTGTCAGGTTTTGAATGGACAAAGGGTGACTCGGTCAGCCGTGTATGCGAGGGATACGAATTCGTGTTACTATGAAAAAAAGAGGTTCTGCGGAGGCGAAATGAAGCGTAGAGAGAAGGTAATGGCCACGGTATGCCCGGTTGCGCGATCGACGGAAGTTGTCGGTGACAAGTGGACAACGCTTGTCCTGCGCGAGATGTACATGGGGGCGACCCGGTTCGAGGAAATCCAGATTCAGACGGAGGCGACGCCACAAATGCTGGCCACGCGCCTGAAGTCGCTGGAAGCAGACGGGATGGTCGAGCGCCAACCGTATCAGAAGAGGCCGGTACGGTACGAATACCATCTCACGCAGAAAGGGCGGGCGTTCTATCCAGTGATCCAGGCGCTGCGTACATGGGGTGAAACCTGGTGCAAGAGCAAAGGCGAGGAAGTCGCCGTACGGTTTATGCATCGGGTGTGTGGGCACGAGGTCGGGCTTGACTATATCTGCCCGTCTTGCGGCGAATACGTAGAGCGGAGCGATCTCGACGCGGCCTTGAGCCCGACGTTTGCAAAGGAGCGCGAGAAAAGACGCGAGGCGTATCGGGCCGCGAAGGCCAGGTCTGGGTGATCCCTCCCGCGCTAGCGCTCATGCTGCTCTGTGCGCCGAGCCTGCATGATGACGTCGGCGAGGAAGGCTAGGGTGAGCGCGCCCGCACCGCACAGGAAGACGAGCGCGTAGTCATCGTGAAAGCGGGAAAACAGATACGAGCAGCCATAGCCGCCAAGCGCCTGAAAGAGTGCAAAGGCCGTGGTCGCGCGGCTCCAGGCTGCGCGCTGTTCGAGGTGATTGTCACGCACCAGCTCATGAATGCGCCCGAGCACCAGTGGCACGATTCCGGGCGTGAATACGCCAATGACCACTGCGGCGACCCCGAACACGAAAGGATCGCCCGTCTTCGCGAGCACCCCGACCGCAATGGCCTGCAATGCGAGGGCGCCGCGCCAGGCCGGACCGAAACCGATGCGATCGCCGAGGTTGCCGCAGAGCATCGGGCCGGCGATGGCGGCGAGACCGTATAACACCCAGTAGTTCGCACCAACAGCTGCGCCCCGGCCGAGGCCCCGGGGCCACGTAGTCGACGAGCAGCACGGCCACGGGCACGAGACCGAGCGCGTTAGCCGCGTATTGTGCGTAGAGGACGCGCAGCGCGAGCCTGCTGCTGATCGGCCCCGTGCGCCGGGGCGACTTGTGGCGCGGAAGGATTCGTCGCTGGCCAACCGAACCAGCTCAAGGCCGTGAGCGAGAGTGCGAGCGCGCCGAGGCCAAGCCACGTGTCGCGCAACCCCTTGTGCAGAAGTTGCGGAATCAGCGTGCCCGATGCCGCAACCCCAAGGCCGAGGCCAAGGAAGATCATTATTCCGCTCGCGAAGCCACGGCGCGGCGCAGGAATGTGCGGGAGGATCGACGTCGCGACGAGCACCATGATCGCGCCGCCAGAGATGCCCGACAGCAGGCGCCAGAAGAAGAACCACGACACAGACACCGGATAGGCGCACGCGAAGAACGCGATCGTGACGACCGCCATCAGGAGCCGCAAGGTGGACCGGTTGGACAGCCACGCAGCGAGCGGGCGTCCCGCCATTGCGCCGATCAGGTAGCCGGCGAAGTTCGCCGCTCCGAGCGCGACGGTCTATGGGGATGTGAACCGGTGCACCTCGATCAGCGAGGGGATGAGCGGTGTGTAGGCGAAGCGCGCCAGACCAATGGCGACCAGACTTCCACAGAGCCCGGCAAACGTAGCGAACAGGGCACGGGCATCGAGCGACGAAGCTTCGCACCGGAGGCATGAAGAAGGAACGGCGGACACGCTGAACTCCTGAATCAAGATTGCTGCTGTGCGCCCGGTCTCTGCAGACGAGTGACGAAAGGGCATTCACGCATTGACGTCGACGACGGTACGTCCCCGAACCTTGCCTTCCAGGATCTGGTGAGCAATCGCGGAAACCTCGGCGAGTCCGACCACGGTCGTCGCGCGGCCAAGCTTGTCCAGGTCGAGGTCATGCGCCAGCCGCAACCAGGCCTCGACGCGCACTGCCTGCGGGGCGTTGACGGAATCGATGCCCGCGAGGGTCACGTTACGTCGGATAAAGGGCAGCACCGAACCGGGGAGGCCGGCGCCTTGCGCGAGGCCACAGGCGGCAACCACGCCGCGGTACTGCGTCTGGGCCAGCACGTTGGCGAGCGTGTGATGGCCGACGGAGTCCACGGCACCGGCCCAACGTTCCTGGGCGATCGGTGCACCCGGTTCCGAGAGCGTGCGCCGGTCGATGATCTCCGCCGCGCCAAGGTTGCGCAGATAATCGGCCTCTTCGAGGCGTCCGGTTGATGCGACGACGCGATAGCCGAGTCCCGACAGCAGTGCAATCGCAATCGAGCCGACGCCGCCGTTCGCGCCAGTAACGAGGACATCACCGCGCTGAGGCGAGAGGCCGGCATGTTCGAGCGCCAGGACGGAGAGCATGGCGGTGTATCCGGCGGTGCCGATCGCCATCGCGTCCATGGTAGAAAAGGCGGTTGGGAGGTTGACCACCCATTCGCCTTTGACGCGCGCCTTCTGCGCAAACCCGCCGTGATGACTCTGGCTGAGTTCCCACCCGTTGACGACGACACGGTCGCCGACCGAGATACCGGGGTACGCCGATGCCTCGACGGTGCCGGCCAGGTCGATGCCCGCGACCAACGGAAACTCGCGAATGATCTCCGCACGTCCCGTGATGGCGAGCGCGTCCTTAAAATTAACCGTTGAATATTCCACGGCGATCGTGACGTCACCGGGCATGAGATCCCGGTCGTCGAAATTGACGATGCGCGTCGAAACCGCGTCGTGCGGCTTTGTTGCGAGCAGTGCCTTGAATGACATCAGACTCTCCTGAGTAAATTGTCTTTCGGCGGCTTGTGCTACGTCGAAGCCACCAAACCTGCGTGCGAATCATCCGGTTGTTCGGGTCAAACCTGCCCGTCGACAATGGCTGAACTGGGCCGCCCGAAAGCGAGCGAATTGACGGCAACGGCCGCGAGCGAGAGCAACACGCCGACCGCGGCGAGGCCAACCCAGGCGGCGCGCAAGGCGCCGGCCCCGCCAAACGCCGCACCGACCGCGCCACCCAGAAAGTACGAAACCATGAAAACCGTATTAAGGCGGCTGCGGGCCTCGGGACGCAGCGCATAGATGCGGGCCTGGTTGGCGATAAAGCTCGCGCGGTTGCCCAGATCCAGCAACACCATGCCGACGATCAGCCATACGAGGCTGCGGCCGCCCGCTGCGACAAACGCGAATGCAATCAGAACCGTTAGTGCGCCGGCGGTCGCGATGTGGCGGGAGCCCATCCGGTCGACAACGGCACCGAGTTGTGGTGATACCGAAAGGCCGACCAGCCCGATCAGTCCGAATGCGCCGATGGTGGCAGGACCGTAGTGATAGGGCGGTCGGGCGAGCAGCACCGCGAGTGTTGCCCACAGCGCGCTAAAGGCGGCGAACACGAGAAAGCCCATCGCCGCCGAGACGCGTAGCAGCCGCTCCTCTCGCACTAGACCAGCGAGCGACTGCATCAACTCGCGGTAGCGGATAGCCACGAGTGTGTTCGACATGGGCAACTTCCTGATGACGAACAGGAGTGCTATATCGATGACAGAGGCGATCACGAATATCGAGCGCCAGCCCCACAGTGCGCCAACGATGCCGCTTAGCGTGCGTGCCAGCAGGACGCCCGAAGATAGCCCGCCCAGCAGCGAACCGACCACTCGCCCGCGTGCGGCAAGCGTGGCCTTACCGGAGACCGCCGGAATGATGATTTGCGCCGAGATTGAAGTCGTTCCGACGAGGAAGCTGCAAACGCTCAAGGTGGCGAAGGACGGTGCGGCTGCACAGGCGATCAGCGCCATCGCATTCGCCATGATGGCCCGCGACGCCAGCGTGCGCGGCTGGACGCCGTCTGCGAGCGGCACGAAGAGCAGCAGTCCCATTGCGTAGCCAAGCTGGGTCAGCGTGGCGATCAGGCTCCCGCGAGCGGACGGCACGCCGAACGTCGACGCGATCTGTGGCAGGAGCGGCTGGTGGTAGTAGATGGGTGAGACGGCGAGCGCGCAGCACAAAGCCATCAGAAAGACCTGGCGCGGGGAGATCATGGGTGTCGTCCAGAGGGTAAGGGGATCCGGCATCGCGGCGGTGACCAAATCGTCGGAAGCCTGATGGCCTCGTCCAGCAAGTCAGGCGGCAACACGCCATGCGGACGAATGCGTCACGGAGTCAGCTCAGGCCGTTGGCAACGCATCGATGAGCTCGCGCGTGTTGACGATACTGTGCGCAAAGGTCGGCCCATTCAGATCGTGTGCCGCGTGCATCATTTCCTGACGGAACGTGGCCGTTGCATCCTTCACGAGGGTCACGTGGTAACCGAGTTCTATTGCGTAACGGCCAGTCGCCTCGATGCAGGTGTTGGCCAGCAGGCCGACGAGAACCACGTGCGTAATGCGATGCTGCTTGAGCTGGAAATCAAGGTCCGTATTGGCAAAGCCACTCGAGCCCCAATGTTCGAGGGCCACGACGTCGCCCGGTCGCGGCGCAAAGTCGGGATGCCACTCGCCGCCCCACTCGCCCCTGGCGAAATGATGACCGTCCATGATCTTGCGCTGGCTGGGGCTCGGGTGACACCAGCACTGGTAATCCCCCGGCTGCCACCGGCGGTGCGGGACATACACGACCTGTATCCCGGCACGGCGGACGGCGCTGTTGATGGCCCGAAGATTGTCGAGCAGTCCGACTTGTGCCGCGACGTCCTTGACGAAGGGCCAGACTTTGCCGCCCTCCGAGAGGAAGTCGTTATAGGGATCGACGAACAGCAGTGCAGTCGAATTGGTGTCGTAGGCGACGGGCGTCATTTGCGTTCCTTCGGAAGTGGGGCATCGAACCTGCGTCCCGACACGGCCTGCGTTTTACACGGACACCTGTGCCGCTCGCGAACCCGGTTCAGCTGGCGATGAAGTTTGCCTGTGACTGCATTGTAGATATGAAAAACATAGTGTCAAGCTAAAAACTTGAATTCCTGAGTGCTACGTGCGTAGTCTCCAGAAATTAGCCGCGCATCAGGTGAGGTTTGCACGACAGAAAAAATCTGTTGCTATGAAAAACATAGGTGATGTATGGTTTGGTCAGACGTCGAATTAGCTGCCCAGTGACCACATCCACCGATGCCTCGGAGGATGCAAGAGGAGCGGGTGTGCCGTTCTTCAGGCTGAAATGACCCATTCCTCCCAGCACTGAGTTCCGGATTTGTTCACACGGAATTCATAGCCGGAGCGCAACGCCTTCCCAGGAGAGCAAAATGCAATACCTCGTGATCATTTCCCGTTCGGAAAACGCGTCCTCGATGTCCCCTGCCAAGGAGGACGTCGAGGCGGAAGCCGAGTATGTTCGCCGGCTCTACGCCTCGGGAGTCGTGCGCCAGATATGGCTGAGAGCAGAAGGTGGCGCCTGCATGATTTCGGAGGCCGATGACGAAATTCGCCTCGCGGCACTCCTGTCAGAGCTTCCATTGGTCAAATCCGGTTTTCTCGCACGGCCTCAGATCAGCCAGTTGCGCTCCTACTCAGGATTTGGGCCGCGTAGTCACTGAACCAGACGCTGCGCGCGCGTCTGGCCGGCCGCGCCACCGTACCGATGCAGGCCCGAAAGCCGGCGTCTCTCGCAATCGCCAGATCGTGGCCGGCAATCGACAAATATTGTTCGGATTATCCAAATGACACGTTGGAAACTTTTCGGTGTACTTACCGTAGGTGTTTCTCTCTTTGCAGTGGTGGCCTTCGCACTGGCGCCGGACTGGGTGAGATCGTTGCAATATGTGGTGCGTGCGACGGCTCGCACGTCCTTTGTGCTGTTCCTCGCCGTTTTCATGGCCGGCCCGCTTGTAAAACTGCTGCCGTCGGTGCCCACCAGCGCGCTGGCACGAGAGCGTCGCTACATCGGATTGTCGTTTGCCGCGTCGCAGCTTCTGCATGCATTGGCGCTCATCATCTACTTCACTACGGCACCCGAGGCATTCTGGGTAGGCCGTACGCCAGCGACGAACATACCGGGCTTCATCGGCTATTTGATGATTCTGCTGCTGACGGCTACGTCGTTCGCAACGCCGGCGCGCGTTATCGGATCGGAAAACTGGAAAAAGCTGCATCTGCTGGGCGTGTGGATACTCGCCATCATATTTGCGGTCTCTTTCTTGACCCGTGTCCATCTCCATGCCGGCTATCTCGCCCCGGGCATGGTCATGGTCGGGGCCATGCTGTTACGTATGGTTGCGCGGTTCGGCACGTGAGGCTGCGATTCGTCGCGCCTCGGGGATGCGCCGCATGGACCAGGCGCCTCGACACTCCCACGGGGGCTCAACGCCGGTTCTCCCCTTTCAGGCCTCGCGCGCTCTGCGCCAGGCTAATTGTCAACTGGAGTTCGCATGACAGACAAGCTTATCCCTCAATCGACATCCCGCCGGCAATTCGTGACCCTCGCCGCGGCAGCCGTAGCGGCGCAATCACTGAGCCCGCTTGTGTCCGCGCACACGATCCGCGGTATCACGGATCTCGAGCCACAGGCGGGCAGCGGCACGGAGGCAATTTTCCGTCTTCGCGTGCAGGTTCCTGAGTCGCTGCTCGTAGAGTTGAGAAGACGCATCAGGGCCACCCGATGGCCGGAGCGGGAAACCGTCGATGATGACTCGCAAGGCGTGCAACTCGCGACGCTTCAGGGCCTCGCGCACTATTGGGCGACCGATTACGACTGGCGCAAATGCGAAGCGACCTTGAACGCTCTGCCGCAGTTCGTCACTGAGATCGACGGGCTCGACATTCATTTCATGCACGTGCGCTCGAAGCATGAGAATGCTTTGCCGCTGATCGTCACGCACGGGTGGCCCGGTTCGATCATCGAGCAACTCAAGATCATCGATCCGCTCGTCAATCCCACCGCCTATGGCGCGAGCGCATCCGACGCCTTCCATCTGGTCATTCCTTCTTTGCCGGGCTATGGCTTCTCAGGCAAACCCACGACGACCGGCTGGGGTCCGGAGCGTACCGCGCGCGCATGGGTCACGCTCATGCAGCGTCTTGGGTATACGGAATTTGCGTCGCAAGGCGGTGACTTGGGAAGTGTTGTGTCGAATGTGATGGCCAAACAGGCGCCCCCTCAGTTACTGGGCATCCACGTCAATTTCCCGGCGGCGGTCCCGCCGGATGTCCTCAAGGCGGTCCAGGGCGGGAACCCGTCACCGGCAGGGCTATCGTCCGACGAGAGGCTCGCGTATGAGCAATTGAGCGTCAACTTCAAGAAGCGGCGCGCCTACGCGTTCGAGATGGCGACTCGCCCGCAAAGCCTCTACGGACTGGCCGATTCTCCCATTGCGCTGGCAGGCTGGCTGCTCGACCACGGCGATGGTTATGGCCAGCCGGCGGCACCGATCAAGTCGGCCGTGCTAGGGCACGCGGTCAACGGGCACCCAGCCGGTGCCATAACACGCGACGACGTCCTCGATAACATCACGCTTTACTGGCTGACCAATACGGGCGTGTCGGCGGCCCGGTTCTATTGGAAAACGGCCCACTTCAACTACCTCCTTGCTGCGAATGTTTCCGTACCGGCCGCCGTCAGCGCGTTCCCCGGGGAGAACTATCAGGCACCGCGCAGTTGGACAGAGCAGGCTTACCACGACCTCATCTACTACAACCGGCCTGAGCAGGGCGGCCATTTCGCCGCCTGGGAGGAGCCCCTGCTACTCGCGCAGGAAGTTCGAGCGGGTCTGCGGCCGCTACGAAGCTAATGGGCAGGCAGTGCGACCGGCTTCGAAGTCGCTAGCGGCGAGGCCCCCGGGCCACTCTCGGATTCTCCGCGCAAGACTATCCTTCGGATAGGGATAGCACCATCAAGGTCGAACGTCACCACAGAAGGGGCGTTCGAAGAGCCAATATCAGCGAATAAAACGTTTCAGGAGTAACGCATGAAATCAGAGACTCTGTATCTGGAAGATCTCGCCGTGGGTGCGGTGTACAAAAGCGCGGAGCATAAACTCGATGTCGACCAGATACACGCCTTCGCGCGACAGTTCGATCCCCAACCTTTCCATCTGGACGAGAAAGCTGCTCAACGCTCCTTCTTTGCGGGGCTTGCAGCGAGCGGCTGGCACACGGCAGCGATCACCATGAAACTTCTCGTTCAGAGCCTGCCGATTGCGGGTGGCATTATTGGTGCGAGCGGCGAAATCGCGTGGCCAAGACCCACTCGCCCGAACGATGTCCTGCACGTCGTCAGCACCGTCCTGGAGATCGCGCCGTCGCGTTCCAAACCCGACCGCGGCATCGCGACAGTCCGCAGCGACACGATGAACCAGCAAGGTGAGCTTTGTCAGCGAGTGGAAATGCGCCTTCTGGTTTTTAAACGGCCCTGAAGCTTAATCTCGGATGGCCACTTGTTTCGCCGCGCCACCTTGCAGTTTGGGTTCAATCAGGGCTGGCCCTTCAAGACAATCCAGACAGACGCCGGCGTGGGCACACCCCTGACGGCACCGAGTTTATCGGCAAGCGGTCCATCTTTAGCGTCTGGCAGTGATCGCCAGGAGCGAGGAGCATAGGCGTCCACCTATTCGAGGTGGACACCTATGGCTGACAAAGACTCAGAGTTAAGAGTCGTACGACAGAGCCGTGATGGCCGGCGTCGCTACGACGAGCAAGGTAAGCGCACGCTGGTCGAGGCCGCGCTGCAACCCGGCGTTTCCGTCGCGCGCATGGCTCAGGAACACGGGATCAATGCCAATCTGCTACGTAAATGGATCACAAAATACCTGCTGGAGCGGGAGAAAGGCATCTCGCCTGCACCACAGGAGCCTGTTGCTGAGCATCACGAGACGGCGCCTGCGGCAGAAGTGATCGATGGCGTGGCCATCGACCTTCTGGGTCCGTGCAAGGCCGCATCACCCACGAGAACGTCATCTGCATTCGTCCCCGTCGTTTCGGCGCCGCCGGCGTTGCTCCCCGAAGGAAGCGCCTTGGCGAGAGCGCCTATGCCCTCATCGCCCTCCATGACGCTTGCGCTGCACGTGCGTCTGCCGAACGGCGTCGAGTTTGATATCGCGGACGCGACCATAGACGAACTGGCCACCGTGGTCCAGATGCTTGGGAGAGTGCCGTGTTCCGGTTCGACGCGAATCTGAAGGTGTACCTGCACCGCGATGCCGTCGATTTCCGGTACGGCATGAACAGCCTGTCGATACTCGTTGAGCAGTCGATGCGCCTGAACCCGATGGACTCCTCGCTTTACGTGTTTGGAAACCGTCGCCGCGACCGGGTCAAGATTCTCGGCTGGGATGGCAGCGGCTTCTGCAAGCTGCCTACATAAAGCCCACGGTACAACAGTCGAAAACTCGGACGGTGATGTATCCGTGGCATCCGTGGCACGGAAAACAGGTTGTTGTGCGTAAGGCGACTGGAGCTCGTACGGCATACGTGTATTGGCGTGCTCTCGACGAGCGGGCCGCGGAAGGCCAGTTCATCGAAGTACCGAGATGGATGCTGGATGCGGCCGCTTGCGCGACGAAGTGTTTGCGCGAAGTTGCACATGTCGACTTGGAAGCGCTGCGAGCCGTTCAGGATTTGCTTCGGGTGTCGCCGTCTCGGCGTTCGGAAGAAATCAGGCAAGCTCAGTCTTCTCCTCAAGGAGAGACTGATGCGCAACCACCTATCGTTAGCAAACGCCAGCCAGCTGACGTTATTTCTGGCCGAACCGAACGGGCTGACGTGGGAGCAAGTGCCAGCACCCGTGCGCGAGGAATTGACACGGCTACTGGCAAATCTGCTGGTTCTCGTCGTCAACGGTCGTCGGGACTCGGACGCGCTTTGCGGGGAGGCGAACAATGAGTGAGAAAATCTTGCCGCAACATCTGGCTCGCAAGGCGATCCTGTACGTGCGTCAGTCCTCGGCCTGGCAGGTGGCGAATAATCTGGAGAGCCAGAGGCTGCAATATGCGATGGAAGCGCATCTTCGTCAGTTAGCCTCATCAGGCGGCACCCGCAAGCGCCCGTTCTCCGGCACGCTGCCCATAGCCAATAACCGAAACTTCGAATGCGATGCCGGACGAGTCGATATATCTCCGCACAATCTCCTAGGAGCGCTGCCTGTCACCCTCCGAAAAAGATCGGCATGTCCGCCACGCCCCGGCCATGACGTGCTTCGACGAGGGAACTGATAAGCGTGCGAGGTTTCTCGCGTGCTGCCTCGGGCACATCAACCTCCGCGATACATGGCATCGATGGAGTCGCCCCCCGGGGCGCGCTTGGCGGACTGCGACGGGACCGACACGCTGACGCTGACGCCGCCATGGTTCTTGTGAACCATGCTGCCGTGGGGCCGCGGCATCGTTTGACCGCCGTGCGTTGCTGTCGCTCCGCTGTCTGAGCGACAGTCGGATGCAGGTACGTAGGCGCCTGCGAAAGCAGGCGCAGCCAGCGATGCTGAGCATGCAACCAAAAGGGCGGCGATAGTTTTCGCGTTCATGGGGACTCCAATGATTGAGTTGAGCATCCAAATGCACCCGAATCGGGTCTATGCGGCGCGCCATGTTCAACTTGATCGGACGACATCAAGGCAGTGCTGCGCGCTAACTGATGCACGCAAGTCGCGACCGCACTATCCCGCGGCGGTGGTCGGATAGCGACGGCGCGACATGCGAACGTCTTGGTGCGAGAACTGTGCCAAAGCCCCGACGGAGGCCCCACTGGATGCCAAGTGCCTGAAAATTCGACGCTTTTGCGCTGGCGACGTGTGAGCCAGGGCGCTGCGTATGCGACACCCATGCGTATGCGCTCACGATCTGTCGGGAGTGTCCCGACAGATCGTGAGATCCAGTCGAACCTGAGCAAATCTTGAAGCCTTACGGGCAAGGCTGTGCGGGCTAAACCGGTGTTGAAAACACCTCAAGAAGACGTGCTGCATGCGACCGGCCGTCGAACGGCTAGCTCGTGACGCGTAGCAATCGTGTTCGGCTCAGTTCGACCCGGAGCGGTCTCCGCATTTAGCGTCGAGTGACTGGCTTGTATCGATGGTGAAACGGTCTCCCTTGCGCACTCGCCCATAGCTTTCAAGCGATACCAGTCGCGACATGAGCAGCAGCACGACTTACCACGAGACGGTGTTACTCGCACCCCGATTCGAGGATGTCTCCTTCGCCACAAGCGCGCATCGCACTCAGTATTGCATCATGCGTTTAAAGAAACGCTTCGCTACTGCGCCGTTTGCCGTTTCGTGGCCAACTTGCTTGACGGTGGCACGGTGGGCTGGACCATCGTCCTGTCCAGGACAACACGGACGGTGTACAGTAAAAAAATTGAAAGTCCGCGATGTTCGAAAGCCGCTTTGACGGACCGGCAACACACAAATGAACGAATAGCCCCCGTTTCGAACCGGCCTCTGTGAAGCCTTTCTGCAGAGTCTGAGGAGTAGCCAAAGTGACGACGTCGGAGCGACCATTCGCACCGCCGGGCCGACGCGAACGATTACTCGAGCAGCAAACGGCGCTGGCGGCACTGACCCGGATGGATGGGCATCAGGGCGGCAGTCTCAAGGAGAGGCTGCAGTTCGTCACGGAGACCGCAGCCCGGTTGATGGGTGTCGAACGTGTAGGCCTGTGGCGCTATACGGAGACACGTTCGGCCATTCGTTGTCTTGATCTCTACGAGAGCCGTCACAACCGCCACACCGACGGCGTCGAGATCCGGGTTGAAGACTATCCAGCCTATTTTCAGGCACTTGTGACGAGTGAAGTTATCGTCGTGGATGACTCTCATGCGGATCCTCGGATTCAGGAATTTTTCAAGACCTACCTGATGCCGCTTGGCGTCACGGCGATGCTGGACGTTCCGATTCACCTGCACGGCCGTGTGGACGGTGTGCTGCGTCTCGCACAGCTCGGGCCCCGGACGCCGTGGACGCCCGAAGATCGCCTGTTCGGCATCGCGCTCGCGAATCTGATCGCGCTCGCCGTCGAGCGCGATGAACGCATACGTGCTGAAGAAGCGCTGCGTGAGAGCGAGCAGCGTCTCGCCACACTGGTCGCGTACGCGCCTGACGCCATTCTCGTGTTTGACGTGGACGCCGACCGCTACATTCAGGTGAACAAGCAGGCCGCGTTGCTGTTCGGCTACGACTGCGAATCGCTGCTGCAGATCGATCCGACCAGACTCAGTCCCGAACGGCAGCCGGACGGCCGTCTATCGAGCGTGGCCCGGCGCGAATACCTTGACGTAGCGCTCCAGGGGGGCACGCCGGTGTTCGAGTGGACGCATCAGAATGTAAGGGGCGAACTGATTCCCTGCGAAATCCGGCTGGTTCGCCTGCCGCACACCAGTTGCAGGCTCGTCCGCGGCAGCATCATCGACATTGGGGAGCGCAAGCGCACGGAGCAGGCGTTGCGGTCGAGTGAGCAACGCTTGTCCACGATGCTCGCCTATTCGCCCGATGCGATCACGCTACTGGACGTCGATACACTGCGCTTCGTCCAGGCGAACGAGCAGGCGGCGCGTCTTTACGGATACGATCGCACGACGCTGCTTCGCCTGGGACCCGTCGAGCTGAGCCCCAAGTGTCAGCCCGATGGCCGGCCCTCGGCCGTCGCGGCGCGGGAGAAGGTTCTGGAAGCGCTCGACGGCGGTGTGCCTGTATTCGAGTGGACGCATTTGAACGCCGCGGGCGCGCTCTTTCCTTGCGAGGTCCGCCTGGTGCGATTACCTGATGCGTCACGCAGGCTGGTGCGCGGCAGCATCATCGATATCAGCGAACGCAAACGTGCCGAGGCAGCTCTGCGAGAGAGCGAGGCACGTATGCGCGGCATTCTGGATGCGTCGATGGACTGCATCATCAGCATCGACCACGCCGGACGGATCATCGAGTTCAATCCCGCATCCGAGCGAACGTTCGGCTACCAGCGCGAGGGTGTAATCGGACGCGAACTGGCTGAACTGATCATCCCGCCATCCCTTCGCGACGCGCACCGTCGGGGGCTGGCGAAATATCTCGCGACAGGAGAGGGTCCGTTATTGGGCAGACGAATCGAGGTTCAGGCGCTGCGTTCCGACGGCACGGAGTTTCCGGTCGAAATTTCCTTGACACCGATCCTCGGCGACCCGAAGCTCGTCACCGCCACGGTCCGCGACATCACGGCGCGCGAGCGCACGCAAGCAGAGTTGCACGAGGCGAAGGAGGCGGCGGAAAAGGCCAGCCGCGCCAAGTCCGAATTTCTCGCGAGCATGAGCCACGAATTGCGCACGCCGCTGAACAGCGTTCTCGGCTACGCGCAACTATTGCGGTGCGAGGAAGAACTCTCGCAGCGACAACGCAAGGCACTCAATGTCATCCAGCAAGCCGGGGAACATCTGCAGCGCCTGATCGAAGAGATCCTCGACATGGCCAAGATCGAAGCCGGCACGCTGGACATCGTTACCGAAAACGTCGATCTGCACCGGATGCTTGACGGCATCGTCGAGATCACGCGCAGCCGCGCCCAGTCGAAGGGCCTTGCATTCACGTTCGCGCCGGGCGCCGACGTTCCGGCAGTGGTTTCCGCCGATGAGCGACGCCTGTGTCAGGTGCTGACGAATCTTCTCGATAACGCGATCAAATACACGCGGCACGGCGAGGTCGTCTTACGTACGAGCATGCATGAGCGCTCCGTGTGTTTTGCCGTCGAGGATACGGGCCTTGGGATCCGGGCGGAACACCTGTCCGAAATCTTCGATGTGTTTCATCAGGTTCGCGATCCGTCGATGATCGTGGAGGGTACGGGACTTGGACTCGCGATCAGCAAACGGCTCGTGCACTTGATGGGGGGCGAACTGCAGGTCGCCAGCAAGCCGCACGAAGGCAGCCGCTTCTGGTTCGAGCTGGAACTGCGCCCGGTTTCCGCGCCGGCGCCGGTAGCCACGAACTGGCCCGCAACGGGGGTGGCGGGCGCGAGGCGCCGCGTATTGGTGGTCGACGACGACCAGGACGGACGCGGCCTGCTGAGCGACTTGCTAATTCCGCTCGGCTTCGAAGTGCATGAGGCCGCTGACGGCCTCGAGGCGGTCCACGAAGCCGCGCGCCTGAAACCTGACGCCATCCTGATGGATATGCGGATGCCGCGCCTCGATGGTCTTGCCGCAACGGCACAGATTCGCACGATGCCGGATCTCGCGGGCACGGTCATCTTTGCGATCTCCGCAAGCGCCTTCGAACACAACCGTGCACGCTGCATCGAATCGGGGGCAAACGAGTTCATCCCCAAGCCATTCCGGCAGGAAAAGCTGCTTGAACTGCTATGTGAGCATCTCGGACTCACGCTGCTTCGCGCGCCGCCCAAAGACCCGAACAGCGAGCGTGAGCGGCTGGCACCGTTGATCGCACCGCCTTGCGGACGACTACTGACGTTCATCGACTTCGCCTCGCGCGGTGACGTCAGGCAACTATTGATCGAGGCGAACGCACTGGCGAACGAAGATCCGATATACGCACCATTCACCGAGCGCATCATAGCGATGGGCGACGCGTACCAGATGAAGGAACTGCGTCGATGGCTCAAGAGTTTCGCAGGCACACCATGAGCTCGGCCGATGTACACAGGGCACCGATTCTCGTCGTGGAGGACGTCCCGGCCAATCTCTCCGTCTTGCTCGATTTGCTGAGCGGCGCGGGCTTCACCGTTTCGGTCGCCGAAGACGGCGAAAGCGCGCTCGAGCAGATCGCCTATGCCCAACCGGCACTTATCCTTCTCGATGTGATGATGCCGGGGCTCGACGGATTTGCGACCTGCCGGCAGTTGAAGGCGAATCCCGCGACCCGCGAGATTCCGGTGATCTTCATGACGGGCCTCACCGACACGATAGACAAGGTCAAGGGCCTCGAGCTCGGCGCCGTCGACTACATCACCAAACCGTTCCAACACGAGGAAGTGCTCGCGCGTGTCAATACGCATCTCGAGTTACAGCAGCTCAAATTGCGCCTCCAGGAAAGCGAGGAGCGGCTGTCGCGGATCATCGAATCGGCGACGGACGCAATCGTCGCGTTTGACAGCGACGGCCGCATTACACTTTTCAATCGCGCTGCCGAGCGGATGTTCCGCTGTCCCGCGAACTCCGTCGTCGGGCGGCCTTGCAAGGCGTTCTTCTCGCCCTCGTTGTACGACCTGGTTGGCGACTTCATGAGAGGCAATCAACGGCGTGCGCCGATCTGGCTGCCGGATGGGCATAGCGCCGTGCGTGCCGACGGCGAGTCCTTTCCGATCGAAGCGAGCCTGTCATCTGCGGAGGCGTGCGATCAGCCGATCTACATCCTGTTCATACGCGATATCGAGGAACGCAGGAAGGCGGAGGTGGAGGTCGGTCAGTTGCGCGGCCTGAACCGCTACCTTCAGGACGAATTGCTCGAAGCCGAGGCGGGCGCGAATCTCGTCGGCACGGCCGGCCTGCAAGGCGTCCTGCAGCACGTGCGTCAGGTGGCCGGGACCGACGCCTCGGTGCTCGTGACCGGCGAGACTGGCACAGGCAAGGAACTGATCGCCCAGGCTGTCCATCGTATGAGCGCACGTGGTGGCAAACCGCTTGTCAAGCTCAACTGCGCGGTGCTTCCTGCGAATCTTGTCGAAAGCGAATTGTTCGGGCATGAGAAGGGCGCGTTCACCGGCGCGCTGGCGCGCAAGGCCGGCCGCTTCGAACTGGCCGACGAAGGCACGCTGTTTCTCGACGAGGTGGGCGAGCTGGCGTTGGACCTGCAGGCGAAGTTGCTGCGCGTGCTTCAGAATGGCGAGTTCGAACGGCTCGGTAGCAACCGTACGCAAAAGACGGATGTGCGAATCATTGCCGCCACGAACCGGAATCTTGCCGAAGAGGCTGCGACGGGCCGGTTTCGCGCAGACCTGTACTACCGCCTCAACGTTTTTCCGATTGAACTGCCTCCGCTTCGCGCGCGGCCCGAGGACATCGAGCCGCTCGTAGAGCATTTCGTGCGTCACTATGCGTCGAAGTATGGGAGACACATCGACCCTGTCGGCGACGCGCAGTTAAACCTGCTTCGGGCCTATCGATGGCCGGGCAATGTGCGGGAGCTGCAGCACGTCATAGAACGCGCGGTCATCCTGACGCAGGGCAGCCAGCTTGCGCTTGGCGACTGGTTCAGGGACGCCATGCCCCCGGCCTGCGAGACGGTTACCCTCGAGGAGGCCGAGCGCGCTCATATCCTGAAGGTCCTGGAGCAGACCGACTGGCGCGTCAGCGGCAAGGCTGGTGCGGCCGAACGCCTCGGGCTGCCGCCCACGACGCTGGAGTCGCGCATGAAGCGGCTCGCGATCATCCGGAAGGTCTGAGAGTCACGATATATCGAGAAGGTCACGAAATATCGTGACGGCATGCGCTTGCGCACGCTGGATGCGTGCGCCTCCACTGACATTGTTCCACCCAAAAAAATTCGAATTATCAAACACTTGGCACCGGATTTCACCCACGGGGCGGCGACTGGCACGGCTTTCGCCTAAAGACGGTCGCAAGACGCGCCGCGGCGTTCTGGCAGCAGCCGCTGCAGGATTCGCGTGCGGTCGCGACTTGTGTTTCCTCACGGACCGTTAAAGGAAATCTGTAATGAGCACAACCTTACGCGTTTGCATTGCGATCGCCGGCGTTGCATTTCTGCTCGCCGTCGCTATCCGGACCGATTCCGCCGTCATTTCGCTAGAGCCAACGGCCACCGAGGCCATCATTGCCGCCGCCACCGACACGAATACACCCACAGACGCGAGCAGCACGTGCGGCGGCTCGGGCGCGATGGCGTCTGCCGCCTCGCCGGCGGTTCCGAGCGCGCGCGAACGCACGACGCTGACAGGTTCCGGCGCATTGTGCCCACCCGCCGAGATCGACGAAGTTCAAGGTGCCGACTAGGACGAGGAATGGCCATGCAAACGAAGGAAAGCTATGTGGTGGGCGCGACGGACGTACCACTGACGGACGACACGCTGGGCGCATATATCGACAGGGTCGCCGCACGGCATGCCGACAACGAAGCTCTGGTGGTCGTTCACCAGAATGTGCGCTGGACGTGGCGCGAATTCTCGCGCCGGGTCGATAACCTCGCCGTCGGGCTGATGCATCTCGGTCTCGCACCGGGAGATCGCATCGGTATCTGGTCGCAGAATTGCTCGGAGTGGGTGTTGACACAGTTTGCTGCGGCAAAGGCGGGGCTGATTCTCGTCAATATCAACCCGGCCTATCGTCAAGAAGAACTTGAGCACGCACTCAACAAGGTGGGCTGCAAGGCGCTGATCATGTCGGCTCGCTTCCGAGGTACCGACTATGTCGAGATGCTGCGCGACGTGGCAAGCGAAGTTGCGCACTGCGCACACGGTCAATTGAAATCCGCTCGCTTGCCAGACCTCAGGCTCGTGATCATTCTGGGTGGGCAGGCGAGCGCGGGCATGCTGAACTTCGAGGCGCTCCTCGCGCCTGCGAACGAGTGTGATCTGTGCGAGCTTGCGGCTCTCGGCGCGACGCTGCGCTGCGACGATCCGGTGAACATCCAGTTCACGTCGGGCACGACAGGTTCGCCGAAGGGCGCAACGCTGACTCACCGCAATCTCCTGAACAACAGCTTCTTTGTCGGCGAGGCAATGAAGCTGACCAGTCAGGACCGGCTGTGCATTCCAGTGCCGCTGTATCACTGCTTCGGCATGGTGCTTGGCAATCTGGTCTGTGCGACGCACGGCGCGACGATGGTCCTTCCCGGCGAGGCGTTTGACGCGAAGGCAGTTCTTGAGACAGTTGAGGCAGAAAAGTGCACGGCTCTGCATGGTGTGCCGACGATGTTCATTGCGCTCCTCGCACACCCGGAATTCGGACGCTACGGTTTCGACACGTTGCGAACCGGGATCATGGCCGGATCGCCATGCCCGGAAGAAGTCATGAAGCGCGTGATGGAGCGCATGAACATGCAGCAGGTGACCATCGCCTATGGAATGACTGAAACGTCGCCGATTTCCTTTCAGAGCGCCCTCGACGATCCGCCGGGGAACCGCGTATCAACGGTGGGGCGGGTGCAGCCTCACCTCGAAGTGAAGATCGTCGACGAGCGGGGACGCACCGTGTTACGCGGCGCAATGGGCGAACTGCTCACTCGCGGCTACTCGGTTATGCGCGGCTACTGGAACGATCCCGAGAAAACGTCGGAGGCCATTGACGAGGAAGGGTGGATGCATACCGGCGATCTGGCGACCATCGACAATGAAGGATATTGCAGGATCGTCGGCCGGTCGAAAGACCTCATCATTCGCGGTGGCGAAAACATTTGCCCGCGCGACGTCGAGGAATTCCTCTATCGCTATTCGAAGATCCAGGACGTGCAGTGCGTTGGCGTGCCGGATTCCAAATACGGAGAGGAGCTGTGTGCGTGCATCATCCTGCATCCAGGCGCCGCGGCGGACGCCGAAGAGATCCGCTCGTTCTGTCGCGGGCGGATTGCTCACTACAAGATCCCCCGGTACGTGGCGTTCCTGGACCGCTTTCCGATGACCGTGACCGGCAAGATCCAGAAGTTTGTTTTGCGAAAGCAGATGGCCGAAGCTTTCAAGCTCAACGAGGAAGAGGCAGCATCGTGAAGTGGCTCGATATCGATGAAATGGCGGCCGGAGTCCCGCTGCCAAAGGGGTACCGCTTTGAATTACTGAAGCGATGTGACATTTCCGAGGTCGTTGACTCGATCAAGGAATGGTTTCCGGACATTAGCGTTGGTAGCGCGAGCGTTTATTTGCGAGGCGATTTTTTCGGTGAAAAGGTCAGTCTTGTCGATGAAGCCGACAAAGATGTCCTCGTCGTGCTGCTCAGGGCAGGCCACAGCCTGGCAGGGCTTTTCTCCTGCGAACGTGACCTGGACACGTTGAGTCTTTACGGCCGCCTGGTAGTGGTCGCCCCGAAGCATCGGGGCGTAGGACTATGCCGCAAATGCATCATGCTGGCCGAGCTCATCGGGCAACGGATCGGAATGGGAATGATCTATGGAATGGCTACCTTGAAGATCCCGAATGTGCAACTGGCGTTTGAAGCGTTGGGATGGCGGCTCATCGGCATCGCTCCGGGATACGACCGGGAGATGGTTGCGCCCGGTGTGGTGAAGCGCGTCTATGAGGCGGTGTATGCGAAGGTCCTGGTGTCCGAGTGCGAAATGTTGCGCCCGCAGACACGGAATCTCACGCGAGGCACCCGCAGGATTTTTTGCCAGATGTTTCCGGACCAGCTGCTTGCACAAGGGGGTGATTGAGAGACCAGACACCCAATTCGCAAGAGTTCAAGTCCGTCGGAACTGCACAATTTCGCACCTTTTCCTTGATGTATACCGGTACCAAGCGTCATGGCAATCATATTGCATTCGTCCGTATGAAGATCGTTTTTGCATTGTGCCGCCGTTGATGAGCTAGAAGCGATTGAACTGGAGACGGTGCTCTTTCACGTAGATACCTGATTGATGAGTTATTGAATGTCGCCGATCAACGTTCCAGCACGTGCATACTGAATCGAGATGAGCTCCCTTTCCCTTTCCCTGTCGTCGTATGGAGAAGCGACTATCGCATTTCTTCTCTCCATACTTGGTATTTCGGCTGTCACGAGCGGACTATCGGGTTTCGGTTTCTCAGCGATTGGCGCGGCCAGCCTGTGGATTCTGCCACCTCAGGTTGGCGTTCCTCTGCTGATGGCCTTGTCCACAGCAAACCAGACAATGTCGCTCAGGCAGCTTCGCACGGAACTCAAGCCAATACGCGAATGGTGGCCCGACGGTCCCGCGCCTTTTATATTGGGCGGCATCGTTGGCATCCCGATCGGACTGCACATCCTGCGTGCGTTGCCAACATCGGGTTTGATGGTTGCCTTTGGGACTTTCCTTGTAGTGTATGCGCTGTATTCCACTTTTGCCTCGCCTACTCATCGTCAGCCCATTGCTGGATGGTGGTTGCCCGTTTTCATCGGTGTGCTGGGCGGGATCGTCGGCGGATTCACCGCTTTTCCCGGCGCAGTCGTTGTTTTGTGGATCGGTCGTCAGCGCCTGCCCAAACAGGAATCGCGTGCAATCGTGCAACCCTATATTTTTGCGATGCAGTTGCTCGCGTTAGCCATGCTAGCGATCCATCGCCCGTCAACGTTCGATGCGCAATTCTGGAGTTTGTTCGCCGCGGCGGTCGTAGTCGTTTTGCCGGGTACCTTCCTCGGTGTACGTATCTATCGATCGCTCTCTGACATTAACTTTCGTCGCGTGTGCTTTGCTCTTCTCGGGATATCGGGTCTTGCAATCCTGTGCAAGGGCGTGGTCTCGTCAGGCATCGGCGCGGTCCTGTCTCGCCTGTTGATTGACCGCGGTCTGTAGCCTTTCTCTCATCTACGAGTTCCAGTCACGCGCCCGTAATGACAGCGGGTCGCCACACGGTGACTGCTCACAAAGATGGGGTGCGCCGGTAACTGAGGTTTGCCAGGCACTGTCAACTTGGCTGACTTCGTCGATGACGAGCCATAACGCACTGCGGCTCAGAAGCCAGTCGACGGAGTTTGGGTGACGTTGGTAAATTCGCGCCACGCGACAAACCGGGCCGCGAGGTATTTGCGATAGAGAGAAGCGCGCAGCACATGTCGTTTCAGTGCGAAGTGCTGCCGGATCGGACCAAAGCTCGACAGGAAGGCCTGCGTACGCTTCGGGTCGCGAAAGCCTCGCATGCGCCGCTCGCGCTCCCTTGTGGGCTGATGGCTGTTCTCCGCCCGATTGTTGACACGGGCCGCAGCCTTGACGAGCACATGCTTCACGTTCAGCAGTTCCGGGATGTCGGCTTTCGCAGCCGGATAGCTGCGCAATTGATCGGTGACGATCTTGCGGGGCACCGGGTTCGAACGCAGCACCCGTTTGAAGAAACGTTTGGCTGCGGTTCTGTCGCGCCGCTTTTGCAGCAAGATGTCGAGTTCGGCGCCGTGCTCGTCGACTGCGCGCCACAGCAGGTACGGTTCGCCACGCAGTGTGACGAACATTTCGTCGAGGTGCCACGTGCCCCCCGGCTTGCGGCGCGCCGCTTTCACCCGATGGGCGAAGCCCGCACCGAACTTCTCGCACCAGCGGCGAATCGTCTCGTAGCTGACCGTCACTCCGCACTCGAACAGCAACTCTTCGATATCGCGCAGGCTGAGCTGGAACCGGAAGTACCAGCGCACCGCGTGGCTGATGACCGTCGCCGGGAACCGGTGGCCGTGATAAAGCGATTTCGTTTTCCTCGTCATCGCATCATGTTACGCGACCACCCCGCCAACGTGACAAAGCCCTGCTTGCCGCCTTCGCAGCCGGCCAGCCCGTCTGCGGGAAGCAGCACCGCCGCCGTGCGCAGAAAGCCCCGGCGTGACGTGAGAGGGAACTCGGACATACTCGATCTCTGTATCAATACGGCGCGGCCGGATTCGACCGTGGCTCAGCGCTCGTCAACGCGCGACGAACTTGAAGTCGACCGGCGAGCCGATATCGATGCGCTTCGGATTCGGCTCGAGCAGGCCCGTTTGCCGATCGCGGCGGAACACGTAGGCGGTGTCGCTGTTCTGATTGCCGACGATCAGCCACTGGCCAGTCGGATCGATCGCGAACTCGCGCGGCGAGCCGCCGAGGCTCGACTGCCGCCCCACACGCCTGAGCTTGCCGGAGTCCGCATCGACGGCAAAGATCGAGATGTCGCTGGCGTCGCCGCGATTCGACACATAGAGGAACTTGCCGTCCGGCGAAAGATGCAGCGCCGCCGCGCCCTGCGTGCCCTCGAAGCCCGGCTCGGCAAGCTTCTCGACCTGCTCGAGCTCCAGGCGCCCGTCCTGATAGCGGAACACGCTCACGGTTGCGGCCAGCTCGCTCGTGAGATACGCGTGGCGCCCGTCGTTGCCGAAGATCAGATGACGCGGGCCGCTACCTGTCTTGACATCCGTATAGCGCCACTCGGCAGGGCTCACGGGGCTCCGGCTGCCGTCCGGTGTGTAGCGATAGGTCCAGAGCTTGTCGGTGCCGAGGTCCTGGGCGAAGAGGTAGTGCCCATCCGGCGAGAACACCGTCGAGTGCACGTGAGCGTTGTCCTGGTGTCCCTTCGCGGGGCCGCCGCCCTCGTGATGCACGGTGAGCACCGCGTCGCTGAGCTTGCCGTCCTGCTGCACGGGCAGCACCGCAAAGCTGCCGCCCGGGTCGGCCGCGACTGAGTAGTTGGCGACGAACAGATAACGCCCATCGGGCGATAGGCGCACGTAGCACGGATCGTTGCCCTGCGCCGACACCTTGTTGAGGAACGTGAGCTGGCCGCTCGCGGCGTCGAAGGCGAATGCGCTCACGTCGCCGCGCAGACTCGCGGGGCCGTTATCGCCAGGAAGCTCGTTCACCGCATAGACATAGCGATGGTCGCGGCTCACCTCCAGGAACGACGGATTCACCGTCCTCGCGACGCTCACCTGCTGTGCGTCGCCAGTCTTCGTGTCGAAGCGGAAGACGTAGAGCCCCTCGCTCTTGCCGCTCGTATAGGTGCCGACGATGAGATCGTAGACGCCGTCCGCCGGCGCGGCGGTGGAAGTGCCTTGAGGAAACGCATGCGTCGCGGCGACGCAAGCCATGATGACGAAGCCTTTGATGAGCCGGGTGAAGAGCGGCGCCGGCCCGCGTTGCACGCAATACTCGTTCCAATCGTTCATGCGTTTCCTCTGTTACGAAGTTGCCTGACGTTGTGCGACTCGCTACGTTCGATCTACGCCAGCGTTAGGACGCGTTGCTCATTGGTAGCAACTTTAGGCAGTAAGCGGTGCGCGAGTCAATTGCACAATGGTGTTAGCGGCACTTCCGCATCGACGCTAAGGACTGCCATGTGATCTAACACCAAAGTTCACTTGCGGCTGCCCTCGGCACGCCATAGATTGATTCGCAAAGGGACGCCATTAACAGGATGCGGGGAAAGCCGTCTGCTTGATAAACCCCAAGGACTTCATGATGGTTATCAACTCAAAGGACGATCAAGTGACACAACATGAATCCCCAAGCAATGGTTTCGGCGAGACGCCCGCGTCACGCGAGCGCCGCCGTTGGCTGCAAGGTGCACTCGCCCTCGCGGCCGTCGGCCTGACCGGTTCCGCCACGCTCAAGGCGCTTGCGCAGAGAACCGCGGGTAGGAGCGACGTCGGCCAGTCACTCGACGCATTCATGACGCTCTCGGAATCGCTCACCGGCAAAAGCACGCTCGATCGCGCCGTCGGCGAGCGCCTCGTGACAGCCCTGCAAAAGAAGACGCCCGATCTGGCGCAGCGCGTGCCGCAGCTCGCCGGCGCGCTCGCATCGAGCTCGATGAAGCCGGACGACGAAGGACTCGCGTTGAAGATTCTCGCGGGCTGGTACATGGGCATCGTGGACGATGCCGTGATCACGTATGAGCAGGCTCTGATGTTCAGCGTGGTCTCCGACACGCTGATCGTCCCCAGCTATTGTCCCAACCAGCCTGGCTTCTGGGCATCGAAACCTATCGAGAGGCAATCCTGACCATGGCCGATACTCAACAAGCCGATATCGTCGTAGTGGGGTCTGGCGTCGCTGGCGCGCTCGTCGCACATCAGCTTGCCCTCGCGGGCAAGTCGGTGATCATGCTCGAAGCGGGCCCCCGCATGCCGCGCTGGCAGATCGTCGAGCGCTTTCGCAATCAGGTCGACAAGATGGACTTCATGGCGCCGTATCCGTCGAGCGCGTGGGCGCCGCACCCTGAGTACGGCCCGCCTAACAACTATCTCATCCTGAAGGGCGAGCACAAGTTCAACTCGCAGTACATCCGTGCCGTGGGCGGCACCACGTGGCACTGGGCGGCCTCCGCGTGGCGCTTTATCCCGAACGACTTCAAGATGAAGACCGTGTATGGCGTGGCGCGTGACTGGCCGCTGCAATACGAAGACCTGGAGCCGTGGTATTACCGCGCCGAACAGGAACTGGGCGTGTGGGGGCCCAACGACGAAGACCTCCTCTCGCCGCGTAAACAGCCTTATTTCATGACGCCGCCGCCGCTCTCGTACAACGAGGCGACCGTCAAGTCGAAGCTCAACAGCTATAACCCGGCCTTTCACGTGGTAACCGAACCGGTGGCGCGCAACAGCCGGCCGTACGACGGCCGTCCCACGTGCTGCGGCAACAACAACTGCATGCCGATCTGCCCGATCGGCGCCATGTACAACGGCATCGTGCACGTCGAGAAGGCCGAGCAGGCGGGTGCCAGGCTCGTCGAAAACGCGGTGGTGTACAAGCTCGAGGTGGGGCCGGACAAGCGCATTACCGCGGCGCTCTACAAGGACTCGCAGGGCGCCTCCCATCGCGTGGAGGGCAAGTACTTCGTCCTCGGCGCGAACGGCATCGAGACGCCGAAGATCATGCTGGTGTCAACGAGCCACGATTTTCCGAACGGCGTCGGCAACAGCTCAGACATGGTCGGCCGCAACCTGATGGACCACCCGGGCACCGGCGTGTCGTTCTACGCGGACGAGAAGCTGTGGCCGGGCCGAGGGCCGCAGGAAATGACATCGCTGATCGGCTTTCGCGACGGCCCGTTCCGTGCGCAGCAGGCGGCCAAGAAGATCCACCTGTCGAATATGTCGCGCGTCGATCAGGAGACGCAGAAAATCTTCGCGCAGGGCAAGCTGCTCAAGCCGGCTGCGCTGGATGCGCAGATCCGTGACCGCTCGGCCCGCTACGTGCAGTACGACTGCTTTCACGAAATCCTGCCGCAACCCGCAAACCGCATCGTGCCGAGCCGCACGCAAACCGATGCCATTGGCATTCCGCGTCCGGAAATCACCTACCGGATCGACGACTACGTGGTGCGCGGCGCGGCGCACACGCGCGAAGTCTATGCGACCGTTGCGACGGTGCTGGGCGGCACGGATGTCGAGTTCCATGACGAGTTCGCACCGAACAACCACATCACCGGCGCGACAATCATGGGCAGCGATCCGCGGGATTCCGTCGTCGACAAGGACTGCCGGACTTTCGACCATCCGAACCTGTTCGTGTCGAGCAGCGCGACGATGCCCACCGTCGCGACGGTCAACGTGACGCTGACCATTGCAGCGCTCGCGCTGCGGATAGCGGACCAGCTCAAAAAGGAAGTCTGACGTGCTCAAAAAGACCCTCTTCCTGACCCTTGCCGGGGCCTTTGCGCTCACCGGTGCTGCCCGCGCCACCAACGTGGCCAAGGTCCCGCAAGCAGACGAGGCCACGCTCGTGAAACGCGGCGAATACCTCGCCGTGGCCGGTGACTGCATGGCGTGCCATACCGCTTCCAACGGCAAGCCGTTTGCGGGCGGTTTGCCGATGAAGATCCCGATGCTCGGCACGATCTATTCGACCAACATCACGCCGGACAAGGACACTGGTATCGGCACGTGGTCATTCGAGGATTTCGACCGCGCCGTGCGCAAGGGCGTCTCGAAGGACGGCCACAACCTGTACCCGGCGATGCCCTACGTCTCGTTCGCGAAGGTCAGCGACGACGACATGAAGGCACTCTATGCGTACTTCCAGCACGGCGTCGCGCCTGTGAATCAGCTGCAGCGCGCAGGCGATATTCCCTGGCCGCTCAGCATGCGCTGGCCGCTGGCGCTATGGAACCGGGTGTTCCTCGAGACAGGCCCGTACCAGCCCAGGCCCGGGCGCGGTGTGGAGTGGAATCGCGGCGCGTACCTCGTTCAGGGGCTCGCGCATTGCAGTACCTGCCATACGCCGCGCGGCTTTGCGATGCAGGAGACGGCGCTCGACGATAGCCGCAGCGGTTTCCTCTCGGGCTCCGTGCTTGCCGACTGGCAGGGCTACAACATCACGCCGGACGCGAATAGCGGCATTGGCCGCTGGAGCGATGCGCAGCTCAAGCAGTACCTGCGCACGGGCAGCGTGCCAGGCGTCGCGCAAGCGGCGGGTCCGATGGCCGAGGCTGTCGAGCATAGCTTCTCGCATATGACCGACGCCGATCTGACGGCCATTACTACGTACGTCCGCACGGTGCCCGCAGTCAGCGACGGCAGCACGCGCCCGCGCAACGGATGGGGCCGGCCGGCCACGGAAGTGGCGACGCTGCGCGGCGTCGCGTCCGACGATACGCTGGACCCGGCACGGCTCTATCTGGGCAATTGCGCAACCTGCCATCAGGCCCATGGCGAGGGTTCTCCCGACAGCTATTACCCGTCGCTGATGCGCAATTCGACGGTGGGTGCGGCCAACCCGACCAACCTCGTACAGGTGATCCTGCACGGTGTGCAACGCGACGCGGCGGGCAACGACGTGGGCATGCCGGCTTTCTCGCACGAACTGACCGATGCGCAGATTGCGGCGCTCACCGACTATGTGACGGCGCACTTCGGTGATCCGTCGGCGAAGGTCACGGATAAGGACGTGGCGAAGCTGCGCTGAGTCGACACGTTTCAGCGGAACGAACGTCATTTGATCGTTTCGATCGCGTGATATGGAGAACAAAACATGAGCACAGCAATCGTGCGCATGATACCGCTCGCCTTGATGGCGGCAGGTTCGCTGGCCTTTGCATCCCGGCAGCTTACCCCACAGGAGTGCAATAGCTATCCGTTCAAGCCCGCCAAGGGCGCGCTTACGAGGGCGGACGTGGTTCGCGAACTGGCGGAGCTGGAATTGGTTGGCTATCAGCCCCCGACCGACAATTCTTCGACCGACATCCGCGCCTATAGAGAGAGGCTCATAGCCAAGCATGCAACAGACTGTCTGCCTGAACACTCCACCGCCAGCAACCAGGAGACGAACCGCTAGTTTTGTATTCGCCCACGAGCGTGAAAGTTTCGACGTCAGCACCACCCGCAATGCGCAGCAACACATGACGGCGCGCTTGCGCGACCGTTTTCGTCGGAAAGTTGATGGGACCTGCGTAACGGTCTGGTAACCTTTTTCACATAGCCTGCATGAGCTCGTCTGTGCAGCCGGCTATTCAGAAGCCACCGGCCCATGCGCGTAGCGCGAGGACTGCCGTGGTTGAGTGCCCTGATCCCACTGGTCATTCGCTACCCGAATCATTGCCGCACATCAGATAGGCGAATTCCTGCGCGATCTTCACGCCGTGAAATTGCTCCACTGACCGTTACGCGCATTTGGGTCTCCATTTGAAGAGGATAGCGTTTGGAGGCAAAGGCCCCCCAATGTTTAAGACGACTGCTTGTGGGAGAAGCCGACATGCGCAAGACACGACTGCGCAGCTTTTTCAGAATGCAGCGAACATAGTCATGCATCGCCAGCCACGGTCGGCTGTAGCCGGCCCACAGGTGACTCTCACCAGTGTGGAACGTCTGTCCGCTATCTGGGCCCGTTGTGCCATCTGCAGACTAAAGGACTGCGCGCGCCTGGTCGGTGCAAAATTGAATCGTTGTTTGACCCAATCCTGTGATTGGTTGCATTCGCTGGATTCGGCAGTGAATGAAATGAACGCGTCCCACCCGTGAATGTGAGCGCAAAGGGAGGTGGATCCTCACGGGCCAACGGCATCGATGTGCCCACGTGGAAAATACGAAGTTTCCAGGCAAACCGGAGGATCCGTCGTG
>NZ_JBFPKN010000038.1:0-39350 GCF_040948805.1 Paraburkholderia sp. BR13439 | reverse complement strand
CAATCACCAGACGGCTCTTCAGGTCTTTGTTCTCTGTCATCAGTGTCAGTGTGCAGGTGTCCACGTGGACACCTAGCTTCTGACCTTCTGCCCCTCGATGGAAGGGCGTCTTTTATTGACCGCTTACGATGTTTCGCGTTGCCATCACGGCTTCATCGGAGCGTCTGGCGATTGTTCACTTGCTTCACTTTAATCCGGCATTTCAAAGCGCGATGACCTCGTACATCGTTCGTGACCACTTCCTCAACCGCATTCTCGACAGCCACTTGCGCGGCGTGGCGCTCAAATGCGTCAGGCTGAAGGTTCAGGACAACAAGCAGGTCATGTTCCCTATCGAGGTCGATTTCCACGACTACATCGAGCGCAGAAACCCGCATGAATCAACCCCTGTGACGACCGGCCGCGGACTCTTCACGCAGCGCGTGAAGATCCGATCTGAATTCGTGCTTGCGGGCCGTACGCGCGTGCATACAAGCCATAGCACTCCGGTCGCGGTACCAAAGGATATCGCGCGCCTTGCGATGACCGAGCCAGTTCGCACTGAGCAGAACTGATTCGCGCGTGATCTGCGGCCGTGCATCGTTAATCGCGAAGTGCTGAGACCCCCCAAAAAAACAAGCCTGCGGTTTGTGAGAACTCGCGGGCTGGGTCGATAAAACGGATGCGGCATTCAGTGGTTGAAGCCAAGACGGAACTGGTCGCCAGTTGCAGGTTCAGCACGCCGTGAGGCGGCCGCCATCCAGCGATTCATTTCCGCTGCGCGGTGCGCAATCGTGCTAGAGATCCCAGCCTGTCGGGCCTTCACCCGCGCCGAATAGTCGGCGGCCATCGAGTCTACACTCGCCACCCAAGGATACATCTTGACCCTCGATAAGGCCTGCCCCTTGACGCCGAAGCAATGGACGCGCGCCCGAGCTGGAAGATACCCCTCCAGCCCCTCCAGTATGGCGAATAGCCCATGTTTGGGATCGGTCAGGTGCCGTCGACAGACGGACCCAAGGCCGATCAGGACTGGGGGCGCGATCCATGGCATCCATCGCTCCCACTCCTGCATCATGAGATCGATGCTGCGTCTGTAACGCATCGACCGTCCGGCCTTGAACCACACCTACGGGGATGCGAACGACATTCTGAACCGCGGCCGCGCTCATCGTCTTCGACAGTTCATCCTGTCACGGATAGACGACACGCAGCATTCCCTCCAGAAGCGTCGCCGTCGCGTTGATGCGATAGTCGATCGCAGCCTGATCCGCGGCAATCTCCGGCTCCCAGCATAAATCGGGCTGAGAGACCCACGTCGCCCCGGAAAACGAGGCGAATTCTACGCATTGCTCCATCGTCCACGGATATACGCCAGCGATGCCGCGCTGCCAGCCTTTCAGTTGAAAGAGCCGCATGGCGGTGAATCCCGCACTGTCCAGAGCGAAATCCATCTCTGTCAGGTCTGTCGCTTCAGGGTTGCGGAAGCGCCCGGTTTTCGGATTCCAGAAGGCAGAAGCGGAGACCATGCCCGCGTAGCCTTCATTGAACGCGTGGTATGCGAGTCGGCCGCCGCTGTGCGGGATACCGACACGGAACCACGCCTTCGTCCACATGAGCGTTGCGCTGGCGAACCGGCATGCCGGGTTCAGCTGCTTCAAGGTACATAAGCTACTCCAGATGGATGCGCGGAGCAGCCCCTTGCGAGGGCGTGCCCCGCAAGGGTGAATGAGATAAGACCGCTCACGCGGCCATCGAGAAGAGATCGAGCTGCTGCACTTCCTTTACCGCATTGCTGATCAGGTACTGATCCATCTCCGCCGGCGTCAGGTTCAGACGCTCGGCGAGGCGCGCGAAATACTGCCCACGCACCGCCATCTCCTGATATCGCTGGGACTTCCCGCTAGGCAGTGTCAGGATCGTTTCGTTGAGCCAGAAACGCGCCGATTCGATGCCTGCGTTGACCTGCACGCGCGCATACCACTCGTAATCAAACGAGCAGGTCACGAACTCACACGCTCTTTCGGCATCGACGTCGAGGCGGTCGCTTTGTTCGAAATACACAACGCGTTCGCCAGCAGTCGTTTGCGCATAGGTGGACACGCGACCCGGATGTCGGTACCCGTTCCACTGCTCTGCGCCAAAATCCCGAAGACCTTCGGCGGGCGCCTCCGCGTCGAACTGTCCGACGCGGAACCATCCGTGATTCGTGATGGGTACCTTCGGAAACGTGTCGACTTTGGGGATGCGGTATCGGCGCCCCAGTCTGTGGACTTCGTACCAGGCTGATACCGCTGGAAACGCATGCGGTGCGTAGTAGTGCATGGACAGCATGAAGTCGATCGCGACCAGTTGTGACGGCGTGATCATTTCGAACTGCACGTCGCAGAGGTCGCGGTTCTCGGGCGTATCAGGAATGAGACCAGCCGCGAGATCCGCGTCGTGCCGTTCGGCGCGTTCAATTTCGAGCGCGTCGAGCGTGAGCAGGTAGCGCAACAGGTTCATGCGCTCCCAGAACGACAGCACATCGGGCTGCACTCGCACATATCCGGCAGAACTCAGCGACCGACCGACCAGCTCGCGGCGCTTCAAATCCCACTGTGTCGCGAGCAGGTAATTGCGGAAATCGTTGAGGCCCGCCATGTACGCATGCTCCGGCTCCCGGATCATGGATTCCAGCGACTTGTCCCGATCGCCAACGACGCAGCAGAACACGCATCCGAATCGCGAACCGCACGCCGTACGCTGCCCACTTTCGCCGAGAACCACTCCGCACATGCCATCGTTACCGGCGCGGTACAGGTCCGACAGACGTTCGATGGATCGCACCGAAAACGCACAAGGAAACGGACGCTTCTCTTCGTCGGCAAACATCGTCAGCATCAGCCAGATGTCATCGACCGACCAGTCGCGCAACGGTGAGATAGACAGTGCATCGTTGGCGTCACGCGTAGGCGCAATCGCGCTTTCCGCTCGGGCCAGCATGGCAACGCCGCGCGAGGCGCTTTCAGCGATGCGATTGCCGAGAATGGTACAGATCTCGCGGTCGCCGCGGGCGGTCGCATCGCGCTCGAGCGCCGCGCGCAACCGCCGCTGTGGGATGAGCTTCCAGTCCGTCGCGTTGCTCTCGTGCGTTTGCCGGCACGCACGCCGTTTTCGACGGTGCGTACCAGGGTGCCGCGGCCGATGGTGGAAACGACAAACTGCATCGCCAGCGACGGCGTGGCAATGTGCGTCGTCACCCCGAGCCCATATGCGGCCGCGTGCTCGTCGACCTCTTCCAGCATGGTCTCGATATGCCGCGCAAGACTGCCGTTTTCGATCGTTGTATTGGCCGAAGAGATGTAGTGCGCGGGTTGCACGTGGCCTTCTTCCGCGACGCGGCGCACGGCTTCTAGCATGAGAATCGTCGCGCACGTCGAGTCCTTGCCGCTGGCCGTGCCGCACAACGGATGGCCGGCACGTATCAGGCCCATGAGGACGGCGATCGCGGCCTCCATCTTTTGAAGAATCTCGTCAAACATGATTGCTCCGGGTTAATGGAGCCCGCCCCCCTACGGGAGCGGGTCCCACAGGGGTTAAGGAGTTGAAAGGTCAGTGAGGCAGTGCAGACATCTCGTCGATCATCTGACGGTAGGTGATGAGGCCTTCCTGATGCTTCTGCATGAGCGCTGCGCGGCGTACACCCCGTGCCCAACGGGCAGTCGCTCCGATGCGATCGAGTGCTCCGGGATCGGTCACGCAGTAGCCCATGCGGAGCATTTCTTCGATCGCCTCGTTGAGGGAGTCGAAGCAAAGATGACCGATGAACCCGTCCAGGTCGAACTGCTGAATGCGCCAGGCCTTTGAGCCTGACGCATCCGGAAGTGCGAAAGCCCACGACTCGCGATCCTCCATACGGCACTCGATACCGGCTGGATGACCCTCATACGAGGACATGAGACGTTGGTAGGCGATCTGCAGCGGGCGGGCGACGTCACGCAAGTGACGCCCGAAATCTGCGGGAACCCGGGTAGATGCTGCGCAGACCCGCTCCCAGGAAGCAGAACGGTAACGATTGGCGCTGCGTTGAATGCTTTTCATCAAGGCTCCAGTAGGACGGGAGCCTGTGGGAGAAGCTCCCAAGGGGAAAAAGAAGCTCGCGAGGCGGGCCGGTCGATGCGCCTGTGGCGCAGAAGATTCACAAAGGGTAATTCCAGTGCGCGGGCGTGGCCACGGGGAAAGATGCGGAAATAGTGGTCTCTTTCGACCGAAGACGAGCCGCTAATCCGGCGCCGACTGCGCGAGCACCAAAAAAAATGCCCGTCGGGCGACCCCGGGAAGGGGACGCTCGACGGGCGGTTTCATGGTAGTACCGGTTAGCTGGTCCGGTATCCGAACCTCTCCAGATCGGGAAGACCGCCAATGGAATGGATAAACGCTTCAGCATCCACACCATTTTTCGCAGCCATACCCCAGAATTCGTTAATCCTTTCCATTGCGTGCCTGATCGCCTCTTCCCGATCCTTCAGTTCCAGTGCCAGGATATGGCCGTTCCCGCGCGCCAGCTGAACTCCCTGAAGCGCGGCCTCATGTTCACGCAACCGGCTCAGCGCCCATTTCACCCGGTCCCGGACATGATGAGGAACTGCGTTGTTCATGTCCGGCGAGTGAGGACCGCATGGATTGCGCAACACCCCGGCAAACTTCTGCAGCATGGCTTCCTGCATCGGCACCGTGAACCTGCCATTCATCTGCACGGCGGCAACCCAGTCCTCGCCGTCCAGAAGATGATAGAAATTCGCGTCGCCGTCCGCTCTGACCCGGATGTGTGGAATCGGCTGCACACCGACCGGGGTCGCCTGGCGATTCGCAATCCATTCGATCAGCGAAAGCTGATCGCGTTTCCAGTCAATCACATCGTGAGGGTACTCGAAGCGCTCGCAAAGCAGCCGGTGGAAGTTTTTGAACTCGTGGTCCGGCGATCCACAATCTCCGCTTTCCAGCAGAGCGGTAGCCCCAAAGCGAGCGTCGAGCTCATGCCCTTCCTTCCGGATATGCTTCATCCATTCGGCGGCCGACGGCAGTTGAGATACGAGTTCGACGATGCGACCGTCGATGCCTGCGTGCGCATCGACAGAAGTATCGTTGAGAATCGCCGCCTGCAGATCGAACAGGAAGACCAGCGCGTCGACACCGTGGGCCTCAGCGACCGCTCCTAACGTTTCCACTGCGTTCAGCAGCTCGCGCATGAAGCGTGCGAACAGGCCTGCACGATGCATCGCCACGATTGCCGCGGTCGCAACATCTGCGGCTTTGCCGGGGTCATCGGCAGGAATTTCGGCCTCAGTGATCGCCTGTGAGTGGACGAGACTGCGCATTACATCATCTAGAAAATCACTGCAAGAGAAAGTCAATTTCGGCTCCTTGGGGGATGCCGGGCAGACCTCCCCAACCGGGAGGTCTGCCCGGTCGGGGTAAAGAAAATTTGATTGCGGCAGTCAGGCGCGACGAAGTTGCCGGTCGAAAGGCGACAGACTATTGGCTGGTACGCGCGCCGGATGTTTGTGAAGCGCAGCAAACGACTGCTGTTCCCAGAGCAGGCATACAAGTGCAAGCATTGCCCCGATCACGGTTGCGGCTGCGATCTGCTTCTTCATGGTCACCTCCATGTTTGCGCACGAAGCCCCGACGCTCTTTCGAGGCCGGGGCTTCGCGCGATCAGGAAGAGGTTTGCGGATGCGCGGCCGGGAAGACCAGGACGCGACCATCCTTGCAGAGATCAAAGTCGCCCGGCTCGCCTCGCGGCTTGCGGACAACGATCGTCGGTGCTGGCCTGGCCGGCTCAACGTGTGCCACGGGTTGAGCCGTGCAGGCGCACAGTGACGAACTGCCTGCTGCGATGAGCAGCAACAACAGGTTTTGCATGGGATTCCTCGTTATTAAAAAGACGAGGGAACGCCCCTGTGGGGACGTTCCCCACAGGGTCAAGAAATGACAGGAAATGACAGCTCAGGCAGCGAGCGCCTCGACGTCAATGACTGCATCCGCTTCCGCAACCAGATCGGGGGTCTGCGAGATGAAAAACTCCCGCTCGTACCCGCCCTGCCGCAGCACTTCCCGCTTCATCCGCATGAACTGCAGCTTGCGCTGCGGATCGAGCGGACCATCGGACTCGTCGCTGAACAGGGTCTGGTAGGGCTGGCCAGCATTGCTTGCCAGATACAGGGCGATGCCGCGTGTCAGGCACTCGTTGATCCAGACCTTCTGGCCGCCGGACATCACCGTGACTGCCTTGGTGCTGTCATGATCGGCGTCATGCACGAGGATTTCGAACCCCTCGCGCAGTTCACCGCTCGCCAGCGCCCGCTGCGTCTGGATCTCGACCGTGAAGCGCATGCCGTAGCATGCGAGCAACAGGTCGTTCACCATCTTCGTGAGGGCGGGGCCCGCATCGTCGATCGTCAATGCAATCACGCCTTCGTTGCCGAGGCCTCTCGCGAGCAGCTTCCACTGGGCAATCTCATCGGAGATGCGGTTCGCGCGCGACTGTGTCGCGTCGAATCCCGCAAGCTCCTTTGCGATCGCCTGTCGCTCGACCTCACGCGTCGTCTGCGAGCGGATCAGTGATTCGATCCGGGCATCGGCCGCGGTGATGGCTTCGCGGCACCGGGTTAGCTGCCGGTCGATATCGGCGATGGCGCCGGTCACGTCGTCGACGCCGAGGCGTGCGACTTCCGCGTCCAGTTCCTTCGCTTCCTCCGACAGACGGGCGTGCTGTGCCTCGCGGCGTGCACGCAGCGTGGCTTCCTCGGTCTCGAGCGCGGCCAGTTCTTCACTGGCTTTGCCCAGACCCCCGGTTGCGGCATCGAGCAGCGGCTTGCGTGCGGCGAGATCGACAGCTTTCTGAAGGTCACGGCGCGCGGCCGCGATCACATCATTGACCGCCTTCAGCTCCGCCCGTCTGCCCGCGAGATGCTGCACCTGAGGCGTCAGCAGCGCGACCTCATCGCGTTTGGCACGAAACGTCGCACGCAGATTCGTGAGCGAAATGCGGTGCTCCTGGACCTGTACGTCCGCCTGACGGGCCTGCGCAAGCAAGGGACAGGTGTTATGCATCTCATGACCGGCACAGGGCACGGTACTGATCACACTCGCCTGCTGTTCCAGCGACTTCAGGAGCGTCATCTTCGACGTGCCTTCCGACTCCAGACCGTTCAGACGGGAAGTTGCCGCCGTCAGCGCAAGCTGCTTCTCTTCGAGGGCAGCAATCTCCCTCTGGATCGGCTCGACACGCGCCTCCTCGCTCGCAATACGTGCCTGGGCGATATCACGTGCCGTGGCGGCGCCCAGAATCGCTTCACGTTGCGCAATCACTGCGTTGTGTTCCGCGATGGACGAGCGCAACGAAGCGCGCCGCTGGTTCAGGCGTTGTTCATCGGCGCGTGCGTCGGTTACAAGGACCTGCATGGCCGACGAAATCTGGCTTCGCCGCGTACCGAGTTCCCGCAGGCGGGCCTGCGCACCGGCATTGGCCGTCTGCCTTGCAGCGAGAACGGCGCGCTGGTCGGTCAGGGTGGCCACCTTTGCGTTCAGCGTCTCCCGGCTCTCGCGAGTTGCGGTGACGGACTGTGCATCAGAAGCGATGGCCTGATCGAGCTGGGCGACGCGATCGCGCTTGGATCCAAGCGCAACGAGTTGCTGTTGCGTGGAGTCAAGGGCACGACCGAGCGCCTTCGCGACATCGGCGGCTTTCGCCGACAGCGTGCGCAGGTCATCGATATGCAGCAGTTCCGCGAGCAGTGCCTTGATCTCGGTCGCGCCATAGGAGGCGAGCGGACGCCGGTTCTGCGCAGAAAAGACGCTGGTAAAGAACGACTCCAGCGAGCCACACACCGACTTGACACACAGGTCATAGGTCTCCGCCCTGCCATCAGAGACAGTACCGTCACCTGTCTGCATGGGCTGCCAGTGTCCGTCCGCGTCGCGCCAGGCCAGGTAGTACTCAGCCTTACCCGTCTTGCCGGGCTTGCGGAATGCGAATGACGAGCGGTATCGCACACCGCCATGCTCCCACTCGAACTCCTTGAGCACGTGCGCGCCGTAGATGTGGTCCCAGTAAGAGAACGCATCCACCGACACTTTCGCGGCCCGCGACGGCATGATCCGGTACGGATGGAGGTTATCCATGATCGTGGACTTTCCCGCACCGTTCGGACCGGTCAACGCGATGAGGCCTGCCGGAAGCGATTCGAGATCGAGCGTGATGGTGTCGCGCTTTATGCCGTCACGAACACCAATAAAGCCCGTCAGCGTCAGTTTCAGTGGGCGCATGTCGGCACCTCCTGAAGCGGCGCATCGAACAGATAGTCCGATGGCAACCACGGCGCATCATCGTCGTTGGACAACATCCTTCCAACGATCGGATCAGGCACGCGGGCAGGCGGTTGAGCAGCGTTCGCAGCCGCCTGAGCGGCCACTCGAGCGATCTCTTGCGCCGCCCTCTTTTCCAGCGACCCGTCGACGACTTCGCCAACGGTTTTGCAGACGGCGGCATAGGCCGCGCTGGTACGCCGGATCAGCGCGTCCCAGTTATCGACACCGGTCAGCGCGAGCAGCTCGCGTGAGCCCCACTGGTTTGCATAGCCCGTGTTGAACGACCACAGCAGGTTTTGCAACTGCACGTCGGGCACAACGGCCAGATCCGCCGTTGCCGCGTTGACGGCAGCAGTCAGGATCAGGAAGCGGTCCGACTGGGCAATGACAGCGCCGCGATGTTCTCCAAAGGGAAGATGAAAAATGCTCGCGCGATAACCCGCTTGGTCGGTGAGGACCTTCTGGATCTCGCGCGGCGAGCGGTTCGCAGTGAAATGCCGGACCCATTGGGCGCCGGCGGGATAAAGACCAAACATGATGACACTCCACAGAAGATGGGCGGACTGCATCCCTGAGGGGATGAATCCCCGCCAGGGTTATAAAAGATGGATGCAGCAGACTGCGATCGATGCGTCAGGGACGCGGGTGACCCTTGTTCCGGAAGCCCGCGGTCCTCTGGTAGCGGGCGGGCTTCCGGAACACGGCTGTGTTCCGCGTGAGAGTGCCGTACAGGCCACTCTCACCGTGGCGGCTAGGCCGCAAACAGATCGTCGTTGAGCCAGTCGAGCGACGCCGGTGTGGCCGTCGCCTTCGTGTCAGTCCCGACCGGGGCGGCGGTGACTTCGTCCGTCGTCTCCAGCAATGCGGCAGGATGCGTGAGCACCGTGGCGAGCGCCGGCACTTCAGGTGGCGATTCAGGCTGCGATTCGGGCTGCGAATCGGGCCCGGAAGCGAGACTGGCCAGCACACCGGCCGCGATCGCTTCCACGTCGCCGGAGGCGAGCAGCTGCAACCGGTCCTGAAGCGGGCTGGCGTCAACGCTCACCAGTTCGCACCAGCGTGCGAGTTTCCCCTCGACGGTCGTCTCCAGACTGATGCCCTGGGCACGGCTGCGAACCACCGGCAATACGCGCGACTCGACCTTCAGACCCGCGGCACCGGAAAACAGCGCCTTGATCGCTTCACGATCGACTACCTGACGATGCTCCTCGTCGACCTGCCAGCGCACACGCACGAACTTGTCGGCCGCGTCCGCTGCGAGCTCCTGAAGCTTTGCCATGTCCGGTGGTCCGTCGAAGTCCATGCAGATTATCTGTCGCGAAGGCGTTGCGACGAGCGTTGCTGACCCGCTGCCCGGTTCAACGTCCCACGACAGATAGCCCTTCTCGCCCTCTTCTCCATAATGGAAGCGACCAATCGAGCCCGGATATGCGACCAGCCTGCCGTCGCGTTCCCACTGCTGCTCCTTGTGAATATGGCCCAGCATGAAGCCATCGCATTCGGCTTCGAACAACGCCGTGAGCGAGAACTCATGATCGAACCCCGCCATCGTGACGCCGCGCTCGGTGGTGCAGCCGTTGACTGTGCCGTGCGAGACACCCACCGTGCGAATCCCCGCTGCGCGAAGCTGCCTGTTCACCCGGCCCGCCGCCGCCAGATATGCGGCGAGCACATCGCCCAGTCCCGTACCGGCCTCGAGCGCGCCAACGCTCGAAGCCAGTTGGCCCTTGTTGACCGTGGGCAGGCAGGTGAACACCACTTCGGGCATGACGCCGATGAACTGACGCAGTTCGTCATCCGAGAAGACAGGTCCCTTCGATGCCCAGAAACGCCCATCGACGAGCGCGACCTGAGACACGCGATTCGCAACGTGGATCTGATGAACGCCGCCCATGAGGGCGAAGTTATCGAGGGTGCCTGGAGGCTCGTGCGAGAACGTGCCCTGCAACATGAGCACAGGCATCGCGTTGGCTAGCCGGTGAATCTGGGTCGCGAGCGCGTGCAACGACGGCGCATGCGCATCGAGCCGGTGATCGGTCGAGTCGCCGGAAATCACGCCAAGCTGCGCGCCGCTGTCGATCGCGTTGCCAACAGCAAAACTGAAACAACGGTCGGACTCGGCCAGATTGTCCGGCGCGTAATGCAGGTCAGAAAAATGTGCGAATCTCACTTTCGCCTCCAGAAATGAAAAAGGCCGCCATACGGCAGCCAATATTTGAATGCGCGCCCGGATGGACGCAGGGAAAAAAGAACTTTTCGTCAGTGCGCAGCGAGTGCGTCCCGAACCTTCATGAGCGCGATGCCCAGGAGGTTCTGTCCGCGCCATTGCGACTCATCGGTCAGACGTGGGTCACGTTCGCCAAGGCCGACGCCCCAGATACGGTCATAGGGACTGGCCCCAACCAGCACCGTCGGCGCCGTCGCCAGCAACACGGACCGTAGCTCATGGCTTTGCGCAAATTTCTCGCGGCAGCCAACGAAGACGATCGATTCGTGCCGCGCGACCCATGTATCCAGATCGAAGTTGGCGACCTTGCGGCCGAGCTTCTTCTGTGTCATCGGATCAGTCGCCGCGAGAATCTTCGCGGCGGACGTCTCGTCATCAAACAGCTTTGCCTTCGCGTACATCATGAACTGTTCGACACACGTGAAAGAGACACCGTGGTAGGTGAAACGGCACGGATGCCAGTTGCTCAATACATCGTCCGCGCCGAAAAGCGCGGTGTAATTCCCGATCGTGCGCATCGGACGAACTCCTTTCTGATTAACAGGGAATGGCCGCTCTAGCGGCATGGCTTCGATGCGCAAATGCGCTTTCGAAAACACTTGAGCAAACACCGGCTTGCTAAAATGTTCTCGCTACGGGTATGGAGAGAGCCAGCCCCGAAGGGCTGGCAGGAAGGTTTTGGAAAAGGATGAAACCGGTCAGTCGAAGAACGTCGTCTGCCTGGTCGCCGCGATCTCGCGATCGAGTGCTGCGCGATCAGTCAGTGCCTTCTCCAGACGCTCGTTCATGCTGTCGACATCCTGCGGCCGCTCGACCCATCCACGTCCATACGTGGTGTGCGCAAAGAGCCGGAAATCTTCCTTCCGGTTTTCCGCGCTTAACCCGAGACGCTTCAGCAGGTCCGACATACGGTCCAGCTTGTCGGCGAGCGTTTCGACTGCATCGTCCGCGCTGCCGTCAGTTTGCGATGACGGCGCGTTGGGATGTGCATGGCCTGATTCGGCCCCGCTTGCAACCTGTACCGGCTGTTGCTGCCCGGATGCCTGTTGGTCTGCCATCGGGTCGCTGTCGTCGACAGAGCTCTCACCGCGTGTTCCCTCATCAGCAACGGCGACTGGAAAGCCACCGCCAAGGGGAACAACGTTGCCACCGGCCTCGAGCAATGCGACAGCCTGGCCAGCCGCTTCGATTGCCGGCACCGCATCATCGGCGCCGTCGAGCAGCGCACCGATGTCGATGTCGGCGTCGAGAACGGTGAGCAGCTGCTTTGCCCGAACCGCTTCGCCGTTTTCGTTGATGCGCGTGATGTCGAACTCGCGCTTCGTGATCCAGAAACGCGTCCCGGTCAGTTTGCCTCTGGCAAGCTGCACGGTCTGCATGGCCGAATAAGCCTTCTGAAGCACGTAGATCGAATTCGTCGGCAACTCGATGAGGCCCAGCCCCTTGATGTCCGGCACAGCGAAGATGAAACTCGCTGACAGGTTGCAATGTCGCGCCTGATACTGCGGACACTGTTCGGGGTCACAGATGCCATCAGGAATCGCTTCATCCTGCCGCCGGATCACGGTGCGGCCGCCGAAGTGGCGAACCGCGCGTTGCGCCCGCTGATCCCGCTCCATCTTCGCGTACGTCATGCAATAGCGGATGCCATCGCGTTCGTACTGCGAGAAGAACTTTCGACCATTGGCGCCGTACACGGCCATCTGGTTGGGCAGGTTCTGCATCCAGTCGTTGAACGCGAACAGCACTGGAAAGCGATAGAGCTTGAGTCCCTCGCCACGATCCTCGCCATACAGCCTGAGGATTTCGTCGGCGACGTCGGGATTGGTGAAATCCGAGCGGCGACACGTGAAATACGGTGTGTTTTTGGGCGCGAGTGCGTTTTTCAGGTTGCACTTCGATTCGATCACCTTGCCGATCGTGTCGAACGAATCACCCGCCGCAACCATGCCGTTGTAGATGTCAACGGCGCGACTGTTGGCTCGGGCTTTCGATGTGAGCACCTTGATGCCGGGCCGGATGTGTCCGATCACCGGCGGGCGCAAGGCCCGTTCTTCAACGACACTGCGCACAGGGCCGTTGAGCATGCTGGGAACTGCATTCATGAGGGTTTTCTCGCAAGGAAAAAGATCGCTGTGGTGCGCAACTCGCCGGCCGACTGCTCCAGTTCGTGCGCCGCCGCCTCGCCGCGGCGTTCAGCAACATGTGAAAGAAAAACGCGGCGCTCGGGATCGCTGAACGTCGCGAACCGTGCTACCTCGCACCGCGTGCGCCATGCTGGCGACGCGGTATCTGCAGATGCGCGTTCCTGGGCGATCGTGTCGCTGATCGCCTGGGCAATGCGCTGGTCAAGACGGTCGGGAAGCATGGAAGACCTCCGTACGGGACAGGAACTAAAGGACGAAAAAAAAGCGCGTTCCTCGGTCAGAGGAGCGCGCTTCGGGATTCGGATGAAATGACCCGAGCGCCACAACCCTTCTGGGGTCGTGGCGCTCAGGGAGCCGTGAGGCTCACAGTCGGGAACGTTAGGTCGTTCCCGCGCGGCATGGTCACGCCGCGCAACAGCCCATTTTCGGAACATTCATTCCGCCGCAGGATCACGGATCAGTCCACTACGATCGTTCTACCCAGACGGGCTCTGGAGAGAGAACACCCGAATGATCCGGGTCCGAACGATGTCGCGGCGCAAATGAATGCGGCCGGCGACGAGTTTTATGACTGAATGAATGGGGAGCACAGGCTAGGCGCTCATCAGCAGAAGCTTCCACACCAGTTGCCGGCTAGTCGGAGCATGCGCAGGGCACGACTTGGACAGAAGATGGACTCCGGGCTAGCCGGGTCAGCGTCGATGCGTCAGGGACGCGAGAAGTAGAGTCAGTATTGCCCAAAACGCTGCCGCAAATCCCCCGAAAGATCACGAAAACGGCATAGCTTTTGACCGTATATCGTCTGACATGCGCCCGCAAAATGGCCGGTGAGAGAGACCACCCTGAATAATCCCATGGCCGCAGTTCTTGAACAGACACAGGAGCCGGACCCGCGTCCAGACATAGCACCGGATGCTCCAGCTATGGCCGTCGCCCCGCCAACTGAACAGTCAACGCCTGCCGTACCCGGTAGCGGGTTGAAGCCCATCGAACGCCTCACGAGCGATTCGCGAATTGCGCGCATTAACGCAGAGTCGGATGCGAAAACCGTGCTGCGCTATTCGTCGCTGTTCGCGCGGAACTACATTCGTTCCGACTACAACTTTTGCGCGTCGAAGATCGCGGTCGCGCGAGGGGGAAAAGTGCGCGCACTCGAGACGGCGTTGCGGGAGACTTCAGAGTGGTTGCGCAAGACGGAGCAATGGCTGCTGCGCCATGAAGCCCGCCCGATCGAGTTGCCACATGACCTGATCGAGCTGACGATCACCCGCCCTCTGGCCGGGTTGCTGGTCCGGTGCCTCACGCAGTACGACCGCGTGTATGCGCGCGCAACCGAACGCGTCGTCAGCAGCAAGATCACAGGTGAGGAACGCGCCCGCATCCTCAACAACGCCGAGCGCAGGCTCAAACATATCGTGCAGATCTGCATGCCGGACAACGATCAGTACGACTTCGACGGCGAGCGGCGCGAGCAGTAACGCCCGCCCTTCCAGAGCAGACCCGGAAAGCCCCATCGCGGCTTGACATCGCCGCTGGTTGGCTACGCTCGAACTGTCACAGGAGAGAGATATGAATCTAAGGGAAATTCAGGCGCTGCACGCGCAGTACAGCACGCAGCCGGTAATCATCGACCTTGCTAGTCATACGGCAGCCATGCCCGTCCTGCCTGCGCCGGACCGCGTTCCGCTCGCCCGCAGTCGCGCTGTTGAACTTGCGGCTGTGCTACGCAAGGCCGGCAAGCCTGCAGTCCTCGCGCTTGCTATTGCCGCTTTAGCTGCAGGCGGTGGAGTAAGCGCCGCGCGTATCTGGCGCGCGATGCATGAGACGGTCGTGGCGCCGAAAGTGCCGGTCGCACCCAACCCGGCGAAGCCGTCTCCGGTTCCTGCTGGCAACTCCGACGGTACGATGCCGATCAACGTGGCGCCCGCACGTCCGCTTGTGTCGAGTGACCTCGACACGCACAGACCGGTGGCTCAGTCCGCACTCGCGGACGTCGATGCCCGCACTCTCGCTTCTCAATCGGTTCTACCGGCTGCTCCAGCCTCCCAGGCTCCGCATGCTTCTGCCGTAAGCGCAGCAGCATCCCCCATTCGGATGCAGCGATCTTCGCCGGCCGCTACTTCTGTCAATGGGATTGCGTCGCCGTCGCCTGCAACAGAGCCCTCCGAACTTGCGCCGAAGGTGACCGATGCCCCGAATAACAACCAGCCGGCGGCCACGCCCCCAGTTGTGCCCGCCACAACGCAGCCGAAAGCGGTTCCCGGCGGATCGGCGCAGGATGCTCCGAGAGCCGAGTCGCGCGCTGTCCTGCGTCCTCTGCATCGCCTTACCCGCCACGCGGCGGCCACTGCAAACAGCGATATCGCCGAGCCGGCCGCTCCAGCGCAACCCAAAGCACAGCGCTCAAAGTCGGGCGATGTGCAGCTATTCTGATGAGGCGACCGATGAAGCAACAGCCGCTTAATGTCACGCTCCTGTCCGCGGGGCTATCGATCCACGGTGACGTCATCCTCGATCACGGTATGAGTAACTTCGGCATCGTGGACGGGAATGTCGTTTCAAGTTCCGGCCTCGTCCACATCGGCCCGGGAGGCATGGTGAAGGGTCAGGTCGAAGGCGAGTATGTCAGGGTGGATGGAACCGTCGAAGGCGACGTCCGGGCCCGCGGCGCTCTAGAGATCAATGGCCGCGTGATAGGCAACGTCTACTACTACGGGACGATCCGTCTAGGCCCGCGTGCGTCACTTGAAGGGCAGGTCAAGCGCAGGAGCGATCTGACGATAGAGAACGCTGCAAGCAACGTTCAGCAGTTGTCACGCGCCGCATCGAACTCCTGATGATGCGCCTAGGTACATTTTTCAACCAGAAGAGTTCCATGATGCACTGTATCAGCAAGATTATTAGCCCTTTCCTCGTTGCCGGCGCGTTCATGGCCAGCGCACAGGCCGAAACAGCACCAGTTCAAGAGCAGCTCGACGCAGCGCTCTACAAGGACGGCGTTCAGATCGTGACTGGCACATCGATCATTGGCAACGATGGTAAAGCCGCCTTTGTCATTTCGAACGGCGACAACATCGGCTACGGTCATTGTACGAAGGTTGGCAACACGACCACTCCTAGGAGCGAGAGCGCCTTTGTCGGCCGCGCCCTGTTTATCGCACCGGCCATGGTCGACGGGAACAAGGCGATGGTTTCGGTCAGCGTTCAGGACACGGAATTCGTCGGCAAGTCCGAAGACGGGCCAGCCGACTGTCGTTCCGAAGTCGTGAATACGAAGGGTTTGATCGTCGAGAAACGCAACGTGGTGGTCGCAGACGGCCAGACAATCGACGTGCCGCTAGGCGACTCTCACTATCGACTTGTCCTGAAGCTGCACAATGTGGCTCTTTAATCGCTGACGAACATTCAGCCCGGAAAGGGCAACAACACAAGGGGCGCACAGCGCCCCTTATTCTTCCCGCGGCTCCGCATCACGGCCACATTCCGGCATCTGACTGGAAATATAGCGCCTGATAGCCAGGCAGTTCAACCGACTGTGCTTCGCGGTCGACCCTCATGCCGCGCGCTTCGAGCCACAACGTCAGCCATTCCAGTGCCCGCTCAAGTGCATGAAGGTTGGTCTGTGCCGCGATCCGCAGCGCATGATGCACAGCGAGCCTGTTGTACGGGGCCGAATTACCAAGTCTGCTAAACGGCGAGGCGAGGTGATATCGCCTCCACGTGAGCGCGAACAGTTCAGCGATTTCACCTGCTTTGAGGAGCGGCGCGATGTCCCGTTCTGCACCGGACATCGACGCTGCGGCATCCGGGGACGTGCATGCATCGAGGCTGGCGCGCAAGCCATCCAGCACCGGTCTGTTTGCTGCATGCCACGACGCGAGCAGATCTTGACCGATCCCCAGGCGCGCCTGTACCGTCTCGTCGAGCCACGCCCTGCACTGACCGTTGCCAATCAACGAGAGTCCGACGACCGCGAGCGGCGCCCAGTCCTCGCGGCCGATTGCGTAGTGATAGCCCTCGCCGTCTTCATGCCAGGCGCACAGCGCGTCGGCTCTGGCATTTGACCACTGGAATCCATCGGCGTGCAGTTGATGCAGGGCACGCTCACCGTGTTGGGCAGCGCTGTGCGGGACGAGGCTCAGAGTTGAGGCCGGCGTGTAGCCGAGTCTGTGTAACAGTCGTTTGAGCATGCGGATCAATGCCTACTGGATCGCAGATTCGATGACAAATCGGGAGACGGGATTTTTCTTGATCGTCGCGATTGTCAATCCGTCGCGAGCACGCGTCATCGCCACATAAAACAGGCGACGCTCCTCAGACTCGGTGCTTTTCTCATCAGGAACGACACCCTCTTCGGCGCGTGAGATCCACACGTGGTCCCATTCGAGCCCTTTCGAACTGTGCATTGTGGTAAGCACTAGCGCGCCTTCAGCCGGCTTGTTGTTTTCTCGCCGCAGAAACTCGATGCGCTCGGCGAATGTCCCCGACAGGCGCGACAGTACGTCGTAGGTGCCCTGGATCGCCCGGATCGCCTGGTCGTTCTTCGCATACGTCAACATCAGTTCGTGTACACCGTCAAGCACCAGCGAATAGAACCGCCGCGCGCACAATTCCTGCCATTCGCATAGCCGCTTCATGAATGCGCGATAGACCGTCGCCGTATCTTCTGGCAAACCGAGCGCCAGCAGATCCTTCTTCTGACGCTGGACGAGCACCGTCCCCATATCGCGGTGCAGGACGCCAAGCAGGGGCGTGCTGACACCCATGTAGCCGAAGACCGCGTCGAGCCCGTTCTGCTTGTGCCCTTCGGCGACTTCCAGCAGATTGCACATCAGCGCGCCCTGCGGGCGATTCAACACGGAGCTGCCGGAGGCGCGGAAGTACGGCACACCATGCGATCGGCACACGGCTTCGATCGGGTCCAGAATGCGGTTCGTGCGTGAAAGGATTGCACATGACTTGCCCGCCTTCAGCAGCGGTTGCAACGTCTCGACTGCCGCGACGGCGTCCGCATATTCGTCATCAGAGCGCCTGGCCATGACTGCGCCGCCCGGGCCGCGCTCTGCTCGCAAAACCTTCAAAATGCGATCTGCATTGTTGCGAATGACGCGATCAGCCGCTGAGAGGATTTCGTCGTGGCAACGGTAGTTACTCCCGAGCACCACCCGTTGGGCGCTAAACGTGGTTGCGAAGCTTTCCATGCCCCTGAAGCCGAGTGCGGCACGGAAGCCATAGATACTCTGATCGTCGTCGCCAACTACGGTGACGTTGGCCCCCGCCTTGGCGTGCAGTTCGACCCAGCGATATTGCAAAGGGTCCGTGTCCTGGAATTCGTCAACGAGCAGATCGGTGAAGTGATACGGTTCGATGTCCCCCGCCTCCATGCCGGCGACCGCCAGTCGTAGCATGTCCTGAAAGTCGATCTTGCCGTTTCGCTCCAGCGACGCCTGATAGGCTTCGTAGATCTGCGCGTCGCCGGTGCCCGCCTCGACGCGTCCGAAATTGGTTTTGATGCCCTCGATGACGGGCACGACATCCTCTGGCTTGCAGTCCAGACCCAGCTCGGCGATCACTCGCGCTATCAGCGCCATGCGGTCGCCATCAGTCGCAATATCGCGCTTGCCCAGTTGCCTGAATGCAAGCGAGTGAAACGTGCCTGCGATCAGGCGCTTCCTGGTGCCGTCGCCAGCGAGCGCAAGAATGCGGTCGCGCAGCTCGACGGCCGCATCCTTGCTGAATGTGACCGCGCCGACGATCGCAGCGGGGTCCGATAGCAGTAGCGCGGCCTTCGCCGCTATGGTCTTGGTCTTGCCCGCGCCGGGGCACGCGATCGCGACGCAGTGCCCCCGCTGTTCTGCGACCTCCCGCTGTTGCGGATTGAGCCCGTCGAGCATGTTGGCCGTCCTGTTAGCGGCCGCGCACCGTGGTCATCAGACGCAGGTGTGTCATATAGCCTCGCAAGCCAACCGGGTGGAACTTGCGCAGAAAACGCGACGTTTCCTCATCGATGTCGGACTGATCGCGCACCCCGTTCCAGACGAGAAAGTCGAAATGATCCATCACGTGGTCGAACTTCGTCAGCAACGACAGCACACGCATCGAGAATCGCGAATAAGCCTCGACTTCGACTGCCAGAGATGGCTTGGTGACACTCGGCGCAAACACGATATCGCCCTGCTCGCGCAATCGAGCTTCGGTCTTTACGCGGAATCCTTCGGCGACATTCAGCTGCTCGTCAACGTAGGCCTCGAGTTCGCCGACGTGTTTTTCGAAGAAGGCGGTGAGCGTGCCCTGATCCTCCGCACCGAACGTCGAGCGGCCGAAACGCTGCATATTGATGCTCATGCGGTTCAGATACGGCCACCATTGCTCAAAGAGCGGTTTGAGCCGCGTGTGATTCAGGCGCACAGCGGCCCGGACCACGGCCGCGCCTGACAGTTGCCGGTTCATCAGCTCACGGCCGATCTCGCGGCGGCGCTGCACGATTGCGGCGCGCTCAGCCGGGGACAATTCACGGAACATCTTGCGTGTTCGTGCGACCTGCTCGCGCTTTTCGTCCACTTCGCTGTCGCTGATCACACCTTCCCTGTGAAGGGTGTTCGCGGCGTCTTCCATCTGCTGCAGTTCGAGTTCGATCTCGCCACCGTCCGCACCGTCGCTGATTGTCGGACCGCTCTCCACCGGAGCGCCCGCCGCGGCACCATCATTACCGCCGTTCGTAGGCGTATGTGACATTGTGAGTTCGGCAGCCGCAGGATTGCTGGCAGCGTCGAGATTTGCCTCTTCCGTGATGGTGGTCATGTGGTTTCCTGTGGAAAGTGCGCGCCCACGCGCGCGGTACGACCTTATTGTTACGACGCCACGCAGCCAGATACGCCCGAAACATGTTCGATTTTGTTGTGCTTTTGGGGATGAAGCGTCCGCCATTCGGCTAATGGCACTCGCGGGATGGATAGCTTGCGTTGTTGCTGACCCGCGGTGACCTGATGAAGACCAGGTGTCGGTTCAATTTGAGGGATGGAATCGCGGCGTGACGCTGGGAACGGCAGCGCATCGAAGGACCGGAGCCGTGAGCCGGCTCAGATTCCTAACCCGGAAAGCTATCCGGTTTTCAGCAGCTTTCCGGGAAAAGTGTTACTGGAACGAGGCGGCCGCCTTCCACAGCAGCGCGCCGAGCACCGCGGCGACTGCGATCCAGTATTGGGCGAGGACCGGGAATGGCGCTGCTAGAACCGCAAACGCTACCCCGAAGACAAGCAGAATCCCGTGGCCAGCGAGGTGGAAAGACAGCGGACTCGCGAATCCGGCGGCCGAGGCCCGGACCTTGCGTCGTACGGAACCATCAACGAAAGCCGCGACACAGAAAACGAAAGTCCCGATCAGCCACAGCTTCATGACGCTCGCGCGATAGATCACCCGATACACCTCCAGCCAGAAGTTGTGTACCCAGGAGCGGGCGAAGTCGGACACGCCAGCCTCTCCGATTTCCCCTGATGCAGACGCATCGAGCGTCGAGCGGATGATGCCAGTGTCGACGAACCAGCGCCTGAATCGTGCATTGGTAAGCGAAAGTACGTCATCGGCACGCTCAACGCCCAGTACGTCTTCGACAGACTGCGCTTCCTGCGCAGGCACAGCAAACAGCGAGCGATCCGGAAGCGCAGGCATGACGACGAGGGCCAGCAGCGGCACAAGGAAAAACCACCACTTGACGTGCGAAACGAATCGGCTACTGGCCATAGGTGGCAATCCCCCACTCGATGAGCGCAGACCCAAGCCGGGACAGCATGTAAAGCGGAAACAGAATCAGGCCGAACATACCCATGTAGAAGTGGACGGGACGACGGGAGACGAACAGGGCCATACCGTACGCGCGCGCGCCAGCGCCGCGCGAGAACTCAGCGGGGCGGGACTCATCCATTACGTCCTGCGAATGCGCCGTGGCGAGCGCCCGCCGCGCCACGTCCACATCAACTCTCGCCAGCTTCGCGATCAGAAAACGTGTGAGCGACATCGTAGTCCTCGAAGTAGAGCCGGAAGTTTTCGCCCGTCAGTGCGCGCGCTGCAAGCTGGAAGGCGGCGGAGCGCTGCGTGATGTTCTCCGGGCATCGTTCGTCGACCATTTCCGTTCCGCGCGCCTCATGTCGTGCTTCGAACTCGGTGACGGGTTCGAGCATTGGCGGCCACACGTGGTACCGCTCGCCGTCGCGTGCCACGTAACGCCGCGCGTAGAGCCGCTCTGCGTGACTGAAAAGCCCCTGCATGAAGGCTACGTGCGGGTTGCCGGTCTTGCGCGTGCGCTTGAACGATGCGATCGCTGTGTCGAGCATCTCCTTGATAAGCGGCTCAGATTCACCCATGAACTTCTCCCCGATGAAATCGGCCACGCGTGCGCAGGCGAGCTCCAGCTCCGGCGCCAGCGTGAAGACGGGAATCAGGCGGGACGATAGCTTGTGTTCGCGAATAATTTTTTTGAATACGGCAGACATGCGTAGGTTTTCAGCCTTGAAGGATTGGAATACGGCCCTGATACACGGCGGCGCCCGAGATGCGCATGAAATATTGCAGGTTGGGCAGACTGTGAATCAGGCGGATTGGGATCAGCGGCGCTTTCTCCAGTTGAAGAGAACGTGAAACGCCACCGGTAAATTCGCCGATATGCGCCTCGGTTCCTGTACTCGTACTGCCAGTGATCGTGATATTGCGGATCGCAGTCTCTCCGACCTTATCCGAGAACCACTGTGCTGTATCTGTATCCTCCAATCTAAGGATTATCTGGTTGTTCAGGTTGCCCAAAACCTGCAGCATTTTCGCGGCGTTTCCAAGTTTGGCCTCGAGGTCTGCGCGCGTCTGGAATGCGACAAACGCCTTGAAACCGGCGCCTCGTCCCTTGTTGAGGATCTGAATGACCTGTTCGTTGATCGCCTCGGCCACCTCGTCGATGATCAGTACCACGTCTGGCGGCGTCTCGTAGAAGTTGTAGATCGAGCCGCAGACAGCTGAAACGTCAGCCAGCAACATCGACGCGATCGCTTTTGCGACAATGCTGTTTGACAGGGAATCGAGGCCGATATGCAGTATCGCCTTCTGGCGGATTACCTTCTCAATGGTCCAGACCTCTCGCTCGTCGTCAAAATCGTCGACCTTCGGCGCGAGCATGAGACCCGTCTCACCGGTTGCGAGCATCTGCAGCAATGGAAGGGCCGATGCGATGATGCGCATGTAGTGCTCGCGATCGTGCGTGTGTGTGGCAATTAGCCCGTCGATCGCTTCATGACCACGCTCCTGCGATGCGAACCTCGCGTTGTACAACGCGATCATTCCGTCGACCAGCGTCGCCGCGTTGTTGCGCTGGCCCTGGCGCGTCGTTTCTGTCGCGACCTGCTGCTCCCAGTCTGTCAGCCTGTTTTCCGCGAAGAACCGGCGCAGCGCCTTTTCCAGAAGCGTCGCAATGCCAGACTGTGCATACTTCAGGATCGAGCGCAGATTGGGCTTGTCCCCGATGTAAAGCTCCCCATTGACCGACCGGCTGATGAACAGGTACGCAAAGTCACGGAATGGCCCCTCTTCCATTAACTGCGCAATGCGGCTGGGAATTTCGGACGGCTGCGACCAACTATCTAGCGGCTCCAGACGCACGGACTCTGACGGCTTGGCCTGATTGAAGTAGAGAAATTTCCGGCCGGTCCTGGCCGCTTCGCGTTCGGCGCGCAGCTTCCAGTCCTTATCGTTTTTCGGGTCCACGTTAATGAGCACGTCGCCCAGATGGATGACCTGCGTCGAGATCACCTCATAGGTACGCGTCTTACCCGAGCCGGTCGTGCCGCCGACGGCGGTGTGGCCACCCATCGACTTGTAGTGGAAAGGGACGAGAGCCTTCTTTGGCTCAAGCCCGTGGATCCACGATGCACCCTGAGGCATCCGGTCGCGAACACTGTCCTTTGGTGCAAAGATGCTTTCAATCGCCTCCTCAATCTTTCGCCCGGTCTTCGTCCTGTTCAACCATTTCGGCAACCCCGGAATGTCAGTCGTCGGCATGCGCAGGATGTCGTGTGCAATCTGGCAATGCTTCTGCGTCCATTCGAACCCGATGCCCAGGTACATCGAGTTCGCCTCCTCTTTCATGCGCTGCTGGATCTGCAACAGCCTGGGGATCGGAAGGGTCGTGAGCCACTTCGTTGAAATGGCCATCCGGAACTTCAATGCGCGCCAGATCTGGAATGAGCGCACGGCAAGGAAAGCGAGTGCAACAAGGCCAAATACCCACGAGTGGGGCATGCCCGATAGAGGCAGTAGGACAATCGCCGCGAGCCAGAAAGCGGCTGCACGCAACTCATAGATCGGCCTGAAATGATTGATAAAAGGAGTGATCATGCGGGTGGATCGAGAATGAGTTGGCCCGCGCGCGGGGTGAGAGTGATCTGGCTGGCTTCATCGGCAACCATCAGGCCGCGCTTGCGCATATGTTCAACGAGCGTGCTGCTGCTTACGCCATAACCCCCGACTAGACGCTTCTGGAGCACCAGTCCCTTGTCGTTCCACTGGACGGACGCAATTCCTGTGGCAACGTCCTCGCGCAGCGCCTGAAACAGTTCGCGCACGAGATTCGGTACGCCCTTGAGCACTTCCTCGAACGCCGCGGGCGGCTCCGATTCGCGACGTACCGGGGCTGGCTGGGCCGCGGCCTTCATTGTTGACGGATCGATTGCGGCAGACGGTGGCGCGACGCCGGAGGCTTCGATCGGGCTCGCGCAGCTCAACACCTCATGCGACGTTTGCGACGACGGGCCGACGCTGTCGGCAGGAACGGTCGGCGATTGCGGATGCGCCTGCGGCGCTCTCGCCGGCGGCACCGGAGCATCAATAGGAGCGACCACGGGTTGCGGCGACGACGCTCCCGCCGACGGCCCGGCAGGTGACACGGATTGCACCGGAGCGGGCGCGGGAACGACCACGGGCTCCAGCTCGGCCGCTACATGCACGGCAGACGGTACGTCGAATTGGACGGGCGCGAATACCGCGCGTTGCGCCTTGCGATCGAATTCGTCAGAAGTGGCGACCCCCTGACGAACCACCTTATGCAGCAGCGACTCGGCCCCGAGGGGTTGCATGCTCGGATTGATTGCGCCGAACAGATCGGAAAGCACCTCGCCATCGAGCCCGGCCAGTAGCTCGGAACCCACGAGAACCTGTGCCAGCATCCCTGTGCGCATACGCTCAACGGGCAACGGCTGTTCCCGACGGCAGATGCGATAGTCGGAACCGGCGAGCCATGGGCTCGCCGCACCGTTCACCGACGGATTCCACGCCTGCCGATCCCTGTCGCGCTCGATGATGAAATGCCGGTAGGGCTCGTCCAGCCGGGAACACACTGCGGCGAGAAACACCGCGTAATTGTATTGCGGCTCGATGCGGCGGCGCCTCTCCGAGGGCAGGCTGGTGCCGAATTTCTGTCCGCCAGCCAGCCGCATCGCATAGAAAGCAGTCTCAACGGTGCAACGGAAAGCCCCGCCTGGCTCCCTGTAGAGCTCGGGACTAAGCGGCAGCGAAGCAAACCACGCGGCGCACGACCGAAGGACGCTCATCCATCTGCGCTCGAAATCGGCCTTGCTGACTTCGTTGGCGCATTGCGCGATCAGGTCGACACGTCGTTGGTGCTGGGTGAGTAGCGCTTCGCTCTCCATGGATGCGTGCAGCGTCATACAAGACCCCCAGTCGCCGTTTTCGCAATCTTTCCGATGATTGCGCCGCTGGCGTTCGCGCCCCCACCAAACATGCCGGCAATTTTCGGGATCTCGAATGAAACGAGGAATACGAAAAAGGCGAGATCGAACACCTGCGCGGCGGCGCCGGCTGTCGTGAGGCCTAGCTGAGCAGCGTCCTGCACAGCGTTGACCATATTGTGTGTCACGAGCCGCATCAGGATCGCCGCCACGACGATATACATGCCCGCGCTGACCATGTAATCGAGCCAGCTTTTGAAATAGCCGCGAGTGAATGAGGAAAAGCCAAGCGCGAACGCGATCTGGCCCATCACAACGCCCGCGGCGAACTGTAGTTGCCCGATGTTGATAAAGAACACAAAGATTATGGACGTGACAGACAGGAGTGCCCATGCGAAGAACAGCGGAATCGTTGCGATAACGACATCGGGGATCATCGTTAGTTTGAAGCCGATCCCCGACCATGCCTGAACGGCCGAATCGAAGACCTGTCCGGCCGCACTGCCCATAATGCTGAGTGCGCTCGTCATGTTTGCGCCGCCGATGTCATTCGCCATGGAGACGAACCACTTGTAGAAGTTCGGTGCCCAGCTTGCGAAACCCACATAAATGGACGCGAAGATGCCAAGGATGCCGAGTTCTTCGAAAAGCGCGACCCACGCCATTACAGGGTCTTTCGTCGCACCGAAGCGCACTGCCGCGAGAACGATTGTGATCACCGCGAGCCCGCTGGCGAACTTGTCGGATTCTTGCTGGATACTCTGGGAGGCGCTAACCGCGGTGTCCATGATCGAGGAAAACATCGCGGTGATCTTGTCGATCGCACGCGCATTTCCGGCCGCCGTCTCTCCCTGACTCACATAGGGGTTCGCGGCCGTCCCACTGGCTGACACCGGCGCCGACGCCGACGCATCCGCTAATGCCGGCGACGTGTTGAGTGTCAGCAAAGCGAGCAGCCAGGCAATGGCCATGTGTTTGAGATTGCGCAGCGTCATCTTGATCCCGCACTCCCCTAGTTGCCGTACGCCGCGCGCTCAGCCGCCTGCTGGTCAAGAAAAGCCTTGGCGTTATCCGATCGGGCTTTTGCTTCTGCGTTGTCCGCCGATTGCTGCTGCGCGTCTTTCTGCGTCTTGTTCGCCGTCATTTGCAGCATGTCGCTCAACTGGCTCGAGACGATGTCGAGATAATGAGTCGTCAACTCCGCCGTTGCCTGCGCCGTCGGCGTGAGCGACATCTGCGACTGCAAATCCTGACGCCGTTGCGCGAGCGCCTGGATGTGGCTAAGCACGTTGTTTCCGGTTTGCATCAGTTGCGTCGCCTGGCTGTCTCGCTGGGAGTAGAGCGTGCCCATGTCGGCAAACCATTGCTCATTCGACTTGCCCGATCGGGAGATCATGGTCTGGACGTGCGATAGCCACTGGTTGCCATTCTGCAGGTCACCGTAAAGACTGGTCGCGTTCTCGGCTAGTTGCTTGTACTTCGAAATGTCGCCGGTGATTTGATCGTATTGGGCCTTCATCGCTGTCGGGTCCAGATTGGTTGCCTGGAGAAGCTGATTGGCCATCATCTGATACTGGTAGACGATGTTTGTGTCCTCATAGACCTCTGTCTTCACGGCTTTAAGTGCGGTGGTCGTGTTCTGGATGAGGTTCGACGGGTCGATCACCGTCATCATTGCGTATGCTGGTTGGGAGAGGCAAAGTGTGATGCCCGTTGTCAGCGCCAGGCTCGCGAGAATCTTCTTCATGCTGGTTTTCCTCAATCGAGTGTCATCATTTCGGCTAGATACCCATCTCGCCAATTCAGATCGCCGGACCTGAAATGTCTGTCCAGCACAGCCTGAGCGCGGCCGTCCGAGCGCAATACCGCGAGCGTTTCTTTCGGGAAGCTCGCCTGTAGCATGCGGGTCTGATCTGGTGTCACCCACAGGTAGTCGCGATTGGGCGCGGCATCCACGATCATCTGGATCTGGTCCAGCGTGAGGCCGAACTTGTCGCGATACAGGTGCAGGTTGTTTTTCGCGTCTGGGTTAGGCAGGTAGATGATGTTCGGGATGTTTTCCTTGAGCACCTCGAAGTCCGCAATACGGGCGACCTGGGCAAGGGATTGCGTCGCCATCATCAGCGTGGCGTTTAGCTTCCGGATGGTCACGGCCCAGATTTCCAGCCGCTTATAGAAGCGTTCGTTCTGGAAAAAGAACCCCACTTCCTCGACCTCGATCACGGTGTAGCGCTTGCCGTCCAGCCACTGTGCGATGCGGTAGAAGGCGTAGTCCATGAAGAGCGCCGCAGCGACCGGAAAGTTGTTGAACAGATCGCCCATCTCGATGGAGAGGTCATCGGACAGCGTGAATGCGTCCTCGACGTGATCGAAAAACCGGCCGTTCTTTTCGCCTTTCGTCCACACGGCCAGCCGCTCGCGCAACTCGATCGATAACATCGTGTTCAGATAGGACAAGGTCCATCGCTCAGGACCGTAACCGTCGCCCAGCGTGCTGACCGCTTCGAAAATCTCCCGCTCCTGGTTCTTGTTGCAGCGGAAGGTGTCGTCCTCGATGGCCATCTGCACCCATTCGGCGACGTAGGGGTAATGCTGTTTGTCGCACAGAAGGGACAGCGGATTGACGGAGGTCGCCGCTTCGAAGCGGCCTGTTGCGTCGATAAAGCGCCCGCCTGCGAGTACCGTCGGGATGCGCGTTGATCTGTCCTTGTCGAAGCGCACGCGTCGGGCGCCGTGACGCCCCGTCTGCGACATGAGGAAGTTGAGCATGATCGACTTGCCCATGCCGATCGGGCCCAGCACAAGGAGGTGCGAGGCACCCCCCGGACGGTGCAGGTTCACACGCTGCAGCGTCTTATGCCGCGTGGGAAGCATGGTCAGCGGACCGGTCTTCTGGCCCGACTGCTGCGTCAGCCACGCATTGACAGTGCTGCCTTCGGCCACGCTGCGCACAGGGGCAATGTCGGAGACGGCCGGTGTCTCGACGAATTGCAGGCGCTTCTGCTTGTCCCACCGGCCCGGCAGCGTCGTGTTCCACGCGGCCGCCAGGTTATCTTTTTCCAGCACGACACCGAATCCGGCGTTGCCGATGCGGCCGACCACTTCGCGCGTGGCGTCGTCACACTCTTCGACGGTGTCGCCGTACACGATTACAGAAATGTTGGCGAAGCCGTACTGCTGCCCCTTTGCTGTAATCTTCGCTAGCGCGTCCTCGGCCTCCTCCGCGAGCATCATCCGACCTTTGTCGTTCTTCTGCTCTTCCTTGGAGAAATAGGCCTTGATGATCGCCATAGGATTGAACACCGCGATCTTGTAGAAGCTGCGGATCTTGTCAATCCATTGCTTCGCCTTGGTGGCATCGAGAAAGCGGAACATCACGCAGATGTCGAGTTCCGCGTCGACTTCCGAAAGCACATCGAGTGCGGCCTCCTGAAAGCCCATCCATTCCTTGACAGCGACTATCTTGGCGAACCGCACGCCGTGCGCCGACTCGAACATCAGGTGCTCGGCGCCATAGGTAACCGTGCTTTCCGTGAGGTGGGTATCGAGCATCGTGACGGGGTAGCGCACACGTCGCGGCGGCACGGACGGATTGGCTGTCTGATGCAGATAGGCCAACGAGTGCTGCAGTTCGAGACGCTTTGCCTTCAGACGCGTCACACCCCCCTTGAACGCGTCGAGAATCGATTCGAAGCGCTTGATGTCCGATGTCATGCGCTCAAGGTCGAAAACGAAGGCGCTACGAGCGAGGAACGTGTCCTTCGCGGTCTCGATCAGAGCGGACAGCATCGACTTCCCGCCGACCGTCATGTGATAGGCGACCTTCTCGAATACCTTGTTGATGCCTGTTTCCGGGGTGTAGGCGAGCGAGAGTGAGTGGGTGTTGCGGAAGTACTTCCCGCTGCTCACATGGCTACGGTTGATCCGGTCGACGTATGCGTCGATGTCCGCTGCGAAATCTCCGTCGATAGTCCCTTGCACGCGACGGTGGGAGAGCCGCCACCATGCAGTAATGCGGTGATCGAAATTCTTGCACGCATTGTCGAGGTTGTTGCGCACCGACGATATGTCGTCGGCGTTAGGTGAATCGGCATCAACCCCTTCAAACGTGTAACAGGTCAGCAGCGACCCGTCCTTGTCGAGGACTAGTTCCGGCGTGACCATCGTCGCCCATGGCGCGATCTCCTGCACCGGCCGGCGCACAATTCGTTTCAGCATGGCAGGTCCTGGTCAAAACCATACGGCCGCTTGAACCGGGCCGAGAATTTCGCGGACGGAAGCGGCTCGTGGATGTCGGGATAGTGGTTGTAGACGAGCATGACGTCGCGCCACCACGGGTCGCGGCTGCTCTTCCAGCGCAGCACCCAATGGATGATGAATCCCACCGGCAGGAACGCGAAGGTCATGCTCGTATAGCAAAGCAGCAGCGTTAGTGTGCCGTTCGCGATCGCGAGGCCACGGTCGGCACCGCCCATCTGCCGGGGAAGCGACAGGCCGCGACTGACTTTCGTTGGCTCACGCACAGGTATAGCTAACGCCCATGTGGTTCTTGACGATGTTCACCGCGCAGGCGGCGAGACCTAGCCCGACGAACACCGAAGAGATGATCTTGCCGATGGTGCTTTCCGAGTTCGCGATCGCGACGGCGCCGACGATGATCAGGACGATGCCGATCCCATACAGCCACGGGCCGCTGATATATGCCTGGATCAGACAGATCAGATCGGTTGCCGCGCCCAGATCGCTCAGGCTCACGGCCGAAGCGAATGGCGCGAAGAAAGCGAGGCTCGCCGCGACGATGGTCGAGCGGATCTCTCGTCGGCTCAGAAAGCGTTGGTATGCGGTGATCGATAGTGTTCGCAGGCGCGATGACACGGAATTGAGGGACTTCATATTGAACATACTCCTTATTGTTAGAAGACGCGGTTGAGGACATAGTCCCCGTCCTTGAACCCCTTGATCTCGACGATCTCGGAAACGTGGCGCAACTCGCCGGTGCGGCGCAGATGGATGACGAAATGAAAGCAATCGGCAATGGCCTTGCGCATGTCGACAAGGTCCCAACGACTGCCAGGAGGAATGCCCAACATCGCGAGGCTTTCCAGACGGCTCAAACCGCCCCGTGCATCATTGGAGTGAATTGAACCCAAGCCGCCATCGTGGCCGGTGCTCAGTGCCTGGATGAAGTCAAATGCTTCACCGCCGCGTACTTCGCCAACGATGATCCGGTCGGGACGAAAGCGCAGACACAGCGCGACGAGCGACTGTGTGGTGACGCCCTTGTCCGGGTTCGACAGGAACCGCACGAGATTTGGCACGCGCAGCTTCAGCTCCATCGTGTCCTCGATGGTGATGACCCGCTGGTCTTGCGGCACCTGTGCAGCCAGTGCGTTGACGAATGTGGTTTTCCCGGTGGACGTTCCGCCCGCCACAAGCACGTTCTTGCGGCGAATGATCAGTTCGCGCACGGCTGCCATCAGGCCTTCATTCTCGATACCGGGATAAAAGAGCTCATCGTCGTTGTGCTCATGCCGCGCATTCACGCGCGAAAACGCACCCATTGCGACGTAGTCGGTGAGACTGAGATGCCTGTCGCTGTGCTTTCGGATCGACATCGCATGTCCGTCGATCGCCGTGGGCCGCATGACTGCCGCGATACGCAGACCTTTGTGGCCAGCGTTAATGATGCCCTGTGCAGTGCCGGCCTTCGCGGACTTTTCGACGGATGCGGCGAGCGAAAGGATCGCACCGTTTAAAGTCGCCTGATTCAGCGTGAGCTCAAGGCGATGCATTTCCCCGCGTCGCTCGATCCACACATTGTCGAAGTTATTCACCATGATTTCGGCGACGTCGCGTGCTTCGAAGTATTCCCGCAGCGGTTCGACGGATGCAAAGAACATCTGCACCGCACTCTCTTCGAGCGGGCGCACCTTGAGCAGGGGATTTTCGGCAGCTTCGGACATGCTGCTATTTTTCAGGGCTGGCCAACCTGGAGCAGAGCGAAAGAACGATCAAATCGATGAGCTTTTACCGATATGTCGGGCACAGGACAGATTGAATATGGAGTGCGACGCAACGATCGCGCAATCCGTAGACTGAGCCGGCTCAGACGCCTAACCTGAAATGGCGCAGTAAAACCTCTAGCTTTTCGGGTAAGCCGCGCTTCGAAGTGTGTTGTACGATTCGCCCCTCGACACTCGTTGAAAAGACCATGGCCCGAACGATCCCGTTTGCACGAACCGCAGCAGCTGCACGTGCACGTCGAAACAGGACCCTCCTCTTGCCGATGCCCCGCGCCGAGGTCGACCGTCTTTGTCTGCAGGTTCACATCGCGCTCGACGTCATGCGGCGCGAACGCGGCAACGCAGGCGCGGCGCAGACGCTTTGCCAGGCCATGATACTCACAGGATTCCTGGCAGAGGCAGGTTACGGCGAAGCGACCTTCGAGCAGATGCAGCACGCCGAGGAGGTGATCTCTTCGGCCTTCGATCGCGGTCGCGAATCTGGCGTGTGGTCACTGGACGAGACTGGCTTCCGGCAATTCGCGGCGATCGTCTCGACCTACGACAAACAATTGCGTCGCGCGCCGCTCTCGGCTGTCGCTGACGCAAGTGACCGACTCGAGCGGTTCCGTGCCGGTGAGGCATTCGATCAGAGGGCGCGCAAGCGCGCGTAGGCGGGGGCTCCAGAGACTACGTTGTGGCCGGTACTTGTTCGCCGCAGCCACCAGCATTTTGATGCGAAAGGCAAAGAAATCCTCGGATCAATGCATAGTTCTGGCATCCAGTCCGGTTCCTGATTATCAAGAATTTTCCTCGCGCATTAATTCGATTATTGAGAGAATCTGGCGAATCGGTCCACGAATGGCTGTGGTTTATTTCTTATTTAGAAAAAGGTGTCTGAGCCGGCTCAGACGGCTTTCGACCGGTTTTCGCCAGCCTTCGGACGGGCAGCATGGCCCCAGAACACTGAAATCATTGGATAATTTTGGCTCCAGTCCATCCCGCGGGCCCTAAACGGTTGTGTGCAACGCGTGCAATCGGGCTTTGGCCTTCCCGGACGAAAAAAAGCCCGGCAAATCGCCGGGCTTGGGTTCAGAACACGTGGCAGACATCGCCCGTCAGCAGATCACTTCCATCATCTGGCCAAATGGGGCCTTCTTCGCGCGCCTGAGCGGCACGGTTGATGCCCACAGGACGGGATAGGACGGCTCATCGCTCGGAAACGCTCCATCCATGTCGGTGAGATAGACCAGAAACGTGGGTTGAATGCCTTCGTCGGCCAGCCGTTTGAACGGATCGACAAACGAAGTGCCTCCCCCGCCACGCACCGGTAGCAGTTCGACCGCGTCGCCGCGCTCGAAGATCTGCACCTGCTTTACACGCGTATCGCAATCCAGCACGATCAGCCGCCGCGGCCGCACAGTCTCATTCACAACGAGGATTTCCGCGTCGAACTGTGCCTGCGTCTCGTCAAACACCGAACCGCTGGAATCGCGCACGAACACCGCATCGCCAACCGCCGGTTCGTTGAGCGACGGCAGATATAGCCCCATGTGCAGATACCGGCGATTGGGCATCGCGAAAGTGTAGTCAGTCGGCGACGATTCCTGCGCAAAGCGTTGCAGGATCGCGCGCCAGTCAACCACAGGTTCCGCCGCCACCTGGACCATACCCTCCAGAGAGCCGCCCAGCCCGCCCCGCATCTTCGCCGCTTTCGCGGCCTGCAGGACGGCGACCTTCCAGTCAGCTTCCTTCTGCGCCTTGTCGTCCCCTCTGTATTGACGGACCTCGCCACAGGAGGGAGCAGCCTCGGGAGAAGTGCCGGACCCGGGTGTTGCGCACGGTGTGGTCGCGCCGTCCGCGGATTGCGGCGGGCTGTTGCCCCCGGGTGTGCTGCCTGGCTGTTGAGCTGACTGTGGAGTCGACTGCTCGCCAGGCTGCGCATCCGGTTTGCCACCATCCTTCTTACCGTTGCCCTGCTGCTTTTCCTTCTGCCGCTTCTCCTGCGCGAGGATGCCGTAAATCTCCTCGGCCGACTTGCCCTTGAAGCGGGCATCGACGAGCACGCCCTTTGGTAGCAGCATGCCTGCGTCGAGCACGATTGGATTGATCGCATAGTCACACGCGTCGTTCCAGAGTTTCGGATCGCGATCGCCCTGGCGCCAGCAGTGGCCGTTGGCCACGTGCAGAACCTCATGCGCCAGGACGCCGCGTGTCTCCAGATCGTTAAGGCCGCCGAGGTACGCCGGGTTGTAGCCCAGCGATTCCCCGTCGGTCCAGAACGTCCTGCACGACGGTTCTTCGACCACCTTCAGACGCAAAGCGAGTGCGCCGAAAAACGGCTGGTCGAGGACCAGCGCCGTGCGTTGCTTCGAGATGCGCGGGTCCATGGCCACCTCAGGCGACGAGTCGCAGAAGCGGCGTCGGCTCCGGCTGGACAACCTGCTCCAGCGGCGCGAACGTCGAAAGCTGATTCGCCACCGGCTCCGGTGCCCCACCCATGAACGCTGCCATCAGCCCCTCGATTTCCGAGGCCTTGGCCGCGACCTGCGAACGCAGCACGCTCGACTCCTTCAGATCCGCACCCGTGTGAACCGCGAGATGCGTCTTCGCCTGTTCGAGGATGTGGCTGAGCTTCGGATCGTTCGTGAAGTTCAGCTTCGGCAGCAGCTCGCACAGTTCGCGCACCTGGTTGGTGACGCCCAGGCGAACATCGGTGGCACCGTACAGCTTGTCGGCCAGCTTCGAGACGGCCTCGTACAGACGCCCGACCAGATCGTTGTTCGCCGTCGAGATCGAGGCAAGCACGTGCTGGTCGATTTCCGAACGAAGATCCGTCAGCACGTCGGCCGGCAGATCGACGCCAAACTGGCTCGCGTCAGGAAACGGCAGCACCGCGAGCTTGACTCCGAACTTCTCCGACATGCGGGCAAACGTGGGATAGTCCGACTCGTTGAACAGCCCGTTCAGTTCCGCCCGTGCCTGTTCCTTCAGATTCAGGTAGTCGGTCAGAAAGACGGAAACGGCGAGATCGAACTCATCCTTCATCTTGCGCATCTGGTCGGCGAAGCCCATGTAGATCGCCGTCGGCAGCAGACGCACGCCCAGCTGTTCGTACTTCAGCGAGTGGTCGTAGTGATAGCGGCGAATGCGATTGCCGATCGAAACCACCTCCTTGTAGCTCGGCGCATGCTCGGGCAGCAGGCGCTTGTTGAAGCGCCCGATGTCCTTGGCCTGGTGGTTTTTTTCGACTTCTTCGGTCGCTTTCACGTCGAAGCAGCGCGCCTGCCAGGCGGATACCGTGACGGCCGACAGCATGACGCGGGATTTCAGTTCAGTGATGTTCATGGAAAACTCCAGAATAGAAAGGGATTGGATTGAGCAGAAAGAAAAAAGCCACGGCGCGCGAGGCGGGCCGTGGCAGAACGAACAACGGATGAAGCAACAGGCAGCGGCTTACTCGCCGCGGATGATTTTTCCGATCTCGCCACCCTGCGCGCGGATGAACGCATGGGTGCTCGCCAGTTCGGGCTTGCGACGCACGGCGTCACGCGCGAGGAGCGCACCGAATTCACGGTGGCCTACGTCGATCAGCCGCTGGTTGTAGGTCAGCACCCGCTCGAAGTTTCCTTCGGTCGAGTGCGCTGCCAGCGCCGAACTGACCGCGTACAGCGCGGCCGGGGTCTCAGGGATCGGCGCCGTGTCCGGCGACAGGATGATGGCGTCCGGCGACGGCAGCTCGCGGTAGATGGCAAGAAAGCTCATCAGTTCGGTCGCTGCAGCCTCGCCCACCGAACCCGCGTAGGAGACCAGCTCGAGCGACTTCGGCACGATCGGCATCGTCTTCGCGACGAATCCCCATGTTCGGGGGCTCGGTGCGTTTTCGATATCGCGCGCGGTCTTCTTCACGGACAGCAGATCCGGCCGGAATCGCAGAAACGCGATCAGTTCGGCAGGAACACCGCTGCGCGCCGCCCAGTCCGTCCAGTCGGCGATCGAAGGCTCAAGCTCGGCCACCGTCGCAAAACGCGAGATGACGGGATCGAGAATGCCCGAGACACCCGCGTTGTCGTTGCGCCGGTTGGTGGCCGCAACGAACGTGACGCAGTCGGGCAGCGCGTGCTCGCCGATGCGGCGTGCCAGCAGCAGTTGCATCTTTGCCGCCTGCACTGCCGGTGATGCCTGGCCCAGATCGTCAAGGAACCAGAGCAGCGGCGTTGTCGCTCTCAATGCGCGCTCGAGATCCCCGAACGGCAGGAAGCGGGCGACGTTCCCGTCAGGGAATGGCAGGCCCTTCGAGTCCGTCGGGTCTTCAACGACGGGATGGCTGATGAGCAGGTCATGTCCGGTTTCCTGAGCCGCCTGAGCGACGATGTCGCTCTTGCCAATGCCCGGAGCCCCAGTGATAAGCACCGGAAGACGGGCCGGAATGTAGGTGATGAGCAGTTCGCGAAGTTGCGAGGCAGAGACTTTCATGGGGTACCTGAAAAGGAAAAGCCCCACGAAACAACGCCCCCGGGGGACGTGGTCCCTGAGGGGCGAGCTGGATGTGCCGCGGATGCGGCGCGTCGATGCGTCCTGGAGACGCGAAAAACGGTTGTGCCTTACGCCTGCGCGCCAGCCAGAGCGGCCAGTTGAGCTTCGGTAAGTCTCCGGCGGGTCGATGCGTCGTGGACGCGGGTAACAGAGCCCAGTATGCGCGGCCGCTGCGCGACGGTTTGCCCGAATGATGAGCAGATTGACCCCGCTTAGACTTCTCGCGTCAGGCCAGGACGAAAAAAAAGCCGGCGCATATGCGCCGGCTGTGGTTCAGGAAAATGCAGTCAGAGCAACGCTGTCTGCGCGGCCCGTGCTGCATCGATTCTCGCGATCATCGCCGCTTCCCGCTCGCGGTGCCGCCGGGACTTCTCCTCGCCCACGCCGTTGTGCTGCTCGATCACGTAGGCGAAACAGACAGGATTGGCCGGACCGCGCCACGCCTTCCAGACCTCCATGATCCGCGCGCGCACGTCGGCTGTGCATGCGAAGTACTCGCGAGGCAGGCGACGCCATTGCTGGGCGTACAGATCGCGCATGCGTTGCTCGCTCTGGTACAGCAGCCGTTCGCGCCGTTCCCGCTCTTCTTCAACCGAAAGCGCCTGGGGCACCTCGAGCTGATCGCTGAAGAGCGGGTAAGCACGGTCGATCTTTTCGCGAGCCCGATCCTGACGGCTCAGATGCAAGGCTTGCATCCGCGAAGTCCAGCGAAGGCCTTCCGCCTTCGGAGTACGATCGAATCGCATGTCCCCTCCTCAGGCTGCACGCCGTTCGAGTATCGCGCGGGCGTAATCCAGCGTGCCATCCTTTACCTGCAGACGACGCGCCTCGTTAAGCTCCGTGTTGACGAGCGCGTACTGTGTGCTCGCCCCCTTGCGCCAGTCCCGAATCTCCCGAAACCCCGATGCGATCGCGTCCTCGACATGCTGGGCGCCATCGATCACGACGCCGTCGCCGCGCTTATAGCGGGCATTCTGCGCGGCTTCCTTCGCACGCTGCGCATCCTGCTCCTTGCGCTCCGCCTGCTTGCGCGAAAGCTCGCTCGCTTCCCATGCGGCCTGTGCAGTCCCGTCGAGTCCGCACAGTTCGAAGATCGCACGACGTCGGGTCTTCCCGTTCAGGCCTCGCAACTTCAGGCCATGGAACTCGAGCACGACCTGCTTGCTGCTAGGGTTGTGATCGTCAGGCGTGTCGAGGATGTTCAGCAGACTTGCCACATCGCGCGACTCCAGTGCAACGGCGACACGGTTCGGCCACTCGAACGTCTCACGCCCGTGTGCGAGCAACGCCATCGAACGTTCCAGCGCGTGCCGACGCGCACTGAGCCGCCCCTGTGTGCGCTGCAAATCCGCATGGTCCAGCTTCTTCTCCCGGCGCCAGTCGGCGATCAGTTCACGACGCCGGGCCGCCAGCGCATTGACCGGCTGTCCGACCGATACCGGCTTGTCGAACATCTCCGGCAATGGGTCAACCTGCAGGAGCCCCGCCGCGAACAGCGCATCATCGACCTCGATGAAGTCCGGCGCATTGGATACGCCGGCGACAGCGTCCACCAGACCGTCGACCGTTTCTGTCGTGACCGGCTGTTTCGCTGCACGCATCACGGACACCAGCTGCTGCAGTTTCGCCGCCGGCAGCCGCCCGCGTAGCGTCGGAAGCTCCAGCAACGTCGACGCCCATTCCAGGTCGTAACGGAATGCCCTGTCCATCGCCCGGTATTCCGAGAGCACCGCTTCGGGAATTTGCTCGTTGCGCAGCAGCGCATAGGCGATGTGCACCTCATGTCGTCCGTTCGTCCTGCCTCCCGGCACACAAGGACCGCCGCTGGCAAAGCCGAAGCGTTCCATGGCCACGTCATTGAATAGCGACAGCAGGTTGAAGAACTGGCGCGCTTCACGTGCGGCCGATTTTTGCGCATCGATCTGGTCGGTCGATAGGAGCCGGGTTGGCGTGCGCGCAAGTTCGAAAATTACGAACAGCAGTTCCCAGTGCGACGCGCGGATCTGCCAGGGCTTCGGCTCAAGGCCATAGGTCGATAGCCACAGCGAACGGACTTCGTCGAATAGTGCCGCGAGGATTTCTGCGACCGTGCCGTCACGACGGATGCCGAGCGTGCCGTTGTATCGCGTCACGCGTACTGCGGCCGCACCGCCCTCCAGATTGATCAAAGTGGTCTCAGTTGCCTGGACCGCCTCGTTGGCGAACAGCGCGAACACCCCGGAGAGCGTCGGGGTCGTGAAGACCTGGCCGGGAATCGAGAGTTGGTACATGTTGGCTCCGCAAAAATGGAACGGGGCCAACACCCCATCAAGGGAGATTGGCCCCGTCCGGGATTGCAAAAAAAGTGAAGAAAATTGAATCAGTCGAGGTCGAGCATCCGCGAGACAACGGCGGCGATCGCCCACGCCTGCGTGCGCGAAAGCGTCTTAATGCGCAGGACCGGCTGGCTATTCCAGTGTCCAGCCTCGCCCAAGGGGACGAACTGAACAAAATCAATCTGGATGATCCAGCCTTCCGAGCTTCCGCGGGCAACCGATAGCGCCAGCCGTCGGCGCGCGGTCCCGCTGTCCGGCCAGTCTCGTGAAGCCGACAGGCCGTAGCAGTCTTCGTTCGTTTAGGTTTATTCGATGCCTGCCATCGGCCGCAGGAATGTGAATGCCTCTGCGCGTGTCGGCAGGCGTCGAATAAGCCCGATGGAGGAAACCGCGGAGTGCTCCGATGAGGTCGGAACTCGCCGCTATGGCGATTGATAGGTCAGGATGCCCAGCAGTGTCGGATGTGGTGTGGCCGGGCGGGATGCCGGGCGGGCGCTGACGCGGTAGCGAAGTGATATTGTCGTGCGATCGCGGTGGTGAAGCGGACGTCGGAGGCGCTTCGCGGAGTGCCAGGCGCAAACGTCCGCTCGTGGGCCGCGTTGCCGCGAAGCCGACGGTCGGTTCAGATACCGGGGAACCGTAGTGCTCATGTCTGACCCCGGCACCGCGGCGGTGCGCGGATCGGCGCGCTGCGCGCGAGGATGTCGATGACGATCATCGGTGCGCCGCAGTGACGGCAGATGAAGACGGGCCGGGTTGCGGTGATGGCCTCGTCCGGTGACGGGCTGATCCCGGGTGCGACGTGCAGCAGATCGCGCACCTTCGCGAGACTGGCGCGGCGCACCGGGTTGGCGAGCAGCCCGTAGTGACGGATCCGGTGGAAACCAGCGGGCAGCACATGAAGCAGGAAGCGGCGTATGAATTCGCCGGCCTCCAGCGTCATGGTCTTGTAGCGGGTGCGTCCCTTCGCGCGGTAGTCCTTCCAGCGGAACGTCACACCGCGCTCATCGAATGCGATGAGGCGCTGGTTGGAGATGGCCACGCGGTGCGTGTAGCGCGACAGGTACTCGAGCACCGCCTTCGGTCCGGCGAACGGGCGCTTGGCGTAGACCACCCATTCGCAGCTACGCAGCGGCGCAAGCCACCGGGCAAAGGTGGCGGGGTCCGCGAGCCCGGTGTACTCGCCGAAGAACTGCAGCTGGCCATGCCGGTGGGCCACTTCGAGCGCTTCGAGGAAGCGCCGGCGGAACAGGCGTGAGAGCACGCGCACGGGCAGGAAGAAGCCGGGCCGGCAGGCGATCCAGCGCTCGCCATCGGGCGAGAGTCCGCCGCCGGGGACGATGCCGTGCACGTGCGGATGATGCGTGAGTGCGGAGCCCCAGGTGTGCAGGACGAGCGTGGCGCCGATCCAGGCGCCGAGGTGCCGGGGATCGGCGGCGATCGTGCGCAGCGTGTCGGCGGCGATGTCGAGCAGCAGGCCGTAGATGATCCGCTTGTTGTACCAGGCGATCGCACTGATGGCGGCGGGCAGTGTGAAGACGACGTGGAAGTATTCGACGGGTAGCAGGTCGGCCTGGCGTGCCTCCAGCCAGCGATGTGCGGCGCTGGCCTGGCACTTCGGGCAATGCCGGTCCCGGCACGAGTTGAAGGACACCTCTGAGCTTGCGCAACCTGGACAACGCAGCACATGTCCGCCCAGTGCCGCCGTGCGGCACCGTTCGATGGCCGACATGACCTTCAGCTGCCCCGGGCTCAGGCGTGCCGTGGCCCGCCACGCTGGCCCGTGGCTGCGGAAGATGTCCGCAACCTCCAGCATGAGGCGCTACAACGCGGGCCTACTCCGAGGGCAGACGGTCCAGTGGACTGGTGACCTCGTGCAGCAGGTCGGTGGCCACCTGGACGTAGAGCGCGGTGTTCTCGAGCCTATTGACTGCAGTCAATAGAGCAGAGATTTTTTTGGTTGGCGATCGCGGCCACTGACGCGTGAACAGGCCGGTCGGGGCCGGTCCGCGATCGGTAATCAAAAAAATGTTTGTGCTAAACCGCTCCGCAGGCGTCGGCCTTTA
>NZ_JBFPKN010000037.1:0-43058 GCF_040948805.1 Paraburkholderia sp. BR13439 | reverse complement strand
GACGTTCTCACCCGATTGCCGACTCAAAAGGCCAGCGACATCGCAGCATTGCTGCCTCATCGCTGGCAACCGGCGGATCCCATCCGCTAGTTCAGTTCGCCAAGACGGGTTTGCTGGCCGCTTACGGTCAGTCGCCGGTCATGTCGGTCATTTGCTCGACCGTACATCATCCGTTTCACAAAACGGAAATCGTGATGGATGCGGTCGAACTCATTATTGATAGGGATGCTAATTTGCGGCTGCCGAACAATAAGGGCAAGCTTCCGATTCACTACGCGGCCAAGGGCTTCGACAAAAACGCCGAAAGATTGGTGCAAGTTCTGCTAGATCGTGATCCAAGTCTGTATAAGGTTCGGACCGGCAACGCGAAGCGGGAAAATCCGATCGAAATTGCCAAGCGAGGTGTGACGACCAAGGACGATTTTGGCATCCTGGTCCGTTTTTGGCAGGCCGAAGCTCACGATCCATCTGTCAAATGGACCACGGGCCGTTTTTGGGGAACGGGTACGAGGAGTATTGAAAATGCGTATCCGTCCGAGATAGCAAGGGTCACGAAAGTGGGAGGTGGAAAAATCCATCTCGCCGCAAGAGTGAACGACGTCGAATATCTCACAGCGGCCGAGCAACGCGGCGAGAATCTTAAGGTTCGTACGCCAAATGGGACGGACCCGCTCACTGAAGCCATCAAGAATGATTCGGTTGAAGCGTACAAGTGGCTGATTGAGAATGTCTATACCGAGATTTCAGATGAGGACTGGGCGGCTTATATGAAAGTTGCCACTCAAGTGAAGAGCAGAGACGGCAGTCCGTACATACCCGATGTGCTGAGGCTTATGCAATTCCAGCACGTCCGTGAGCAGGGGCGGACGTGGTTGGGGCTCTCGGCTCCCGGAGAAAGCACGCGCGCATAGCTGGACTGCGGCACAGATGAAGAATGAACGTGCGTTGCAACCCGCATGTCCCAGCGGAAAAACGAAGCGCTAACAGTTATTTACGGCGCAGCCGTTAGGGTTACAAACGTCCTTCGTGGGTTACAAGCTTTGACTGGCCAGGGGTATGCCGACTCAGGTCTAATACTCCCAGCCGGTCTTATCGCATGTGCCGGTTCACTTACCTACGGAGTTTCTTATGAAAAAGTCATTCTTCATCGCTTCGCTTCTGGCTGTCGCAAACTTCCTGATGCTCAACGCTCATATCGCCGAAGCGGCAATGCGGACGTTCCGCCGCTAAGCATGGTCGATGCTCCGGCGTGCGCCCCTCGCCTTGGCGAGCGTCGCATGCGTAGGATGCATCGCAGGGCGCCATCAACGCCCAATTACTGTGACGCATCGATCGACTGCGTTCTCCGGCCGCTACGAAGCGAGGCATCAGTGCGCTTCTTGGTGGCCGCTCCCGCTTGGAGAATCTGCTTCACCAAGCGTTTGGCGTCGGCGATGCAGGCGACGTCGTGTTTGGTCTGAAGCTTCGCCAGGACTCCTTCGTGAATCAGATCGATCTCGCGGGCGAGTTGGGCAGGGCGTCGCACGTCGAGTTGATTGACGAGCGCACCCGTGAATTCGAGCGACGCAAGCTTGTAGTCCAAGGCTGCTTGATGGATGGGATGGCCTTCGTCGTACTCGCCGCAGGATTGCAGGAAAATGCAGCGCAGAAACACACCGTTCTCGACGGCATGTTTCAGCTCGTCGAAGCGGGCTAGCAATTTCTGTTCGGGGGTGCGTCGGCGATTCTCGAGCGCCGCGTCCCACGCCGCGCGTGCCCGCTCGGTCAACTGCCGCAACGCGTTGACGATGAGCTCGTCCTTGGAGCCGAAGTGCTTGTATAACACCGACTTCGAGATATCGGCTTCGGCCAGCAGCGTATCGACGCCCGTCGCATGAAAACCGCTGCGATTGAACAGGCGCAGGGCAACGTCGACGAGTTGTTGCTTCTTGCGGGATTCGTGGTCCATGACGGAAGACGGTGAGGTATGGCGGGCAATTTTAGCATCCGGCCGCCAACGCTTCGTACGACGAGCGAAGTGTGCGTGTTTCCGCGCCCGCAAGCGAATGGAGCAGGGCAAACTTGCGACTTTAGGGTACTGCGCCATGAAGCATGGGGCTTCGGCAAAGGTGCGGACGAGGTAAATATGACGATAGAAGTAAGCCGCCCTGGAAGTGTTTCTCGCACTCCGGAAGTGACCCGCACTTTGTACGATGCAAAAATACATGGCGGTGTTGAGCAACAGGACCGGAAACCCTCACCGACAAGCAGTGTCCGCACGAGCATCCTTGGGCTTGAGTCGCGCGTGCCACAGAAACGCCAGCCGCAGGTGACGATGGATGGAGCGAGTCCGAATGGGTCTTCTGTCTCGACATCCCGACCTGATAGCACTGCGACGCTCGACGGGAGCGTCTCGGGACCATTGAAACCCAACGCGAATTGGATTGACGAACAGCTTGAGGTGGTGGACGACTTGGCCCGGCGTGATCCAGTTCCATCGTACACCGCAGCGCCGCTCTTCCCGAACCCGGAAGCCACATCGGCATCGCATTTGCAACACAATTTTGCGCCGCCACAAGTCCCGCCTCCCCCTCCCGGTATGGAGTCTGTCGCAAAAGAAATGCAGCGCAGAGCCGAATTGCAAGAATCCCTCTACACGATGCAGGGCAAATTGTCGGAGCGGGTCGGCTTCGCCCAAATGATGGCCGACGAGATGGGGGCGCTCGGAGATGCTCTCAAACAAGTGGGCAAAGCCATTCTCGAAGCGATCCGCAGATAACGAACCACAACCCGCCGCCTCCGCCCGGAGGCGACCTTCGAGCCAACCGCTGCGACGCTGGCTTCAGGCCGCCCTTTTAGGCCGCCCGATCCACGCCACGCCCAGGCGGCCAATTCATCTCCGTGATCTTCGACGCAGGCATGATTTGGAATTCGCGGGTGGTGACGACGCCGTTCGTCGTCGTCGCGGTGAAGAACGGGAAGGGAAGCACCGTCGGCTTGTTGTCGTATTCCCAGCCGTAACTGAATAAACAAAAAGGCGTCCACGACTTCGGATCGGCGAAAACCGCCGCGCGCCGCTCGTCGATATTGCGCAACTTGTCCTTGGCGGTCCGCACACTGGGGGCGCGCAGGTCGGCGCTTGCGGCGATCTCGGCGTGGAGCGCCTCCGCTGCGGCCGCGTAGGCGTCGAGCTGCTGTGCAGCGGCGGGATGCAGGCTCCAGCGCTCGCCGACGTTCCGATTTTTGTGGTGGGACGCCTGCCTGACTTCGTCCAGATGCGCCTCCAGCGCGGCGGCCGAATCCGGTCCGTTCGTCCATACGTCCCAGTTTCCCCGGATGTGTTTCTCGTGGGCTTGCGCGTCGGCGGCTTCCTTGTCGAGATGGGTGTTGCGGTGGTCGACACGACCGTATTCGTCGAACATCACGCGAAGGCTCGCCGTTTGGTCAGAGCGATGCGTTTCCTCCGACCAGGAATAGACCGGCACCCCGGCCACGCTGAGGGACTGGATCGTCCCCTGGCCGTTGCCGACCGTAACCGACGGCGGGGAAGCGCTGACCCCGAGTCCTGCCGTGATGGTCCCTATCCTGCTGTCGGTGGCGATGTCGATCTGATGTGTGCCGCCGGTGTTGCGCAGTCGCGCGCGATCATGCGGCCTGAACGTCCCCGTCAGCCAGCCTCCGGGGCCGGCGCGCAACTTTCCGTCCAGAATCGATGAGAGCCCGAGCTTCAGTCCGCCCCAAGCGGTGGCGCTGACACTCGGCGAATCTGTGCGTTCGTCTATCCAACCGATCGACAAGCCGGGTTCATCGAAGAATTGATGCGCGAGTGCCGACCAAAGCGCATCGGGTGAACGCGATTCGCGGCCATTTTTTTCGGCCGCAAAATCGAGAATGAACTCGTTCACGCGTTGCAGTTGCTCGCGCCATTCGCCGTTGTCCGGCGTCTGCTTGACGGCCCGAACGATGACCCCGGTGTATTGACTTGAATTGTGAGCCAGTCGTGCGCTGAGTTCACCGCCGAGATAGCCGCTGATCACTGTGCTAGCGAAAGGGAGTGAGCCAAAGGCGCCGCAGCCGCCCTCTATCTTGAGAACGCGTGTGGAACCGAATTTCAACCCGCCGGCGGGCGGCTCGCCCGAAATGCCGAACGTTGCGACTCTACCGCCCATGGCGGTGATGAGTGGCTGAGCCGATAGCGGCAGCAAATTGATGAAGAAATTGCCGAAATCAAGGCCCGACACTCCGCCGTCGACGAATGCCGCATAGTTGCCGAGCATCAGCTTGTCGATCACGAGACGGGTGGCCTGCTTGATGCCATCGACGGTGCGGGACTGGACGTCGATGTGATGCGCGTCCTGAACGCCTCGCGCGGTGCCGACCCATTGAAGAAAAGTGTCGCGCGTGTCGTTCCCGATGTCGTCTGCCGGCTGGAATAGCCGGGTGTCGGCGGCGAGATTCTCCAGCATGCGCAAGTCGAACACATCGCGTTTCAGTGCGCTGCCGCGCTCGATCATCGTTCGTGCAATGTCGCGCGCGTCCTCGGGGTACCGCGAGGCGGCCCGTTCGTCGATTATGCGAAGCGCGCGCTCCCGCACCGATGCCAGGGCGTCGTCGTCGCATTGCAGGGTGCGGAAGCGCTCGTTCTTCGATTCGTCGCGCCAGTATTCGAGCCGCGCGAGCGCTTCGGCAAACTGAGTCAAGTCAATGGCGCTGGGTGTCTGCCGGATGCGTTCGCGCAACCGGTCGATGGCGATGCTCATCGCCTCGGCCACGGCTTCGTCGAAGTATCCACGCTCGACCGCGGGCCATTGCAGATGAGCGGCACCCATGCCGTGGCGCATCATGGCGTCGAACGGCGTCTTGTTCTTGCCGATGAACCTGGATAGCCGCTGCAGCAAGGTACTTGGCTGCAGAGCCCGGTTGATCCAGGTAGCGGATTTGCCGAGCCGAGCCTTGACTTTCGCGAGGTCGCTTCCAGGTGCGCTCGAGCGATAGCCCTGATGCCAGGAGAAATACGCAACTCGTTCGTCGTCCGTCAAATCGACCTTGTGCAGCGACGGCTGATGAAAGAGCTTGCGCGCCGCGCGCAGCGCATCGACGGCGAGCGCGCACTCCGGGTCCACGCGAAGCGTATCGAGTTGCGCGATCAACGCGTCGGGCGAAGCGGTGGCGTCGGCTTGCGTCTTTTCGACCAGGTAATCGCGTGCCTGAAGGTACATTCGCATCGCGTTGCACTGGCGCTGAGCCTGTGCGCTGGCGTTGTTCTGCGTGAGGGCGGCGCCAGGGCGGGGAGGGGCGGATGCCGCGCCGAGGGAATACACCGCATGAGGCGCGTGCAGGTGCGCAAGCCGCTCCAGAAGCTTGCGGCCGATCCCCGAGCGGCTCAGCAACTGCGCCGCATGCCACGCATCGATCTCGCTGCGCCGGGGCGCCTGCGTCACGCGCTCCGTGCGCGGCGGCATGCACTCTGCAAGGCGCGCGGCAGCCTTCGACGCTGCCGGCCCGTCGCCGATGCAGGCGGTATGCAGCGCCTGGGCGAGCACGACGTGCTGTTCGTACGGATGCCAATGGTCTTGCTTGCGAGCGACTTGCACGAGTGAGCGCCAGATGCGCTCGCTCGAGTCCGAGCCGAAGAGATTCGCGACCCACGCGCGGCACGCGGCCTCATCGATGTGCGCGCGCTCCAATGCGTCGAGCGCTGCATTTTGGCTTGTCGCCATTTCGCTTCGAGGCGAAAGCGGTGCCGGCAAATTGGGCCGTGGCGCGGCTCGATTGTCCACGAGTTCGGCCAATCCCTTCACCGCGGCCTTGACGTGGCGAACGCGTTGCGGGCCGTTACCGGGAGGCAACGCTCGGTCCTCGGGCGGGCATGGCGTTTGGTAGGGGGCGGTTGCGTGTTCGACGTCGACGTCGATCTCGCCGTTGTGATTCCGAACCCAAAAGCCGTAACTCGTGGAGCGAGAAGCGTTGCTGGGATTGCTGGGCGTCAGCCGTTGGTGCAACTTCCCAAGGACTTCCGCCAACTGCGGCTTGCCGGAGAGCTGCGCCTTGCCGCTCGAGGCCTTTTGGTTTGCTCGTAGGGGAGCAGGACCGCCGGCAGGGTGCTCGTTGCTTACGTGCGGGCCGAACTTGAACGGAAATGCTTTCAGTGACATGGTCGTCGGCCCGGTCGCTGCTGGCGATTTCGGGTTAGCAGGGAATGTGATCGAAGAATAAGCTCACGTGATCGAATCCAAGCCAGGAATGGGAAGCTAACGATGATGCGACGAAGCGACGGCGCGACGGCGCGATGAAAAACCTGCCCCTCCTAACTGCGGATCCACAGAAACTCTCCCGTTGCGATGCCTTCGAACATTTCGTCCGTCGACTCCAGAATGTTCTTTCGCCAATAGCGGCCATGCTCGGCGTAATGGCCGAGCAGGTCGACGAGCCACTCGCCGCTGACGCCAGGGCCAAAAGGGATCCGTACGATCAGGATGATGCCGCCCGTGTCCGCGTCGAGTCCGAGTTGCGCCTGGTCTTGCGCATAGACGAGCAGGTTCGCTTCCAGCATCAGGCGGAAGACGACGAGCGTGCGCCCGGCAGTCACGGTGCCGTAGTGGAAGTTCATGTACATCGCGCCGAGGTCGTTCTCGACATGGTCGAGCATGACGTCGAAGCCTTCCACGTCGATCATCCGGCGATCGATCACGGCTTTCGGATCGTGCAGTCCGACGATGTCGCAGAGATCGGTCACGAGTTCGGTGAAGCGTTCCCAGCTCACGGGGTGCAGGTGCCTCGTAAGACGAAGAATAAAGCTTGCGAGCGGCGGCATGCGGCTCGCAAGCGTTTCAGTGGCATCGCGGCGCTATTACTGCGGTTTTGACGCTTGCTCCACGGCTTGACCGGCGCTCTTTGCCGCGTTTCCAACGGCTTCAATCAGAGACGCTTGCTGCTGCGCCTCGTTGATCGCGAACGATGCTTGAGCACCCTGCTGGATTTGGTCGATCGCAGCACCGGCGGCGGCTTCCGGTGGCATCCCCCCCATCCCAAACGGACCCATGCCCATGCCGTTCATGAAGCCAGCGCCAGCGTTGCCGAGTAAATTTCCGAATGAACTTCCAAAACCCATGACTTGCTCCTTAAATACACTTTTGCAGAACGCACCCACATGGCGCAAAGAATTTTGCTGTTCTCCACAGCAAAAGGACAACTTACGATCGCGCTAGCCGGCGCGCGAGTCTTCCGAAAATCGCGCCACAATCCGTGCGGCTGCGGCGAAGCCTTCGTCGAGCTTGGCAATCTGATGACGTGTCAAATCGTCGTCCGATTGCCGACGTGCTTCGCCACATGCCCCGGAGGCGGTGCGCAGCGCGGTGCAGATGCGGCTCACGCGTGCCGCTGAATCGGACGCGCCGATCCATTTCGACAGATCCTTCAGATCGCCCAATACTGCGTCGTCCAACGATTCATACATAACAAGCTCCTTTACGTTAAGTTCGCCGCCGATCACGGCCCGGTTGCGGTTGCGGCCGTGGTTGCGTTATCAGTTACGTTCTGTTCGGCCGTGTCTTCGACATTGAAGTGCTTAACGCCATCCGGCGTCTGCAGATATTTGTAGGTGCCATCGGACATCATCGTGGTGAACGGCACGCTGCTCTCGGCCGGCGGCCTTTCCGTGGCGGCGACATCGAGCCGCTTCACATTGGGATCGAGGTCCGCGCGCACGCGGGCGATCGCGTCGTTCAGGCCGCTCAGGCTTGCCACGTCGCCGTATATCGTGAACGCGCCGTGGTTGGTGTAGCGAACCTGCGCGCCCGGCACCGCCAACGTCTCCTGAATGCTCTGCGCCAGCGCGGACGCCACGTCGTAGTGGCGCTGGACGACGTTGGCATCGAACTTGTCCAGTACGGCGCGCGCGCCGAGGTCGTCGGACGGCGAGGCCACCATGCCCGAGACGACAACGCTCGAGCCTTGCGGCTGCACGTTTAGTCCCTTGATGCCTGAGGCGTCGAGCTGGCTCTCGATGCGCCGCGCCGTAGCCGCGGTGTCCGAGCCTTCGGACGCCTGCGTGTTCCTCACCATCGACAGCCCGACCGTTGCGATCAGAAGCACTCCGAGCGCGATGCCGACCAGCGTGAAAGCGCTGACTCTGCGCCGGCCGATCCCGATCTCGACATTGGAGAGCGCAACGAGCCGCTTCATGTTGACGACGCTCTCGTCCTCTTTGACGAGAAGCTTGTTCAGCAACTCGACGTCGCTCGGCCACTCGCTGTTTTCCGGCCCGAGGCACAGCACCACGTCTTCGAAGCGCTGCGGCGCGTAATCGGCGAGCGGCACGAATGCCGCTTCCATGCTGGCCTCGGCGTCCGTTTGCCGCTGCGCCGACGCACCGCCGTCGACGGCGATCGTGATCGTCAGGGGCGCGTGCTGCCAGTCACTGATCTGCACGTCTGCGTCGTCGTCCGCGGCGACGCGATAATCCCCGGCGCCGAGCGGGATCGATGCGCCGGCGTGAATGCCGGTCAGGATGCGAAGGAGTTTCATGTCGGGCGAATCGTATTCGGGTTACTGGTTGCGTGGCTCAAATTCATGCGGGCTCGTTGCCATGCGTCAGTCGAGCGCAATCACACGCGCAGCCGGCATGACCGCGAGCGCTTCGCCGACATCGGCTGCACGCAACTTGTATGAGGACGGCGCGCTGCGTGTGACGTTGTGCAGGATCAGAGGGAGCAGCAGGTTCAGCTCGCGAACCGGCAGCGTCGGTGGTTCGCCGCTTGGGGCGGCTCGCTTCGCGCGGACTTCGAGCAGTACGCGTTTCAACTCGTCCACGCTCAGCTCCTCGAACTGGGTCGCGTGCGTCGCTCGCTGATAGTCCGCCTGCAGCTTGGCGACTAGCGGGCGCCACGGCGCATGCGGCTGGTTGATCGCATGGTCGCGCACGGCCAGCAGGCCTTCCGCCAATTGCGCGAGCGCGGCGCCATGCGGATGTACCGCTTCAGGACCGTCCGACGGCGGAACAGCGTCGACGGATACGGTTGCGATACCGGCATCCGCAAGTGCGCGTGCGGCGGACGCGCCCCGCGGGCGCTGCGAGAGCTTTACCTCCGGCGTCAGCGGATCGAGTTCCTCGTCGCTGAAATGATCTTCATGCTGTTCGTCTTCATCACGTTGTTGGCCGCCGCGATTGCCGCCTTGGTCTGTGATCGAAAGGCCGTCGCGCGGATTCAGTTCACGCTGGTTTGCGAAGGAGCGAGCGCGTTCGGCGCGCGCGTCGCGATGCTTGCGAGCCTCGATCCGCGCCGAATGCGCCCTGAACGACTTCAGCGCGCCACGCTTTGCCGGCTTGTGGCACTTGTTCTCCAAGAGGCGTGCCTCGAGCGCGCGCCGCTGTCGCACCCGGCGCAGACGCGCGCGATTCGAGCGGGTCCGATTCGCGGACTGTTGCTCGGAGCGCTGCGTGTCCCCGCGCGGCTGCTCCATATGCAGCTCTTGCGCGTGGTGCGCCGATTGGTTCGATACCGATCGGATCATCGTGAAAACGCCGCGTTCATGGCGGCCTCCGCGAAGCTTTCGACTTGCGCGCCGCCCCAGCGGGCGAGGATTACGATCGTGATCGTCACGGCCACGAGTTTCACGCCATAGGTGATGCTTGAATCCTGCATCGACGTGATCGCCTGCACGAACGACACGGCGAGACCCACGCCGGCTGCAACCACTACCACCGGAAGCGAGACATAGAGGCACGTCAGCAGGCCCTGCGAGGTCAAGCGAATGACGGTGTCGAGATCCATGAGTTGCTCACTTGTAGGTCAATACGAGGCCATGGATCAGATGCGACCAGCCATCCATGACGACGAACAGCATCAGCTTGAACGGGATGGAGACGTTGGTCGGCGAAACCTGATTCAGGCCCATCGCCATCAGCACGTTTGCGACGATAAGGTCGACCGCGACAAAGGCGATATAGAGCATGAAGCCGATCTTGAAGGCGTCCGTCAGCTCGGTCAGCGTGAACGAGGGCGCAAGGACGATCAGGTCGTCGGGCTTGAGCTCCTGCGCCTGCTCCTTCGGCCAGATCGACCCTGCGGAGCGCAGGAAGAATTGAATCTCGCCCGTGCCCGTATGCTTCTTCAGGAATTGGCGGAACGGCTCGCGGGCGGCGTCAAAACCGGACACGACATTCTGCGCCGATGATGCGCCCTGGGCGGGCTTGAAGTTGCCCATTGCGGCGATGCCGATCGGCGCCATGACGTACGCCGAGATGATGATCGCGATGCCGTTCAGCACCATGTTCGGCGGCACTTGCTGAACGCCGAGCGCGTTGCGCACGAGGCCGAGCACGACCACGATCTTCGTGTACGAAGTGACGACCATCGCGAAAAACGGGATGACGGAGATCGCGAGGACGACGATAAACAGCCCGTTGAGGTCAGGAATCCGCAACATGGTCTTGCGCTAGTTCAGTGATGCGAACCCCGAGGTGTTCGCCGATTGCGACGAGCTGGCCGAAGCCGAGCGTCTGGCCGTAAGCGGTCAGGCGGATGCGGGCCTCGGCGACGGGGACGGGCAGGTCGAGGACGTAGCCGGCGCGCAGCGCATTGAGTTGCGCGATCGGCAGCGCCAGCGTGTCAATCTCGAATTGGACCGGTATATCGAGCTCGTCCGCCGCGACGGGGGCGTCGCGGTCGGTAGCGGGGTGGGCGGCGAGGCCGCCGTAAGGGTCATCCATCATCTGCAAGGGTTCCGTGAATTCGAAGGTGCTGTGCGAGAGCTTGCCTCGCGCGATCAAGAGTCCGGCTTCTGCGGAACCCCACTGGTGATTCGCAGCCACGCTGGAGGCGTCAACGAGCAGCGCGCGCGCGCCGACGGGCGTCGCGCCCAGCACGACATCGCCCGGACGCAGCGAGCGCAACCGCTCGAGCGGCATCCGCTTCAAGCCCAGCACGAGCCGGCCGGGAAGTCGCAGCTGCGCCAGGCCGCGGTACGCCACGCCGCGCTGGGCCGCGATCCGCTGAGTCAACGCCTGCGACAGCGGTTCGTCGAGATGGACGAGCGCGAAGCGAAAGCGCATGGCGTCGCCATGCACCGCGATCTGCACAGCGCGGTTCGTCGCCACCGGTAGCGGTCCGATCGAACGCACCGTTAGCTCCGGCAGGCCGAGTATGCGAAGTGCGGACAAGCACGGCCCGAGCAGATGCGTCGCGATTTCCGCGGCCAGCGGACTGCCCGTGATCGTCGGCCCGAGCGCGGGAAACTCGTCGATGTCGATTTCGATGCGCGCATTGCCCGCTGAACCCGTCAGCACGATGAACGCAGGGGTGCCGAACGGCGCCGAATCCGTCACTGCCTCGACGCCTATCGCCTGGGCCGCCGCATCGAGCCAGCGCGCGAGCCGCGCGTCGGCCAGCACGCGCGAGAGCATGGCGGCCAACGGCGCGACAGCCGGCAGCTGGCCGGCTAGCGACGTGACGGTGGGTGGCGTGAGCTTCATCGTGTTTCCGTTGATCTACAAGCGAATCAGGCGCGATACGTGTCAGGCGATCTCGATTTCCCGTTCGGGGCCTAGCAGCGCGGCGAGCTGTTCGCGCAGGGCATTGCTATGCAGCGAGATTAATTGCAGCGACCGGGTGTTCGAGGTCTCGAAGCGAAGCAGTAGCCGGTAGGGCGAAAGTGACAAATGTAAGACTGTGTCAGCAACTGTATCGGGCGCGAGCGGTACGCTTGCCTCCCACACGCCGGCCGAGGTGACGGACGGTTCGCCGCAGAATCGCGCGATGCGCGACGCCAGCTTCCCTGCGAACGTGGAATCGTGCCCCGCCAGCGCGCCAGCGATGCCGAGCGCTTGGGCAATCCGCGGGAGGTGCGTCAGCAGCTCGCGCTGCTCGGGAGCGAAATCGCCGTTCGGGTCGGGATTGGAGTCGCCTTGCGCGTCCTGGCCGTGGTCGTTGCGCTCTCTGCCGACATCGATGCCGGAGAGCGCCGACTGATAGGCGGCGAGCGCGAGGGCGTCGTCGTCGAGCAGCCCGCTGTCCGCGCCGGCCGGCGTGCGCTCGCGAGTCTGCCGGCCGCGCTTCATCAGCGCGGCATAGGCGTGGGTGGCCGAGCGCGACGGCTGCTTCGGCGAGGATGATGGATGCTCGTGCGCTGGGCCGGGCACGACGCGCACGCTGCGATGGCTGTGACCGCCCATGCCGAATCCTTACAAGGCGAGCTTGCCGACCGGCTTGAGTTGCACGTGACCGCCCAGCTCCTGGAACGAATAGACCTGCAGCCAGCTGAGGCGCGCCTCGATCATGCGCCGGAAGTAGCGGCGGATGTCCATCGAGGTGACGACCGCGATATCGGGGCGCACGCCGCCGCAAATCGCCTCGAGCCGCCCGACGAAAGCATTGATCTGCTCGGGAGGCAGGGCGAGGAAGTTGCCGGTCGGCGTCTGCTTGATCGACTGCCGGATCAGCTGTTCGACCTGCAGATCGAGCACGATCGCCGGCAACTGCGGCGCGCCGCCGGTCGCACGATGCGCGATCATCCTGCCGAGGTCGCCGCGCACATACTCTGTCAGCATCAGCATGTCCTTCTCTTTCGGGCCCCACGTCACGAGGCTTTCGAAGATGTTGCGGATATTGCGGATCGAGATCTGTTCCTCGAGCAGCCGGCGCAGCACGTCGGCGATCTTCTGCGTCGCCAGCGCCTTCTTCACTTCCTCCACGAGACCGGGATACTCGAGCGCGCACTGCTCGAGCATGTAGGCCGTTTCCTGGATGCCGATGAAGACGTGCGCATTTCGCCTGAGCGTGTTCGCGACGTGCCGCGACATCACCTGCTCCGCGTTGAGTGAGACGACGCCCGAGGCCGGCAGCTTTGTCGTATCGATCCAGAGGCTCGTCGCCATGCCGCCGACGCTGTTGACCGTGTCGCATTGCGCGCGCAACGTTTCGTCCGCTTCGAGCACGAGGCTGCGGTGGGTCGGCAGTTCGCTGCTCGCGGACGGCACGTCATGCAGCAGGATCTCGTACGAAGACCCCTTGAGATCGTCGTGACGCCAGAGTGTGATGCCGGGAAACGGCAGCCCGAGCTCTTCCTGGATACGGCGGCGTTCCGGCCCGAAGGCGCGGTCGAGAATCTCGGGAGACAGATAGGCGGCGAGCTCCTCGGAAACGCGCACACCAAGCGGCGCGGCGAATTGTGGCGCCTTCGCGAGAATCGCAGGGCTTTCGCCCTTCGCGCCGGCGCGCTGCAGGGACGCGGCGGAGCCCCCCTGTTCGACGTCGCTGGCGCTCTTGCGCTTCTCCAGCCTGTAGCCGATAAACGCGAGCAGGGCCGCCAGCAGCAGGAACAGCGGCGCTGGAAACCCCGGCACCGCGGCAAAGCCGACGAGCAGCAGGGCGGCAACGAAGAGCGCTCGCGAGTTCCCGCCGAGCTGGCTGCCGATCTGCTCGCCGAGGGACTTGCCACCCTTCTCGTGCTCGTCCGAAACGCGCGTGATCATGACGCCTGCGGCCACCGAGATGAGCAGCGACGCGATCTGCGAGACCATCGCATCGCCGATCGAGAGGATCGAGAAGCGGTTCGCCGCCTCGCCGGCGCTCATGCCGTGATAGGCGACGCCCACCGCGATCCCGGCGAAGATGTTGACCATCGTGATCACAAGGCCGGCAATGGCGTCGCCCTTGACGAATTTCATCGCCCCGTCCATGCCGCCGTGCAACTGGCTTTCGAGCGCGAGCATCGCGCGCTTCTTGCGCGCCTCTTCGCCGGTTAGCAGGTTCGCGCGCAGGTCGGCGTCGATGCTCATCTGCTTGCCCGGCATCGCGTCGAGCGTGAAGCGCGCGCCGACTTCGGCGACGCGCTCCGAGCCTTTCGCGATCACGATGAACTGGACCGTCGTGATGATCAGGAACACCACGAGCCCGACCACCAGATTGCCGCCCACCACGAGTTCGCCGAAGCTTTCGATGATGTGCCCGGCGTCGGCGTGCAGCAGGATCGACTTGGTCGACGCGATGTTCAAGGAGAGGCGGAACAGCGTCGTGAACAGCAGCATCGACGGAAACGCCGACAGTTGCAGGATGGTCGGCACGTACATCGTGACCATCAGCAGCGTGACGCTCAACGTGATGTTGATGGCGAGCAGGCCGTCGATGAGCAGCGTCGGCAGAGGCAGGATCATCAAGGAAATGATGGCGACGACAAGGGCCGCGATCGCAGCCTCGCCGCCGACGGGCATCTTTATAGACTTGAACATGCGGGTCCTTGGTTAGCTTGCGTGCACGGGGCGGGGCGCATCAGAGCAGCACGCCGGGCGGCCCGCCGACGGGCGGCGCCCCGTCGGGGTCCGACAGGCTGTCGACCCAGCGCAGGATGGCGGCGACCGTCTCGAACAGTTCTTCGGGGATGCCGTTGTTGAGCTGGACCTTGTAGAGAGCGCGCGCGACGGGCGGATTGCCGATGATCGGCACATTGGCGTTGCGGGCGTACGCGCGGATGTGGGCGGCGTATTGATCGACGCCTTTGGCGACGACGCGCGGAAGGCCGAATTCGGCGGGGTCGTAGCGCAGGGCGACCGCATAGTGCGTCGGATTGACCACGACGACGTTCGCCGAGCCGACCGCAGCCTTGGACGGCGCGGAGTTCGCGAGTTCGCGCGCCAGCTCCTTGCGCTTGTTCTTGATTTCCGGGTCGCCTTCCGATTCCTTGCTTTCGCGTTTGATATCTTCCAGCGACATCTTGTTTCTGCGGATCAGCAGCCACTGCTGAATCTTGAAGTCGACCGCGCCGATCACCAACAGCACGAGCGCCGCGACGCCGATCACGCGCAGCACGGCATGCCAGCTCAACACGACGATGGCGTTGACCGGCTGAAAGGCCGCGCCGGAGATGAGCGGAATCAGCATCAGCACCGACTGGTAGAGCACCGCACCGAGCAGCGCTGCCTTGATCAGCATCTTGCCGAGTTCGAGCAGCGATTTCAGCGAGAAGATGCGCTGAATGCCCGAGGCCGGACTCACGGCGGAGAGCTTCGGCGCGACGGGCTTCATGGTGATGAGCAGGCCGACCTGAGGCATGAGGGCCATCACGGCCCCGAGCACGGCGACGAGCGCGAACGGGAACAGCAGGAAAACGGCCTGGCTGGCGATATCCAGCCACACGCGCGTGACGGCGCCGGGCGAACGATCGGCGGAAACGCCGTCGAGCGCGATCTGAACGATCTGCTTGAGCTTGCCCGACAGGAAGTCGCCACCCGCCACGGCCACGAGCAGCACCAGCAGCAGGCTGACGGCGCCCGTGAGATCGTGGCTTTGGGCGGTTTGCCCTTCTTCGCGGGCGTCACGCAGCTTTTTCTCTGTTGGCTGTTCGGTCTTTTCGGCCATGCGGGTGGTGCGTCAGCGAAGAGGAATGGACATCAAAAGCGGCGGAGCTGAGAAGCTCTGGCGAGCAGGGGCAGGCTTAGAGAAGAAAACCCACGGCTGTCGAGGCTACGTCTAGGAGAGCATTAAGGGCTTGCTCGCTCTTTTCGTTGACGTCGCCGGAGTCGGAGGGATCTTTATTCTCCGGGGCCCCAAACGCATTGGCGCACGGCATGCCGCCGTTCTGCTGAACTACGGATTGAGTGGCCGAATTGTAGGCGGTGGAAATAGCCATGTTTGCTTCTCTTGAAGGTGAAGGCGAACGGGAAGGTCGCGTGGTTGAACAACGAATGAACATCCAATGCGAACCTTACGCAAGCGGCGGGAAACCAGTGGATGCGCGCGCGAAGAAGCGTGGGAGATTGCGAAGACGAGGGGGGAAAGTTGAGGATCCGGGTGGGCTCCCGGTTTCGCCGGCCTCGAATGTAAGCGAGGTGTTACAGGTTGGCAAAAAGTTACAAGGTGCTACTTCGCGCGGCTCGCCTCTACTTCGCGCAGACCGGGGGTGCGCCCTGGCGGCTCGGATATCGTTTGATCGCGGTTGGTCACTTGTATCTGATTCGGAGGATAGAGCATGAGTACGTGTGTTTTGCCAAATACGCCCTTTGCGATAGGGCCGCACGCCAACTTTGGACCAGGGGGCGGCAACTTCAATCCCATGATGGGCGGCAACTACGGTCCCATGATGGGCGGCAACTATGGTCCCATGATGGGCGGCAACTATGGTCCCATGATGGGCGGCAACTACGGTCCCATGATGGGCGGCAACTTCGGCCCCATGATGGGAGGCTGTGGGAATCAGTTTGGCGGCTGTGAGAATCCCTTTGGGCCGATGTCGGGCTTCGGTTGCGACCCTGATGACTGGATGCAGGGTATGACAGCCGCCATGGGCAACATGGGCAATATGGGCAACATGGGCAACATGGGCAACATGGGGCCGGGGAACTGCGGGCCGCAGCTGACAAGCGCCGAGCAGAATGACATTCAAACTCTTGTTAACGACTACCTGAGCGCGCGAGGCATCGACCCTAAGAGTCTGGGCAACAACGGCGGCAGTAACGGGTCGTGTCAAAGCGGCAGCTCGAGCAATCCGGATGCCGCCGCGACCGGATCGATCCCGCTGAACCCGAATGCTCCCAAGAATCCGGCCGATGGCGGGTCAAGTACCAATAACAACTCCAGCACGTGCAACAGTCCTGGCACGAGCAACAACACGAGCAACAGCTCCAGCCCCAGCACGGACAACTCGGCCAGGAAGGACAAAACCGACTATCTCGCCGCCGACGAACAAATGGATCCGAACGACCCGATGATCCAGCAGTTGTTCAAAGACGAGCAAACATGGCAAAACGCTCAGGACTATGTTGCCAATGGCAAAGACGTCAATGATTGGGATAAAGACCACGAAAAGTCGGCCAAAAATCAGGTGGATCAGGATTTGCAATCCATCCAGCGCCATGTCGAGGACGATATCGACGTCAATGTCAACGGATCGACAGATAACACATACGATCCGGGCAGCAATGTGTCGCAGGATCAGTACTACAAAGATGGACAGAATGCCAAGGGCTGGTTCTCCAACAACGGATGGTTCACTCCCGACGCCGATGCGAGCAACACGGGCAATGATGACGCGATCATCAAAGCCGCCGGAGGCGATGACAGCAACAAGTGAATCCGTTGCGTGAAAACGCCTCGAAACCGATACGAACCGCAGCGTGGCAATCCTTTGCCACGCCTTGAACAGAGATGAATCGCATGAATTACCAGGACTATCCCAAAGCCCTCGTTTCCGCATTGATCGAAACGGTCAGCATCGGCTGCCAGCGCAACTACGATCAGGATTCGGAAGCGGTGCTCAACGCCCTGCGCGTGCTGCGCAGCGATTTTCCGGAACTCGAGACGTTCGAGGCCTGGTTGCAGATTCGGCGCGGCCGCTGGGCCGAGGCGATTCAGGTGTTGCGCAGTCTCGACACCGCATCGGCGAAATGGAGCTACGGCAAGGCGCTGCTGGCGTACTGCCTCTATATGACGGGCGACTCTGGCTGGCGCCTGGTGGCCAACGAAGTGCTCGAGCTGAACAACAACGCCGAGGCGACGGCGCTCGCACGCGCCATGTTGGGCGTTGCCGCACCCGATGCCGGAGTCGAGCCTGCCCAGTCCGCCGATTCGGCGGCCGCGCAAACGGCGGGCTTCGACGAGATGGCCGCGCAATACCTGCGCGCCTGATGTCCTTCCCTGAACCGACCGAGGGCCGCGCAATGGATCCGACAATCTCGATGGCGACGATGTTCGACCCGTCCCCGCTCGGCGGTGGCGCCGATGCGGCTATGGGCCGCACGCACAGCATCGTGCAGCCGAGCGCCGAGCAGATCGACAAGTTCCAGAATCTGATGAGTTCGCAACCGGGCGACAGCCACGCAATCGTCGAGTCCCGGCATGTCGAAGCGTCGAACGGAGAGAACGTCGTGCGCCGGGCGATCGACTCGCAGGACGCGTCGATGCAGCAGATGGTTTCCGATATCAGCGGATTCTCGCAGGCATCCGCGACGATGCCCGCGACGACCGCCATTGCCGAGGCCGGACGCCTGTCGATGGAAATTTCGCTCACCACGGCGAATATGCAGGCGAAGCAGGGCGTCGTCGAATCGAGCAAGAGTTCGCTGCAAACCTTGTTGAAGAACCAATGATGAAACGTTCCGACTTTCGCCTGGGCCGCGCCGTCGTGCTGCTCGCGTTGCCGCTTTTTCTCGCGGCATGCCACAAGGAACTCTATAACGGCCTGACTCAGCAAGATGCCAACGAAATGATGGCGGCCCTGCTGGAGCAGGGCATCGACGCCGACAAGGCAACGTCCGATGGCGGCAAGACCTGGACGCTCTCCGTTGACGATAACAAGCTAGTGCAGTCGATGGACGTGCTGCGCGCGCACGGCCTGCCGTCGGCAAAGTTCACCAATCTCGGCGAGATGTTCAAGAAGGACGGTCTCGTCTCGACGCCGACCGAGGAGCGCGTGCGCTTCATCTACGGCATCGAGCAGGAACTGTCGCACACGCTGTCGCAGATCGACGGCGTAGTGGACGCGCAGGTGCACATCGTGCTGCCGAACAACGATCCCTTGTCGACGACGATCAAGCCGTCGAGCGCCTCGGTGTTCGTCAAGTACCGGCGCGACACCAACGTCGACACGCTGACCCCGGCGATCAAGAACCTCGTCGTGCACAGCGTGGAAGGCCTCACGTACGAGCAGGTCAGCGTGACTTCGGTGGCGGCGGACCCTGCGCGATTCGCGGGCTCGCAGCGATCGAGCTCCGTGCCCTGGGGTCCCGCCTCCGCCGTGGCAGCGTTGTTCGTGCTGCTGGGCGGCATCTGGGCGCTGCTGTTCGTCAAGCGTGCGGCACAAAGGGATCCGAATGCCGGATTGTCGAGCCGGCTCGTTCATCGCGCCGCCGAACAGTGGCGCCGGCTCACGCGCGGGCGCAAGGTCGGACCGGCCGGCAACGCGAACTGACGGCGAGAAGCAACGATGTGGCAACGACCCGATGCGGCGCAGGTCGCCCAGATGCTGACGCGCTATCAGGAGAACGTGGATACGCTCGTCGAGTGGGCCGATCCGTCGTGGACGGGCGAGTTCGCGCGCATGTGCGGGCCGCATCACCGCCATGCTCCGCAAGTCATACGCGCGGCGTCGCGCGCGGTCTGGGGCGGCGCCTCGCATCGGCCGCTGATCGAAGCGTTCCATTCCGCGGGGCATGGCGTCGCGGTGTTGCCAAGTGCGGATCTGATGCGGGTGACGTGCGGCCGCGCGCTGATGCTGTACCGCTCGGCGGTGCGGCGCTGCGTGGACAAGCCGCGCCGGCTGATGCTGCGCCAATGGGCCAGCGCCGCCGTGCTGACCTGGGTCTCGTCGCTCAAGGGTGACACGCCCTTCGATATGCGCGAGGACCTCACCCAGCGCGGCGCGCTCGCGCTCGCCTGGGACGGTTTCTGCCTCCTTCGAGCGACGGGCGCATGGGATGACCCGGCATTGCTCCGACTGATGCGATTCGCGTTTCCGCGCGACTGGGTCGAACCCGCGTGGCTGGCGGGCGTGGCGAGCGCACCCGGCGAGCGCGACCACAGCGCGATGCTGATGACACGCCTTTCCGACTTCTTTCCGGAGCTGTCATGGTGATCTGGCTACGCAGCGCCGACGACCCCGCCAGCCGAATCGGGGTGGACGGCGACATCTTGCGCCGAGAGGTGTTCGGCCATGCCGTCGAACTCGATGAAGCCTACGGGCAGCTAGAACAGGACCGGCAACAGGTATTGCAGCTCGCCGAGGAGCAGGCGACCTTGATCGTCGAAGAGGCCGAGCAGGAAGCGCGGCGGATGCGTGACGAGGCGCGGCGCATGTACGAGGGCGCCGAGGCGCGCGGCTTTGCCGCCGGGCAGCAGGCCGCGCTCGACGACTGGCATCGGCGCAATCTCGATGCGATGACCGATGCGCGCGCGGTACAGGCGCGCATGCGCGAGCGCCTCGCGGAGCTGATCACGGCGGCCGTCGAGCAGATCGTGCTCGCAGAGCAGCCCCAGGCGCTTTTCGAACGCGCGCTCAAGACCCTGGACAAGATCTCCGAAGGGGCGACGTATCTGCGCATTTCGGTGAGTGTCGCCGACTATGACACAGCCGTGCGCACATTCACCCAATTGGCGCAGGCCGCGCCGCGCCGGCTCGCGATCGAGGTGACGCCCGACAAGCGGCTCGCGGTGGGGTCGTGCGTTTGCGAGTCGGACTACGGCGTGATCGATGCGAGTCTGGATACGCAGTTGCAGGCGATCCGCTCGGCCGTCGAACGTGCGCTCAAGCATTCGCTTGTCGCGGGCTTGGTCGAATGCTCGCAACCGCCCGCGCAGACCTGCGCGATGCCGCATGAGGTTGTTGCTCCGATGGCGCTCGACGATGACGACGGTCACGCTCGAGACGGTAAGGACAGCGAGGAAGAGCGCGACCTCGAAGATGACGACGATGACGACGATGGCGACTTTGATGCGCAGGGCCGCGAAATTGGCGAGCAGTGCGAGTTCGGCGAAGAGGACCAACACGGCGAATACGATGAAATCGACGACTACGACGACTACGACGAAGTCGAGCGTGGCTACGACGACGATTCGAAGCACGACGACAAGCTGAACGAGGTGCATGAATGACCGTCGACGAACGCTCGGAGTGGATGGTGACACTCGGGCCATTTTCCGCGCTGACCGATCAGATCGAGCGCGAACTGCAATCGCGCCCGCGCTACGTGCAGACCGGCAAGGTAATGGAGGTGGTGGGCACGCTATTGAAGGTGTCCGGGCTGGATGCGAACCTTGGCGACCTATGCGAATTGCAGGACCGGTACGGCAAGCTGTTGCAGCGCGCCGAGGTCGTCGGCTTTTCGCGCAACGTCGCGATCCTGTCGCCGTTCGGCAGCCTGACCGGCGTGTCGCGCTCGACGCGTGTGGTCGGACTGGGCCGCCCGCTGTCGGTCAAGGTGGGAGCGGGGCTCCTCGGGCGGGTGATCGACAGCTTGGGCGAGCCGATCGACGGCCGCGGGCCGCTCGACCACGACGAGCTTAGGCCGATCATCGCCGCCCCTCCCGATCCCATGACGCGCAGCGTGATCGTCGAACCGCTGCCGACCGGCGTGCGCATCGTCGACGGCTTGATGACGCTCGGCGTCGGCCAGCGCATGGGCATCTTCGCGCCGGCGGGCGTTGGCAAATCGACGCTGATGGGCATGTTCGCGCGCGGCGCGCAGTGCGACGTCAACGTGATCGCCCTGATCGGTGAGCGGGGGCGCGAAGTGCGCGAATTCGTCGAGATCATTCTGGGCGAGGACGGAATGGCGAAGTCGGTGGTCGTCTGTGCGACGTCCGATCGCTCGTCCATCGAACGCGCCAAGGCCGCCTACGCCGCCACGGCCATCGCCGAGTATTTTCGCGACCAGGGCATGCGGGTCCTGCTAATGATGGATTCGCTGACTCGTTTCGCCCGGGCGCAGCGGGAAATCGGCCTCGCGGCCGGCGAGCCGCCGACGCGCCGCGGCTTTCCCCCCTCCATCTTCGCGGAACTGCCGCGCCTGCTCGAGCGCGCGGGGACGTCGGCCACCGGCTCGATCACGGCGCTCTACACCGTGCTCGCCGAAGACGAATCGGGTGGCGACCCGATCGCCGAGGAGGTGCGCGGCATTCTCGACGGTCACATGATTCTGTCGCGCGCGATCGCGGCGCAGAACCAATATCCAGCGATCGACGTGCTCGGCAGCCTGTCGCGCGTGATGACGCAGATCGTCGGGCGCGAACACCAGGAAGCGGCCGGGCGCGTGCGCGAGCTGCTCGCCAAGTATCGAGATGTCGAGACTTTGCTGCAGGTGGGCGACTATCAACAGGGCCAGGACCTGGTGGGCGACCAAGCGATCGAGAAGATCGACGACATCCGGGCGTTCCTCGGTCAGCGCACCGACGACTTGAGACCGTTTGACGAAATCGTCGGCGATCTTTTCGGTCTCGTCGGATGAACGACACGCGACACAAAATGTTCTCGCTTCTGCATCAGCGGCGCAAGCGCCTTGCGCCGCGACTCGAGAAGGCGTTGGTCGCAGCGCGTGCCGAAGTGCGTCGCGCGCAGGACGAACTGGAGGCGAGGCGCGCCGAGCAGTTCGAGCACGAGCAAAAGGTCGAAGCCCACGACGGCCGGCTGGCTGAGTTGCTCGACGCGCCGTCCGGTTTTTCGGCGATCGAGCTGATGTCGCTGCGGGAATTTCGCGAGGTGCTGGTTGCGCGAGTCGAGGGATCGAAGGCCGATGTCATGGGCGCCGAGCGAGCGGTGTGGGAGCGGGAGCAGGCGTTTGCCGACGCACAGCACGACATCGCACGCAACGACGCTCAGCTCGAGGCGCTCGAGGCCAGCCTCAAGGAACTGGCCGTGGCGCATGCCCTGGCCGTCGAGGACATGCAGGACGAGGAAGCCGAAGAGGCACATGGCGCGCGTGCCCGCGCGCAAGCGGGCCGATAAGCGGCCGCGTCGGAGTAACCGGACAATGAACGTATCGTTGCAAATGCTGCCCTTCGATCTGCTGCAGATGGGGCACTCATGGGATCATTTCGTCACCACGCTGCTGATCTGCAGCTTGCGCATGCTGGTCGCCTTCATGGTGCTGCCCGCCATGTCGGACGAAGTGCTCACAGGCCCCAATCGCGCGGCCGTCGCGTCCATCTTCGGCGCGTATGTCGCGTTCGGCCAGCCGCACGAGCTCGTCGATCAGATGACCACGAGTGGTTTGGCGATCTACGCCATCAAGGAAGGAATCATCGGTCTCGTGCTCGGCTTCGCTGCCTCCTCGGTGTTCTGGATCGCGCAAAGCGTCGGCGCCTACATCGACGACCTTTCAGGGTACAACAACGTGCAGGTCTCGAACCCCTTGCGCGGCGAGCAGAGCACTCCGGTGTCGAATCTGCTCGGGCAACTAGTGATCACCGTGTTCTGGGCGCTTGGCGGCATGACGTTCCTGCTCGGCGCGATTTTCGAGTCCTACAAGATCTGGCCGATCGCCGCAGGGCTCCCGTCGATGCCTGGGCTCACCGAAACCTTCGTGATCCAGCAAACCGACACGCTGATGCAAATGACCACGAAGCTGGCCATGCCGATGCTGTTGATGCTGGCGCTGATCGATCTGAGCCTGGGCCTGATCGCGAAAGCCGCGGACAAGCTCGAGCCTTCGACGTTGAGTCAGCCGATCAAGGGTGCCGTGACGCTGTTGTTGCTGGCGTTGTTCGTCTCCATCTTCATCGATCAGGTCAAGGATGAAATTTCGCTGCGCGCGTTGTCCATGCAACTGCATGCATTAGTGTCGGCACATTAGTCTGTTGTCCAACACAATTGGCGTTCTGCGGGAAACTCGCTGTTTCCGGCTGGAAACAGCATGACGTGCAATCTCGCGAGCCGATTCAAAATCAGTACATCGAAGTTAATTTCTCAAATCGCCATGAATCATCTGCTAACAAGCTAGGGCCTTAATTACGCACGATTGTTGAGAATCTAAAAAGCTCGTTCCCCTAACATCATTTCCATACTGCGAATGATGAGACGGCCAGCCGTCGACAGAGGAATCGAGCGTCATGTATTCATTCATCTACTTCCCGGTCATCTCCGTGTTGACCGAACGCGACATCCCCGCAACGCATTGGGAAAAGGTGTTCGACGGCAAGCTTGCCGAAGCGTCGTTGGCGGCGGCTCGCGCCGCCGATGTCTACGATGCTGTGCGTGCGCCGACTCACAAGGATTTTCAGCGCTACGCGGATATCCAATCGGCGCTCGCCTGTCATGAGGATGCGGAAGAGTTCTACCGCAAGGCGCACAAGACTATCCGTCAGGAGAAGTCTCTGCTGCGCGTCGAATCGACCCGGAATGCCGCATGGCAAGCCTTCTTTCATGCACGGCTGAGCACGGCGCAGATGTGTTTCCGCCGGGTTCGCGAAGATGCAGAGGCGTCTCCTGAAAGGAAGATGGAAGCACTCCTTGGAGAGATCTTCGTCGTGCACGAAATCGGTGTCCCGTCGGTCGTCTGCGAGTTGATCGAGGAGTTGGCCGACGCGTGCCTGGCGCACCCCGACGCGCGCTGGATCGCCCTCGTCCACGCGGTTGTCGCGGACATTACCGTGCAAAACCAGCTCCGCACGGCGGAAGTGCTGAACGACCACGTGTATTGGCGCTCCGGGATGCACGAGCACGCCTCGCGCAGCGGGCGGGACGTGTTGGCCGAACTCGCGACGGCAGCCGCCAGCCGGGGCGCGCCCGAGATCCCCATCGTCCAGATGCGCCTTGCTTACCTCGAGCGCCTTAGTCAGCTTGCAAGCGGGCGCGCCAGCGCGATGACCGACATCAAGACGCATTTGGGTTGGAGCCACGTCAACGGCATTCACGACTATCAGCGTGCGGTGCGGCTGGAAGTCGCGCTCGCCGCCGTGATCGCCCACGCCGCCCATGCCGCCGAAAGCGTGCTGGAACCCTTGCGCGAGGGCTTGCGCGGCGCAGGCTCGCGGCGCTGGCAACTCGAGTACCTCTATTGCATGGCCAAGGCGTGCCGCCTTCAGGGGCGCAACGACGAATCGCTCGACTACTTCGGGCGCTACGCTTTGCGCGCGATGCAGACGCTGCGGGCGGAGTCGTCGGCGTTCGCGCCGTCCGGCGCCCCTCAAAACCGCATGCATGCGCCGACGGACGATGTCAGCGCTCGCCTGCCGGCTCGCTACCGGCGCGCCTACAGCTATCTGATGGAGCATCTCGACCAGCGCGATCTTTCCGTGCGAGAGGTCGCCGCGGTGATCGGTGTAACCGAGCGCGCGTTGCAGGCTGCCTTCAAGACGCACCTCGGCATCTCTCCGACGGAGGTGATCCGCAAGCGCCGCATGGAGCGAATTCGCGGCGAACTGCTGGCCGGCAACGGTGGCCACACCAGCGTCATCGACGCCGCCTCGAAGTGGGGCGTGACGAACCGCTCCACGCTCATCAACGGCTATCGCAGGCAATTCCAGGAGGCTCCGTCAGAGACGCTGTCGCGCTGACGAGTCCGACTGTCGACTCAGTTGTATTCACTCAACCCACTTCACCCCGCAAGGACAAGAGGTTCAAGCCATGTATCAATCCAGCGAAACCAGCAAGCAAGCGAAGACGCGAAGCCTTTCGACCAAGGCGACGCTCGCGTGCGCCCTCGTAACGGCCGCGTTCCTGGCCGCGTGCGGCGGCGGCGGAGGCGGCAGCACGACGAAAACGACGACCACCGCCACGCCGCCACCCGCGGTCGTCAACAAGGCGCTGTGGATCGCCAACGGCACGAACGTCGTTGAATACATCCCGTCGCAACTGACCCCGGGCGCAAGCGCCGCCGTGCCGCACGTCATGAACAACAGCGGCTCTTTCGGCGCCCCGCAAGGCGTCACCTTCGACGCGGCGGGCAACCAATGGGTGATCGATGGCGGCACCGTGATCGCCGGCGGCACCGTGGCTCCGGGCCTGCGCAAGTTCACGCCTGCGCAGCAGGCGGCTCTCGGCACGATGAAGACGCCGGTCCCTGATGTGTCGATCTCGTCCGCGGCATTCAAGTTTCCGCAACAAGCAGTGTTCGATCCGGCTGGCAACCTTTGGGTGTCGGACAACGGAGCGAACGCCGTGTATGTCTTCACGCCCGCACAGCTTGCCGCGACCTCGGGCAACGTGATGCCGTCGATCACCATCACGTCGACGCCTGCCTTCAACGGCCCGCTCGGCATCGTGTTCGACGCGAACGGCAACTTGTTCGTGGCGAACAACGGCAGCACGACGATTTTCGAGTTCCTGGCCGCCAAGCTGCCGAAGACGCCGGGCACCGTCTCGTTGACACCGGATGTCACGCTGTCGGACAACGGCAAGGGTTCGATTCAAGCCCCTTGGGCTCTGGTGTTCGACGCGATGGGCAACCTCTGGTCGAGCAACGCGAATCCGCCGAACACGGTGGTTGAATTTGGCAAGGCGAACCTGGTTGCATCCGGCGCGCCGACGCCCGCCGTGACGCTCAGTCCGACGACCGTCAACGGCAACACGACGCTCAACGCGCCGAACGGCATCTGCTTCGACAACCTCGGTGATCTGGCCGCGATCAGCGCGAACACGCCGTTCGGCGTGCCGGTGTTCTCTCATGGGCAACTCGCAACGAGTGGCGCGACGGTGCCGAGCACCTTGTTCGTCGGTCCGGCGACAACGCTGAACGCTCCTGCCGGCTGTAACTTCGGGCCGGTCGTGAACTGATATTCAGGTCTCGCTTCGCGCACCTGAGTAAGCACGGCGCTGTTTGCAACACCGCCGTGCTTTTATTTGTTTGGGAGGCGAAGCGGTCAACCCGGCGCGCCGTCAGGACAGCGCCGATATTCTTTCGCATTCTTCACTATCGCTCGACTCCTTCCCAAATTGGATCCTGCAATGGGGACGCTCGGACGGATCAGTAGGATGTTGAATGGCCGGCGCTTGGGCGGGGAAGTCATCGTCCGGCGAGTTCGCAGGCTGCTGCGGCGCAAGCTCAGGCATCGTGCCGGCCCGAGCCGTTAGCCGGTCAGCGCTTCGTCGTGCATCAGCGCTGCGCCGATGCGGGTGCGCTGACGGTCGAATTGGATCACGTTGGCTAGCGTCGCAGCCGGAATGGCGACGTCCGCGGGCAAAGCGTTCGAAACCGCGGCGTGCGTAAGCGACGCCGTATCAATGGGCATGTCGGCACCGAGTTGCAGGTCGCGCATTTCGAGCTTGTATCCGAGCGAATAGACGGTACGCAACTGCACCGGCGACGCTTCCGTCAAACTGAGCTTCTTGCGCAGCTTGTAGATGTGTTGCTCGAGTGTGCGATTAGCAATCTCTGCGCTGCTGCCCCAGACAGACGCCGCTAGTTGCTTGCGGCTGAAGAAGTCGCCGGGCTTGGAGAAAAACAGCCAGGCGATGGCAAATTCGCGTGTCGTGAGCCTGATCGGTTGGCCGTCGCGAGTCACCTCTCCCGCACGTTTGTCGAGCGTGTAGCCGGCCACGACGAGGCGTTCGAAGCGATTGTTGCGGCGCGTCGAGCGCCTGATCGCATTGCGCGCCCGAACCGCGAGCTCGTGATGCTGGGCCGGCAAGGAGACCACGTCGTCCGCGCCGGCCTCGAATGCTTTCGATAGTCCGCCGATGTCGGCGAAACTGGCGAGCGCAATGATCGGCACGCGGTGGTCCGAATGGCAGTCGCGCCAGAAGAACACCGGATGGCTCGACAGTTCGACGCTGTCGCCATCGAGGATCAACAAGTCGAAGCCGTCGCGGCGCAGCTCGCGCACGAGTTGCAAGTCGTCGGTGAAGCGATGACAGACGAGTCCATCGCGAGCCAGGCTTTGCTCGACCGTTTGATATGTCCGCGTGCTTCGCGCCAGAACTGCGACCTTCACCATATGCTCCTTAGACTCTCACTCTCTGTTCGTATGTAGTCGCAATCTATCGAAACGATGCCTTGCGACCGACACGATGAAATGTACTGATTGAAAATCAGGGGGCGGGTAACAAAGTGTGTCTTCGTACATCGATACATTCCGTCGTGCCGAGTGAGGAGATACCGCCTGTAAAAGGTTTTCATGTTGATGTAAAACAGATCGTTCCTTTTTTTAGTTACCAATTTGACCGGCATGTGGCAGCGCGAGCGACAACGCTTGTTGTTTTGCAATTCCAACAGCGACATCGTGGCGCTAAACAAGCGAGATCGTTCGAAATGAGAGGCGGTCGCAATCGCAGTTGGCGCGGTCGATGTTGAGGCTTCGATTGAGGATTGTTGAGGTATCCGAAACGACTTGTTGATTTTATCCGCCGCCAAGGTTCCTATCATGTGTCCATACCGCCGGCGATGCGTCTGGCAAACTTTAAGGATCCTCACATGCAATCGATTGAGATGAAGAAGCTCGCGGCGGCGCTGTGCGCCGCGGCTGCGATGCTCGCTAGCGCCGGCGCCCATGCCGCCGAGATTCACTGGAAAACGACGCACTTCGAGTACGTCGCGGAAAACAAGAACCTGAAGGACGTGCTGCGCGACTTCGCCGCAAGCCAAGGCGTGGCGGCCGCCATCTCGCCCGACGTGGACGGCACCGTCAGCGGCAGATTCGACACCACGCCGCAGCACTTCGCCAACGTGCTTGCTTCCTCGTTCGGCTTCGTCTGGTATTTCGACGGAGCGGTACTGGAAATCACGTCGGCCAACGAAGTCCGCAGCTCCGTGATCAAGCTGCAATACGCCACCACGTCGTCGTTGCGTGAAAGCTTGAAGCGAACCGGCATCGGCGACGATCGTTTCCCGATCACCTACGACGACCGGGAAGGCACCGCGCTCGTCGCCGGGCCGCCGCGTTACGTCGAGCTCGTCACCGAGATGGCCAGGCGCATCGATCAGAACCAGAGCCGCCGCACAGTGACCGAGGTTCGCGTGTTCCCGCTGCACGCCGCTTGGGCAGCCGACCACACCACATGGATCGACGGCAGGGAGGTCGAAGTTCCCGGCGTTGCTTCGGTCATGTCGAGCCTGTACGGACATGCGCCCGCCGCCGGCTCGCAAACACATCCGACGCCGCGGATCGCGCGGGTCCAGGGCATGGCGAACGTCGGCAGCCAGGTGATGCCGGGCGCGGCCATGTATGTCGGCGGCGCCGGCCTGATGCCGCCGCTGCCGCCTGGCTACGGCGGCGGCAATGTGACGCTCGGCAACCTCTTCGGCTCCGGCGCGGTTGGCCTGCCGGGCAGCGGCAACGCTGCGGCGGTGCCGGTCGCGCAAGCGAGCCTGCCGCCGCAAGCCGCGCCGACGGTCATGACCGCCAGTGACACCTCGAACGATCTGAATGCGGACTACGCGGATCTTCCGATCATTCAAGCCGATCCGCGCACGAACTCGATCCTGGTTCGCGATCTTCCGGACCGCATGGATTCGCATAAGGAGCTCATCGACCATCTGGACATCAAGCCGAAGCTGATCGAGATCGAAGCCCACATCATCGACATCAACGAGGACGCGCTCGCGCAGCTCGGTGTCGACTGGCGCGCCCACGACAGCCACTTGGATCTGCAGATTGGCAATGGCCAATACAGCCAGGCCAGCTACAACGGCAATCTGCAGCCGACGTTTGGCCAGACCGCCGCGGGCTTTAATAGTGTCGCGGGCATGGCGGCAACGCCGCTCGGCGGCTCGATCACCGCGGTGCTCGGCGATGCCGGCCGCTACCTCCTTGCACGGGTCAACGCATTGCAGACCACCGACCAGGCGAAGATCGAGGCCAGCCCGAAGGTGACGACGCTCGACAATATCGAGGCCCTGATGAATCAGAAGCAAAGCTTCTTCGTCCGCGTGCCTGGTACCTACCAGTCGGAACTCTACAATATTTCGGCAGGTGTGACGCTGCGGGTGTTGCCGATGGTCGTCGAGAACGACAATCAGATTAAGCTCGACGTGCATATCGAAGACGGTCAGATCAATCAACAGGCGACCGTCGACAACATTCCGATGATCACCAACAGCGAGATCAACACGCAGGCATTCATCGGGCAGGGGCAGAGTCTTCTGATCGCGGGCTACAAGGTCGACCAGAGCGGCACCACGGGCTCCGGTGTGCCGGGCCTGTCGAAGATTCCGGTTCTCGGCAACCTGTTCAAGTATCACGGCCAGCAGGATTCGCACATGGAGCGCCTGTTCCTTCTGACGCCACGCATTGTCGACGTGTCCTAAGAATAGGGGAGCCCGATGTCCCGGATAAATGCGTAATCGGCGACACATTGTTTCCGTGCGGCACTATATCCGGGCGTCTCGAAGGGCTATGCTGGCGCCTGTCTCTGAACGGCGCAGGGCTTATCGGTGTGCGCTGGCGTCGAATTCCCGTCGGCTCTCGAGACACGGTTGCACGTCGCGCCGCCCAAAGCGGGCACGTCATCTACCTCCGTACCGTTTTCGGTGCGCCGTCCCCTACGAAGGTCGGCCTTGGTTGAAGGTCGCTAGTTCATGAAACGTCGAAATTTTCTTGCCCGATCCGGCGCGCTCGTCGCCGGAGCCGCTGCGCTTCAGTCGGTCGCCATGATTGCCCCGAGTGCGCAGGCGGCGGATGTCTCCCGAGTGACTCCCGACAAGCCTTTGGACGCGGCAACGCTGCACGCACTGTTGGGCAGGACGTCGATCGCCCAGCCGCCGCTGCCTTATGCAGAGTCTTCGCTGGCGCCGACGCTGTCGGAGCAGACGATGAAGTTTCACTATGAACGTCATCACAAGCTCTACTGCGACAAGGTTGCGCAGTTGTTGGACCAGACCGGTCAGCATTGGGAGACGCTCGAAGAGGCCCTGCTACACAATGCGGCACCCGGCGGAAACCCGAATCTCGCCTTCTACGCCATGCAGGCGTGGGCGCATAACTTCTATTTTCGCTCGATGCACCCTGGAACGGAAACGCCGGCCGGTGAGGTTCGCGACATGATCAAGAAGCAATTTGGCGGACTGGACCGGTTCTCGGTCTACATTGCCGCCAAGTTCTCAGTGCCCGAGGGCGGGGGCTGGGGCTGGGTTACTGTCAAGGACGGCAAGCTCGACGCAGTGCGCACGTCCAATGTCGACTTCCCATTCTTGCACGGCGCTGTTCCGCTGCTTTGTCTCGATCTGTGGGAACACGCCTACTACCTCGACTACGTCGAGAACCAACGTGCCTATATCGACGCGGTCGTTCGAACGCGTATGAACTGGTCTCAGGCAAACAGCATCCTGGCGGCCATGCATTCGACCAACGTTTGAATTCACGAAGTGGAGGCGGGGCGAAATGGACATCGATTTCTGGCTTGCGGGAGTGTCCGCGTGCGGTGTACTGGGCGCGCTGTTCGGCTTGCGCGTGCGCGCGGCGTCGAGATTGTGGGTGCTGCTCGATTGGTGGTGGGCGCTGGCCGGCGTCATCTTGATCGCCGCACTGGCTGGCGAGCTCGAGCATGTCCGGCGGCTGGAGGCGCAATCGGTCGCCGCGTCGCAGCTCGTCGCGGCGCAACGAACGGTGTTTGCCGACGTGCTGCAGATTCAAGAGCGCAAATGCAGCGAATCCGCGTTCAAGACCAAAGGGCCGGTGCCCCAATTCTGCATGACTATCGATGCGGTTGCGCGTGAAGCGCTTGGCGGGAATTTGCAAAGCGTCGAGGCCGTTGCGCTGGCCGGCGAACTCGACGACTCGTGTGCGGATCGTTGCGATTCCGATACGGTGAGGCTGAGCGATCATCTCAACCAGTACGCGGCCACGATTGCCAAAGTCAAGCCGCTGACGCCCGCCGTGAAGGCGGATCAATTGGCGCGACAGCGCTTGAACGACAACGCTTTGCACGTACTGCTCTGTCTTTCCTTGGCGCTGCTCTGTGCAAGGTTGACGGCGCTATTCCGCCGTGCGGTCGCGAAGCCCGGCGAAGATCAACAAAAAACTTCGGCGGAGCCACGCACAGAGCGGACTGAGTTAGGCTCATTCGTCTTCCACTTGAGGAATGAACTGACCCAGCCGCCGTCGAATTACAAGCGATAGCTTCGCCAGGCGGGCGGTATATCGCGTCGCTACGCTAGCTTGTTGGGTTGTGCCGATGAGCCAGGTTCGTTTCGACCAGGCTTATCGGCATTTCCGCATTTACGCCCGCGCCAGGTTCGACGCCGCGAACTCCCAGTTCACCAGCTTGTCGAGCACTGCGGCAACGTAATCAGGGCGGCGATTCTGATATTGCAGGTAGTAGGCGTGTTCCCACACGTCGATCGTCAGAAGCGGCTGCATGCCGTGTACGAATGGCACATCGGCGTTGCTGGTCTTGACGACCTTCAAGTGGCCGCGGTCCACGACGACCCAGCCCCAGCCGCTGCCGAACTGCGAGCTCGAAGTAGTGGCCAATTCCTTCTTCAGGTTGTCGAACGAGCCGAAATCACGCTCGATCATCGCCATGAAAGCACCTTGAGGCGCTTTCGCCGACGGTGTCATGCTGTTCCAGTAGAACGTGTGATTCCACGCTTGCGCGGCGTTGTTGAAGAGCGCCTCGCGCTCCGGCTGGCCTGCCGTGGCCATCACGAGCTGTTCGAGCGACATGTCGGCGTACGGCGTATTGGCCACCATCCTGGCGATGTTGTCGAAATACGCCTTGTGGTGTTTGCCATAGTGGAAGCCGATCGTTTTCGCCGAAATGATCGGCTCCAGCGCATCTTCGGCATAGGGCAAGGACGGGTAGGTCAGCGGCGAATTCGGCAGGTACGCTGGCACACGCGTCGAGGATTGCGTTGCGGCGAACGCACCCGCGGCGGGAACGGCTGCCGCAGCCAGACTGGCTGCGCCTAGCGCCGTGAGTTGAATGAAGCCGCGGCGGCTGGATTGGATGTCTTTGCGATCGTCAGGCATGTTGTAGTACGAAATAGTAGGGAGAAGGGGTTGAGCGACGAGTCCGATGGACGGATGTCGCCCGATGGATGTCTGGCAGCCCGATTCTGCCAGTACCAATTCGCACGGCGACGAAGGCAATGAGAATTATTGAGCAATCCACGCGCTCAAGCCGCCGCGACGTCAATTTGCCGTACCGTTACAGGGTCATATTGACTTCGGCATTTTGCTGAAGCCACTCGAGAACAGGCGGCGCCGCTTCCTCGGAAACGTGTTGGTCCCAGAACTGGGACGCAACCAGCACCTCCACGTCGAGTCCTTCGAACGAGTAGATGGCGAGCACTGCTCCGATTTGCATGCGTCGTGCACGCTCGATGATGCCCCATGCCATGGCTTGACCTGCGTTGCATTGAAGCTCGATGCCAAAAGCCGCTTGCATTGCGCCGTCGTGCGATTTTTCCGTCATCCAGTCGATTCGCGACGCGAGCAACTCGTCCTGCAAAAGGACCGAGACGAGGTTTTTGGCCTCGTTGCCGGACAGCGACACGATCGTGAATCGCTCTGTCTCGAACGTCTGGCGTTGGATCGGCTTCTTGAATGGGAGGATTGATGCGGACCGGTTCGTCATGTCGGACACCCGTTGGTAAAGATACTGAGCGTACCGGTCACGTGGCAAATGAAAGTTCGCTATCCGGAACATATCGTTCGCGAAGCGAAGACTCGATTCGTTTCTGCAATTGTTCTGAAGTCCTGTCGTCGTGCACGCGATCTATTGGAACAGCCGTTCACAGCGCAAGTTTCGAGCGCGCATTTCCGTCATCGAACGCGAAGCGGAAACAGCGAGTTACAGCCGGGGAAAGCGCTTTACAAACGGCCCGCTTGACTTACAAACATCTACTCGAAATCAGGAAGGTGGTCGGGTTTAATAGGCCATCCCATCGGCATACAGATGGTTAATCCTACGGAGCTCAGAGATGTTTAAGAAATCGTTGATCGCAGCAGCAGTGTTTTCGTTTTGCAGCATGTCCGCCTTTGCCGGTCACATGGGTGGTGGAATGGGCCACATGGGTGGCGGCATGGGACATATGAATACCGGCGCCGAGCACATTAACACCGGTGCTGAGCATGTGAACATGGGCGCTGAGCATATGGCTGGCACCGAGGCACCGCGTGCATCGGCCAGCTTCAATCACGACTTTACGACCAAGCCGAGTACCGTCGGCTTTGGTTCGGAGGCGAACTATGCGCACGAGACGATGCGCCACGACGATCGGGACTCGATGAAGATGTCGAGCGAACGTTCGACTTCGACCGCGACGTCGAAAGGCATGCATGCTCCTCATGAAGATCACGATGGCGACGACGTCAAGACGACGTCCTCCCGCAGCTCGTCGTCCACCGGCACGATTGCGATGTCGGGCTCGACCCAGTCGGGCATGACTGCTTCGAACCCGAGTGCGATGCACGGCATTCGCGGTCCGGTCACGACTGCGCCGGTGGCTACGCAGACCAGCCTGACGCCGCCGAATCCGAATGCGACGCACGGCCTGCGCGGCGGCACGGTGGTGAACCTGCCGGGCGGGGGCATCACGGTGCAGCAGACGCCGACGGCGCAGCCGACGATGACGACGCCGGCTCCGATGACCACGCCGGCGGTCGCGCAAACCGGCCTGACACCGCCGAATCCGAACGCGACGCACGGCCTGCGCGGCGGCACGGTGGTGAACCTGCCGGGCGGGGGCATCACGGTGCAGCAGACGCCGACGGCGCAGCCGACGATGACGACGCCGGCAACGACGGTAACGCCGACCATGCAGCCGGGAGTCCAGGCGCAGCGCTCGCCGGTCCATATTTCGTAATGGCTCGGCGGTTTCAATAGAGTCAGGATCGAACCGGTCCGGTCGGTGAGCGGTGATCGCGATTATCGCGGTCACCGCTTTTTTCCTGAGCGATTCGCGGGCATCTGCCGTATTGAGGAGAAGATGAATCAGAAGATCATATTGGCCATCGCGTTTGGGCTCTTGGGGACATCTGCGTTCGCCACGCCGACAGTCAATCGCGACTCCGCGCTAGCGATGCAGGGTGGCCGCGCGATGAGTCTGCGCGAGGCAGTCATGTCGGCGCACAGCTTCACGACAGGCAGTCGTCCCGGCGAGCGCGCGCAGAGGAACCCGCAAACCGAATCGTGCGAACTGTGTCCGGGCGCAGCTCCGCGGCATGGGGAGACCGGCGATCTGCCGCTGAACTAAAGAGTCCGCGCAAGCCGCGCGGATTGACGAGCCAGTTATAACGGTCCCCTCGCCTGACAGTTCGAGCTTCCCTCAGTGGTCGCCCTTTGAGGAAGCAGGCTTCGTAGCGCATCGATCCCATCCTGTGGCACTCCCCACCGTTGAAGCCGATCGCGCACCTGTCGAGGATTGAGTCCGAGCGCACCGAGAGCCTTGCCGTAGGCAAGCGTGACGCTCACGCGATGCGGCAAATCGGTCGATCGCATCAGCGCTGTCACGCCTTTCTTGTCCCGGGACGCCAACACGGAGAGCGCTTGCTCAGTAGAGCACCCCAATTCCAACAGCACTTTCCCGTACGCCTCGATGACAGCGGGGCCTGCCGAATCTGTCTCCGCTTATCAGCGTCCGATGGAGACGGCCGACTCGATGAAAGAGGGATCGGTGAGGAACGCCATCGAACAGCCGATGCACTAGCTTGCCATGTCGACCTATCGCTGTGCGCGGTGCGCCCACTCCTCGATGGACTGAACGTTGGAACTCGACGCCCACGGGGTATGTGCGCAGGCGGAAATTCACTGGCCGGTGCAGGTTTGCGCACGTAGGTTTCTTCGGCCCGATCGGGCTCGCAATCGGCAACGCGGGCGACCGGCGACTGCGGCGATATGACGGAACGCGGGCGCATTGGGCTATCCATCTCGACGGAAGTCCTGCACGGTCGACAAGGGAAAGGACGCCTGGCCGAATACGGCATCACTCTCCGCGCGCCACGATGGTGCGGACCTTTCGGGCATATTCGTCGCGCTCCGCCGGCGTTTCGGAGTGGTACGAACCGATCGCTTCCCACGTGTTTCCGTACTTGAGCATCTTTTGACGGAGGTGCCACGCCGCGATGTAGACGCTCGCGCAAGGGTCCATCAGTTCAGTGGACGAAATCCCGTAGTGAGAAAGGCGACTCAGGTGAATCGAATTGATTTGCATCATTCCGTAATCGACGGACCCGTTCGAGTTCTTGTGAATCGCGTCCGGATGAAAGTGGGACTCTTGCCACGCGATAGCGCGCAGAACCTGCGGATTGACATGCTGATAGTTCGCTGCATCCGAGAAACAGTCCGCGCGTGCGGCGCTCGACAAGCCGATGCCTGCCAGCGCGACGAAGAAAATCAGGCGCTTCATTGCTGGAAATAAGATGGAATTTTCAATAGGTAAAGCATATCGCGCAATTAATCGTCATTCGGCACGCAATGCGAAGCCGTGATGCAATCAGCGAAACGCCCGGTGTGAAATCGTCAACGATGCTCAACAATTCGCGGCCGTTCGTGCCATCGCGACGCATCGTCCAATAAGCTTCGCGTTGCTTCTCGATCGAATAGAACGATTCGAGACTTCGTCCCCCAGGGCACCAACTGCCTTTTCGCTCGCGAGCCAGTCATGCATCTTAGCCGTAGCCTGTTCTCCAGATTTTCTATTCTTTCGTTCTCCTTCGCGGTTATGAGCGCAGCCAGCTATGGCGCGCTAGCCGCCCCGACGGAAGGCATGCCGACCATGCCGACCATGCCGACGATACCCGCCATGCCTCCAACAGACTCAACGAGCACGTCGAACTGGAAGGTGACGGTAGGCGCGACGGCGATCGTTCAGCCGCGCTATCCCGGCGCCGATACGCGCCGTATCCAGCCGTGGCCCGCGTTCGACATCGAGTACAGGAATCGCATCTTCTTCCGCGACGACGAACCGCTTGGCGTGTATATCGTCAACAACGCGCAATGGAATGCCGGGCTGTCCGTGCAGTACGACCTGAATCAGCGCCTGGAAAAAGACGACTCGAAATTGCATGGCATGGGCAACGTGCCGATGACGCCGCGGGCTAAGCTGTTTACCCAGTACTCGTTTGCACCTTTTGCGGTCGCCGCCTCCGCCGCTCAGGACATTGGCGGTCATCACGAGGGCCTGATCGGCAACCTGAATGCGACCGGCACGCTACCGCTCGGCAACAGGCTTTCGATCAGTACCGGGCCGGGCGTGGACTGGATGAGCGGCCAGTATGCGCGCACGTTTTACGGCGTGAATTCCGGGCAGAGCGATGCGTCGGGCCTGCCGCAGTATGCCGCCCATGCAGGCGTGCAGGACGTGTATTTCGGGGTCGACGCGATTTATCAGCTCGACGCTCACTGGGCCATCGGCGGTTCCGTGCGTCTGTTGCGTCTCGTGGGCAGCGCGGCGAATGGTCCGGTCACGGCAAGGAAGACGCAGGATATCGAGTCGGTTTCGGTGACGTATACGTTCTGATCGAGGATCGTGCCGCCGACGTGTCGATCGGTCTTGGGGCGAAGTCGGCCGCCGAAAGCCTGACACGTCTGCCCCCATGACTGGGGAACTTGCCCGCAGCCGCGGCTACGATATTGTGCCGATCTAGCTCGAAGGCGTGCCGCCACTGCAAGGATGGCACATGGTGGATACCGAGTCGATCACGCAACACCGCGCAGGGCAGGGCGAAGGCGCAAAATCCCGAGTCCACGCGGTAGGCGGAAAACCAGATTTCGGAGCCTTGGTACAGCAGCGGAATCGTCAAATGCGGAAGTGGCTGAGTCGCGGCAAGGGACCCGGCCTCGCCAAGGCCGGTGTTGGCTTCTTGCATGATTGGCATCTCCATGGCGGTTCTCTGCGCCGGCAAAATTATCTTTCGAGAAAATGCTGCGGGACGGATCATCGCCTGGATCAGTGCATTCGTCGCACAAAACCGCGCAGTCGAGACCAATAAAACGAAGTATGTTCTTCGCGACGGGTACCAACGACGGTGCCATCGCAATCCGACGGTGACCCGCAACGTCGGACTTGAATGAAACGGAGGCAGCTCGCCGATCAATGAGCTTTCGGTCGAAGTCGCACGAGACACCCGGTCTTCGGGCACTCCGCTGCTATCTCCTCCGACGTTCTGGGCGCCATTGTTCCCGCTCGATATCGACCTTGGTGCCGAGCTTCTGGGTATCTTCGACATCTGTCATCCGTGCCGATATCGCCCCTGAAAATAGCCAGCCTAACGAGGACGAAGTGGACAGGCGGCAACACCGTCGCGTCGAAGTTGAGCAGGGTACGTTATTGCGGATTGGCGAAGAACATGCAGCAACCGCACATGCTTCTCGCCTTGCGCAGAGTCAATCGGGTTGTGATTGTTGTTCCGGACGAGCGGTGTGGCTTCGCTCGCCCGTGTTACGTGAAAATGGCGCGGTATTGACCCGCGCCCTTTGCTTCGGGCAAAGCCGCTTGCGGATAGCTCTCAATGCTCAGCACGCAGGTAGTTAATTCCCGCCGCGCAGACTCCCCACATGCCACGGCGCCCCAGAAGTAGCCGACATGGTGAGTAACGCTATACGCTATCGACAATCCGGTCGCTCCGACTGCACCGACGCCGGTGGCGGTGAGGGCGGCTAAGGGTTTCAGGTCCGCGAGAAGATGGTCTGGCAAGCGGGAGTGGCGAGCACCGAGGTCGAGAATATCAGGAGAAGTGACAGCGGGAGCAGAAGGATCGCGCATAGCCTCCTCATAGCTTGGCGGAGGAAAACTTGGATGCGTTGGTGAAAGAGCGATATTCGGCATAGAGTCGACACGTTTGCGTAATTGGGCGAGGGCCGGACTTGCCCGAAAAAGGCGCGGCGGACCGGATGAATGACTGGAGTCGAGTATCCCACCGGACCGCGAAACGGATGGCAGACTTTGTGAAAACGTCGTCCGAGAAACGAAGGCACCATGTTCCCGCCGGGGCGCCGACCGAGGGCACCACCCGCAGCCGCGCGTCGAGTCAGGCGCCCACGATGTCCGGCAAGTGACTCAATCGCGAATCCATCTCGGGATCGGACGGCTTTTCAAACGCATTGCAAAATGCTTCGGTTGCGTCTTGTGGGTTATTGGTGGCTTTCACAGCGTCAATGGCACCGGCTTGGGTCGTGTGCAATTCCTGCTTCAAGTAGCCATAGTTGGCTGCCTCGCTCGACGGGTCGAGGCCATGTTGGCTGGCATAGTCCAGCAGCCCCTGCTTGCGCGATCCACCCCACTGCGCGATGCCGTAGCCGTTCGCATTGTCGTCGTTCATGTTGGGACTGGGCTGGCCGATCGCACCGCCCTGATTGATGCCTGAGTTCATGCCGCCGCTCTCGTGCCACAAGTTGGCTACGATGCCGGCCGCCTGATCCTTGGTAAGGCCGAAGTCCTGTTGCAGATTGCTCACGTAGGCTTGCGCGGCTTGCTTGCTTTGGTCGGGCGTGAGCGCCGTGGTTTGCGGGGTCGTGCTGAGCGGCGCGGCTGACCCGGGGGCCTGAGTCGCATCCGATTGCCCAGCCGCCGGCGTGGCTTGCACTACCAGGTGCGGCGCGTCAGTGCCGGTCGATCCGCTTGCCCGCATCGGTACCGCAGCCGAATCGCCGGAGCCCGCCGCAAGGGTGGAGGGGCCGTCGCCGGAAGCGCCCATGTCAGACCGGTCGTCATCGGACGGGGCATCGTCCTGTGGAAGCCATTGGTCACTCTGGCTCAAATGAGCGAAAAGCATTTGAAGAAGCTGCGCCAACTGCTGATCGATTCCGGAGGGCGCCGGTGCGGCGCCAGGTTCGGACCCGAAGGAGGCATTTGCGCCAGACCCGATAGCATGCACTGACATTGGGGGGTGTTCCTTCTTGAGCTTAATAAGTGGTTATCGACGCCAGACGTCAGCCAGGCCATGAGAGGACTGGAATTTTTCCATCGCGGGCAATATAGGAATAGTTCGGATCGAAAAAGTTGACGCATTGCCATTCATTGTCGGAAATGATGTCGTTGGCTGGACGACGTTTTATCTGTCTTTGTATATCGGAGATTCGCGAATTTGTTGCTTCAATTTCGGATCGTTGAAGCAAATCCCGAAGGAGATCGTCGGCGATTTGCGGAGTCAAACTCAGGATGCGATCTCGCATCTCTTCGTCGATGACACGTGGCAGCCCGACATGGTACGGGTATGCATTCGACATCTCCGTGTAGGATGCCATTCGATTCGGAAAGCAAAAATCGTTATCGATACCTTTGATGCCAGTGATGTCACCAGTGTCGTGACTTTTTTCGATGATGTAGTTGCTGGCGTGACGATCGAACGTGCCGACGATGGCATCAAGAAGTTGAAGCTTTACAAGTGCTCGCTTTGCGACGGTGCTGCCGAGATCAACACTCGATAGCGGTCGATACACTTTGATGCGGCCATGCTCGTCGATGCATGCCAGACGCAAGTCTCTCTGAACCTGCCTCATTTCGTCGGCCGTGTAGCTCAAGGCTCGCATGAGTACCGGTCCATCGGGTGACGCAGGCGTGACGCGGGTCCAACGCTCGCGATCCCGAAGGATTGTACGAACCATGGCCTCGTCGGTAAGGTCCTCCTGAACCAGGCGTTTCGTCGCCGACTCACCGGCCACGAGGCTCATGACTATCCCATCGCGTTGTTGGTGCCTTGCATGGGCAGTGAATGGAATGACGTCGAACTCAAGATGCTTGCTCAGCTGATAGGCGGCGACATTGCGCGCGCTGGTCGAAGAGCCGATACGAAATGGGTCAAGCCATAACCTGGGCTTGCTATCGGGAATACTCGCGCGCGCGTAGGATCGCTGTGGCTTGAAGACTCCGTGCTTCACTTCGCCGTCAAAGGAACGATATGTCGTCCGGTAGACACTGTTCCATTTCCCCGAGGACAGCTGCTCAAGCGGTCCAATGATGTCGATAGTCTGCCGGAATAGATTCATATTATTGACGCCGTTCACCGTGATAGGGTTGTGCCGTCGCGTCTCGCCAGATATTCTCGCGCTCTCGACGATCCATGAGGCGTCGATCTTGCTCATTCACGCCGTACTAGCATGACTTGTCGTTCGATCGACGCTCCATGGAATCGGGGCACCGTCAGTCCATGCGTCAGCTGTGGGCCGTGGCCTGGGCTTGGCTTTGAGCCGCGTCGCCTGCGTGTTGGTGGTGGTGCTTGTGGTGGGTGGCCGTTTGTTGTTGATCGCTCATCTGCTGACCGTTCGATGAAGGGCTGTTGGGGTCGCTGCTCAGACCTGGCGAGAACGACGAATCGGGCGTCACTCCGCCACCGGACTGCGTTGCGCTGGGGTCGCTGCTCGCGCCGGACGAAAACGACGAATCGGGCGTCACAGGGTCGCCGGACTGCCTTGTGCTGCCGTCGCTGCTCGAACCAGACTGAAACGCCGAACCGGGTCCCACACTTCCATCGGCCGGCGAATTGCTTGCAGCTTCCTGGGCCACATTGGAAAGCGCAGACTCCATGTCGCCGAGACGGCTTTGCACGTTCGGGTTCTGGTCCGGGCCATTCGAATTTCCCGGCTCGGCGGCGACAAATCTCGTTCGGCTGACTTCGTTCACACGCATCGCTAACTCCTTGGAACTGGTTGGTGGTTTGCACTGTTTCTCGATTGACAGTCGCAAGACACACGGTATCGAACCAAGGCCGTCTCCAAACTCCGCAGGCGAATTCACTGCTCATTTGGCGAAGTCACCAAGTGAGACATTCGTAACGGGCTGTACCCGCAAACCGCAGGCCGCTTGAACGGGGCTTGCTGCCGATTCGACCTGTTCCACTGTGTCAAAGCCGCCGTTTCTCAATGGAAACGGATCTGCGCTTTCTTGCTGCTTTCTCGCCGGCGCGTTGCTAAGTACATTGGTGTCCGATCTCGATTACTTGGATATGACGCCGTCATGGATTTGAACAACCTTTACTATTTTGCGGTCGTGGTCGAGAAGCTAAGTTTCACGGCCGCCGCGGAACAGATCGGCATCCCGAAAGGCACGCTCAGCAAACGCATTCGATCGCTCGAACAAACCCTCGGCGTGCGCCTCGCCAACCGCACGACCCGCCATTTCTCGCTTACGGAGGCGGGCGCCGAATTTCATCGGCATTGCGTGAATGTACTCGTGCAAGTGCGGGCGGCCGAGACGGCAATCCGGGAACGTCTCGACGCTCCGGTCGGCCGGGTGCGCATCGCGTGCACGACCGGCCTCGTGCACATGGCGCTCGCCGAACTCGCGCCCAAATTGCAAGCGCTGCATCCCGGCATCGATCTGGAACTTCTGGCGTCGAATCGCTACGTCGATCTCGTGCGGGAGGGTTTCGACTTCGCGCTCAGAAACCATCACGGGCCCCTGCGGGACTCGTCACTGGTCGCGCGGAGGGTGGCGGACGTTCGCACGGTTCTCGTCGCCAGGCCGGGGTTTTTTCCCGATGGCTTGCCGACGGATCCGGCTCAGCTCGATGGCGCCGCGGGGGTCGAACTGACGCCGTGTGGGCAGGCGCGAACGTGGGAGCTGTATGGGCCAGGCGGACAGCGCTTCGACGTTGCGTACCGTCCGCGCGTGCGTTGCAATGATGCATTGATGGCGCGTTCAAGTGCGCTCGCGGGGACCGGCGTGGCGGCCTTGCCTATCCCGCTTTGCCACGCCGATCTTCGGGACGGCCGGCTGGTGCGGGTCCTTCCCGATTGGCGCCTTCTCTCGGCCACGTTGAGCGTGGCGCTACCGTCTCGACTGGGAGCGACACCCGCCGTGCGGACGGCCGTCGATTTCCTCATGAGCGAGTTGCCCGAATATTTGCGCGACTAGGCCCCCTCCGAACGGGCGGGAACCGTCAAGAGACGGCGCGCTGGAAAGCTGCGCGATCTGCTTCATTCGAGATCGCCTCGGCCAGACGGCGGTGAAACGACTGCAAATCGGCCGCGATCGCGGCCTCGCGCCGGGCGATAACGCGCGCGATGGGGCCAAGATAGCGCGCCAGTTGGAATGCCGCGGACTCGACCTGCTCGGGCAAGGGTACGGCGCTCGGAGCGGCCTCGTCGGGGGGTGACGCGCTCTGCACATTCTGAAGCCCCGTATTCGCAGGCGGTTCCGATTTGCCCGAAGCAGTTTCGAATATGCCGTGCATCGTTTCGAGCGCTCGCATGAACTGCTCGCGGGCCGCGATCGACGGGACATGGTCCGCCAGTCGCGCAGACAACTGGGGGAAATCCGCTTGCCTTGCCGAGTACCGCGCGACCAGCACGCGGGCCACCGGCCCGACGTGAACGGCAAGTCGCGCCTCGACGGCCGCCAACAACGCGGCGGGCAGGCCGGCAGGTTCGGCTTGCAGCGAACCGATCGCATCGCTTGGCACATCGCTTTGCACATGGCTTGGCGAGTCGATGGGCGGCTCGTCGTCCGCGTTCGGCAATGGCGTTTCAATTTCAGGTGCGGCGTCGGTCACCGCGACAATTACGATGCGTTGTGAAGCCCGCTCTATAGGATCCGGCAACGTCTCGGTCAGCGAAGTCACGCCCTCTGTCGGACCGTCGCCGCTGTCGAATCGATCCCCGTCCAGAGCCTCGTTGTAACACGCCGGTACGACCTCTAGTGCCCGTACGACGTCTAGCAGGCTGTTGAAATACACCTCACTGATGCGCGGCTCATCGTTCCAACGAGCCGTCGCGCGAGGTTGGTTCATTTCGATTTGATGCCGGATGCCCTCAATTCGGGTGGAGCCAATGTCATCTTC